>NZ_BAABAH010000001.1:0-141977 GCF_039537325.1 Nocardioides panacisoli
GTCCCGCCCGCCGAGCTCGAGGCCAACCACTGGGCCGCAGTCAGGTCCGAGAACTACCCTCAGACACCCGTCCCGACCGGGGCTGGTTCCAAGTAACCGAGCCTCCACGAAACCCGGGGCGATTCAGTTGCTCATAGTGCGGCAGGGCAGGTCAGTGTCGTCAGCAATAGTGGCCGTTCCTTGACCTTCGACTACTACGCGTCGGGCCAGTTGCACACGATCACCGCCAACGACGGTGCGACCGTCACCTACGGGTATACCAACGGGCTGCTTACCTCGGTGACCGACCCCAACAACAAGACGACGACCTACGACTACTACGCCAGCAACCAGCTCCACGACGAACGCGACCCGCTCAATAAGACCGTGGTGCAGCTGGCGTATGACCCGACCAGCATGCGTGTCACGGACGAATGGGACGCGCGCAACAAGCACACGACCTTTGCCTGGAACTCGGTTGCGGAGAAGTCAACCGTGACGGCACCAAACGGCGGGAAGTGGATCGACGATTACGACGATGGCGTACTCGCCAGGCGCGTAGACCCCCTTCGCCGGGTCTGGTCCTACTCCTACGACGCCAAGCTGCAACTCCGCAGCGTGCGGGACCCCCGCGGCACCACGACTGAAATGGTCTACAGCCCAGACGGGGACATGATCGCGTCTACGGGCGTCAATGGCCGTGTCGAAACGGCCTACAACGCCGCGCACGACCCGGTCGAGACGACCGACGCCAACGGCGTGGTCACCGACTTCGGCTACGACACAGCGGGCAACCTGAAGACGCTTACCCGAACGCTGCCCGTCACCGGCAAGGTGCTCACCGAGACCTACGGTGTTGACGCTCGCGGCCTCCTGACGAGTTACAAGGACGGCAGAGGCAAACTCACGCTCTACGGGTACGACTCGTTCGGCGACTTGCGCAGCACCACGAGCCCCGAGGGCCGCATCAGCACGTACACCTACTTCCCGAACGGTGAGCTCAAGACCCAGGTGGACCCTGGCGGGAACGTAACCACCAGTCAGCTCGACAGCGACGCGACCAGCTACACGACGACCTACACCTACGATGCTGACGGCCGGCCGAAGGCGGTCTCCAACCCGATCATCGGTACCGCGAGCACCACGTACTACGACAACGGGTTGCTCCACGTTTACACCGACGCCAAGAACCGTGACACCACCTACGGCTACGACGACGCCGGTCACGTGACGTCGATCCAGGGCCCCGACTCGTCTCTGCCGGCAGCGACTGCAACCTACGACGATGACGGCAACCTGAAGACGACGACTGATACAGCCGGACGGACCATCACCTATGGCTATGACGTGGCCGACCAACCCACCACGGCTGTTGGCCCGACCGGGTCGTACGTCTACACCTACGACAAGGGCGGGAACCTCGCCACCGCGGCACTCTCCGGCACCAACCCGACCAAGTTCGACTACGACCCCCGTGGCGCTCTGAAATCGATCAATTACGACAGCGTTGGAACCGCGGACGTCACATACGCGTACGACATCCACGGGAATCGGAAGACGATGGTGGATGCCGCCGGGACGGTGAACTACGGATACACGCCGCTCGATCAACTCGCCTCGGTGAGTCGTGCCGGCGGGCCGACGTTCACCTACGGCTACGACGATGCCGGCAACCTGGCAACTGCAAACGGTCCGAACGGCAACCTCGGCTACACCTATACCGACGATGGACAGCTCGACACGGTCAGCACTACGCCGACGGGCGGTACCAAGAAGGTCTTGGCGGACTACGACTACAACCACGACCTTTCGACAACCACTGCAACGCTTGGCAACGGCGCAACCTGGAAGCGCGACTACGACGCGGCAGGCCGCCTGACAGGCATCATGCACATGCGCCCCGGCGGTCAGGTGATCCTGGACGAGGACTATGCGCTCGACGCGGCGGGCAACCCGTCCTCAATCACCCACGCCGAAGGCAGTACGGCAACGACCGACACGAACACCTACGACGTACTCGACCAGCTCACTGCTGTCTGTTACGGCGCCACTAGCTGCAGCACAGCGACCGACTACGTCAAGTGGACCTACGACGCCGGCGGAAACCGCAAGACCGAAACCAGGCCGGCAGGCACCACGACGTACACCTACAACCCGACAACGGCCCGACTGGACTCCTGGGCAGGGCCATCCGGGAGCGCGTCATACCTCTACGACGCGTACGGTCGCCCCAGGACGCAGACCAGCACGCCCACCGGCGGGTCCTCAACGACCACGACGTATGTCTACAACGAGGCCAACCAGCTTCAGAGTGCGACGACAGGTACCCCGGCGACCAGCTACGCCTACGACGGCGATGGCCGACGGTTGACCTCGACCAAGTCAGACGGAACGGTTACCTCGTTCGCCTGGGATCCCCTGAGCTACCAGCTCGCTGCGCAGACGACGACGCCGGCTGGTGGCGGTGCGGGCACGACGAAGAGCTATCAGTACGGTCTCGGCCTGATCGGCACCACGACCGACAACCCGGTGACGACGGCTGCGACCTACAAGTACGTCCACACCGATCCGCAGGGCAACATCCGAGCCGTCACCGACGCGTCGGGTGCGTTGGTCGGGCGCCGGAGCTGGGAACCGTTCGGCCTCTCGAGAGGGACCGATACCGATCCCGGAGGCACTGGATTCGGTTGGGGCGGCCAGGTCACAAACGGCGACGGCACGATGCACCTGCGTGCCCGGGCGTACGATCCAACGACCGGACGGTTCGCCATTCCTGACCCGGCGGCTTCCACCAGCGGTTCGTCGACCTACACCTACGCCGGCAACAACCCGATGGTCAACAGTGACCCGTACGGTCTCTTCGACCTCAACGGCTTCCTGGACACCGTCGGAAGCGTCGCGCCGACGGTCGCCACGGTCGCAGGCATCGGCGCCATGATCTTCCCGCCCGCTGCACCGATCCTCGGACCCATCGCGTTGGGCGCCGGGGCCCTAACAGCGGCATCGTCCGCATACAACGCCTACGAGGTCTGTACGAGCGACAAGGGCGGCTGCGGCGCAGCGATCGGCCAGGCGGCGTTTGACTTCGGATCGCTGCTGCCGCTCGGACGTCTCGCAGGTCCTCTCGAGCGATCGATGGGGCGAACAGGCGAAGAGCTTCTCGATGACGCAGCGCACGCGTGCTCGTTCGAGGGCGACACACTCGTTCTGATGGCCGACGGGTCGACGAAACCGATCAGCAAGATCAGAGTCGGCGACAAGGTACTTGCCACCGATCCGGGAACCGGCCAACAGCGGGCAGAACGAGTCGAGAAGGTCTTCGTCCACTGGGACACGATCACCGACCTCAAAATCGGCGGCGAAGTCATTAGCACAACCCGTGACCACCCATTCTGGTCGTCTACCGACGGCGAGTTTGAACGGGCGGACAATCTCTCTCGTGGCGAAACGGTTCTGGGGCTCGGTTTGGATCCGACGCCTGTGGTCGATGGATTCGACGGAACCAGCGCTAGGTGGAGTCTTGCATACAACCTGCAGGTCCACGGGATTCACACGTACCACGTGGGTGCCGCTGCCATTCTGGTGCACAACACGTGCGAACTTCCTGCACCGGGCAAGGGACCTGGGGCGGTGCCGCCCAGCGAACGCGACCCACGGCGTCTGTTCAGCCGACCGGAGGTGCAGGATCAGCTTGAGCAACAGGGCGGCACGTGCCTAAGTTGCGGAGACCCACTGGACCTTGCGGGAGCAAAGGGACACCACGGCGTTCGCCATGCTGACGGTGGCTCCACTACGTTGGACAACCTATTCGTCCTGTGTGGGCCCTGCCACACTCAGATTCACCGCTAAAGGGGGTGACCATGGCAGGCATTGAAGACAAAGTTCACGTGACCTACGTGAAACAAGGGCTAGTGCCGCAATACGCATACACCCACGACATTAGCGGATCCAGCCCGTTTGAGTTCGTGTGTGCTGGCGTGACAGGACTTGTTTACAGGCAGGTGGACGACCTTCTGCGGTACGCTTACGCGCAGACCCCAGATAATCTTGCATCGCTCGGTACGTTTGGAGACTTGGATCAACAGTTTACTTTGAATAGTGTCGACCAAAGCTGGCTGAGTGTGCTTGTTCCTCGAACGCGTCAAGGCGCGCATTACCTGCAGGTCGTTCCACGATGTGTCCCGAATACGGTGGATACTCCTGACTTGTCGCTGGCACGTGACCGATCTCGCGACGTTGCCTGGAGGTGGTTGGATGAGCCATGGGCGTACGACGTGCCGTCAGGAAGTTCTCTCGTCACCACTCTCGCGGTGATGAGTGGTACGCCTCCGATCAGTTTTTATCGCTGGGAGCCCGACCAGTGGGAGGCACTGGACAAGTCGGCAGCAGATGTGGTGCGCGAAGACGTCCGGGTCCTACCCATCGGCGTACTCCCATTGATCTCGCCTCATCACGACTCGATACGGGGGCTTCGCGTTGGAGCTGGGCTTAAACTGACCGGACAAGGTTTGGTGCCCGACTAGCTCTTCTTCGAGATTTCGGGCGGCACGGGCCACGTCTGCGCAGGCCCTGGGGCACTGGAGGGAGGTCGCGATGCTCGATCCGAGTTCGTTGACGACCTTCCAGAACGCCACTGCCAGCACCGTGTAGTCGGCTGAGACTTCTTGTAGTGTTCGACGATGTCCTCGCGGTCTGCTATCGAACTTCGATTTCAAACTCGTGTCGAACCTGTGGGCCAAACAATGGTGACCGGGATTGCGAGGCTCTTCGCGTAACCGACTACGTCGGCAGTTCCGCCTAAACCTCCAGCGGCCTGTCCGTTCCAAACCGCATACAACTGATCAGACTCTTCGACAACTGCTCTACCGGCCGCCCAGAAGGCCTCCTCGGACGCCTCGCTGAACTTCATATGGGTTACGCTGCTGGCCTGAGCCAGTAGAGACTGAAACTTGTCCCGATCGGCTTGAGTCGTAAACGTTTCAATGTAGTCATCACATGGAATGATGACGTGTAGCTTTCCGAGATGACTGAGAATCAGATCCGCGAAAATTTGATCCGCGCCTTCGGCAAGCGAACAGAAGCCCTCTGGAGCAGCAACATCTTGGCGTACCTTCAAGCGCCACGGTCGTCGCTAATCGGTCACTCTATGTACGCGGCCGGTTGACGCGCCGGATTCGCCGAAAAAAAGACACGGCATAGATTCAATCTCGCTCCGACATCTTCCAAGGGTCACTTGGAGCGTTGCTCCGCGAATCCCGACCAACCCGCACCGTCTCCGTGGCACTCATATCTCGTCAGTGCGATCGCGTCCGCCGCATAATATGCTCGGACCCCGCTCCCTTAGGGCGACGGCAGCACGGTGGTGATCAGATGAGTATCGAGGGAATTGTTCACCGCACTTATATTGATGGCGAATCCATCTGGACTGCAAAACCTGACCAGGTCGGGACTGCCCGGGCACGATGTGTATTCGTCAGTACGGATCTTAACGGCCATTCCGTTACTCTGGATTTGTCTATTGCTATTCGCCCAACTAAACACCGCTCCGCCGCTGTCGCCGTCGCCTAGAGCTGCATGCGCCTGCATACCATCCCGATTCCGATTCGAGAACCAGAACCCAGGTCCGACATTCGAGCCGTCATCGAGCGTGGTGAATTGGTCGACCGCCATTACCATCAGCGGGCCGTCACAGATCCGGCCTGAGAAAGCACCGTTTGAGCAGACCTCATCTCCCAGACCGGGGTCCGCCCCGGGCACAAGAGGATTGAAATCACTTGAGTTCCAGGCGCCCGTGAAGTCCTGCCACCCCACAATCTTTCCCTTGATGAACACTGAGTCGGTTGACACAACTCCGCCGCCCGCTGTGCCGACGTCGTTCCCGCCGAGGCCGTCATCGTAAGTTTCATATAGTTGATTCCTCCCGCAGTGGCGGGCTGCGATTAAACCCGTAGTCCCATCCGGTTTGCGCGCCGGCGCCAAGGTTGTACAGCTTCGTCCATCAGTCAAAGAAGTGACGGCGGCCCCGCCCCAAAAAGGCTCGGTGTCGTGACGTCGGTCGATGGAAGCCAACTTCGTCGTGTGCTCTTCGAATACGACAGTTACGGGTATGTCGCCAGCCGCGGCCTTGAGGGAATCTTCGATTGCGGCCCTGTTGCTAGACGCCGGGGAAGCGTTAACGACCGCTTTGATTCCGTCGCCGTCGCTATTCGGTCCGACCATGTAAAAATTGACGTCCTCGCTGCTCGTCAACTTCAGCATGACTTGTACCGCATCAAGGATCTCTTGACGGCTCCAAGGCACTTCAACGGGCCGGACGGTGACGCCACTCGTTTTAAGCTCGTCTAGGACCGGACCTAGAGCGCTAGGCAGCTGCCCTTTCCATCGCAGGTCCAGAGTATCCGGCCCTACGAACGCGATGCTGTTGAAGCCAGCTGTGACCGCAGGATTCTGCAGCACCCAGTTCTGCAGTCGACCGTTAGCATCAGCGAGCGCGCTCGAGCCCAGAGAGCCTTCTGGATGTGTCATCTGTCCTCCTTGAGCCTCGATGGCGGTGATTTTCTGAAGGTCCACCTGGTCGGGATCGGGAGCGGGTGAGCCCTCTGCTAGTCCAACTGTCGCAACGGTCAAGCAGCCGACTGCTCCAAGCGCAGCCGCTATCCTCTTCAACATCGCATGCCTCCCGAGATCAACGTTAGATTGGCACGGTAGGCACGACTTCCGCTTGAAAGCAACGATTTCTACATCCGGTAGTAGAGCCCTCGCACTGACGGCAAGTCGACTCACGGTGAGACACCCTGCGTTGCTCTCCGGCTTCGATCAAGACTTCGGCGCCGTGTGCGATCGATGAGGGCGTGCCGTGTGCCCGGAATCTGCTCAGGGGCAGTGGCGCTAGCCGATGGCAGGCCCGCAACCTTTTAGTCGGTTTCGGTGCAGATTGCCCTTCAGCGCAGCGCTCGTTAGGTCTGTCTGGCCAAGCCAGACCCTACGGCGGTGGCGAGGGCCCTACTGCTGGATGCCATCAAGGAGCCTCGGCCCAGGCCGATCATTCGGACTCCGCATCACTACCCCGCGCTTCTTGAGCTGGCGCCAGATCATGTTGTGGTCCCGCTGCAGTCGCTCCCCAACCTTCTTCAATGACAAGCCGCTCTCATACAGCTCCACAGCCTGGTCAATCTCGGCCGGCTTCATCCGCTTCGACCGTCGTTTGGGTACACCCTCCCGATGCAGCAGCTCCCCGATCGTTTGTCGACGCACGCCGTAGCGCTCAGCCAGGACTGCCATGGTGGTGCCAGCTCGGTAGGCCTCGAGCACTTCCTGTGTTTGCTCGGCACTGAACCGGAAGGCTCGAGCCGGTGCTGGTCGTGGCTCAGGTGGCGGAGCGACCGGAACAGATCCCAAGGTGTTGACGAGCGCCCACAAAGGTTTTGAAGTAGGTCCTGTTAGGACCACCAAACGTGCAGGTCAGCGGCAGACTCTGGAACCTCCTCTGAGGAGACAGAGTGAAAACTCGGCACAAACTCGGCACTTGGCCGATCGCTAGGGCCGTTCCTGGCAGCGTCTCGAAGGCTTCGCTCGCCACCTGGGAGCGTCTCGCGTACCTGTCCACCATGGACACCTCGCACGCACACCCGGACACTTTCGAGCCCGTCCTCTCCCTGTCAGAGCTCGCCGACCGGCTGCACGTCACCGTGCAGACCCTCTATGACCTGCGCAGCCGCGGGCGTGGACCGCGTGGGTTCCGGGTCGGCCGGGAGCTGCGGTTCCGCTCGAGCGAGATCGAGGCCTGGCTGACCCGGATGGAGGCCGACGACGCGGCCCGGCATCCTGACCGACCGTGACCGGCGGGCGACCCCGGACCGCGATCGGCACCTTCGGCACCATCCGCGTCGACCGACGCGGGGGCCGATGCGTCGCCGAGACCCGTTTCCGCGACCTCGACGGTCGGCTACGCAAGGTCACCGCCACGGCCAGCACTCCGGCAGCGGCGCGAAGCCTGGTCAAGGAACGGCTCCTGAACCGATCCGGCTACGGCAGCGGAGGGCAGTTGACACTGGCCAGCTCCTTCGGAGACCTGACCGCGCTCTGGCTGGCCGACCTCGATCTCCGAGACCTCACAGCCGGCACCAAGGAGAGCTACGGCGACATCGTGCGGCTGCATGTCCTGCCGGCCTTCGAGAGCTTCACGCTCGGCGAGATCACGACCGGTCGTGTCGAGTGGTTCCTGAAGTCCGAGGCCGCGGTATCGCACTCCCGTGCCATGCACGCACGCACCGTGCTCAATCTGATGTTCGGCTTCGCGCTGCGCCATGACGCGATCTCCCGCAACCCGGTCGAGGGGACCTCGCAGCGCCGCAAGCCGAAGCAGGTTCCGCAGGCGCTCACGCCGGACCAGATCACGGCGATCCGCCGCGCGGCCGCGAACTGGCGCACCGGCGACGGCCAGCCCGGCCCGAAGAGCGACGGCCAGGTGCGCGACCTGATCGAGGTGCTCCTCGGCACCGGGATGCGGCCCGGCGAGGCGCTCGCCCTGCGGCGCTGCGACATCACCGACGGACCAGGCGGCATGGTCGTCCGGGTCACCGGGACCGTCGTCCACCGCAAGAGCACCGGCCTCATCCGGCAACCCCACCCCAAGAGCGAGAGCTCGATCCGCAGCATCCCGGTCCCCGACTTCGCCGCCGCGGTGATCCGGCGTCGGCTGGCGGCCGTCAAGTCAGGCGACCCCGACCGGCTGATCTTCGCCAGTCGCAACGGCGGTCCACTAAACCCCTACAACGTGCGCCGCACCTTCCGCGACATGGTCATGGACGCAGGACTCGAAGACGCCGGTATCAGCCTGCGGTGGTACCGCCGTACGGCTGCGACCGTGATCGCACGGAGCATGGGCACCGATGCCGCAGCGACCTTCCTCGGCCACACCTCGACGGCCATCACCGAGGGTCACTACATCGAACCCGACCCCACCATCGACCACACGCCCGCGGCCTACCTGGAGCGAACGTTGAACCCGGGCGCCGAACAGGACCTACTGCTCTCAGCGCCGGCTAGCGCCGACGAGGAGGCCCAGCTCGCCGCTCTCATCGACGATGATGACGGCGATGGCGCCGTGCGCGCTGGCTCCGATTGAGCGGTTCTCTCGAACATCCTCGGAATCTGCTGAGCGATCTCGAGCCACCTCCAGGCGTGCCCGATGACCGATTGACACGCCACACCTGGCGGGCGCACGGTGGTGAGGTGACTCCTCGGATCGGATGTAACGAGTCGACGGCCGCGCAGCGGGCCCGGGAGGAGTTCGCGGTCGTGGGGACTCTCCGCTGCCTCGGAGACGGTTCCGGCGAGTCGCCGGGACCGCGGCTGCAGTCCTGGTGAGCCACCGGAACCGGAGGGAACGGTCCCGAGGACTCCGCGGCACCGTGGCCGCCAGGTAACGCCGGCCCGGTACCGAGTTCGGGACCGGCTCCGTACCGGGTACGGGGCCGGCGGCGCCGCCGGTCCCTCCCGGCTCGTGGCCCGCCGGCGGGTGACCGCACCTCCACCCTCGCCTCGACTCTCGCACGCTCCTTCAGCACCTTGTCACTCACTCCTCGGCCCTCCCCTTCCCGCCATGACCCCTCCGATCTGCGCTCCCTTGCTCCTTCCTGCGTTCCCCCCAACTTCTTTTCGTCACACGGTGTGCAGATCGAGGTGGACGGACCAGGCGGAGGGCTGGGAGCTCGGACGCACCTGACGAGCATGGAGCAGTCCGTCTCGACCTGTGCCCTCTGCGGCAACCCGTTGCCACCGAGCAAAGGCCGGGGCCGTCCGCGGATCTACTGCAGCGACCGGTGCCGGCAGCTCGCTCACGAGGAGCGAGTCGTGGAGAGGTTCCAGACCGAGCTCGAGGAGCCTCCGCCGCCGATGGCAGTTCCGGGCAGCCTGCTCGATCGGTGGGCTGTCGAGGGCGCGAAGTTCGACGAGATCGTCCAGGACCCGTACCTGCTCGGCCGATTCATGGATGACCTCATGTGCCGGATCGCCGTCGACCACATTCTCGAGGACCACCGCTACCAGCACGCCGTCAATCAGTTGATCGTGACCTTCTTCATGATCGGCCGGATGTCCGAGGGCAGTTATCAGCTGCCGGTGGTCCTGTCCTGACTGCGTCGGCAAACATCGCACGCCGTACGCGGCATGGCCGGGCGGAACCGCTGCGTCGGCATGGCAGCCTGCGGGAGTGAGCACCGATAGAGACCTAGTTGCGGCAGAAGGCGTTGCCCCGAACGGAGACAGCTGGGCGGTGCTCTATCGAGCCGAGACCTTCGGCGCGCGCCACTACGTAGCGCTTGTCGTGAACGGCGGTGTCCAAGAAGACGGGGCGGGTTGGGAGATAACGGGGAGGACCGAGATTGGGTTCGCTGGTGGGTTCACCCCAGGTGTGGGCAACCGCTACCTGTATGGCCTCGTCACCTCCCGCATCGCGACCGTGCGCGCCGAGTGTCGGAACGAGCGTGACCAGTCTGAGGTTGCGACGGAGCCCTTCCCCGCTGCCAAGGCAGACGACGGGAGGCCACTGCGGACGTTCGTATTGGTGCGACCGCCGATAGACGACGTGATTGCCCTCGTGGGATTGGACGGTGAGGGGCAGGTCGTGCAGCGAATCGCTCTCCCCGGAGTCCCGTAGAGCCACGACAGCGCCCGCCCGCTCTCGGCAGGAGCGAGTGACATCACGAAGCCGACCGGCCCAGATCGCGGCCAGGGGTCCCAGCCCCTTGCCGTGCATTCGACCTCGTGTGGCACACAGGATAGGACCGACCCAGCGCCACTCGCAGTCGCGGGCGGGCGGGCGCCACGGGAACCACCCCCGGATGAGCGTGGGGCGGGAACTTGTCGCGGCTGGGCACGGCTCCGGATGGCGACACCTGGACGCGTTACCGACCTGAGGACGAAATGGCCGTCAGTTCGAGGAGACTGGATGAGTCCGTCGGTCTGCGTTCAGCGACGCACGATCGAGCAGCCGAGGACGGCTGTGGCCAGTGCGACGGCCGCAGCACCAGTGAAGGCTGCCGTGAATCCGTTGCCGGCCGTCAAAGCGATCGCTGTGAACGCAGCGGTTCCGAGGGCGGCGCCGACCTGGGTCGCGGAACTCGCCAGACCGGACGCCAGGCCGGTGTGCGTCTCCGGGGCCACGGAGACGATGACCATGGTGGTGGGCGTGAAGCTCAGGGCAACCCCGGACGCGACCAGGAGTAGGCCGGGGAGGACCGCAACAGGGTAGCCGTGCGCCGTCGGCGCGTACGCGAGCCACAGGTGCCCTGCGGCGAGGATGAGGAGGCCCACGACCAGACTTCGTCGTGGACCGATGGCCCGCAGCGCTTTCGGGAGTAGCACCAGGTTGACGATGAACCCGGTGATCGAGGTCGGCACCATGGCCAGGCCGGCGTGCTCAGGTGACATGTTGAGCGCCTTCTGCAGGTACAGCGCGATCAGCACGAAGGTCGAGGCCCGGGCGGCTCCGCCGAGGGCCGCCAGGCCGACGCCGGTCGACAAGACTCTAGAGCGGAAGAGCTCGAGCGGGACGAGCGGATCGATGGTGTGGCGCTCGATCGCGATGAAGGCTCCCAGGAGCGCAGCAGAGGCAACGAGGGCGATGAGAACACTGGGTGAGCCCAGGCCGCGGTCGGCTGCGCCGAGGGCGCCGTCGACGAGCGCCAGAACGGCTGCGGTGATGGTGACCGCGCCGGGGGCATCGAAGCGGCGCCGGGCGCCGTGCGGGGTGTCGTCGAGGACGCGGCGGGCCAGCACGACGGCAGCAAGGGAGGCAGGCACGGTCACCAGGAACACCGAGGACCAGCCGAAGGTCCCGGTGAGCACACCACCGGCCAGGACACCGGTGGCCCCGCCGACAGCGGAGGCTGCGCCCCACAGGCTCATCGCTCGCGCTCGCCGATCGCCCGGAAAGTTGAGCATCAGCAGCGACATCGCGGCGGGACTGAGCGCGGCCGCGCCGGCGCCTTGGATGATGCGTCCGCCGACGAGCATCCACTCGTTGACCGCGGTCGCGGCCAGGAGCGTGCCGACGGTGAACAGCGCGGACCCGGCGATGAACATCCGGCGCCGCCCGAGGAGGTCGGCAACTCGACCGAACAGCAGCAGTAAGCCGCCGAAGGTCAGGACGTAGGCGTTGATGATCCAGCTCAGCCCGGCGGAGCTGAGGGCGAGGTCGGCCTGGATTGAGGGCAGAGCGACGTTCACGATCGAGGTGTCGAGCATGACGACGAACTGCGCGGAGACCAGCACACCGAGTCCGATCATGCGCCGACGGTGCTCACGGTTCGACGGAGCGGTCGTCGCCATGGCGGCCATTGGAATGGGGCGGGTGGTCTCGGGCTTGGTCGCGATGGTCATTGCTCCACCTAGGTCGTCGGGCTGGGAGTGCGAGGTGTGCTCACCGTCTCGCCGTGGGCTCCCGGCTCGCGCCGGGAAGATCGCCGGGTTTGTCCGCGGTTGCCTGGCCTACGCACGCGGGACGGCCGCCGCAGCGATGACACGCTCGGCCACCCACTTGGCGTCGTCCTTGACGAAACCGAGGAGCGCCGACCCGCGCGTGTGCTGCCACGGCAGCCCGATGAACGTCAGCCCCGGAACCGTGGTCATGCCGCGGTCGTGCTCGACCGTGTGGCGGCCTTCGTGGTCTGCAACGGATCCGGGGACGTCGATCCAGGAGTAGTCGGACCTGTACCCGGTTGCCCAGATGACCGTTGCTAGCTGGCAATGGGTCTGGTCGGCGAAGGTGAGCCCGTTGCGGTGCGCCGCGGTCAGACCGGGACGGATCTCGACTCCGGCGTTGCGAAGCTCGACCAGGGGGGTGCCGATGACTAGGTCACCCCGAGCGCGCATGCGACGCGCAACTCGGGAGTCGGCGGCCTTAGACAGGAGCCCGGACTTCGACAGCCACCAAAACAGGTCGCGGCCCAAGATGCGCTGCGGGAGCTGCATCGGCTCAGAGCCGACAGCGAGGATCACCTGGTGTGTCGCGGCAAGCTCGAGGGCGATCTGGCGTCCGGAGTTGCCGGCACCAACCACCACGACCGGACCGGCCCCAATCTGGGCCGGGTTTCGGTACTCAGCGCTGTGCAGCTGCCGGACGCCGTCGCCGAGGTCGGCGCTGATGGCCGGGACCACCGGGGTCTGGAACGGGCCGGTGGCGACGACGACCTGCCTGGCGTGCTGCGGGCCCTCACTGGTGTCGACGAGGTACCGGCCTCCGTCGCGGCGAAGGCGCGTGACACGCGTGTTGAGGACGATGGGCAGGTCGAACCGGAGGGCGTAGGCCTCCAAATAGTCGGCGACATCGGTGGCCGTCGGGTACGTGTCAGCGCGGGCGGGGAACGCCATGCCGGGCAGGGCGTCGTACTGCGCCGGGGTGAACAGCGTCAGGGAGTCCCACCGGCTCCGCCAGGCCGAACCGACCTCGGCGGCGCCGTCGACGACCAGGAACCGGAGACCGGCTTGGCGCAGGTGGTAAGCGACCGCGAGGCCGGCCTGACCGGCGCCGATGACGAGGACGTCGAGGGCATCGTCGCGGAGCGGGGCCGTCCGGATCGTGTCGGGGTGGGCGGTTTGAGTGGACATCGGCGTTGATCCTTCGGTTTGGGACGGATGGTGGGCGCGACGGGTGCTGCACTCGTGCCGCTCTGGTGCTGTTGAGAGTGCTGTCGGGCCGGTGAGGTGACGTTATGAATCGGGAGGGATGTTCGCGCCGGTGAATTCGCCGGGCCGTGCCTCCCGCGGCCCGGGCGGTCTGGGAGGAGCCGACCTGGCCCGATCCCTCGATGGGTGATCCCGCCTCCCTTTGTCAGCGCGGGCGTCGGAGTTCAGGCACGATGGGCGGGAGACTTGGCCAAGCGCCCGGAGGAATTCGTGGACGACCTGCGCTTCCGTCTGCTCGGGCCGATGGAGATTGCCCGTGGCGACGCGATGCTGCCGGTTCCGGGCGCCGCGGAACGAGCCCTGCTTGCGCAGCTGGTGCTGTCGCCTGGCCGAACGCTGCCGGCCTCCCTGCTGATCGATCGTCTCTGGGCGGAGTCGGACCTGCCGGTCGACCCGATGAACGCGTTGCAGATCCGGGTTTCGAAGCTCCGCCGGACCCTCAGGGCGCACGGCGCGCCCGACCTGGTCACGCGTGAGGGGGTCGGCTACCGCGCCGACATCGACGCCTCGGCGGTGGATGCCGTCGACTTCGCCGCCCGGGTCCGGGCGCTCCGCGCGGCGGCCGCCGAGTCGACCGGCGACCCGGATGCGCTCGAGAACCAGCTCGACGGTTATGACTCGGCGCTGGCGATGTGGCGGGGCGAACCGCTGGCCGACTTCGTGGGGGAGCCGTGGGCTAGCACCGAGGCCGCACGCCTCAACGAGCTGCGCCTGGCCGTATTGACCGAGCGAGCGCAGGCCGCCCTCGCTCTGGGCAGGCATCTGGAGGTCATTCAAGACCTCGAGCCGGTCGTCGCCCATGATCCGACCCTCGAGTCGCTCACGGGCCTGCTGATGGTTGCCCTGTACCGAGGCGGCCGCCAAGCAGATGCCTTGGATGCCTACGCCCGCACCCGGGCCCTCTTGGACGAGGAGCTCGGTCTCGAGCCGTCGGTGGTCCTGCGGTCGCTGCACGAGCGCGTGCTGCGACAAGACGAGGCCCTGGGCACCCAGCCGGAGGCGGCTGTCCATGTCCGGGCCCCGGTCCTGGGCCAAAGGCGCTCGCGGGAACGCGGAACCGCCGCACCCGCTGCCGCCAGTTCCGCGGCGCCCGTTGCCACGCCAACTGCCACTAGTGCTGCTGATGGTGCTCCCGCGCTCGGACCGACGAACTTGCCAACGGTCGTGCGGCCCCTCATCGGCCGCGACGAGACGCTGCAACAGCTCGGCGAGCTTCTCGGTGGCGTGCGGCTGCTGTCGCTGGTCGGGCCGGGAGGAGGCGGGAAGACGTCGCTTGCCCTGACCGTCGCCGTGTACGCGCGCTCGGAGTTCCCGGGTGGAGTCTTCGGCGTGCGGCTGGCGTCCGTCGAGACTGCCGACCAAGTGCCGGTCGCCGTTGCGGACGCTCTCGGAATGCCGATGGACGGCGCCGGCGCCGAACGCGACATCCGCGAGCGCCTGTACAGCTACCTCGCCAACCGCAACCTGCTGCTGGTGCTGGACAACTGCGAGCACGTCGTCGACCCCGTCGCCAGTCTCGTCGACGACATGTTGGGTCGGTGCGTCGGCGTGACCGTGCTGGCCACCAGCCGCGAGGCGCTCGCGGTGCCCGACGAGGTCCAGGTCAACATAGGCCCCCTCGAAACGCCGCCCGAGGACACTCATCCCGGCGACATCCTCAATTACCCGGCCGCCCAGCTGTTCGCCGAGCGCTGCCGAGCGGCGCGTCCCGGGACTGTGTTCGACGAGCCGAACCTGCTCGCCATCGGCCGCATCACCAGGGCACTGGACGGCATCCCGCTGGCCGTGGAGCTCGCGGCGGCCCGGGCAGAGGCGATGACGCCTGGCGAGATCGCCGACCGGATCTGCGACCGAGTCGACCACCGCTTCGTGCTGCTGACCTCCGGGTCGCGTACCGCTGAGGCGAGACAGCAGACCCTGCGCGCCACCGTCGACTGGAGCTACGCCCTGCTCAGCGAGGACGAGCAACAGCTGTTCAACCGGCTGTCGGTGTTCCAGGCGGGGTGGACCATGCCCGCGGCCGAAGCCATCGTCGCCGACGACTCCGCCGGCGCTGACCCAGCAGGTGGCGCCTCGGACGGGTTGGTCCTGGGAGTCGTCGCTCGTCTCGTGAAGCGCTCGATGGTCGTGGTCGAACCAGGCTCGCCGACGCGGTACCGGATGCTGGAGACCCTGAGGCAGTACGCCGCCGAACGGCTCCGCGAGGCCGGTAACCAGGCCACGGTGTCGGCCCGGCACGCGCGGTACTTCCGCGATCAGGTTGTCGCTGCTGAACTGGAACTGCGCGGCCACGGGCAACGTGAGGCGCTGAGGTGGTTGCGCCGCGAGCAGCCGAACGTGCGCGCTGCGCTCACCTGGCTCAGCGGCCCGCAGGGCGACCCGGACGACGCCCTGGAGATGGCGGGATCGCTGGCCCTGTTCTGGCACCTGGGTCGCCACATGGAGGGCCGCGATGTTCTGCAACGGGTCCTGGCGCTCGGCGGCAGCGACAACGCCCGCGCCCGCGCGCTCCAGGCGGTGTCCATCGTCGAGCGCCCCCGCGCCTGCCTTGTTCATCCCAGTCCGCTGTGCGCCGAGACAGCCGAGCAGAGCCTGAAGATCTTCAAGGCCCGGGAGGATCACCCTCGGGCCGCATTGTCGAAGGTGCTGCTGGCCGTCGAGGGCGTCACCGGCGCCGACCCGGACCGGTCGGAGGAGTTGCTCGCTGAAGCCGAGGAGCAGTTCCGCGGCGACGGGGACGAGTGGGGCCTGGGGGTGGTCGGCTTCGTCCGCATGGAGACCGCCCTGAAGACCGGGCATCTCGAGGATGCGGTCCGCGTCGGTCGCGCTGCCGCAGCGCGGTTCCGGCAACTCGAGGACTTCTGGGGCTTGTCGGCGATCTTGTACCACCTCGGGTGGGGGTTGCGGGAGTTCGGTCGCGACGAAGACGGGGCGCACGAGCTCGAGGAGGCGATCGACGTCGCCGCCGCGGCCGGTGTTTTCAACACCGTGCAGTGGGCGCTGGCCGACCTCGCGCTCGCTCACCTGAACCTCGGTCGACGCGAGACGGCTCGCGACCTTTTCGACCGCGCCGATGCCGCGTCCAGGCACGTTGGCGACGGGGCTGGCACGGTCCTGGCCGACTACGGCCACGGCCTGCTCGCCCTCGAGGGCGGCGACCTGGCTCAGGCCGAGCAGCGCCTGGTCCGCTGCCGCGACGGGTTCGCGGCCTTGCGGACCCCGGTCTGGGAGGGCTGGGCGCTGCTGGCCCATGGACGATGCGTCGAAGTCGGCGGTGACACCCCGGGCGCGCGCGAGCTCTACGAGGCCGCGCACGCCCTGGGCCGACTGTCCGGCGAACCGGGGCTCATCGCCTCCTCCCTCGAAGGGCTCGCACGCACCTGGAGCCACCACACCGACCGATCCCGGCAGCTCCAGCAGGAAGCCGACCAGGTCCGGGAGCGGCTGGGCCGCCCCCGTCCTCATCACCAGGACTCCTGGACGGTCGGCGGTATGGGTCAGGCACCCCTGTCGGCAAACTGACCCCGCCGATCCAGCAGGAGGCGCTGTAGCTCCTTCTGGGGTTGGGTGGAGCGAAACGCTGTCCGCGGATTCGCCTTCCCAGAGTTGCGGCTGCTGCACCTGGTCGCCGAACAGGTTCACCTGTGAGGGCATCGGGCTCTCCGTCCCGTGTGTGGCTGGTCAGTGCGTGGCGGTGGGTGTTCGCGGTGCCAGGTTCCGTCACCCGGCAACGGATTCGCCCGCGGTCTGGTCGGACGCCGCAGCCTGCGGGGTGCGCAGACACAGGACGGCGATAAGCGCGCCGACGGCGGCGATGCTTGCGGCACCGAGGAAGCCCGCGGAGAACCCGTCGGTGAGGCCGGACACCCCGGGTGCTCCCGCCGCGGCTGCGACTGCGGTCATCGCGGCCAGGCCGATGGCCGATCCGATCTGGTAGTTGGTGTTGACGATCCCTGCGGCCAGGCCCGCCTCCTGGGGAGGGACGGAGGAGAGCGCCAGCCCGAGAGAGGGGATGAACGCCATCGCCATACCGGCGGCCGTGACGAGCGTTGCCGGCAGGACGTCGACCCAGAACGTTCCGGTCGGGCGGAGGAACGAGAGCCAGACGAGGCCGCCGGCGAGCGTGGCCAGCCCGGCGACGGTCATGGTCTTGGGTCCGAACCGGGCGATGAGTCGGGGTGCGACCGAGACCATCCCGACCATGATCGTCAACGTCAGCGGCAGCAGCGCAGCACCGCTGGCGAACGCGCCCAGGCCGAGGACCTGCTGCAGGTACAGGTTGACGAAGAAGAACATCGGGATCCAGGCGGCGCCGAGGAAGAACTGTGCGGCGTTGGCGCCGGCCAGGTTCGGCGTCTTGAAGATGGCCAACCGCACCAGCGGCTGCTCCCGTCGCGCCTGGCCGGCCGCAAACAGACCGAGCAGGGCGATGCCGCCCAGGCCGGCGATCAGGGTGCCGGTTGAGGTCCAGCCTTGCTGTGGGGCGCGGACGATCGCGAAAACGATTGCGGCCAGTCCCGCGGTGACCGTGACGGCACCGGCTAGGTCGAGTGAGCCACGCCGGGTCGTGCCGGTCGGCATAACCGATGGGGTCACGGCGAGGACGACGGCGGCCAGCGGCAGGTTGATGAAGAACACCCACGGCCACGAGGCGTACTGAGTCAGTAGACCTCCGAGGAAGACGCCGGCGGTGCCGCCAGCGGGCGCCGCGGCGCCGTACAACGCGAGTGCCCTGGTGAGCTCCTTCGGGGTGCCCCCGAAGATGGTGAACAGCAGGGTGAGAGCGGCCGGAGCGATCAGCGCGGACCCGGCGCCCTGCAGCGCGCGGCCGACCAGCTCGACCGGCACGTTGTTCGCCAGTCCAGCAGCCAGTGAGCCAGCGGTCAAAATGGCCCAGCCGGTGGCGAAGATCCGTCGGGCGCCGAACAGGTCGGACAGCCGTCCACCGAGCAGCAGCAGGCCGCCGAAGGCGACGACGTAGGCGTTGAAGACCCAGCTCAGGCCTTCTGGGGTGAAGTCGAGGTCGTGCTGCATCTCGGGCAACGCGACGCCGATGATCGAGGTGTCCATGATGACCATGAACTGGGCTGCGGCGATGAGTCCGAGAGCCAGCCAACGTCGGCTGTCCCGACCCGTCACACCCGGTGAGGTGGAAGTCGTAGCGGAAGACATGGTGTGTGCCCTTCTGTGGTGACGCAGCCAGCCGGGCGGCTGCGCTGCGGGGTGGGCACGAGCGTCACCAGACGTCCTGTCCGGCCGCTGTCCCTCACCTGTTCTCCCGCGCGTTCTCGTTGGCGCTCTCGTGCACGAGCTCGGGGCGGTAGGTGGTCCCTTCGAGGGCGCGGGCCACGTCGAGGTAGGTCATCGTGCCGCTCAACCTGATCTGCGACGTGGCGGCGTCCGCGGCGACGGTCTGCACGCCGGGGACGTCGCGGAGCCGCGCGGTGACCTCTCGGACGCAGCGTCGGCAGGCCATGCCGGCGACGTAGAGGGTCAGCTCAAGCATCGGGTGCTCGCTCTCTGTCGGGTGCATCCGAGGACACGATCCGGTGGAGCGCTGTCCCGCCGCTGTCCGCGATCAAGAACTGCGCAGTGGCGGTGACACGGGCTGCGACCCTCCGTCGCCAGGTCTGGACAGCCCGCGGGACCGGACAGCGGGCCCGGACAGCGGGACAGCGCTGGACAGCCGGCGGACAGGCGCGGGCCAGTCCCCCGGTCGAGGCTCTCGCCATCAGACCAGCCGCCGAGGCTCTCGCCAGGCGAAACCAAGGGAAGTGATCCTCATGTCCGCCTCGCAGATCGTCATCGACGCAGAGTCCGGCACCTACACGGGTCGCTGGCATCACTCGCACAACGGCTACGCCGGGGACTTCTGGACCGAGTGGCCAACGCACAAGCCCGGCCATTCTGCCGTCGCAAGCAACGCCACACCCGACCACGCTCGGCAGTGACGACCACCCACCCCCGGCACAGCGAGAGCGAGACCCTCATGGACACCCACACCCAGACCAACGGCCTTCGGGGCGATCAGCAGGATGACACCGCCGAGCACGACCGAGCTCGAGCGTCGGGGCCGGTCGCGCGCCTCGTCGCCGCCTCCCTGGTGGCCGGACTGGTCGCGGCGGCTGTCCTCGTCCTGGTCGTGTTCCCGGGCGCCGCGGAGAGCACCATCACCGGGTCGTTCCTGGTCGCGTTCGGGTTCGGATGGGCGCTCCTGGGGTGGTTGACCGCCCGGTTCACCGATCGGTCGCTGCGGTGGACTGCCGTTCCGGCCGTGGCCATGGCGGCCACCGGCGCGGCGCTCCTCGCCTTCACGCCAGAGGACGCCGCGATGCGCGCGATGGGCTGGGTCTGGCCGGTCGCGACCGTGGCGCTCGCGGGCTACATCTGGGATCAGGCCCGCCGCACCGTGCCCCGACGTGGCCGTTGGATGCTCACTGGCGTCGCGGCGGTCCTCGCGGTCATCTCCATCGGTGGTGCCTACGAGGACGTCGCGGTGGTCCGCGAGCAGCCCGCATCCGTGGCGCCGGGCACGCTGTACGACGTCGACGGGCACCAGATGTACCTCGACTGCCGGGGACACGGCAGCCCAACCGTGGTGCTGTTCAACGGGCTCGGCGAGGTCACCGCGTCCTGGGTCCGCATCGTCGACCAGGTCGCATCCCACACCCGCGTCTGCGCCTACGACCGCGCCGGCCAGGGATGGAGCGAGAGCGCGAACCACCTGCAGGATGGCGTGGAGGTCGCTGCCGACCTGCACGCGCTGCTTCAAGCGGCCGGCGAGCACGGCCCGTACGTCCTGACCGGACACTCCACGGGCGGCACGTTCGCCCTCACGTACGCGGCGCAGTACCCCGACCAGGTCGCCGGGATGGTGCTGCTCGACAGCTCCAGTCCGCACCAGTTCGACCTGCCCGCCTACCCCGGCCAGTACGCGATGATGCGCCGAGGACTCGCGGTGCTCCCCACGCTGGACCGGTTTGGTCTCGGTCGCCTGCTCTGGGCGGCGTCGCCGGCCCGACTGCCCGACCCCGCAGCCGAAGAGGTTGCCGAGCTCAGCGCGAGCGCCCGCGCCGCCCGCAGTGGCCGGGACGAGATCTCGATGCTCCCCGAGGTGTTCGAGCAGGCCCAGGCGCTGACCACCCTGGGCGGCAGGCCGCTCGCCGTCCTGACCGCAAGCGAGAGCCAGGACGGGACCGACGGCTGGCCCGCGGCCCAGGACCAACTCGCCGCGCTCTCGACGAACTCCACCCACCGCACCGTCGACGCCTCCCATGCCGGGCTCCTCGAGGACGTGGGCCCGGCCCGCGAGTCCGCCGACGCGGTCACCGAGGTCGTTCGCGCCGCCCGGACGGCCAGCGCGACCGGTCGATGACGAGGGCGATGACCAGGGCGATGACCACTGTGATGGCAAGGATGTCCGGCGGCACGGAATGCCGATACCAGGCGGACCCCGGCGATCACCGGCCCGAAACCCGGCGATTTCGCCAGCGCGAGACACGCCCGATCGCGACGACGCTCGTGGACACCGCCGGCAACCCGTCCGCCGGCCCCACCCGCCCGAAGGAGAACCCGATGTCCACCGAGCTCCACCACACACCGCCCGCGCCCCCCGCCCACGACCCGGCTGGCAATACGGCGCCGCACCACGGTCAGGAGTCGAGCGCACCACGGCGGCCGTGGACCGTCCTGGCGTTGATGCTCGCGGCCCAGGTGATGGTCGTCCTCGACGTCAGCGTCGTGAACGTCGCCCTGCCCAGCATCGCCGCCGACCTGCAGCTGTCCTCCGGCGACTACCAGTGGACCGTCAGCGCGTACGTGCTGCTCAGCGGCGGGTTCCTGCTGCTCGGCGGCCGGATGGCCGACCTGTTCGACCGGCGCCGGATGTTCCTGACCGGACTGGCCGTGTTCACCCTCGGCTCGCTGTGCTCCGGACTCGCGGGCTCCGCGCTCATGCTGATCCTGTCTCGCGGCGCCCAGGGCGCCGGCGCCGCCATGCTCACCCCGGCGGCGATGTCGATCGTGATGACCAGCTACGCCGGCCGGCAGCGCGCGACCGCCCTGGCCATGTGGGGCACGGTCGCCAGCATGGGCATCGCCGCCGGTGTCCTCTTCGGCGGCATCCTGACCACCGTCTTCGACTGGCGCGCGGTCTTCTTCATCAACGTGCCCGTCGGCGCCGCGGTTCTCGCCGGCGTGCTGGCCAAGGTCCGCGCGATGCCCGGCACCACCACTCATGGCGCCCGCGGCGCCAAGCGTCTCGACGTGTCCGGCGCGCTGACCCTGGTCACCGGCCTCCTCGCCCTGGTGTACGCGGTCGGGTCGACCACCAGCCACGGCTGGACCGCCCCGCAGACACTCATCGCCGCCGCGGCCGCCGCCGTCCTGCTCGCCGCGTTCGTGGTCAACGAGCGCAAGGTCGCCGCCCCCATCGTCCCGCCGACCACCTGGCGGATCCGGTCCCTGGTCTCCGCCTCGATCGTGATGGCCGGGGTGACGGGTGCTGTGGTAGGTGCGATCTTCCTCAGCTCGCTGTACCTGCAGCAGGTCCTCGGCGCGTCCGCGCTCGTCGCTGGTCTGGAGTTCCTGCCGCTGGCCGCATTCATCACCGCCAGCGCCGCGATCGCTTCCAAGGCCCTGCCTCACCTCGGCGCGAAGAGGCTCATCCTCATCGGCCTGGTCATCGCCGCCGCCGGCGCCCTGGTGCTCGCCACCGTCGGCTCCGGCTCCAGCTACCTGACCGACGTGCTTCCCGGGTTCGCCCTCCTCGGCCTCGGCGTCGGGCCGATGTTCGTCGCCATCTCGGTCGCCGCGATGAGCGACGTACCGCAGGAGCAGTCCGGCATGGCGTCGGGCCTGCTGATGACCGGCCACGAGATCGGCGCGGCCCTGGGCGTCGCCGCCCTGACCGCGATCGCCGGCGACCTGACCACCCAGGCGGGCATCGTCCACGGAGCCCAGGACGCGTTCCTTGCCATCGCGATCGGCCTCGGAGCCCTCCTCCTGCCCACCTCCCTGCTACCCGCCCACGACCCCGGGGCCGCCGCGGCCGCCGGTCACGGCCACGGGCACGGGCACTGATCCCGGCGGTTTCCCCGGCGCGACCCGGCGCCGGGGAAACCGACTCTGGGTCCACCGCAACAACGCGCACCACCGCTCAACACCAACCGCACCTCTTCACCAACGAACAGGAGAACCCCATGTCCACCACCCCCGCCACCGCCGACAGCAGCCGGACCTACCGCGTCGTCGGCATGACCTGCGGCCACTGCGTCTCCGCCGTCGAGCGCGAGGTCGGCGCCATCGACGGCGTCACCAACGTGACCGTCGATCTGGCCAGCGGCGACGTCGTCGTCGCCAGCACCCGCACGGTCACCGACGACGAAATGACCGCCGCCATCGACGAGGCCGGCTACGAGCTCGCCTTCTGACCCCAATCCGACGAACCGACGCACCATCCCGGAGACCGAGATGACCACGACCACCCCCCAGACCCCGGCCCCGTCGCGCGGCCAGGACCAGCAGGACCAGACAGCCTCAGGCATCCACATCGACGACGTCGAGACCAGCTTCTCCATCGGAGGCATGACCTGCGCGTCCTGCGTCGGCCGGGTCACCAAGGCCCTGAACCGCGTCGACGGGGTGGTCGTGGCCTCGGTCAACCTCGCCACCGAGACGGCCACCGTCACCCACGACCCGTCGCTCGCCGCGGTCAGCGATCTGACCGCCGCCGTTGTCCGGGTCGGCTACACGGCCACCCCGAAGCCGACCCGGACGCCGGCACCCACCACCCCCGCCGGCCCCGGTGGCCCCGGTGGCCCCGTCGGCACGGCCCGGGCTGTCGACCGCCAGGCCGGTACGCCGGCCGACGATCTCGACGCCCGCCGCGACCACGAGATCGCCCGCCTGGCCCGCCGTTGGCGGATCGCCCTGGTGACCGGCCTCGCGCTCATGGGCGTCATGTACCTACCGCTGCACCTGGACACGATGGACTGGCTGATGCCGCTGCTGCTGGTCATCGCCACCGGTGTGCAGTTCTGGGCCGGCGGCGACATCTACCGGCACGCGTGGACCGCGACCCGCAACAAGGCCACCACCATGGACACCCTCGTCGCGCTTGGCACCGGCGTCGCGTACGGCTACAGCGCCTTCGTCACCCTGTGGCCAGGCCCGGCCCAGCGCTGGGGTCTGCCGCTGCACCTGTACTTCGAGACCGCGCTCATCGTGGTCGCGCTGGTCTTGATGGGCCGTTGGCTCGAGCTGAAGGCCAAGAAGCGCACTGCGGGCTCCATCAAGGCCCTCGTCGGGCTCGCACCAACCACCGCACGCGTCGTGCGCGGCGAGGTCGAGGTCGACGTCCCGGTCGACGAGGTCCGCGTCGACGACCTGGTGCGGGTCCGGCCCGGCGAGAAGCTGCCCGTCGACGGCGTCGTCGCCGACGGCACCTCGACCCTGGACGAGTCGATGCTGACCGGCGAGAGCGTCCCGGTCACCAAGACCACAGGCGACACCGTCATCGGTGCCACGATCAACCGCACCGGCACCCTCGTCATCAAGGTCACCGCCGCCGGCGCCGACAGCACCCTGGCCCAGATCATCCGCCTCGTCGAGGAGGCCCAGGGCGCCCAGGCGCCGATGCAGCGCCTCGCCGACCGGGTCTCGGCCTGGTTCGTGCCCGCCGTCCTGCTCACCGCGTTCGTGACCTTCCTCGGCTGGTACTTCTTCGGCCCAGACGACCAGGCACTTGTTCTGGCCATCGGCACCGCGGTCGCCGTGTTGATCATCGCCTGCCCCTGCGCGCTGGGCCTGGCCACCCCGACCGCGGTCATGGTCGGCACCGGCAAGGCCGCCGAGCTCGGCATCCTCATCGGCGACGGCCAGGCGCTGGAGACCGCCCGCCGGGTCACCGCCGTCATCCTCGACAAGACCGGCACCATGACCGCTGGCCGCCCGGACCTCGTCGGCGTCACGACGCTGCCCAGTCGGACGGAAGACGAACTCCTCGCCTTCGTCGCGGCCGCAGAGGTCGGCAGCGAGCACCCCGTCGGCGAAGCAATCGTCGCAGCCGCCCGCACCCGTGGCCTGACCTTGCCGTCCGCCACCGACTTCGAAGCCATCGCCGGGCACGGGATCAACGCCAAGGTCGGCGGGCGCTACCTCCTGGTCGGCAACGCAGCGCTGATGGCCCGCCACCGTGTCGACGTCAGCGCCCTGACCGACGCCGCCCGTCGGTCGGCCGAGCAGGCTCGCACGCCGATGTACGTCGCGGTCGACGGCACGGCCGCCGGGCTGGTAGAGGTCGCGGACCCGATCAAGCCCACGTCCGCCGACGCTATCGCGGCACTGCACGCCCTCGGCCTCGAGGTCTGGATGGTGACTGGCGACAACGCCGCCACCGCCCGCGCGGTCGCCGCGCAGGTCGGCGTCGACCACGTCCTGGCGGAGGTCCTGCCCGCAGACAAGGCCGACCGAGTCGCCGACCTCCAGGCCGCCGGCCACGTCGTCGCCATGGTGGGCGACGGAATCAACGACGCTCCGGCCCTGGCGCGTGCCGACCTGGGGGTCGCCATCGGCACCGGCACCGACGTCGCCATCGCCGCTTCCGACATCACCCTGGTCGGCGGTGACCTGCGCGGCATTGTCACCGCGATCGCCCTGTCCCGCGAGACCGTGACCACCATCAAACAGGGTTTGACGTGGGCGTTCGGCTACAACGTCCTGCTGATCCCGGTCGCCGCCGGGGTCCTGTACTGGTGGGACGGGCTTCTCCTGGACCCCGTGCTGGCCAGCGCCGCGATGGCGATGAGCTCAGTCAGCGTCGTCACCAACGCGCTGCGGCTGCGCCGCTTCGATCCCGCCAAGGCGGGGTCCCGTCCGACCCTGCTCGATCAGGTCGGCCGCTGGTCCTACCTGGCCGCGATCGCGGTGGTCGCCCTGTCGCTCGGTGCGGGGTTCACCTGGCTGTCGCGGACCGACCAGGCCGAGCGCGGCATGAACGGGGCCTTGGCGTGGTCCGAGGGCATGGGCATGCCCATGCGCCCGCTGATGAGCACTATGGAGGAGACCGACGTGCCGCCGGTCAGCCCGCACGACGCCGACCTGAACGTGGCGCTGCAGGTGCCTGCCGACATCGAGCCCGGCGAGCCCACCATGCTCACCGTCACCGTCCGCGACGCCGAAACGGGCGCGCTGGTCGACGACCTGGTCCGCACCCACCAGGTGTGGATGCACATGATCATCACCCGCACCGACCTCGGCACGTTCGCCCACGTCCACCCTGAACCGACCGAGGTTCCCGGCACCTACGCGGTCACCGCGAGCTTCCCGACCTCCGGGACGTACGCCGTGCACACCGAATTCCGCCGCCAGGGCCAGATGGCCGACGTTCTGGACGCCCACGAGGTCACGGTGGCCGGCACGGCCCCGCAGCCGGCGCCGATCCCCTCGACCGACGCGCGCACCTGGACCGGCGACGGCATACGCATCGTCCTGGACGGCGACGCCCACGTCGGTGAGACCAGCGACTTCGCGCTGCGGTTCACCGACACCACCGGCCGCCCGGTCGAAGATCTCCAGCCGTACCTCGGCGCCGCCGGGCACGTGGTCGTCATGCGGGCCGACGGGTCGAGCTTCGCCCACCAGCACGCCGAGACCTTCGACGACCAGGGTCGCCCGGTGTTCGCGCTGCCCGGGACGACGTTCGGGCCCGACCTGGACCTGCACGTCCGCTTCGACCGGCCCGGCAGCTACCGACTCTGGGCACAGTTCCAGCTCGGCGACGGCACCGTGGTCACCGCCCCGTTCGTCGTCCACGCCAGCGGCCGGCCGCCCCTTCAGCCTGCTGAGGTTGTCGCACGATGAATCCCTCGTCCGCCTGCGGCCTGCTCGCTCGTCACGTAGAAGGAGTGTGGTCATGACTGACGCCTTACGACTGCGACCGCTGACCCTCGGCGACCTGCCGGCCCTCCAGGACCTGCTCAAGGCCGACCGCCGCTACGCCCTACGCGTGACCGGCGCGCCGCCAGAACCCGGCGGCGCAGCCGATCTTCTTTCCGGCCGGCCCCCGGGCCTGAACCCCGACCAGAAGGTCGTGCTTGGAGCGTTCGACCAAGGCGGTCTGGCCGCAGTCATCGACGTCCTGCGCGGCTGGCCCGACCGTGCGACCGCCCACATCGGCCTGCTCCAGGTCCACCCGTCTCGCCAGCGGCAAGGCGTCGGCCGGCGTGCCCACGACCTGCTGCTCGCGGAGCTAGCTGGGTGGTCCGAGGTAACGACCCTGCGCGCCGCAATCGTCGGCACCAACGCCGCCGAGGCGGAGCCGTTCTGGACCGCACTCGGCTACCGACCGGCCGAGCCGCCCAGGCCGTACCGCGCTGGCTCCACGGACACCCACGTGACGGCGTGGACCCGACCCATACTCACCGCGGGTCCAGGCGACTCCCCGCACACCACTCCTCAGCCCCCTCGGAGACCTCGATGATGCGGAGCACCCCACGAACGTTCGTCGGCTCGGTCGTGTTCTCCCTCAACGGGCCGGTCTGCGCCCACATCACCGACGCGGTCCATGCCGAGGTCGGGCAGCTCCCGGGCGTCAGCCGCTGCGTCCTCGATCCCGCCGCCCGGACGTTGCTGGTGAGCGCACGGGAGCCGGTCGACCGGGCGGACGTGGTCGCTGTCCTCGACAGGGTCGGCTGCCCCGTCCATACCTGAGGCCGCTGGACTGCGCTCTAGTCGAGACGTGGGTCCCACCCGGCTCGCCAGCCATCCAACCGACCAGCCGGTCTGGCTGCTCTCGCCAATCTGGTGACCGTGCCGGTGATCAGCCCTCACGTGCCGCGACCCGTGGCTACCCTGTCGAGGGTGTTGCGGGGTAGGGGCCTGGAACAGGCGAAGTTGCGCGAGCTCCTTGACCGCGCCCGAGCCGGGCACGGTGCCGCGCTGCTGGTGCGAGGCCAGCCCGGGGTCGGCAAGTCCGTGCTCCTCGAGGACGCGGTGACGGCGACCGACGACCTGATCGTGCTGCGCACGCGCGGTGTGGAGTCCGAGGCGCCGCTGCCGTTCGCTGCCCTGCACCGGCTCCTACGCCCCGTGCTCGACCATCTCGACCGGCTTCCTGACCCGCAAGCGCGCTCGCTGCGGGCGGCGTTCGGTGAGTCCACCGACGATGTCAGCGACCGGCATCTGGTGTTCCTCGCCACGTTGAACCTGCTCTCCGAGGTTGCGGGTGAGCGGCCGGTGGTCGCGGTTGTCGACGATGCGCACTGGCTCGACGACGCATCGTCCGCGGCGCTGCTGTTCGCCGCTCGGCGCCTCGAGGGCGAGGCCGTGGCGCTGCTGTTTGCGGTCCGCGACGACGAGGTCGGAGCGTTCGACTCCCGCGACCTGTCCATGCTGACCGTGTCCGGCGTTGACGCGGACGCTGCCGAGGCGCTCATTGCCGACCAGCTGGGCGCCGCCGTCGCACCTGCGGTCCGCGCCGAGTTGCTCGACGTCACCGCCGGCAACCCGCTCGGCCTGCTGGAGCTGACGCGGGCCCTGAGCGCCGAGCAGCTGTCTGGTCGCGCACGGCTTCCGGACCGGCTTCCGCTGACCGAGGGCGTCGAGCGCACGTTCCTCGACCGGTACCGCCGCCTTCCGGCGCCCGCGCAGACACTGCTGCTGGTCGCGGCTGCCGACGACTCCGGCCGTGTCTCGACCATCGCGCGCGCCGCGCAGAGCCTGGGCGCAGGGGCCGACGCGATGGACGCAGCGGAGGAGTCGGGTCTGCTCACCGAGGTCGACGGCGTCCTAGCGCTGCGGCACCCGCTGGTGCGGTCCGCGATCTACGGTGCCGCCACCAGCTCCAAGCGGCGTCAAGCGCACCGCGCGCTAGCGGACGCGCTGGTCGGCACCCCGCAGGAGGACCGCCGCGCATGGCACTTGGCCGCGTCGGTCGACGGGCCCGACGAGGAGGTCGTCGCCGCTCTCGATGACGCCGCCGAACGCGCTCGCCGCCGCGGTGGGCACGAGGCCGCCGCCGCTGCGTGGACGCGCGCCGCAGAGCTCACCCTCGACGCGCACGCGCGCGCCCAGCGGCTGTTTGCCGCCGCGGGATCGAACATGGCCGCAGGCCACCCGGCCGAAAGCGACCGCCTCGCCCGCGCCGCGCTCCTCGATGCCACCGACCCGCTGCTGCGGGCCGACCTCATCGCGCTGCAGGGGCAGGTCGAGTGGAACACCGGGTCGCTCGACGACGGCTACCGGCTGGTGTGCGAGGCCGCGACGACCGCTGCCCCCCATGATCCGGCCCGTGCTCGCGTCTTGGCCATGCTTGCCGCTGCGCTCGCCTCGTTCGGCGCCCGGTCGGTCGGCGCACCCGATCCGACCACCGTTGCCCCACCACCCGGTCCTGACGCCCCGAATGAGGAGCTGGTCGCCGGATGGCTGCTCGACGGGTTCGCGGCCGTCCGCCGCAACGACTGGGCTGAGGCCGCCATCTCGCTGCGCCGCGCCTGGGAGACCCCTATCGCTCCTGACGCATCGCCGATGCTGCACCACAACCTTGCGATCGCGACGATGCATCTGGGCGACGACACCCGCGCCGCCCAGCTTCACGACCTTCAGCTTCAACACGCCCGCGAAGCCAGCGCCGTCAACATGGTCGAGCACGCGCTGACTCGCGGCGTCGTCTTCCGAATCGCGACCGGCGCATGGGCCCAGGCCACGTCGTACGCCGAGGAGGCCATGCTCCTGGACCGAAACCTCGGTCTGGACGAGCTCGTGACGTTCCCACTCGCCGAGCTGGCCGTCATTGCTGCGCTGCGTGGTGATCCGCAGGCACGGGCCCGCCTTCAGGAGCTGGAGCGCGCCATGGAGCAGCACCCGCCTCGGGGCACAATTTCCGGCTTGGTCGCAGGGTTCGCGCAATGGGCCGCAGCCCGGCAGCTCGACATCACGCCTGCGACCGCGCTGCACCACCTCGAGCAGATCGAGCTGCCCATCGCTCGGGGACTGACGGCGCTGGACCGGATCGAGACCGCCGTGCGTGCGGACCGGCGCGACCTGGCTCAGGCATGGCTCGACGAGATACGGGCGTTCGCCGAGGGCACCGACATGAGCTGGGCGTGGGCCACGGTCCACCATGGCCGGGCCATCCTCGGCGAGGGTGACGCCGAGGAGAACTTTCGCACGGCGCTTGAATGGCACGCGAAGTCTTCGCGGCTCCCCGCTCGAGCCCGCACTCAGCTCGCGCTCGGCGAGTTCTTGCGTCGGAATCGGCGACGCACCGACGCGCGCGTCCCACTACGGGAGGCGCTGGAGACCTTCGAGACGCTCGGCGCGAGTTTCTGGGCCGAACGCGCCAGCCAGGAGCTGCGAGCCTCCGGCGAGACAGCGCGCCGTGGTGCGGACCTCGTGGCGACCGAGCTGACCGCCCAGGAGTCCCAGGTCGCCGGACTGGTCCGACAAGGGCTGTCGAACAAAGACGTCGCCGGACGCCTGTTCATCAGCCCCCGCACCGTCGACTTCCACCTGCGCAACGTGTTCACCAAGCTAGGCATCAGCTCGCGCACGGAGCTCGCCGCGCTCGCTCTCGACCCTGCGTGAGCCAAACCCCGCCGCCCGCGCCCGCGGAAACCCGGCGATAACCCGGCGGAACCCCGGTGAAATCGCCGGCGCGACCCCATCTGGGGAGACCGACGATGGCACTCCAACGCACACCACGAACCCTCACGGAGATTCACCATGAACACCGCCTACCCCGCGCACGCTGACATCGTCCGCCTCCACATCGACCATCGGCTTCGCGAGGCCGACGACGCGCGCCGACGCCGGCTCGCCCGCTCCAGCGCGGCACCCAGCGCCCCGCTTCGTCACCTGTCCTGGCGTTGACCGCCGAGGACCCCATGTCGACCGGCCTGTCCCGCCGTCGTGCTACATCCCCGGCTACGAGATCCGCCCTATCGATCGACGATGCCCCGCGCTCCGCGGCGTAGGCCATCGACCGTAAGCACCTGGCCCCCGGGACGGCCGGAGTTCCTCGTTGAGGCCAAGCACGCAACGCCGTGGAAGCGAAGGTGACCAATGCCGAGGACGGCCAGCACAGCAGGACCCGTGGGTCATCTGGCGGGGCGACGACGTTGCCGGCAGGGTCAACCTGGCCAGTATGGCCTGCAGCGTGTTCCGGGACGCGTCCCCTGGGCTACTGGGCCAACCACCCGGACACCGGTTTCCAGCTGGGACCGCCGCCATCCAGTTCGCGGTCCAGCGCGCCGGCGACATCGAGCTGCACCGGATCGAGGCTCCGATCAGCCGCCTGGGCTGACGGCCCCGGCGATCGACCCGGCAATCCCGGCGATCGACCCGGCGATTTGCCTGGTCCGACCAGGTGCCCCTCCGCGGGAACGTGGCCGCATCACCCCAACCACCGCAGCAGCCAAGCGGACCAGGACCAGGAGATGAGCCAGATGTCGCACATCATCGAAGAAGAGACCGGCACCTACACCGGGACCCGCCACCACCCGCACAACGGCTACTACGCCGGCGACTTCAGCCGGACGCCGATCGCGAGCCGCGAGCAGCTCGCCGCCATCACGCGGATGTGGATGCCGACCTTTCGGAATTCGCGCTCGTGAGCGGCCTCCTCGCGTCGAGCAACCCTGTGACCTCGATCCCGAGCGCCACCCCAATCGACAACACGTCAGCAACAAGCCAGCAAGGAGAGCCCGCGATGACAACTGACACGACCTCCACCCGCGGAACGGTTGCGCAAACCTCGCTCCGTCTCGCGGCGACTCTGCTCCTGGCCGGCCAGGTGCTCTTCATCCTCATCACCCAGTTCCACACCGGCGGGGACGCCAACGACCACCATTCGATCTTCGCCGCGTACGCCCACAGCCGCGACTGGAAGGGCGTCCACGCCCTCCAATTCGCGACCGTCGCGGTCATCGTCGCCGGGCTCGTGATGCTGCACTCCGCCCTCGAGGCATTCACGGCCGGCCGGGCCTGGGCAGCGCGGGTCGGCGCGGCCCTCGCGGTGGTCTCTCTCGCTCTGTATGGGGTGCTGCAGGCCGTCGACGGCATCGGCAACAAGCAGGTCGACCACGCGTGGGCGACCGCATCCGGGGCGGACAAGTCCGCACGGTTCGCTAGCGCGGAGTCGATGCGCTGGCTGGAGTGGGGCATGAGCAGCTACCACGCGTACGCGATGGGTCTGGCGCTAGTCGCGTTCGCGGTGGCGATGGTGGCAGCAGGATCCGTTGTGCCACGGGCGCTTGCCTGCCTGGTCGCCCTGTCCGGACTCGCGTACCTCGCCGAGGGTTGGGTCGCTGGGGAACAGGGGTTCAACGCGACGCACTCGGTCCTCATCATCGCGTCGTGGGTGTTCAGCCTGGCTTGGATGACCTGGCTGGTCGTGGACAGCGGCCGAACCAGCGACCAGCGTTCGGTCCGCGCGGCGAGCCGGTAGCCCGGCTCGGCATGTCGGGGCACGATGACCACCGAAGCCAGGTGGTCACGATGAAGGCGCTCCTGCAGAAGCAGTAGGGCGGTCTGGAGGCCTCTCCTTCGGCGAGATCCCCATACCCGCCCCGGCAACGGCGCGGTGCTGGTCCGGGTGCGGACGGCCAGCATCGACCCCGCCACGCGTCACCTGATGACCGGCGTGTCGCTGGTCATGCGTCCTCGGCACCGCACTCCGCGGCCCCCGACAGCCGGTCCCTGGCAAGGTGTTCGCACGCTGGTCGAGACGGTAGGCGACAACGTCCCCCGGTTCGCTCGCGGCGACGAGGTCTACGGCACAGCCGCCGGCAGCCTCGCCGAGTCCGCACTGCTCGCTCCTCGGCGGGCGGTTCGGCCCGCCCCGAACGCGGCGAACTGGCGCCCCTTCATGTGCGGCGCTGCAGCGGGCACCGGGCCTCGTTCAACCGCGAGAGTGACTGGAAGAGCCGCCGCAGTGTGTCGGGCGCGAATCCTGCGCATCGCGCTGCTGCCGGGTCGGCGGTCAACCCTGCTATGTCGGCATAAACTCGGCACTTCAGCCTCTCCGAGGCCATGCGAGACCGATCGACGTTCGGGGCCGATGTCGCGTACTGTTGAACGCGGAAACCCCCATCAGTTCTGGGGTCTGACGCCAGCCGGCCGTTGTGAAGGCTAGTTTCGGCGAGTTGGTCCGAGGTCGAAATTCGGGTCCTACTCGTCGAGAAGGTCAGGGGTTCGAATCCCCTCAGCTCCACCGCTCAGGAAGCCGCTCTACGCAGCGGCTTCCTTTTGTTTCTGTAGCCAACCCATCGCGGGGAGGCGACCACGGGCCCGCGGGTGGCGTCTCGCCAGGCAGACTTGCCGAAATGGGATGCGCCGGGCCGCCGGATGCGGTCGGGTGGTCCCATGAGCGGTGTCCACGAACCCGGCCTGCCGACGCTGTACGAGTGGGCCGGCGGCACCGAGCCGCTGCGCCGGATGATCGATGCCTTCTACGACCGCGTCGAGGCCGACGAGGCACTGTCGGTCTTCTTCCCCGGGGGCGTGTCCGAGCGCCATCGGGCGCATGTGACCGACTGGTGGGCGGAGGTGCTCGGCGGACCGGTGACCTACACCGAGCGGCACGGCGGCTACGAGGCGATGCTCGGCCACCACCGCGACCTCGCGATCACGCCGGCCCAGCGGCACCGCTTCGCCGCGTTCATGAGCTTGGCCGCCGACGACGCGGAGCTGCCGGCGGACCCGGAGTTCCGGGCGGCGATCATCGGCTACCTCGAATGGGGGACGCGCCTGGCGGCCGAGAATTCACAGGTCGGCGCCACCCCCGTCGAGCACGCGCCCGTCCCGCGGTGGGGTTGGGGCGTCGCCCCTCCCTACCGGGGCTGACGCCGGTCACCGCAGCAGCGGCGCGACGGTTGCGATGCCTTCCTCGACGGCGCGCACGCCGGTGTTGCCGAAGCCGAAGACCAGGCGCGGCGGCGTCCCGGCGAGGGTCGAGCGGTAGCGCCCCATCCCGTAGAGCCGCACCCGCAGCTCGAGCGCCCGCTCGACCACGTCCTCCTCCTCCACACCGGCCGGAAGGTCGGTGACCGCGTGGAAGCCGGCGGCGAGGCCGGTGATCGTCCGGTCGGGCGCGTGCTCGGCGAGCGCGGCGACGAGCGCCTCCCGGCGCTGGGAGTACGTCGACCGCATCCGGCGCAGGTGCCGGTCGTAGCGGCCCGACTCGATCAAGGCCCCCAACGCCAGCTGGTCCAGCGTCGGGACCCCACGGTCCACGACCTGCTTGATCGCGGCGACCGGTCCGACCAGGGACTCGGGGACCAGCGTCCAGCCGAGCCGCAGCGCCGGAGCGAGCGACTTGCTGACCGTGCCGATCGACACGACCCGGTCGGGAGCGAGCCCCTGCAGCGACCCGATCGGCTCGCGGTCGTAGCGGAACTCGGCGTCGTAGTCGTCCTCGACGACGAGCGCGTCGCGTGCCCGAGCCCACGCGAGCAGCCGGTGCCGGCGTTCCGGCGACAGCACGACGCCCGTCGGCCACTGGTGAGCGGGGGCGACGACCGCGACCCGCGCGCCGCTCCGGTCCAGGGCGTCGACGTCGATCCCCTGCTCGTCGACCGGCACCGGCACGCCGTCCCCGCCGGCCGCCCGCGCGGCGGCGGTGACGGTCCCGATCGACCCGGGGTCCTCGACCGCGACGAGCGAGCGGCCCTCGGCGGCGAGCGCGCGCAGCACGATCGACAGCCCCTGCTGGTAGCCCGCGCACACCACGACCCGCGACGCGACGGCGTCGGCTGCCCGCACGCGGCGCAGGTAGGCCGCCAGCACCTCGCGCAGACCCGGGTCGCCGCACGGGTCGCCGTAGTCGAACGCCGTGTTCGGCGCGGTGCGGCAGGCGGTCCGCACCGCCCACGCCCAGTCCTCCCGCGGCGCGAGACCGAGGTCGGGCACCCCGGGGACGAAGTCGGCGACCAGCGGCGGGGCGGGAGCAGCCGACGGCCGCGGCGGCTCGTCCGCAGCCGGGGCGTGCACCGGCGCCACCCTCGTGCCCGAGCCGCGCCGGCTGACCAGGTAGCCCTCGGCGACGAGCTGCTCGTAGCACTCCTGGACCAGCCCCCGCGACAGCCCGAGGTCGGCGGCCAGGGTGCGCGAGGACGGGAGTCGCTCGTCGGTCGCGAGCCGCCCGCGCCGTACGGCGTCGCGCAGCTGGTCCTCGAGCTGGGCACGCAGCGGCGCCGCACTCTCGCGGTCCAGCGTGAGCAGCAGCTCCGGCGCGAAAGTGGACCACTCGGCGGCCATGCAAATGGACCTTAGCAGCAGTCCGCGTGCGGCCTAGCGTTCTCGGCATGACACCGCTGCTGACCCGGGCCCTCGTCCTCCGCCTCGTCTCCGTCGTCGCCGGCGCGATCGGCTTCTACCTGCCGCTCGCGGCCCTCCCGATGCTCGCCGCGGACCACGGGACGGCGGCGGCCGCGGGCCTGGCCAACGGCGCCCTGCTGGTCTTCACCGTCGCCGGCGAGCTGGTGACGCCTCGGCTGCTCGCGCGGCTCGGCTGCCGCTGGGTGCTCGCCGTCGGGCTGGTGCTGCTCGGCCTCCCCGCCCTGGTCCTGCTCACGCCCGCGGGCTCGTACGTCGTCGCGATCGTCGCGGTCAACGCGGTGCGGGGGATCGGCTTCGCGCTGTCGGTGGTGGCGGGCGGCGCCCTGACCGCGGCGCTCCTCCCGGCCGACCGCCGCGGCGAGGGGCTGGCGCTGGTCGGCCTGGTCGGCGGCGTGCCGACGCTGCTCGCCCTGCCGTTCGGGACCTGGGCCGCGGCGCACTGGGGCTACGGCGTGGTGCTGGTGCTCACCGCGGTGGTCCCGCTGGTGGCCGTCGCGACCGTGCCCGCCCTGCCGGCCCGCGACGGCGGCTCCGAGCCGTCGCACGGCCTGGTCGCCGGGCTGCGGAACGCGGCGCTGGTGCGGCCGGCCGCGATCTTCGCCAGCACCGCCGCCGCCGCCGGGGTCGTGGTGACCTACCTGCCGCTCGCGGTCGGCGACCACGCCGCCTGGGTGGCGCCCGCCGCGCTGCTGGCACAGCCGGCCACATCGACGGCCGGTCGCTGGTGCTCCGGGCGTCTGGGCGACCGCCGCGGCCAGACCAGGCTGCTGGTGCCCGGCGTGCTGATGTCCCTGGTCGGGATGGCGGCGATGGCTCTCACGGCCTCCGGACCTGTCGTCGTCGGCGGCGCCCTGCTGTTCGGCGCCGGGTTCGGCGTGCTGCAGAACGCGACGCTCGCGCTCATGTACGCCCGGGTCCCCGCGGCCGAGTACGGCACGGTGAGCGCGATCTGGAACGGCGCCTACGACCTCGGCATGGGCGCCGGCGCGCTCGCGGTCGGCGTGCTGGTCACCGCGACGGGCTTCAGCGCGGCCTTCCTCGTCGTGGCCGCCGCGATGCTGCCGGCGCTGGGCATGGCCCGCGGCGAGAGCGGACGGCGTTCCGCGGCCCGCGCCCAGCGGTCGCCGCAGCCCGCCTATGTCGTCAGCTCGTAGTCGAACCAGATGCGGTGGGTGCCGTCGTCCTCGACCACCAGGCCACCCGAGCCGGTGATCCCGCTCAGGTCGCCGGTCCCGCTCGCCGGCACGATCGTGAAGAACGGGTCGATCCGGTCGGATCCGGTCGTGGTCGCGGAGTGCGCGAAGTTGAAGGCGCCGGCCCGCCCGTCGAGCGCGCCCTCGAAGGACTCCATCGCCAGGTAGGTGCCGACGCCGGTGGCCTGGTCGAAAGCGGCGGTGAACAAGGTCGCGGCCCGCCCGGTGACGCCGCCGTCGAAGCGCTTCTCCATCCTGGCGAGGCCGACGGGCAGGCCGGTCGCGATCGCCGGCTCGGGCGCCACGTCGGTGGCAACGAACGAGGTGACCGTGAACGTGCCTTCGCTGTGCATGGCTCGGAGGCTAGGCGTCGCCTCCGACATGCACCATCGGCACCACGTCCGCGATGGAGTTGACCACCATGGTCGGCCGGTAGGGGAACCGCTCGACGTGGTCGGGATGGGTCGAGCCCGTCGAGACGAGGATCGTCCGCATGCCGGCCTCCAGACCGCTGATGATGTCGGTCTCCATCCGGTCGCCGATCATCACCGTGGTCTCCGAGTGCGCCTCGAGCCGGTTCAGCGCGCTGCGCATCATCAGCGGGTTCGGCTTGCCGATGAAGTACGGCGAGCGCCCGGTCGCCGTACTGATCAGGGCGGCGACGGAGCCGGTGGCCGGCAGCATGCCCTGCGGGCTGGGGCCGCTGGGGTCCGGGTTGGTGGCGATGAAGCGGGCGCCGTCGTTGATCAGCCTGATCGCCCGGGTGATCGACTCGAACGAGTAGGTCCGGGTCTCGCCGAGGACGACGTAGTCCGGGGCGTGCTCGGTCATCACGTACCCGACGTCGTGCAGCGCGGTGGTCAGCCCCGCCTCGCCGACGACGTACGCCGACCCGCCCGGACGCTGGTCGGAGAGGAACTGGGCGGTCGCGAGCGCCGAGGTCCAGATCGACTCCTCCGGCACGTCGATGCCGCTGCGCAGCAGTCGCACCCGCAGGTCCCGCGGCGTGTAGATCGAGTTGTTGGTCAGCACCAGGAACGGCACCGCCGCCTCCTGCAGCGCGGCGATGAACTCCGTCGCGCCGGCGATCGGGTCCTCCTCGCGCACCAGGACCCCGTCCATGTCGGTCAGCCAGGTCCGGATCGGTCGCACGTCGCTCACGTCGCCATTGTGGTGCAGGGACAGAGTCAGGCGCCGCCGTGCGGGAGGGAAGGCGCACCGAGGCCACGGCGACCGAGAGCCGTCACTGCCGCAGCCTCGGTGCGGGCGCGATTCATGACGAGGCCCGAGAGGTCTCGCCATCCTCCACCCTCGGTGGGGTAGCGATCCCCGGTGGCGTGTATGCCGTTGTCGCCGACCCGGAGACGCTCGAGGGGAACCGCGCCAGGTCGCAGGTCGGGGTGGATCGGGCGCCTCACCACAGCTCTGCTCCCTGGCATTCGGTGTGCAAGGCGAAGCGTCAGGTGCAGCGGGGAACGTCGGTGGACGGGCGAGATCCGAGAAGAAGAGAGCCCCGCCATGTCACCTGCGTCGCCAGCTGGCTTCGCCGAGTGCGACGGTCAGGGTCCGGGGCCGTCCGGCGTCCGATCGACGCCAGGGTCAGTGTGCGCTCTCGGGGCGGAAGAAGCAACACGCGGGCCCTCGTCGGTCAACCGCGGTAGTGCTCCACCGTGTCGACCGATCGGACCTCGGCCTCCGACGCGGGCCGGTCGAACTCGCGCTTGGCCCGGCGCTGGCGCAGCAGGTCCCAGCACTGGTCGAGCTGCTCCTCGACCTGACGCAGCCGGTCGAGGTCGGTCGCCTCTCCGTCGCGGAGCCGGTGCTCCTCTTCGATGAGGCCGTGGATCCGCGCGAAGATGTCGTCGTCGACCATGCCGTCACTCTGGCACGCAGGTGCACGATGCGCCACGGGCAGCCAGCATTCGTCGGGCCAGACGACTTGGTGCGGGCGGACTTGTCGTGAGCGACGAACACGGTGGTGCGGCCCACACCTAGCGTCGGGGGCGTGGGCACTCTCACCGACACCCAGAACCGGCTCCGGGCAGAGCTCCCGGCACTCCTCGAGAAGTACGACGTCCCCGCTGCGGCGTGGGCGGTCCTCAAGGACGGCGAGGTGGTCGAGGGGGCCGCCGGCGTGCTCCACCGGGGCACCGGCGTGGAGGCGACGACCGACTCCGTCTTCCAGATCGGGTCGATCACCAAGCTCTGGACCGCGACGCTGGTGATGCAGCTGGTCGACGAGGGCGAGGTCGACCTCGACGTCCCGTTCCGCACCTACCTGCCGGACTTTCGGATCGGTGACGAGGACGCAGCCGCCCGGATCACCACCCGGATGCTGCTCACCCACACCGCGGGGTTCGAGGGCGACATCTTCACCGACACCGGCGTGGGGGACGACTGCATCGAGAAGTTCGTCGGCGTCCTTCATGACGTGCCGCAGCTGTTCCTTCCCGGCGAGCTGTGGTCCTACAACAACGCCGGCTACAGCCTGCTCGGCCGGATGGTCGAGGTGCTGCGCGGCAAGTCCTACGACGAGTGCCTCCGCGACCACATCTTCACCCCGCTCGCGCTGACCCACGCGGCTCCGACGCCGTACGAGGCGATCATGTTCCGCGCCGCGATGGGACACGTCCAGCACGAGCCCGGCGGCCGCTACGAGCCCGCGCCCATCTGGGGGATGGTCCGGTCGAACGCGCCCGCAGGATCGCTGCTGTCGATGACCGCACGCGACCTCATCACGTTCGCGCGGATGCACCTCGAGGACGGCAAGGCCCAGGACGGTACCCAGGTGCTCGCGCCCGGCACCGCCGCGCGGATGCTCGAGGCGCAGGTCGAGCTGCCCTACCTCGGGGTGCTGGGAACCTCCTGGGGGCTGGGCTTCGAGCGCTACGACCTCGAGGAGGGTGTGCTCGCCGGCCACGACGGCAACACGATCGGGCAGAACGCCTACCTGCGGTTCGTGCCGGGCACCGGCGTCGCGGTGGCCCTGCTCACCAACGGCGGCGACGCGATCGAGCTCTACCACGACGTGGCCGGCAGCGTGCTCGCCGAGCTCACCGACGTCCGCATGCCGGCCCTGCCGGCGCCGCCCGCCGAGCCCGAGCGGATCGACGCGAGCCGGTTCGAGGGGACCTACTCCACGCAGAACGTCGACCTCACGGTCAGCCAGGACGAGGACGGCCGGATCTGGGCCGACCAGGTCCCGAAGAGCGAGCTCGCCGAGGAGCTCGGCGCCGAGGCGGAGCGGCGCGAGCTCGTCCACTTCGAGGGCGACAGCCTGATCAACCTGGAGCCCATCCAGGGCATGCACATCCCGCACGTGTTCCTCGGCGACGACGGCGACGGGCACGCGCAGTACCTCCACATCGGTCGCGCGGTCCGCCGCGTCTGACCCGCGCCACAGCTCCCCCGAAGCCTCGAGACAGGAATCGCATGAAGCAGCTCACGACGATCACGCTGGGACTCTGCGTCGCCGCGGCCGCCCTCGCCGGGTGCGGCGGCGGCAACGGCTCGAGCAGCGGCGACAAGGGGGAGGTCGTCGACGGCGGCACATTCACGATGGCCTTCACCGCCGACCCGGGCAACCTCGACCCGCAGATGTCGGTGTCGACGGCGCTCTTCAGCATCAGCCAGCTGTCCTACGACCACCTGCTCAACATGGACGCGGACGACGGCTCGATCCAGTCCGGGCTCGCCACCGACTGGAAGGTCGACGGCAAGACGGCCTCGTTCACGCTGGCGGACGGCATCACCTGCTCCGACGGCTCGGCGCTGACCGCCACCGACGTGGCCGACAACATCAACTTCGTCGCCGACCCCAAGAACAAGAGCCCCTTCCTGGGCGCCTTCCTGCCGCCGGGAGCGAAGGCCGAGGCCGACGACGACGCCGGGACGCTCACCATCACGCTCGCCGCGCCCGCGCCGTTCGTGCTGCAGGGTCTCGCCAACCTGCCGATCGTGTGCGCGAAGGGCCTGGCCGACCGGGACACGCTCGCCGACGGCACGGACGGCACCGGCCCCTACGAGCTCACCGACCTCGCGCCGGACGACCAGTACACCTATCAGATCCGCGACGGCTACACCTGGGGCCCCGACGGGGCATCGACCGACACCAAGGGCCTGCCCGACACCATCGTGGTGAAGATCGTCCAGAACGAGTCCACCGCCGCCAACCTGCTCCTGTCGGGCGACCTCAACGCCGCCATCGTCGATGGGCCCGACCGCAAGCGCCTCGACGCCGCCGGGCTGGACGCCTACGACATCACGGCCCTGATGGGCGAGCAGTGGTACAACCAGAACGAGGGGCACGCGACCAGCGACCCCGAGATCCGCAAGGCCCTCACCCAGGCCCTCGACCTGGAGCAGCTGCAGAAGGTCCTCACCTCCGGCAACGGTGGGCCCGCCACGACCCTGTCCGCCATCGACCCCGTGGCCTGTCCCGGGGACTCGGTCTCCGGTGCGCTGCCCGAGAGCGACCCCGCCGCCGCGAAGAGCGTCCTCGAGGCGGCCGACCTGCCCGACCTCACCCTGCTCTACAGCGCCGCCTCGAGCGCAGGCGCGACCGCCGCGGCCGAGCTCGCGGTCCAGGAATGGGCCGACGCAGGCGTCACGGTGAAGGCGACGTCACAGAGCGCCGCCTCCGTCCAGCAGGCCCTGTTCGGCAGCGGTGACTGGGACATCGCCTGGGTCGCGCTCAACGTCAACAGCCCCGACCAGCTGGTGCCGTTCCTTTCCGGACCCGGGGTCGCCGACGGAGGCACCAACTTCGCGGGCATCGACAACGACGCCTACAACAGCGGCGTCGCGCAGGCGACGGAGATGACCGGTCAGGACGGCTGCGACACCTGGCTCGACGCCGAGTCGAACCTGTTCAACGACGCCGACGTCGTGCCGTTCGCGAACAACGCCAGCAAGGTCTACGAGAAGGGCGCGTCGTTCGACTACCCCGGCCAGATGGCGCCGATGAGCATCCGGATGCTCGCCCAGTAGTCGTGACCGCGGCGACTCCAGCGGTCCCCGTCCCGGTCCGGGAGGGGCGGCGGCCGCACCCCTGGGTGCGCTTCGGCGTACGACGCCTCGGACGGCTGCTGGTCTCGATGTGGGTCCTCCTCACCGCGTCCTTCCTGATGCTGCACGCGATCCCGGGAGACCCGGTGCGCGCGGCGCTGGGGCCGACGGCACCGGCCGACCTGGTGGCGGCCAAGCGCGAGTCGCTGGGCCTCGACGACCCGCTGTGGCAGCAGTACCTCCACTTCGTCCACGGCTTCCTCACCGGCGATCTCGGGGAGTCGCTGCTGTCCCGGCTCCCGGTCTCGGACGTGATCGCGCAACGGCTGCCCGCCACCCTGTGGCTGGCGGTCCTCGGCTTCCTCTTCGCGGTCGCGATCGCGGTCCCGCTCGGCACGGCAGCCGGCGTCCTCACCCGCCGCGGCCACGGTCGCCGTACCGAGCTGGCGTTCACCACCAGCAGCGTCGTCCTCGGCACCGTCCCGGACTTCATGATCGGCGTCGGCCTGGTCTACGTCTTCGGCATCCGGCTCGCGTGGCTGCCCGTCGCCGGCAACGACACGCCCTCGGCCTACGTCCTCCCTGTCATCGCGCTCGGGATCGGGCCGGGCGTGATCCTCGCCCGGATCATCCGGGTCGAGCTGGTCTCGGTGCTGCAGGCCGACTTCGTCCGCACCGCGCGCGCCAAGCGGCTGCCGCGCCGGACCGTCTACCTCGGCCACGCCCTGCCGAACGCCCTCACCGCGGCCCTGACGCTGGGCGGCCTGCTGCTCGGCGCGATGGTCGCCGGCACCGTCCTCGTCGAGAACGTGTTCGCCTGGCCGGGCCTGGGCAGCACGATCGTGGGCTCGATCCTCAACAAGGACTACCCGGTCGTCCAGGGCATCGTGCTCGTGTACGGCGTCGCCGTGCTCGTGACGAACACCCTCGTCGACGTGGCGCTGGCCCTCCTCGACCCGCGCTCGCTGATCCGGGAGGACTAGGACGTGTCTTCCCTCTCGAGGATCTGGCGCAGCCCGCTGGGCGCGACCACCGCCGCGCTCTCCCTGGGCGTGTTGGTGCTCGCCGTGGTCGCGCCCGTGCTGTGGTCGGACCGGGCCTCGGCGATCGACACCGACCACCTGCTCGCCGGGCCCTCGGCCGACCACTGGGCGGGCACCGACAGCCTCGGCCGCGACATCGTCTTCCGGACGCTGGTCGCGACCCGGCTGTCGGTCGAGCTGGCGCTGCTGTCCACGGCGATCGGCGTGGTCGTCGGCCTCGTCCTGGGCACGGCGCCGCTCCTGCTCGGCAAGCACCTCGGCCGGCTGGTCTCGGCCGCGGTCAACATCGCGGTCGCCTTCCCGGGCCTGCTGCTCGCCCTGTTCTTCGCGGTGGTCTTCGGCGTGGGAGCGACCGGCGCCGTGCTGGCGATCGGCCTGGCGGGGGCACCGACCTTCGCGCGGCTCGCGCAGACCCTGGTCGCCGGGGTGGCCTCGCGTGAGTACGTCGCGGCGGCACGCATCGCCGGCGTCGGCAGGGTCCGGGTCCTGCTGCGGCACGTCCTCCCCAACATCGCCGAGCCGCTGGTGGTCAACGCGACCATCGGTGCGGGCGGCGCGCTGCTCGCGTTCGCCGGCCTGTCCTTCCTCGGGCTGGGCGTCCAGGCTCCTGCCTACGACTGGGGCCGGCTGCTCTACGAGGGCGTCGGCTCGCTCTACGTCAACGCCGGCGCGGCGCTCGCGCCCGGCGCCGCCGTTCTGCTGGCCGGCCTCGCGTTCAACCTGTTCGGCGAGTCGGTCGCGAAGCTGGTCGGGGTGAGCACCGTCGTCCGCCAGGTGCCGGTCGCCGTCGCGCGCCCGGGCGGAGCGGTCGACGTACCCGACACCGAGGAGGGGGACGGTGACGCGGCGCCGAGCGACGTCGTCCTCGACGTCCGTGAGCTCGAGGTCGCGTTCCCCGGCCCCGACGGCCGGCCGGTGCGCCCGGTGCGGGGAGTCAGCTTCGCGGTCGCGCGCGGGGAGGCGGTCGGCATCGTCGGCGAGTCCGGCTCCGGCAAGTCGCTCACCGCCCTCGCGGTCTCGCGGCTGGTGGACGACCCCGGCCGGGTGACGGCGGAGCGGATCGAGCTGCTCGGCGCCGACCTGCAGGCCCGGGACACCCGCGCGCAGCGGCAGCTGCTCGGCACCTCGCTCGCCATGGTCTTCCAGGACCCGATGAGCTCGTTCAACCCCACCCGGCGGATCGGCGGCCAGGTGGCCGAGGGTGCCCGGCACCACCAAGGCCTGGACCGCCGGGCCGCACGGGAGCGGGCGGTCGACCGGCTGCGCGCCGTACGGATCCCGGAGCCCGAGGAGCGGTCGCGCCAGTACCCCCACGAGTTCTCCGGCGGCATGCGCCAGCGGGCGATGATAGCGATGGGCCTGATGGGCTCCCCGGCCCTGATCGTCGCGGACGAGCCCACGACCGCGCTGGACGTGACCGTCCAGCAGCAGGTCCTCGACCTGCTGGCCGCCATCCGGGCGGCCGACGACGTCGCGCTCGTGCTGATCAGCCACGACGTCAGCGTGGTGCGCGACGTCTGCGACCGGGTCCTGGTGATGTACGCCGGCCGGATCGTCGAGGACCTGCCCGTCGCCCGGATCGACGAGGCGCTGCACCCCTACGCCCGGGCGCTGATCGCGGCGGTGCCCGACATGGACACCGACCTCGAGCAGCCGCTCGCCGTCATCCCCGGCCGGCCCGTCGCGCCGGCCGACGTCCCGCCGGGCTGCGCGTACGCCGACCGCTGCCCGCTCGCGTCGGCCCGCTGCCGCGCGGAGGACCCGCCGCTCCTCGCCGACGCCACCGGCCACCGGGTCGCCTGCTGGCACGCCGGCGAGCCGTCGAGCCGGCAGGAACTTGCTGAGATCGCGCCGAGTCGGCTCAAGCTTGAGCCGACTCGGCGAGAAGAGGACCAAGTTAGCGCCGACTCGACGGGCTCGACGGGGGGACGTCGATGACGGGCGGGATGCAGAGCGAGCTGCGGTTCGAGGACGTGACCGTCCGCTATGGCCACCACCTCGCCGTCGACGGCGTCAGCCTCGTGGTCCCGCCCGGTGAGGTCGTCGGCCTGGTGGGCGAGTCCGGCTCCGGCAAGTCGACGCTGGCGCGGGCCGCGGTCGGGCTGGTGGCCGTCGACGGCGGCCGGATCATGCTGGGTGAGGAGCCCGTGCCGGTACGCGGCCGACGGCGCCCGGTGCAGATGGTCTTCCAGGACCCCTACTCCTCGCTGGACCCCAGGATGAGCATCGGCGCGAGCATCGCCGAGGCCCTGCCGCGCGGGACGAGCCGCGCCGAGCGCCGCAGCGAGGTCGCGCGGCTCCTCGAGCTGGTGCACCTCGACGCCTCCCGGGCCGGGACCCGGCCGGCGGACCTCTCGGGCGGGCAGCGGCAACGAGTCGCTCTCGCGCGGGCCCTGGCGGCGCGACCGGCGGTCGTCGTCGCCGACGAGATCACCTCGGCCCTCGACGTCTCCATCCAGGGCGCGGTGCTGAACCTCGTGCGCGAGCTGCAGTCCGAGCTCGGCCTGTCCTTCCTCTTCATCTCCCACAACCTCGCGGTGGTGCGCTACGTCGCCTCGCACGTCGCCGTCATGCACCGCGGCCGGATCGTCGAGCAGGGCCCCACGGCCCGGGTCCTCGCCGAGCCGGCCGACGACTACACCCGCACCCTCCTGGCGGCCGTGCCCGGCCGCCGTACCGATCCGAGGAGCCCTCGATGACGCGACCCCTGACCCTGACCGACCTCCCGCGGCTCGCGGTCCCGTCGCAGCCCGCGCTGTCGCCCGACGGCACCCGCGTCGTCTACACGCTGCGCACCGTCGACGCCGACGCGGACGGGTACGTCGACCGGCTCTGGACCGTGTCGTCGGCCGGTGGCGACGCGCGCCCGCTGACCGAGGGCATCGCCGACACCGCGCCCGCGTGGTCCCCGGACGGCACCAGCGTCGCGTTCCTGCGCGACGGGCAGGTCCACGTGCTGCCGGCCGACGGGGGTGAGCCCCGACGGCTCACCGACCTGCCGCTCGGCGCGGGCGAGCCCGTCTGGAGCCCTGACGGCACCCGGATCGCCTTCTCGGCCCCCGTCGACCCCACCGGAGGCGGTGGGCCGCTGGTCGCGACCCGGGTCGACTACCAGGTCGACGGCGCCGGGATGTTCGGCGCGGTGCGCAACCAGGTCCATCTCCTCGACCTGGCGACGGGGGACTGCGACCAGCTGACCGACGGTGACGAGCACGCGGGCCGCCCGGCGTGGTCGCCGGACGGCAGCACCCTCGCCTTCACCCGTCGGGTGGGGGAGGACAGCGACCTCGACCTGCGCAGTGCGGTGCACCTGCTCGACGCAACCGACCGCAAGGCCGCACCCCGCGTGGTCGGACCGAGGACCGGGATCGTCTGGACCGTCTCGTTCACCCGCGACGGCGACGGCCTCCTCGCCGTCGCCCACCCGGGCGGGCTCCGCGGCCATCAGCACCTCCTCCGGGTGCCTCTCGACGGCGGGGAGCCGGTCGACCTCAGCGCCCACCTCGACCGCAACGTCATGCCGGGCGCGGTCGCCTACCCCGGCGGTCTGCCGCAGCAGGACGCCGACGGAAGGGTCCTGTTCTGCATCCGCGACCGCGGCTGCACCCACCTCTGGTCCGCCGACGACACCGAAGGGGGCGACACCCGGCCGGTGCTCGACGGCGCCGGCCGCGTCGTGTCCGGGCTCTCGGTCGTCGGCGGATCGGCGGTGGTGGCGCTCGCGACGTCCACCTCCTTCGGGGAGCTCGTCGCCGTGGACCTCACCGCCGGTGCCGAGAAGGTGCTCACCGACCACGGCTCCTCCTGCTCCGAGCTGAGCCTCTACACGCGGGAGGAGCGCACGTTCACCATCTCCGACGGCACCGAGGTGCAGGCGTGGTTGGTGCGCGACCCGGAGCGGAGCGGACCGCGACCCCTCCTGGTCGACGTGCACGGAGGTCCGCACAACGCCTGGAACGCGGCCGCCGACGAGATGCACCTCTACCACCAGGACCTGGTGTCGCGTGGCTGGGCGGTGCTGCTGGTCAACCCGCGCGGCAGCGACGGCTACGGCGAGGAGCTCTTCGACGGGGTCAACGGCGGGTGGGGTGTCGCCGACGCCGCCGACTTCCTCGAGCCGCTCGACGTGCTGGTCGCCGAGGGTGTCGCCGATCCCGACCGGCTGGCCGTCACCGGCTACAGCTACGGCGGCTTCATGACCTGCTGGCTCACCGCGCACGACGACCGGTTCCGCGCCGGCGTGGCCGGTGGCGTGGTCTGCGACCTGGTCTCGATGTGGGGCAGCTCCGACGACGGCGCCTTCATGGGCGACGTCGAGCTCGGCGGCACCCCCTGGGACGAGCCCGGGCGGTACGCCGCGATGTCGCCGATCACGAACGTGCACCGGGTCACCACTCCCACCCTGGTGCTGCACGGCAGGGACGACCTCACCTGCCCCGTCGGCCAGGCGCAGCAGTGGCACACGTCCCTGCGCAAGCTCGGCGTCCCCACCGAGCTCGTCCTCTACCCCGAGGCCTCGCACGGCTTCGTGCTCCTCGGGCCGCCGTCCCAGCGGACCGACTACGGCCGCCGGGTCGTCGACTGGGTCGAGCGCCACGCCCGGCAGCAGCACCGGCCGCGGATCGACCTCGGCCACTGGGAGCACCGGCTCGCGCGGCTCGCCGAGAAGCACGGGATCCCCGGCGCCCAGCTCGGGATCCTGCGGTACGACCCCGACGAGACCGACGGGACCGACGAGACCGATGGCGCCGACGAGCTCGTCGTGGCGACGTACGGCGTCCTCAACCGGGAGACCGCCGCGCCCGTCACCCCCGACTCGATCTTCCAGATCGGCTCCATCACGAAGGTCTGGACGGCCACCGTGGTGATGCAGCTGGTCGACGAGGGCCTCGTCGAGCTCGACGCACCGGTGATCGAGGTGCTGCCCGAGCTGCGGCTCGCCGACCCCGACGTGACCAAGCACGTCACGCTGCGGCACCTGCTCAACCACACCAGCGGCATCGACGGCGACGTGTTCACCGACACCGGCCGGGGCGACGACTGCCTGGAGAAGTACGTCGAGCTGCTGGCCGAGCAGACCCAGAACCACCCGCTCGGCGCGACCTGGTCCTACTGCAACGCCGGGTTCTCGGTCCTCGGCCGGATCATCGAGAAGCTCACCGGTACGACCTGGGACGAGGCGCTGCGCGAGCGGCTGTTCACCCCGCTCGGGCTGGACCGGACGATCACCCTCCCGGAGGAGGCGCTGCTGCACGCCGCCGCCGTCGGCCACGTCAGCCAGGACGGGCAGAAGCAGCTCGCCCCGGTGTGGCAGCTGCCGCGCTCGCTCGGCCCCGCCGGCCTGGTCACTGCGAACGCGGCGGACGTGCTCGCGTTCGCGCGGCTCCACCTCGCCGGCGGTGTCGCTCCCGACGGCACCCGCGTGCTCGGCGAGGAGTCGGCCGCGGCGATGGCCGCCCACCAGGCGGACCTGCCCGACAAGTACTCCCTCGGCGACTCCTGGGGCCTGGGGTGGATCCGGTTCGGCTGGGCCGGCCACCGCCTCTACGGCCACGACGGCAACACGATCGGCCAGGCTGCGTTCCTGCGGGTCCTGCCCGACGCCGGGCTCGCGGTCACCCTGCTGACCAACAACGACGGCAGCCGGGACCTCTACGAGGACCTCTACCGCGAGGTCTTCGCCGAGCTGGCCGGCATCGACATGCCGCGTCCGCTCACGCCGCCGGACCCGCCGCTGGAGGACGCGGAAGCCGCCGTCGCGCCGTACGTCGGTCGTTATGAGCGCGCCGGCGTCGAGATGGACGTCTACGTCGAGGAGGGCCGTCCGCGGCTGCGCACGACGATCGTCGGACCCATCGCGGAGATGGTCCCGGACCCCGTCGACGAGCACGACCTGGTGCCCTATGGCCCGGCGCTGTTCCTCACCAAGCCGGAGGAGGCCGAGACCTGGTTCCCGGTGACGTTCTTCGAGCTGCCGACCGGTGAGCGCTACCTGCACTTCGGCGCCCGTGCGACGCCCCGGGTGGACTGATGGACCTCACCGAGATCCTGCGCGACGCCACCGAGATGATCGGCTGCGAGTCGCCGTCGGCCGACCTCGCGGCCGTCGCGCGCTCGGCGGACGTGGTCGCCGCCGTCGGCGCCCGGCGGCTCGGCTCCGAGCCCGAGCGGATCGTCCTGGACGGGCGCACCCACCTGCGCTGGCGGGTCGGCGCCGGCCCCTCCCGGGTGCTGCTGCTCGGTCACCACGACACCGTGTGGCCGCTCGGGTCGCTGACGACGCATCCGTGCACGGTCGAGGGAGGCGTGCTCCGGGGGCCCGGGTGCTTCGACATGAAGGCCGGCCTGGCGATGGCCTTCCACGCGGCGGCGGGCCTCGACGGGGTCACCGTCCTCGTCACCGGCGACGAGGAGCTGGGCTCGCCGAGCTCGCGAGCGCTGATCGAGGACGAGGCTCGGGCAGCCGAGGCCGCGCTGGTCCTCGAGGCGTCCGCCGCCGGCGGCGCGCTCAAGACCGAGCGGAAGGGCGTCTCCCTCTACGAGGTCGCCGTCAAGGGCCGTGCCGCCCACGCGGGCCTCGAGCCCGAGCGCGGCGTCAACGCCACCCTCGAGCTGGCGCACCAGGCGCTCGTCGTCGCGCGCCTGGGGGACCCGGCCGCGGGCACGACCGTCACGCCGACGGCGGCGCGCGCCGGAACGACGTCCAACACCGTGCCGGCCGAGGGGGCGTGCGCGGTCGACGTGCGGGTTCGCACGGCCGCCGAGCAGGCGCGGGTCGACCGGGCGATGCGGGGGCTGGCGCCCGTCCTGGACGGCGCGCTGGTCGAGGTCACCGGCGGCCCGAACCGGCCACCGCTCGACGCCGCGTCCTCGGCCGACCTGTTCGCGCGGCTGTGCCGTTCGGCCGACCGGCTCGACCTGCCCGAGCCCACGTCGGCAGCGGTCGGCGGCGCATCGGACGGCAACTTCACCGCTGGTGTCGGCACGCCGACCCTCGACGGGCTCGGCGCGGTCGGCGGGGGCGCCCACGCCGACGACGAGCACGTCCTGGTCGAGGAGCTGCCGGACCGGACGGCACTGCTGCGCGCGCTCGTCGTCGACCTGCTGGCCGGACCGGGGGGACGACCATGACCGAGAACCTCAGCCGGATCGGCACACCCGCGGACGCGGACGTCGAGCGCGCCGCTCGCGTCGCCGCGACAGCCGCAGCGGCCGCGGGGGTGGAGATCCGCGAGCTGGCCACCCTCGCCGAGCTGCAGCTGGTGGTCGAGCTCTTCGCCACCGTGTGGGGCCGCACCGGCAACCCACCGGTGAGCCTCGAGCTGCTCCGGGCGTTCGGCAAGGCGGGCAACTACGTGGGCGGCGCGTTCGACGGCGAGAGCCTCGTGGGCGGCTGCGTCGGCTTCTTCCACGCGCCGGCCGACGACGCGCTGCACAGCCACATCGCCGGGGTGGTGCCCGGAACGGCCGGACGGCACGTCGGGTTCGCCCTCAAGCTGCACCAGCGTGCCTGGGCCCTGAAGCGGGGCGTCGCCGACATCGTCTGGACCTTCGACCCGCTCGTGAGCCGCAACGCCTACTTCAACCTGACCAAGCTGGGTGCGCTCGCCGTCGAGTACCTCCCCAACTTCTACGGCCCGATGGCCGACGCCTTCAACGACGGCGACGACTCCGACCGGCTGCTCGTCCGCTGGCGGCTGCGGGACCCGGCGGTCGTCCGGGCCTGCGAGGGGTCAGCGCCGCGCCCGACCTCCGGTGCCCCGGCCGTCGTCTCCCTCGGCGTCGGCGACGACGGATCGCCGGTCCGCGGTCCGCTCGACGGCGCGGTCTCGCTGGTGTCGGTGCCGAGCGACATCGCGGCGCTGCGGTTGAGCGATCCCCGGCTCGCCCAGCAGTGGCGGACCGCCGTCCGGGACGCGCTCACCGCGCTCGTCGCCGCCGGCGGCGAGATCACCGGCTTCGACCGAGCCGGCTTCTACGTCGTCAGGAGGAACCGATGAAGCTCCAGGGAGTCGAGCTCCGGCAGGTGTCGATGCCGCTGGTCGCGCCGTTCCGCACGTCGTTCGGGACGCAGACCACGAGAGACCTGCTCCTGCTCCGGGTCGTCACCGACCAGGCCGAGGGCTGGGGCGAGTGCGTCACCATGGCCGACCCGCTCTACTCCTCGGAGTACGTCGCCGGCGCGGTCGACGTGCTGCGGCGGTTCCTCGTCCCGACGCTCGCCGCGGCCGGTCCGCTCGATGCCGCGCGGGTGGCGCCGGCACTCGCTCCGATCAAGGGGCACCGGATGGCGAAGGGGGCGCTGGAGATGGCGGTCCTCGACGCCGAGCTGCGGACGCAGGGCCGGACCTTCGCGCGCGAGCTCGGCGCCGTCCACGACCGGGTGCCGTGCGGCGTCTCGGTGGGGATCATGGACAGCGTGCCGGCCCTGCTCGACGCGGTGGCCGGCTACCTCGACGAGGGCTACGTGCGGATCAAGCTCAAGATCGAGCCCGGCTGGGACGTCGAGCCGGTCCGTGCGGTCCGCGAGCGGTTCGGCGACGCGGTGCTGCTGCAGGTCGACGCCAACACCGCCTACACGCTCGCCGACGCGCGCCACCTGGCCCGGCTCGACCCGTTCGACCTGCTGCTGATGGAGCAGCCGCTGGAGGAGGAGGACGTCCTCGGGCACGCGGAGCTCGCCCGGCTGGTGAGCACCCCGATCTGCCTCGACGAGTCGATCACCTCCGCCCAGGCGGCGGCCGCGGCGATCCGGCTGGGCGCCTGCAGCGTCGTGAACATCAAGGCCGGCCGGGTCGGCGGCTATCTCGAGGCGCGGCGGATCCACGACGTGTGCGCCGCGAACGGCGTACCGGTGTGGTGCGGCGGCATGCTCGAGACCGGCCTCGGCCGGGCGGCCAACGTCGCACTGGCGGCGCTTCCGGGCTTCACGCTGCCCGGTGACACCTCGGCGTCGGGCCGCTACTACCTGGAGGACGTCACCGAGCCGTTCGTGCTCGACGACGGCCACCTCGCGGTGCCCGACGGCCCGGGTCTCGGCGTCGAGCCGCTGCCCGACCGGCTGGCCGCCGTCACGACGAGCACGGAGTGGGTGGCGGCCTGAGACCTGTCCGCCGCGACAAGATCTGGCCCGTGGCTTGGTCGGCTCCTACGACGTAGGCTGACGTCCCCGCGCCTACCGTCGAAGGGTGCCGCTCGCGATGAGTGCGATGAGTGCGATGAGCCAGGCTGCTCGGCCCCGCGCCAGCCTGGCGCGAGTGCTGGACGACCTGGGTGCGACGCTCCTGGACCTGGTCCACGGCGACGCGACCCGGGACGACGACATCGGCGGGGTCGTGATCCACGACCCGATGGACGAGCCGGTCCTGCCGGCGAACGCCCTCGTCCTCGGCGTCGGGGTCGACGACCCGGCCGCCGTCGTCTCGTTGCTCGCCGAGCTCGGTCGGCACCGCGCCGTCGGCCTGGTGCTGCGGGCGCCGGTGCCGGCGACCCCGGAGGTCCGGGCGGCCGCCGACGCCGCCCGCGTCGCCCTCCTCGGGCTGAGCCGCGGCGCCCCCTGGGCCCACCTCGCGGCGATGCTGCGCTCGGTCCTCGCCGAGGGCGATGTCGGCGGGGCTCCTGCGGAGTCCCTCGGCGGGCTGCCGTCGGGCGACCTGTTCGCCGTCGCGAACGCCATCGGGTCGTTGCTGGACGCGCCGATCACGATCGAGGACAACAGCTCGCGGGTGCTCGCGTTCTCCGGGCGCCAGGACGAGGCCGACCCTTCACGGGTGGAGACCATCCTCGGTCGTCAGGTGCCCGAGAAGTACGCGCGGATCCTCAGCGACCGCGGGGTGTTCCGCGAGCTGCACCGGTCCGACCGTCCGGTCTACATCGAGCCGGTGCCGGACGGCAACGATGCCTTCACGATGCCGCGGGTGGCGGTCGGCGTACGCGCGGGGGACGAGATCCTCGGCTCGATCTGGGCCGCCGTGCCCGGTCCGCTGAGCGAGGAGCGCTCCGAGGCGCTCCGCGACGCGGCGAAGCTGGTCGCCCTGCACCTGTTGCGGGTGCGGGCCGGCGCCGACGTCCAGCGACGGGTGCGCACCGACCTCGTCGACGCCGTCCTCGCCGGCGGTGCCGGTGCCCGGGAGGCGCTCGAGCGGCTCGGTCTCGCGGACGTTCCGCTGCTGGTCGTGGCCTTCACGCTCGCCGACACGGACCCGGGCGCCGACGAGCCGTCGGGGCCGTCGTCCACCCACGAGCGGGAACGGCTCGGCGACGCCTTCGCGATGCACCTCGGCGCCGTCGTCCCGCGGTCCGCGTCGGCGCTCGTCGGCGGCGTCGTCTACGGCCTGCTCGCGTTGGAGCCCGGCGCCGACGCCGAGGCCAGGGCCGCCCGCATCGCCACCGACTTCGTCGGTCGGTTGAGCGGACGGCTGCGACCGGTGGTCGCGATCGGGCCGGTCTCCACGAGCCTGGCCGAGATCGTGCAGGCCCGCGCCACGACCGATCGCGTCCTGCGCGTGCTCCGCGAGCGGGCCGGCGCGACGCCCGTGGCCGGGCTCGCGGATGTCCAGGCCGAGTCCCTGCTGATGGAGCTGCGGGACCTCACCCTCGCCCGGGGCGAGCAGGCGACGGGGGCGCTCGCGCGGCTGGTCGACTACGACGCTCGCCACCACGGCGACCTGGTCGCCACCCTGACGGCGTGGCTGCAGGCGTTCGGGGACGTGGTGCGGGCCGCGGAGTCGCAGTACGTCCACCCCAACACGTTCCGCTACCGGTTGCGCCGCGTCCGGGAGGTCGGGGCGGTGGATCTGGCCGATCCCGGCCAGCGGTTCGCGCTGATGCTGCAGCTCAGCCTGTGGCCGCCGCCACCACGTGAGTGCTGAGATGGCGCCATGTCCGACCGCATCGTCAGCTCCTCGCGTGAGATCGCTGCCCCGGCCCTGGCGATCTTCGACCTCATCGCCGACCCCGCCCGCCAGCCCGAGTGGGACGGCAACGACAACCTGTCACGGGCCGACGACGACCAGCGGGTGAACGGCGTGGGCGACACGTTCCTGATGCACAACACCAGCGGCCGGGTCCGGGAGAACCACGTCGTCGAGTTCCAGGAGGCCAGGGTGATCGCCTGGAAGCCGTCGGAGGAGGGCAAGCCCCCGCCGGGACACCTGTGGCGGTGGGAGCTCGAGCCGATCGACGACGGCCACACCCGGGTGACCCACACCTATGACTGGACCGACCTCGAGGACGAGAACCGCCTGGCCCGGGCGAGGGCGACGACGAGCGACAAGCTCGCGGCCTCGGTCGACCGCCTCGCCGCCCTCGCCGAGTCAGGTGGTCAGTGAGCGTTCGACGCGTGGTCTGACGCCGGCTGAGCGCGGTGGCTGCCCTGGCTGCTGGACTGTGCCGTGAGCGGCTCGGCGATGTCCTCCAGCGACCGGTTCTCGGCCTTGACGCCGAGGAACGCGGCCACGATGCCGCCGGCCACCATCAGCACAGCCCCGATGTAGTAGCCGATCGCGATCGCCGAGATGCCCTGGCCGCCGCTGACCGCGCTGTCGATCAGCTTGCCGAACAGCAGCGGTCCGGCGATGCCGCCCGCGGCCGTGCCGATCGCGTAGAAGAACGCGATGCACAGTGCGCGGGTCTCCATCGGGAAGACCTCGCTGGCGGTCAGGTACGCCGCGCTCGCGCCCGCCGACGCGACGAAGAAGATGATGCAGCCCATCAGGGTGAGCGTCGCAGCGCTGTAGCTGTCGAGGGTCAGCCCGGTGTAGCCGAGCAGCAGACCGGAGACGACGTACGTCGCCGTCAGCATCTTGACCCGCCCGATCCGGTCGAAGAGCGGCCCGAGAGCAAGGGCGCCGACGAAGTTGCTGACTGCGAAGACCGCGATGTAGTAGCCGGTCTGCGTCACGCCCAGGAAGGACGTGAGCGTGTCGCCGTAGGTGAAGAAGAAGGCGTTGTAGAGGAACGCCTGGCCGACGAACAGCGAGAAGCACAGGATCGTCCGCCGCGGGTACATCGTGAACACGGTCTTCGCGATCAGCGGCAGCGGGATCGTCTTGCGCTGGCGGATCGTGATCGTCTCGTGGACGTCGGCCAGCTCCTCGTTGTTCTCGCGCGCCACGCGGGTCTCGATGTCCTTGACGATCCGGTCGCCCTCCTCGTCGCGGCCGTGGATGAACAGCCAGCGCGGGCTCTCCGGGACGTTGCGACGGACGATCAGGATGCCGACGGCGAGGATCGCGCCCAGGCCGAACGCGAGCCGCCAGCCCCACGCCTGGTCGACGGTGTTCGGGTCGAGCAGCGGGATGGTCAGCAGCGCACCACCGGCGGCGCCGACCCAGAAGCTGCCGTTGATCGCGACATCGATCCGGCCGCGGTAGCGGGCCGGGATCAGCTCGTCGATGGCGGAGTTGATCGCGGCGTACTCACCGCCGATACCGGCGCCGGTGAAGAACCGGGCAGCGAAGTACCACAGCGGCGACATCGAGAATGCCGTCATCACCGTGGCCACCGTGTAGACGCCGAGCGTGACGAGGAAGAGCTTCTTCCGGCCGAAGCGGTCGGTCAGCTGTCCGAAGAACAGCGCACCGAGGCACGCGCCGGCGACGTACACCGCACCCGCGAGGCCGACGTCGAAGCTGCTCATGCCGAGCCCGGTCTTGGCGTCCTTGAGCGCATCCGACATCGATCCGACGATCGTCACCTCGAGCCCGTCGAGGATCCACACCGTTCCGAGGCCGATCACCACCAGCCAGTGCCACCTGCTCCAGTGGAGCCGGTCGAGCCGTGCCGGGATGTCGGTCGTGATCTGACCTGTCTCTACTCCGTTTGACATCGTTGTCGCCCTTCGCCGTTCTGCTGCCGGCTACCGGGTTGCCGACCGACAGGCGCAAGACCGCTCGCGCAGGAGTCCCGGTACCCCGAGGGGGGATCGGGCAGACGCCGGGTCGCGTACGCGGTTCGGGGTACTGGAAGGATCGGTCGGTCAGCACCGACCTTGTCGGCCGGTGCGCGTCACAGCAGACTGGCCGGCACACCCATCAGTCCAGGAGGAGACATGACCGAAGAGTCGCTCAGCGACGACGACATGACCACCACGCCCGCGGGCGACCCGGCACCTGGAGTCGGCGGGGACGCCGACGGGACCGACGGCGGCGACGCCGACGGCACCGACGGTGACGCGAACGACGGCGACGGCACGGACGGCGACGGCACCGACGGCGACGCCGGTGACAGCGACGGCACCGACGGCGGGGACGCCGACGGGACCGACGGCGGGGACGCCGACGGTACCGACGGGGACAGCACCGACAGCACCGACGGTGACGCGTCCTGAGTGAGCGCTCTCGACCTGCTCAGCGGTGACGCCCAGACCTTCCTCACGAAGGTCTGGGCGTCCCGCACGCACCTGCACCGCACCGACCCGGACCGGCTGGTCGGGCTGCTCTCGCTCGCCGACGCCGACCACCTGATCACCGGCTCCGCGATCCGCACACCCGCGGTCCGGCTGGCCAAGGACGGCAGCGTGCTGCCGGAGTCGTCCTACACGCGCAAGGGCGCGACGCTCGCCGGCAAGCCGCTGACCGGGCTGGTCGACCCGCGCCGCACGCTCGCCCTGTTCGAGGCCGGCGCGACCGTCGTGCTCCAGGGTCTGCACCGCTACCACCCGCCGCTGACGGACCTGGTCGCCGACCTCGAGCTCGAGCTCGGCCATCCCGTGCAGGCGAACGCCTACCTGACGCCCCCGGGCGCCCAGGGGTTCGCCGTGCACACCGACAGCCACGACGTGTTCGTCTTCCAGACCGCCGGCTCGAAGCGCTGGGAGGTCCACGGCACCGACGGCCCGGAGGAGATCCTGCTCGAGCCGGGCTGCTCCCTCTACCTCCCCGCCGGCACGCCCCACGCCGCGCGCACCGAGGACACCGTCTCGCTGCACGTCACCATCGGCATCAACCAGCTGACCTGGCGGGGCCTGGTCCGGCGCAGCGTCGAGCAGCTCCTCGAGCAGGTCCCCGACCGTCACCTGCCCGCGGGCTACCTCGACGACCCGGCCGAGCTGGTCGACGGCCTGGCCGACCAGTTGGCCGCGCTCGCGGACGACGTACGCCGGATCGACCCGGCCGCCGCTGCCGAGACCGAGATCCGCCGGTTCCTCTCGTCCCGCCCGACCCGGGTCGCCGGTGGCCTCGCCGACGCGCTGGCGGTCGCGAGCATCGCCGAGGACACCCGCCTGTCTCGCCGGCCGGGCCACCCGTTCGTGCTGCTGGACCGCGGCGACCAGGTCGTCGTGCTCCTCGGCGACCGCGAGCTGACCGTTCCCGGACGGGTCCGGCCCGCGCTCGAGGAGGTCCGCGTCCGCGGCTCCCTGACCCCCTCCGACCTCGCCGAGCACCTCGACCCCGCCGGCAGGCTGGTCCTCTGCCGCCGCCTCGTGCGCGAGGGCCTGCTCGCGGTCGAGGCCTGAGCCGGTGCCGACACCGACCGAGCGGTACCGCTGTGCCGTCGCGAGCCTCGAGCGCACCGAGCCGGTCGCCGGCTCCGCCACCCACGTCCGCACCTGGCTGCTGCTGGAGCACTCCGGTCCGTGGGGCAGCGACGCGCTGCTCGACGCACGACTGCCCGACGGGCTCGGCCCGCGGCTGAAGCAGGTGGCGAAGGACCACCGCGCCAAGGTGCTGCTGGCCCGGCGGGCGCGCGCGGCCCGCGACCCCGAGCGGCTCAACGTGTTCGCGGCCTACGCCGACCCGGCCCGGCCGCGTGTCGAGCACGGCACCGTCGGCGACCTGCGCGAGGTGCTCGACCTGGACCTCGCCGGCTTCCGGTCCGGCGGCACGACCGGGCTGCAGCCCCACGACGGGGCGCTCTTCGGCGTGTGCACCAACGGCCGTCACGACGCCTGCTGCGCCGAGTTCGGCAGGCCGGTGGCGATGGCGCTCTACGAGTCGCACCCCGAGCAGACCTGGGAGGTCTCGCACGTCGGCGGCGACCGGTTCGCGGCCAACATGGTGGTGCTGCCGGAAGGCCTCTACTACGGCCGCCTCGATCCCGTGGCGGCCCGCGGCGTCGCGGACGCTCACCTCGCGGGCCGGCTCGACCTCGACCACCTGCGCGGCCGGTCGTCGTACCCCATGGCTGCACAGGCTGCGGAGATCCGGCTCCGGCGTGATCTCGACGCGCTCGGCGTCGCCGACCTCGAGCTGCTCGGCACGCGGCGTGACGGCGACGTCCTCGTGTCGCGCTGGCGCGCGGCGGAGGCGAGCTATGCGGTCGCCGTGCGCACGGTCACCGACCGTGCGGCGACCGCCCGGCTGACCTGCAAGGCGCACCGGGACAACCCGGTCCCTCGCCACGAGGTCCTGGAGGTCAGCGAGATCGGCTGACCCTGTCGGCGACGGCGCCGCCGGCGACGGTGAGCACCGGGATCCAGACCGGGAGCAGCATGAAGGCCAGCAGCGGGCCGAGGGTGGTGAGCATCGCGTCCATGGGCCGGAACGATGTCAACGGCCCGGCGTCGATCCCACGTCCGCGGGGACGAATCTGTCGATCTCATTTGGACGGAGGAACAACGGGGTACCGCTCCAGGCACGCCAACGCCACGCCGAGCTCGGTGCGCCGCTCGGCCAGCGGGCGGCCGATCAGCTCCTCGGCCTGGGAGAGCCGGTAGCGCACCGTGTTCTTGTGGACGTGCAGCGTCTCTGCGGTGTGCTCGACGTTCCCGCCGGAGGCCAGGTAGGTCGCCACGGTCTCGCGCACCCGGTCCAGTGCGGACCCGGCGCCGGCGAGTCCCCCGAGCTCACGCCGGATGAGCGCCCGCGCGCCGGCCTCGTGCCCGGAGACCAGGCACGCCAGCTCCACGTCGACGTACGACGTCAGCGGCCGCCGGGCTGCCACCGACGCAGCGTACCGCTGCGCGTCGACCGCCTCGCGGTGGCTGTCCCGGAAGCCGGTGACCCCTGCCGCAGTGGTGCCGACGGCCGCGCGCACCTCCGCCGCCTGGACCGCGGCGAGTGCCGTCTCGAGCGCCGCGGGGTCAGGTGGTTCGGAGGTCGCGAGCCAGCACCACAGCTCGCCGCTGCCTGCGGGGACGGTCAGCAGTCCGGCGGCGAGCGCCGTCCCGAAGGAGTGTGCGACCTCGGCCAGCGCCTCGAGCGCGCCGGCGCCGGGCGCGCCCTCCACCCAGAGCACGACGGCGGTCTGCAGCGCGCGGAGCGGATGGCCGAGCACGCGCGTGGCCTCGTCGAGGGGCATCTGCTCGCCGCGGAGCAGGGCGTGCACGGTCTCGGTACGGCGCGCGAGCGCACCCTGCATGGTCGCCTCGCGCTCGGCGGAGAAGACGCCGATCAGCTGCTCGACCGCCTCGTTGATCCAGGTGCCGCCGTGGTCCCAGAGGTAGATCAGGACGTCGGCGCGGTCCGGCCCGTCCTCGGGCACCTCGGCCGCCACCTCGGTGAAGTACTCCCACACCGCCCCGAGCGCCACGCGGTAGACCTTCAGCACCACCGCGAGATCGAGCTGGCGCCGGGCGATCGAGAGCACGAGGTCGACGGCCTGGGGCGGCAGCAGCAGCTCCTGCTTCTTCCGCTCCAGCAGGCTCAGGAACACCTGGTACTGCGCTCGCGTGCTCGCGTGCAGGTCGGCGACGAGCACCGGGTCCTCGGCCAGGACCGGGATCTCGGCGAGGATCGCTGCGTCCACGCGGGCGACGAACACGTCGACGTTCTCGTCACGCGCCGCGTCGACGGCGTACTGGTGGATCCACGCGGCGAGGTCCCGCTCACCACTTCCGGCCACGGCCCCGCCTCCGTTTGTGCAGAAGTCCAGTCGGTGGTGCGCGATTCTGGCAGAAGCACCCTGGCCCCCGGAAGACCGTTGTGCTGGACTCGGTCAATGAGCACACGTGAGTCCTTCGACTACGTCGTCGTCGGCGCCGGCAGCGCGGGCGCGGCCGTCGCGAGCAGGCTGACCGAGGACCCGACCGTCTCGGTCCTGCTGCTGGAGGCGGGACCGCCGGCGGATGCGCTGGAGGTCTCGATGCCGGCCGCGTTCGCGAGCCTCTTCAAGACCAGGTGGGACTGGAACTTCGAGACCACCCCGCAGTCCAGCCTCGGCGGCCGGCGCGCCTACTGGCCGCGGATGAAGGCGCTCGGCGGCTGCTCGTCGATGAACGCCATGATGTACGTCCGCGGTGCGCGCGCCGACTTCGACGGCTGGAAGCGCGACTTCGGCGCGGTGGGCTGGTCCTACGACGAGGTGCTTCCCTACTTCCTCCGCTCGGAGGACAACAGCCGTGGGACGAACGGCTACCACGCGACCGGCGGACCGCTGCACGTCGAGGACCGCCGCTACCGCTACGAGACCCCGCACGCCTGGGTCGACTCCGCCGTCGCGCACGGGCTCGCGGCCAACGACGACTTCAACGGAGAGACCCAGGACGGCGCCGGCGTCTACCAGGTCACCTGCCACAACGGCCGCCGCTGGTCGACGGCCTCGGCCTTCCTCGACGAGCGGGCCCAGGCCCGGCCGAACCTCACGGTGCGCACCGACGCGCTGACCACCAAGGTGCTGCTCGAGGGCGGTCGCGCGGTCGGCGTGACCTACCTGGCCGAGGGGCGGCTCGAGCACGCGTGGGCCGACGCCGAGGTGGTCCTGTCCGGAGGGGCGATCAACTCCCCGCAGCTGCTGATGCTGTCGGGCATCGGCCCGGCCGACCACCTCGCCGAGCACGGCATCGACGTCGCCGTCGACCTCCCGGGCGTCGGGGAGAACCTGCACGACCACCCGGTGACCCCCCTGCTGTGGCGGACGACCGCGAAGGACCTCGGCGTCCACCACGTGACGCCGATGCGGCTGGTGCAGTGGCAGGCGACGGGCCGCGGACCGCTGTCCTCCAACGTCGGCGAGACGGGCGGGTTCGTGGCGACCCGGGCCGGTCTCGAGGGCCCCGACATCCAGTTCATCTGCGCGCCCACCGGCTTCTACGACAACGGCCTCAACGAGCCGGACGGACCGACGTTCACCACCGGCGTCGTCCTCGTCGACGTCGCGAGCCGCGGCCGGCTCCGGCTGCGCGGGTCCGACCCGCGCTGGAAGCCCGAGCTCGACCCGGCGTACTTCGCGGAGCAGGTCGACCTCGACGCGGTGCGTGCGGGCTGCCGCACGGCGGCGGAGATCGCGTCGACCGGACCGCTCGCCGACCTGCTGACCGCGCCGTACCTCCGCCGCAGCGACGACGAGGCCGCGCTGGACGACACGATCGCCCGGTGGTCCCAGACGCTGTACCACCCGGTCGGCACGTGCGCGATGGGCACGCACGACGCCGCGGTGGTCGACCCCGAGCTGCGGGTGCGCGGCGTCGAGGGCCTCCGGGTCGCCGACGCGTCGGTGATGCCGAAGATCACCCGTGGCAACACCAATGCTCCTTCCATCATGATCGGGGAGAAGGCGGCCGACCTGCTTCGCGGTCGCACCCTCGCCGGCCCCCGCACCGAGCAGCGGGCACCAGGCACCACCAAGGAGGCGGCACGATGACCACCACGCACCCGACCGATGCCGGGACCACGCCGGTCCTCGAGGTCCGCAACCCCGCCACGCAGGACGTCGTCGGCACCTACCCGATCCACGGTCCCGACGAGGTCGGCGCCGCGGTGGAGCAGGCGCGGATCGCCGCCGAGTGGTGGCAGGGGATCGGGTACGCCGAGCGGCGCAAGCGGCTCGACGCCTTCCGGGGCGTCATCGCACGCCGGATCAACCAGCTCGCCGGCGTCATCCACGAGGAGATGGGCAAGCCGCACAGCGACGCCGCGCTCGAGGTGGCGCTGGTGCTCGACCACATCGCGTGGGCGGGCAAGAACGCCGGCAAGGTCCTCGGGAAGCGCCGGTCGCCGGTCGGGATGGTCAACGCGCACCTCGGCGCGACCGTGGAGTACCGGCCGCTCGGCGTCATCGGGGTCATCGGCCCGTGGAACTACCCGGTCTTCACGCCGATGGGGTCGATCGTCTACGCCCTGGCGGCCGGCAACGCGGTCGTGTTCAAGCCGAGCGAGTTCACCCCCGGCGTCGGCGCCTGGTTGGTCGACAGCTTCAAGCAGGTCGTGCCGGAGCACCCGGTCTTCCAGCTCGTGACCGGCGACGGCTCGACGGGCGCGGCGCTGTGCCGCTCCGGCGTGGACAAGGTCGCGTTCACCGGCTCGACCGCCACGGCCAAGCGGGTGATGGCGACCTGCGCCGAGACGCTCACCCCGATCGTGGCCGAGTGCGGCGGCAAGGACGCACTTCTCGTCGACGAGGACGCCGACCTCGCCGCGGCCGCCGAGGCCGCGGCCTGGGGTGGCATCGCCAACGCCGGCCAGTCCTGCGTCGGCGTCGAGCGCGTCTACGTGCACAGCAAGGTCTACGACGAGTTCACCCGCCTGCTGTCCGACCAGGTCTCGAGCGTGCGGGCCGGCGGCGACGCGGGCGCGCCCGTCGGGCCGATCACGATGCCGTCGCAGGTCGACATCATCACCCGTCACGTCGAGGAGGCGGTCGCCCGCGGCGCCCGGGTGATCGCCGGCGGCGGCCCCACCGAGGGGCAGGTCGTGCAGCCGACGCTGCTCGTCGACGTGCCCGAGGACGCGAGCGCCGTCACCGAGGAGACCTTCGGGCCGACCCTGGTGCTGCGCAAGGTCGCCGACATGGACGAGGCGCTCGCGCTCACCAACGCCTCGCGCTACCACCTGGCCGCCTCGGTGTTCAGCAAGCGCAGGGGCCGCGAGATCGCCGACCGGATCCGCTCCGGCATGGTCGCGGTCAACTCCGTCTTCACGTTCGCGGTGGTGCCGTCGGTCCCGTTCGGCGGCGTCGGCGACTCCGGGTTCGGCCGGATCCACGGTGAGGACGGGCTGCGCGAGTTCTGCACGCCGCACGCCGTGGTGCGGCAGAAGTTCGCGCCGCCGCTGAAGCTGATGACGCTGCAGCGCACGAAGCAGGCCGAGGAGCGGCTGAACCAGATCATCGGGCTCCTCCACGGCCGGAAGTAGCCGCCGGCGCTCAGGCGGCCGGGCCGTCCGCCAGGCCGGAGCCGGTCACGTTCGTCATCACCTCGACGAACCGCTCGGGGTCGGCGATCAGCCAATTGTGGTCGCCCGGCACGGTGTGCACCTCGGCGCCACCGGCGAGCGCCCGGACCGAGGCGAGCGGGATGACCCGGTCCCCCTTTCCCCACAGGATGAACACGGGCAGCCGGCGCCGCCGCACGACCTCGAGCTCCGCGGCGAGGTTCGCCTCCTGGGCCAGCCGCCCGACGTGCCACAGCGCCCCGGGGTTCCGCAGCGCGTTGCCGACCAGGTCCTCGAGCACGACCGGGAGCACCCGGGTCATCGTGCGCGGCGACAGCACGTCCGTCGAGAGGTGCAGGCCCCAGTCCCACAGCGGGCGGTCGCGGAGCTCCCGGCCGGCCTTCCACTCCGAGCCGCCGACCGAGTTGACCAGCACCAGGCGGTCCACGAGCTCGGGATGGTCGTGTGCGGTCTGCAGCGCGACGCCGCCGCCGAACGAGTGACCGATGAGGGTCACCGGCTCGGTGATCCCCGCCGCACGGACGAAGTCCGCGACCCACCGACCGTAGCCGGCCAGGCTCCTGGCCGTCGGCTTCAGCGGCGGCGTACCGCCGAACCCCGGCAGCGGCGGTGCGTAAACCTCGGCGCCGGTCTCCGCGAGCCGGCTCAGCGCCGCGCGGTAGGACCGGTGCGAGAGCGCCCACCCGTGCAGGAAGACGACCGGCGCCCCCTCGCCGCCGGTGACGTAACGGACCGACGCGCCCTGGACGGACGCCGTCCGGGTCTGCAGTCGCCTCATGGTCCAGATGTACGGCGTGCCCGCGGCGCCCGGCAGAGCAGTTGGGCCCGCAGCCGCAGGCCTTCGGGCACGGTGGCAGCCATCTGAAAAGGTGCCTTGTCCGATCGGGGTCGCGGTCCCTAGCGTGCAGCCATGCGAGCAGCCGAGGCGACGTCCGCCGGCCGCGTGTACGGCGGCCGGTCCGCCGGTGAGCGCGAGGCCGACCGACGGGCCCGGCTGCTCGCGGCCGCGCACGACATCGTCGGGACCCAGGGTTACGCGGCCCTCACGGTCGAGCGGCTCTGTGCGCGCGCGAACGTCTCGAGCCGCAGCTTCTACCAGCTCTACGACGGCAAGGAGGCCGCGTTCGCCGACCTCTACGACGAGCTGCTCGTTCGCTCGGGCGCCAAGGTGGTCGCGTCGCTCGCGGCGACCGAGGGGGAGCCGCTCGCCGAGCGGGTGCCCGCTGCCCTGCTCGCCTACCTGGTCCCGCTCTTCGACGACCTGCGGGCCGCTCGGATCGTGTTCGTCGAGGTCGTCGGCCTGAGCACGCGGATCGAGTCGACCCGGCTGCGCAACCGCGAGAAGCTCATCGAGCTGATCGTGGCCGAGGGAGAGGCGGCGGTCGTCCGCGGCGAGGCCGCCGACCGCGACTGGCGCTTCGCCGCACTCTCGCTCATCGGCAGCGCGACCGCGGTCGCCCTCGACTGGATGCTCCGCACGGAACGCCCGGCCGTCACCCTGCTCGAACGGCAGCTCGGCGAGCTCGCCGTCACCCTGCTCACCGCCACTCCGAGGACCCGCCCGTGAGACGACTCGCTCCCGCCATCGCCCTGCTCGCCTGCCTCGCCCTGCTGCCCGGCACCGCGTCGGTCGCGGCCGTCCGCACGCCGGTGCCCGAGCACGACCCGTTCTACGTCGTGCCCTCGGACATCGCCTCCTACGCGGACGGTCAGGTCGTCGCGTCGCGCACCATCGCCCCGAAGGCGTTCGACATCCCGCTCCCCGCGCAGGGGTGGCAGCTGAAGTACCGGACCGAGGACCGCGCCGGCGCGCCGACCGCGACGGTGACCACCCTCCTCGTGCCGAACAAGCCCTGGCCGGGGCCGGGCCCGCGACCGTTGGTGTCCTACCAGACCGCCGAGGACGGCGTCGCCGGCAAGTGCGCGCCGTCCTACGCGTTCAACGCCGGCCCGGTTGCCGCGGCCAGCAACTCCTACCCCGAGCTGTCGCTGATCGCGCTCGCGCTCGGCCGTGGCTGGGCGGTGTCGGTCCCCGACTACGAGGGCCCGGACTCGGAGTTCCTCGTCGCCGCCGTCGAGGCCAAGGGTGTGCTCGACGGCATCCGGGCCGCGCGCAGCTTCGCTCCCGCCGGCGTCGCGCCCGACGCCCCGGTCGGCGTGTGGGGCTACTCGGGTGGGGCGCTCGCGAGCCTGGACGCCGCGCAGTACCAGCCGACGTACGCACCGGACGTCCCGCTCACGGCGCTCGCCCTCGGCGGCGTGGTGGCCGACATCCGGGCCAGCATCGAGGCCTTCAGCGGCAGCGCCTTCGGGGGCGCGATCCCGATGGGCATCAACGGGTTCCTGCGCGGCTACCCCGACCTCGACCTGATGCAGTACCTCAACGCGTCCGGCCGGCGGAAGGTGCTCGCGACGGCGGGCGACTGCATCCACAACGCGGTGCTCCGCTACCCGTTCCTCAGGATCCAGCAGATCGAGGCGACGCCCGGGGCGCTCGACCGGGCACCCGTGGCGGCGATGCTGCGCGAGAACAGCCCGCTGTACGTCGACCGGATCCCGCAGGTTCCGATCTACCACTACCACGCCAAGCTCGACGAGCTCGCTCCCATCGGGCCGGCCCGTGCGGTGATGCGGAGGTTCTGCAGCCAGGGTGTGGTGGTGCAGAACGTCGAGGACCTGCTCGGCGAGCACCTGAGCGAGGCGGGCAGCGGCGCACCGGGTGCGCTGCGCTTCCTCGCCGACCGGTTCGCCGGCGTGGCCCCGACCAACGACTGCGCCTCGATCCCCGGCGGTTCATGACCGGCGGTCCCCGGGGAGTTCTCTTGACTAGTTCAAGAAAACGCGCCATGGTGGGCAGGTGCCCTCCGGACCCGACTACGAGCTGATGCTGAGGGAGGCGGACCTGCGGGTCACGCGCCCGCGGCTCGCCGTGCTCGAGGTCGTGCACGAGCACCCGCACGCCGACACCGAGTCGGTCATCGACGCCGTGCGTCGAGGGCTGGCAGACGTCTCGCACCAGGCGGTGTACGACGTCCTCCGGGCCCTGACCACGGCCGGGCTGGTGCGCCGCATCCAGCCCGCCGGATCGGTCGCGCGCTACGAGGCGCGGGTCGGCGACAACCACCACCACGTCGTGTGCCGCGTGTGCGGCGCCATCGCGGACGTCGACTGCGCGGTCGGCCACCGGCCGTGCCTCACGGCGTCCGAGCACCACGGCTTCGTGATCGACGAGGCCGAGGTCGTCTACTGGGGGCTGTGCCCCGAGTGTTCCGAAAGTTCCTGAGATACCGGACCGAAAGGTTGACATGACGAACTCCGACCAGAGCCCCCAGGGCGTCGAGCGCAAGGCAGCGGAGGGCTGCCCGGTCGCGCACGACGGTGCGACGGGGAACGGCAGCGAGAGCGAGAACCCGGCCCTCGACTCGCCCACGCCCAAGACGGACGGGCGGCCCCGGTCGAACTCGGACTGGTGGCCCAACCAGCTCGACCTCTCGGTGCTGCACGCCCACTCCCCGGAGGGCAGTCCGCTTCCGGCGGACTTCGACTACGCCGAGGAGTTCGAGAAGCTCGACGTCGACGCGCTCAAGGCCGACGTCGCGCAGGTCCTGCGCACGTCGCAGGACTGGTGGCCGGCCGACTTCGGTCACTACGGCGGCCTGATGATCCGGCTCAGCTGGCACGCGGCCGGCACCTACCGGATCCACGACGGCCGCGGTGGCGCCGGCGAGGGCCAGCAGCGCTTCGCGCCGCTCAACTCCTGGCCGGACAACGGCAACCTCGACAAGGCGCGCCGCCTGCTGTGGCCGGTGAAGAAGAAGTACGGCCAGAAGATCTCCTGGGCCGACCTCCTCGTCCTGGCCGGCAACGTGGCGCTGGAGGACATGGGCTTCGAGACGTTCGGCTTCGGCTTCGGCCGTGCTGACACCTGGGAGCCCGAGGAGGTCTTCTGGGGCTCGGAGGACACCTGGCTGGGCGACGAGCGCTACAGCGGCGAACGTGACCTCGCCAACCCGCTCGGTGCGGTCCAGATGGGCCTGATCTACGTCAACCCCGAGGGTCCCAACGGCAACCCGGACCCGCTGGCGTCCGCCAAGGACATCCGGGAGACCTTCGCCCGGATGGCGATGAACGACGAGGAGACCGTCGCGCTGATCGCCGGCGGCCACACCTTCGGCAAGACCCACGGCGCCGGCGACGCCGACCTCGTCGGCCCCGAGCCCGAGGCCGCGCCGCTCGAGCAGATGGGCCTGGGCTGGAAGAGCTCCTACGGCAGTGGCAAGGGCGCCGACGCCATCACGTCCGGCCTCGAGGTGACCTGGACGGACACCCCGACCACGTGGGACAACCGGTTCTTCGAGATCCTCTTCGGCTACGAGTGGGAGCTGACGAAGAGCCCCGCGGGCGCCAACCAGTGGGTCGCCAAGGACGCCGAGGAGATCATCCCCGGCCCGGCCCCGGACTCGCCGAAGCGCAAGCCGACGATGCTCACCAGCGACCTCGCGCTGCGGTTCGACCCGACCTACGAGAAGATCTCGCGCCGCTTCCTCGAGGACCCCGACGCGTTCTCCGAGGCGTTCGCCAAGGCCTGGTACAAGCTCCTGCACCGCGACATGGGCCCGGTCTCCCGCTACCTCGGACCGTGGGTCCCCGAGCCGCAGATCTGGCAGGACCCGGTGCCGCCGGTCGAGGGCGAGCTCGTCAGCGACGTCGACGTGGCCGCGCTCAAGCAGACCCTGCTCGACTCCGGCCTGACCGTGCAGCAGCTGGTCAAGACCGCCTGGGCGGCGGCCGCGAGCTTCCGCTCCACCGACAAGCGCGGTGGCGCCAACGGTGCCCGGATCCGGCTCGAGCCGCAGCGGAGCTGGGCGGTCAACGAGCCCGAGCAGCTCGCAACGGTGCTGGCAAGGCTCGAGGAGATCCAGCAGGAGTTCAACGCCGGTGGGAAGAACATCTCCCTGGCCGACCTGATCGTCCTCGGCGGCAGCGCCGCGGTCGAGAAGGCAGCGAAGGACGCCGGTGTCGACATCACCGTGCCCTTCCACCCGGGCCGCACCGACGCCACCCAGGAGCAGACCGACGTCGACTCGTTCGCGGTGCTCGAGCCGCGCGGCGACGGCTTCCGGAACCACGTCGAGGCCGACGAGAAGCTCCCGGTGGAGAAGCTGCTGCTCGAGCGCGCCTACATGCTCGGCCTCACGGCTCCGGAGATGACCGTGCTGGTCGGCGGGCTGCGGGCCCTCGGCGCCAACAACGCTGACAGCAAGCACGGCGTGCTGACCGATCGCGTCGGTGTGCTCTCGACCGACTTCTTCACCAACCTGCTCACCCCCGGCACGGAGGTGCACGCCTCGGAGGTGGAGGAGAACGTCTACGAGATCCGCGACGGGCAGACCGGCGAGGTGAAGTGGACGGCGACGGCGAACGACCTCGTCTTCGGTGCGAACTCGCAGCTGCGGGCGCTGGCCGAGGTCTACGCGAGCGACGACGCGACCGACAAGTTCGTCCAGGACTTCGTCGCGGCGTGGGTCAAGGTCATGGAGGCGGATCGCTTCGACCTGAGGTGAGCGCCCCGGTCTGACCGTCAGATCGCCGAGGCCCGGCGTACCGACCGACCACCCGGGGCGGACGGCGCCGGGTCTCGGCGTCTCAGGCCGCGGTGATGCCGAGCGAGTCGAGGAGCACGCGCACCCGGACCTCGATGTCGTCCCGGATCGGCCGGACGGCGTCGATGCCCTGGCCGGCCGGGTCGTCGAGCGGCCAGTCCTCGTAACGGCGCCCCGGGTAGAACCGGCACTCGTCGCCGCAGCCCATGGTGACGACCACGTCGGACTCCTGGACCGCCTCGCCCGTCAGCACCTTGGGCTGCTCGCCCGCGATGTCCACGCCGACCTCCGCCATCGCCGCCACCGCGACCGGGTTGATCCGGTCGCCCGGCAGCGAGCCGGCGGAGAGCACCCGCACCCTGTCGCCGCCGAGGTGGCGGAGGAAGCCCGCGGCCATCTGGGAGCGGCCCGCGTTGTGGACGCAGACGAAGAGCACGGTCGGGGTCATCGGATCACTTCCTCGGGCGGCTGGTCGGGGAACAGCACCCGGACCAGGGGTACGGCGACGGCGGCGCCCAGCAGCTGGAGGGCCACGAACGCCGGCGCCGACGCGGGGGCGATGCCCGCGAAGGTGTCGGAGAACATCCGGGCGATCGTCACGGCGGGGTTGGCGAACGACGTCGACGAGGTGAACCAGTAGGCCGCGGCGATGTAGCCGCCCACGGCGTAGGCGATCGTCTCCGTCCGGCCCGACCGCAGGCCGCCGAAGACGACCACGACGAGGCCGAGGGTCGCGACCACCTCGGCGACCGCGGTCCCGCTGCCGACCCGGTGGTGCGCCGACAGCGAGACCGGGTCGAGCTCGAACATCAGGTTGGCCAGGACGGTGCCGATCACGCCTCCCGCGACCTGAGCCAGCGCGAGCACGCCCGCGGTGGTCCAGGTGATCCTGCCGAGCACCGCCTCGACCGCGGTGACGGCCGGGTTGAACGATGCCGAGACCGGCTGCAGGGTGAGGATCAGCGCGACCAGCACCGCGCCGGTGGCGATGCTGTTCTCGAGCAGCTGGAGCCCGACGTCGCCGGGAGAGAGGCGTTGCGCCATCACGCCCGAGCCGACGACGGCGGCGACGAGCAGCGCCGTTCCCACCGCCTCCGCGGCCGCCTTGCGACCGAGGTCGCTCACCGGCTGCCGCCGAGCAGCGCGGCGAGGTCGGCGAGCGCCTCTCGTCGTACGGCGTAGTAGACCCAGGTCCCGCGCTTGGCGCGGTCGAGCAGCCCGGCCTCGTGCAGCACCTTGAGGTGGTGGCTGATGGTCGGCTGGGACAGGTCGAACGCCTCGTTGAGGTCGCACACGCACGCCTCGCCGTCCGCGTGCGCGGCGACGAGCGAGAGCAGGCGGAGCCGCACCGGGTCGGCGAGCGCCTTCAGCAGCGGCGAGATCTGCTCGGCGGCCTCGGCGCTCAGCGGCGTCGAGACCAGCGGCGAGCAGCAGGCCACCGTCTCGACCGGCGACAGGTCCAGAAACTTCGACATGGATCAATATTGATAGATGTCGATGTGTTGCCGCAAGATGGGCCCGCCATCACATCGACAATCATCGATATCAACGACAACAACGAAGGAGACACCATGTCCCGCCTGCAGCTCGCCCTGAACGTCGACGACCTCGAGGAGTCGGTCGCGTTCTACTCGAACCTCTTCGGCACCGCCCCGGCCAAGCGCAAGCCCGGTTATGCGAACTTCGCGATCACCGAGCCGCCGCTCAAGCTGGTCCTGGTGGAGAACACCGGTGCCGGGGGCACCATCAACCACCTCGGCGTCGAGGTCGCCGACACCGACGCGGTGGACGCGGAGCAGACCCGGCTGGGCGAGGCCGGTCTCGCGTCGGTCGACGAGCGGGGGACGACCTGCTGCTACGCCAAGCAGGACAAGTTCTGGGTCGAGAACGCCCCCAACGGCGAGCGCTGGGAGATCTACACCGTGCTCTCCGACAGCGAGACCTTCTCGGCGCCGTCGGACAGCGACACCTGCTGCGGCGTCCCGATGGCCGAGGCCGAGCCGGCCGCGAGCTGCTGCTGAGGCCGCCGGGCGGGCTCAGGGGGTGACGTTGATGAGCCCGTCCGCGTTCGAGGTGGCGAGCCACGACGTGCCGCCGGTGAGCGAGGAGAGCTGCTTGACCCCGGCGACCCAGGATCCGTCGGTGTTCGTCGGGTCGGGGTCGCCGTCGTCGAACCAGAACATGCCGTAGGAGGGTGACTGCCACCCGTTGGCGAACGCGGCCGAGATGAGGGTCGACGTGATCACGTGCGGGTCCCAGTTGCCGTTGCTGTTCGACGGCCCCACCTCCCCGAGCGCCATCCGCGGCGCGTGGTGGGCCACGTCGAGGTAGGAACCCAGCTCGAGGACGTCCGTGTCGTCGGCGTGGGCCTCGAAGTCATAGCTGGACAGGCCGGCGATGTCATAGGCCGGGCTGCCGTCGGAGAAGGTGGGCAGGATCGAGACCGGGCTCGCGGCGTTGTAGTTGTCGGCCGGCACGAAGGAGTAGCCCCACAGCACGTTGTGGATCCCGTGCTTGGACCAGGCGCGCTGCTGGACCAGCCGGAACAGCTTCCGGACCCCGCTCTTCCACTCGCTGCTGCCGCCGTGGGAGTTGTTGCAGCCCCACCAGAACCAGAAGCTGTTGGCCTCGATCAACGGTCGGAAGATCGTCGCGACGCCGTGGCTCTGCAGCTCGAGGAGGTACGGCGCGACCTTGGTGTCGAACTCCTTGAGGAAGGCCTTGCGCTCCGGCGTGCCCTTGGTGAGCACCTGCTTGACGACCTTCGGGCCGGGCTGCCGGTGCGCCTCGGCGCCGGTCCTCGGGTTGTGCGGGTACCAGCTGGTGACCAGCACGGTCGGCGTGCTCGCCTGCGCCTTTGCGATGAGGTCGGGGAGCACGTCCTCGTTGTACTCGTGCCGCACGGCGTAGTCCCACTCGTTGGTGGTCCAACCGAGCACCCGGATCCGGGTCGCGAGCCCGCCGAGGGTGGTGACCGGGCCGAAGGGGTCGTCCCCGTTGACGTTGAGCTGCTGGCCGGCAGTCATCTGGCCGGCTCCCGACCAGCTGTCGAGCAGCGCGGCGAGGTCGATCGCCGACTGGGTGGCGTGCGGGTCGGCCACCTGGACGGCGAGCCGCCGCCTCGCCGCGGCGGGGGCGGCGAGCGCGGCGTCGCCCCGTGCCGAGCTGCCGAGCAGGACGGCGGGGACGGTGAGGGCCGAGGCGCGGAGCACCGATCGGCGGGACGTGCGGAACGCGGGACGCGGGTCCTCGTGGGCCATCGCAACCACCTCGGCGGTCGGTCGGTTTCGGGTACCGCGAGGCTAGGTCAGTCGGATCCGTGCCGCGACGGGTCGACCTGATCCGCGGGCGATGGTCTAGACCTGCTGCTGCTCCGTCGGCCTCAGGTCGAGCGACTCGTCGCCGAACGCCGTGAGCAGGGTCGTCGCGGGCTCGTCGTCGACCGGGTCCGCCTCCTCGCGTGCGGACGCGGCCGGCGCCGGCGTGGCAGGGAGTGCGCGCGTCGGGGCGGGTGGTGCCTCGCCCGACAGGATCGGCCACACCCACCGGACCGCGGCGGCCAGGGCGACGCAGCCGACGGCGACGACGAGGTAGCGGGTGAGCAGGTCGGTGAGGCTGACCATCCCCTCGGCCAGCCGGAAGCCGGCGGGCACGCAGACGACGAGGGCCGCGAGCAGCAACCAGACGTCGACCAGTCCCGGAGGCACCTGGCCCGGCGGGCGGTTCATGCGACACCCACCGCGAGGGCGGGCTCGTTGGCCTCACCGACGATGCCGACCGAGCGGACCTGCCGGGCGGTGCCGAGCTCGGTGTAGGAGAGGACCGGCAGCCGCGGGACGGCGGGAGCGACGAAGCGGCGGACCGCAGGCCGCAGCTGGGGCGCGCAGGCGAGGACCGGACGATGGCCCTGGTTCTCCGCTGCCGTCGACAGCTGGGCGATGCTGACGAGCAGCCGCTGGGCGAGGTCCGGATCGAGTGCGAGCACCGCGCCGTGCTCGGTCTGCCGGACGTGCTCGAGCATCCGCTGCTCGAGGAGCGGCTCGAAGCTGACGGCGTGCAGGGTGCCGTCGGTGACGTACGCCGCCGCCAGCGAGGGGTCGAGGGCGGCCCGGGCGGCCTCGATCAGGCCGTCGAGGTCCTTCGACGTCGCTGCCCGGACCGAGAGCGCCTCGAAGATCCGCACCAGGTCGCGGATCGGCACCGCCTCCTCCAGCAGCGCGCGGAGCACGGCCTGGATCTCGCCCAGCGAGAGCTGCGTCGGCGTGAGCTCCTCCACCACCACGGGGTGGGTGCGCTTGACGACGTCGGCCAGCAGCCGCACGTCCTCGCGGCCGAGCAGCCGGGCGGCGTGGGTGTGCACGACCTCGGCGAGGTGCGTGGTGACGACGGACGCGCGGTCGACGACCGTCGCGCCGCCGACCTCGGCCTGGTGCCGGAGCTCGGCCGGGATCCACTTGGCCTCCAGACCGAAGACGGGCTCGTGCGTCGGCGTACCGGGGAGGGAGCCGAGGAAGTCGCCGATCGCGAGCACCGTTCCGCGCGGCGCCTCACCGCGGGCGACCTCCGCGCCGAACAGCGTGATCGCGTAGGTGTGGAGCGGCAGCTCCATGTTGTCGCGGGTGCGGACCGGTGGGATGACGATGCCGAGCTCGCCGGCGATCTTGCGGCGCAGCGCCTTGACGCGGTCGAGCAGGTCGCCGCCGGAGCGGGAGTCGACGAGGTCGATCAGGTCGGCGGACAGCTCGAGTCCCAGCGGGTCGACGCGGATCTCGGCGGCGAGCAGCTCGGGAGAGTCCGGTACGGCGAGCTCCGCCGTGCCCTCCGCGACGTCGGCCGCGCCCTCGGGGTTCTCGTCGACGCGGCTGGACAGCAGCAGCATCGCGCCCCCGGCGACGATGAACGGGATCTTCGGGAGGCCGGGGATCAGGCAGAGCACCAGCGCACCGGCACCGGCCACCCGGAGCGGGAGCTGGCGGGCGAGCACCTGGCCGACCAGGTCGGAGCCGAGGTCGGAGTCGGCGACCGAGCGGGTGACGATGAGGCCGGTCGCCGTGGACAGCAGCAGGGCCGGGATCTGGGAGACCAGACCGTCGCCGATCGACAGCAGCGAGTAGGTGTTGATGGCCTCGCCGAACGGCATGCCGTACTGCGCGACACCGATCGCGAGGCCGCCGATCAGGTTGACGAGCGTGATCACGATCGCGGCGATCGCGTCGCCCTTCACGAACTTGGACGCGCCGTCCATCGCACCGTGGAAGTCCGCTTCGGCGTGCACCTCGGCCCGCCGGCGCCGCGCCTCATCCTCGTCGATGAGGCCGGAGTTGAGGTCGGCGTCGATCGCCATCTGCTTGCCGGGCATCGCGTCGAGGGTGAACCGTGCACCCACCTCGGCGACCCGGCCGGCGCCGTTGGTGATGACGACGAACTGGATGACGAGCAGGATCGCGAACACGATCAGGCCGACGATCAGCGAGCCGCCGACCACGAAGTGCCCGAAGGTGTCGATCACCTTCCCGGCGAAGCCGTTGAGGAGCACCAGCCGCGTCGCGCTGACGTTCAGCGCCAGCCGGAACAGCGTCATCATCAGGATGACCGACGGGAACGCCGCGAACTCCAGCGGCTTGTGGATGAACATGGCGACCATCAGCACGAGCAGCGCGCCGGTGATGTTGAGCGCGATCAGCAGGTCGAGGACCATCGCCGGCAGCGGCACCACGAGCATCGCCACGATGAACACGATGCCGACGGGGATGGCGAGCTTGGGCAGGCTCTTCACGCCACAGCCTTTCCGGGGGGTCGTCTCGAGAGGCGGCCGTCCGTGGCTGCGGGTGGCGCGGATCCTTGCGCCGACCCCCTCATCGGCCGGTCAGCCGAGCTCCTGAGGGATCCGCCTCCGCCGACGCGCGGCGAGCAGCACGTCGGGCAGCTCGGCCTCCGTGCGGGGCGTGCGGTGCTCGCCGCCGTACTGGCCGTGCGCCCGCCGGCTGATCACGAACGCCAGCACCTGCGCGACGGCGGCCCAGAGCTCGCGCGGGATCTCCTGCCCGACCTCGGTGGACCGGTAGATCGCGCGGGCCAGCGGTACGTCGCGCACCATCGGCACCCGCTCCTCGACGGCGCGTTCGCGGATCTTGGTCGCGATCGCGCCGGCGCCGCGGGCGAGGACGCGCGGCGCCCCCTGCTCGGGGTCGTAGCGGAGGGCGACGGCGACGTGCGTCGGGTTGACGAGGAGGACGTCGGCGTCGGCGATGTCCTGCATCATCCGCGATCGTGCCGCGGCGAGCTGGCGGCTGCGGATGGCGCTCTTGACCAGCGGGTCGCCCTCGGACTGCTTGTGCTCCTGCTTGATCTCCGCGTGGCTCATCCGGATCTGCTTGCCGATCCGGCGACGCTGCATGGCGTAGTCGGCGGCGGCCATCACCAGGCCGGCGACGCCGATCGTCAGGAACAGCCGGGTGGCCTGGGAGGAGACCTCCTCCAGGACGACGGGGATCGGTACGACGCCGCCGACCAGCGGCATCATCGCGTGGACCGCGCCCCAGGCGAGCAGGGCGACGACGCCGCTCTTCACCAGCATCTTCGCGCCCTCCCACCAGGCGTGCGGTCCGAAGAGGCGCTTGGCACCGGAGAACGGGTTGAGCTTCTTGGGGTCGGGCTTCGCGAGCTTCGGCGACAGGTAGAAGCCGCCCTGGGCGATCGCCGCGACGACGCCGACCACCATGATCATGCCGCCGAGCAGCACGAGGGCCAGGAACGCCTGCCTCGCCACGTCGCCGAGCAGGCTGAGCGCGAGCGGCACCGACGGGTTCTCGACCGAGGTGAGGCTGGTGATCAGCGCCGTCCGCAGCGAGCCGAGCTCGTGGCGCAGCAGCGGTCCGATCGCGAGGGCGACGACGAGCAGGCCGAGCCAGCTGCCGAGCTCAGGCGTGCGCGGGACCTGGCCGTCCTTGCGGGCCTGCTTCTTGCGCTTGGGTGTCGGCTTCTCGGTCTTCTCGCCGCTGTCGCTGCCACTCATCGGCTCACCCGCCCACCATCGTGGCCATCGCCTCGTTGGCGAGCTCGACGACGCGGTCGGTCACGTGCGGGAGCATCGGGAAGGACAGGCCGAGCAGCAGCAGCGTGAGGCCGACCTTGGCGGGGAACATCACGTTGAACGCGTTGAGCTGGGGCGCGACCTTGGTCAGCAGCGCGAGCGCCAGGTCGGACACGAAGAGCACCGCGACGAGCGGCAACGCGATCTGCACCGCGACGGTGAAGAACATCGAGAACGCCGTCACCAGGACCTGCGGCCAGCCGTCGATCGCGGGCATCCCGGTGAGCGGCAGGAAGCGGAACGTGCTCAGCAGCCCGCCGATGACGAGCAGGTGCCCGCCGGTGACCATCAGCAGCGCGATCGCGATCATCTGGTGGAACCGGCCGAAGACGGTGTTGCTGTTGAGCCCCAGCGGGTCGAACGCCTGCGCCAGGGCGAAGCCGCCGAACACGTCGACCAGCGAGCCCGCCGCCGCGATCGTCGAGAACAGCAGCATCGTCACGTAGCCCATCGCGAGGCCCACCGCGACCTGCACGACCGCGCTGGTGAGCAGCGCGACGGTGTCCTCGGGAAGCGGCTGGTCGGCGAGCGTCGGCGCGACCGCGAGCGAGAGCCCGACGGCGAGGATCACCTTGGCCGGCGCCGGGATGCCCTTGCTGGAGAAGGGCGGTACCACGGCCAGCCACGCGATGATCCGCAGCGAGCCGAGGAGCAGGGCGGTGTACGACGCTCCGTCGACGGTGATCGTCATGGCACCGCCTCAGCTCAGCAGCCCGGGGATCTGGTCGAAGAGGTCCTGGGTGAACGAGATCAGCGTGTGCAGCATCCAGTTGCCGGAGAACAGCAGCGCCGCCCCGACGCCGACCAGCTTCGGCACGAACGAGAGCGTGAACTCCTGGATCTGGGTCATCGACTGGAACAGCGAGATCGCGAAGCCGATGACCAGCGCGGTGAGCAGGATCGGCGCGGACAGCTTGAGCGCGACGGTCATCGTCTGCATCGCGATGTCGATGACGTTGGTGTCGGTCATGACGTCAACCCCCGCCGCCGTACGACGAGACCAGCGCCTTGATGATCAGCGCCCACCCGTCGACCATCACGAAGAGCAGCAGCTTGAACGGCAGCGACACCATGACCGGCGGCATCATCATCATGCCCAGACTCATCAACGCCCCGCTGACGACGATGTCGATCACCAGGAACGGGATGAAGACGATGAACCCGATGATGAACGCGTCCTTGAGCTCGGAGAGGACGAAGGCCGGGATGAGGGTGGTCGTGGGGACGTCGTTCCGGTCCTCGGGAAGGTCCTGCTTCGCGACGTTGGTGAGCAGGGACAGCTCGTCGTCGTCGGTGTTGTCGAGCATGAACTTCCGCAGCGGCTCCATGCCGTCGTGGAAGGCCTGGGTCGTGGTCTTGTCGCCGTGCAGGTAGGGCTGCACGCCGTCGTGGTTCACCTGCGACACGACCGGGGACATGATGAACAGGCTCAGGAACAGCGCGAGCCCCGCGAGGACCTGGTTGTTGGGCGTCTGCTGGAGGCCGAGCGCGTTGCGGGTCAGGCCGAGCACCACGAGCACCTTGGTGAAGCTCGTGCAGGTCAGCACGATGGCGGGCAGCAGGCTGAGCAGGGTCAGGGCGAGGATGGTCACCAGGCTGCTGCTGGGCTTGTCGGTCAGCCCGCCCAGGTCGATCTGCACGGACGACCCGCCGTGCCCGTGCGGACCGCTCGGTCCGTGCGGCCCCCCGGGGGCGAGGAACACGACCGCCGTGGCGATCCGGTTCACGAGGCTTCCTGCTCCGGTGCCGACTCGTCGTCCGCCGTGGTCGAGCGGGATCCGCCGAACGCCGCGAACGTCTGCTTCCACGTCTGCGGCGAGAGGATCGACCCGGCCAGCGCGCCGTCGTACTTGACGGGCGCCCTGCGGGGGTTGTCCGGCGTCGCGAGGCCCGTCAAGCCCGGTGAGTCACCGGTCGACCGGTGCTTCCCCGCCGACTCCACCTCGGCCAGCCCCACCTCGTCGAGCCCCACCTCGTCGAGCCCCACCTCGTCCGGCTCCACCTCGGCGAGCAGCGTCACCTGGTGCTCGGTCGTGCCGAGCACCAGCACCCGCGTGCCGACGGTGACGACGGCGACGCCGCTGGAGCGGGTGAGCGACTGCCGGCAGACGACCTGGACGGCGGCGCCGGCCGGCGCCTTGAACCGCCGGTTGACGAGCCGGGCGAGCAGCACCAGCAGGCCGACGACGACGGCGAGGGACCCGAGCAACCGGATCCCCAGCTCCGCCGTGCTGGCGTCCCCGCTGCCCATGCTCAGGCCGTCGCAGCGGCGTCGACGATCTCCGTGACCCGCAGGCCGAAGTCCTCGTCGACGACCACGACCTCGCCGCGGGCCACGAGCCGGCCGTTGACCAGCAGGTCGGCCGGGCTGCCGGCGGCCCGGTCCAGCTCGAGCACCGCCCCGGGCGTGAGCGCGAGCAGGTCGCGGACGGTCATCCGGGTACGGCCGAGCTCGACGGTCACCTCCATGTCGACGCCGTGCAGCATCTCCAGGCCGCGGACGGCGGGGATCGACGGCGGAGCGGCTCCGAAGGCGGGCACGAACGGCTGGTCCAGCGGGGCGATCTCGGGCACCTCGACGACCGGCTGGCGCGCACCCTCGAGGCTCGCGGTGGGCACCAGCACGGCCGCGTCGATGCCGACTCCGATCAGGGGCACGGTCACGAACTCGCCGAGCGCGGTCGGCAGCGCGGCGCCGTCGCCGGGCAGGTCGAGCACGGTGGCCGGGCGGGCACGACCGCCGAGCCGCTCGGCCGCGGCGTCGAGAGCGGGCTGCACGGCCGCCGCGAGGTCCAGCTCGCCGAGCGGGCTCGCGGCCAGGGCGGCCACCAGCTCCGGGCCGACGAGCACGACGACCTGGCCAGGCACGCCGTCCAGCGCGGCGACCGCGCCGCCGGCGAAGGCGTCGGCGACGTGCGAGGACCCCGGCTGCTCGGGACCCGTGGTGAGCGGGGTGACCGACGGCAGCTCGGCCGCGGCCGCCTCGGCGACGGCGACGGCGAGGCCGGTGTCAGGAAGGGCGCTCATTGGTTCTGCTCCTTGGGGGTGTCCACGATGAGGGCGGCCAGGCGCTGGCCGCGGGTGCCGGGAGTGGCGTGAGCGAAGGTGTTGCCGGCGACGGTGACGTCCAGCGGTGCGGACGCCGGGTGACTCAGCCGCAGCACGGAGCCGGCGGAGAGGCCGGTGAGGCTGGCGGGGTCGAGGACGATCGGGCGGAACCGCACCGCGACCGACACCGGCACCCGCGCGAACTGGTCCTGCAGCAGCTGCGCCGAGCGCTCGCGCAGGGCGCGCTCGCGGTCGGAGACCGCGCCGGGGCTGGTCGCGTTGGTCAGGTGGGGGAGCAGGCCGCTGAACGGCAGGCACACCGTCATCCGGTGGCCGCGCTCGTCGATCTTCAGCTCGAAGGTGACGACCACCATCACGTCGGCGGCGCCGGCGACCTGCGCGAACTGCGGGCTGTACTCCACGCCGGTGACGGTCGGCTCGAGCGCCACGATCGGGGTGAGCGAGTAGCGCATCTCGCCCAGCAGCCGGTCGATCAGGCCGCGGATGACGCCGTCCTCGATCTCGGTCAGCGGCCGGTCCGGCTGCTCCTCGGACCCGGGGCCGCCGAGCATGTGGTCGACGCACGACATCGTCGCGAACAGCGGGATCTCCAGCACGCCGGTGCCCGGCATCGGCTCCGCCGAGAAGAGGGTCATGAACGTCGACGCGCCGAGGCTGTCGACGTACTCCGCATACGTGCGCTGCTCGATGTCGACGAGCGTCACCGTGCAGACCGTGCGCAGCGAGCTGGTGAACACCGTGGTCGCCGTGCGCGCGAAGCCGTCGAAGCCGAGCTGCAGCGTCCGCTGGTGCTCGCGCGAGAGCTGGATCGGCCGCCGGAAGTCGTACGGCGTGGGGTCGACGGTGCGGGTGCGCCGTCGCGACCTGGCCGTGGGAGTCGCGGGCGGCGGGACGGTGCTCACAGCAGGACCATCGGTGCGGAGGTCCCAGGACCTGAGCGGCCGCCCGGTCAGTTACGCATGGTCCGGAATGACTATCACTGCGTCACGTACTCGGTGAAGTACACCCCCATCACCTCGTCGGGATATCGCTCCTCGAGCTTCTTCTCCAGCTGGTCGCGCAGCTTCTCCCGCGTCGCGCCGTTGTCGATGTCGCCGATCGAGCGACCGCTGAACACCTCGATCGCGGCGTCGAGCGCCTTGCTGCCGTCGACCTCCGTCGCGCTCTCGGTGAGCTGCAGCGCGATGCCGAGCCGGAGGTAGTGGCCGTCGGCGAGGTTGATCTGGATCGAGTCGAGCGGCGCCACCTGTCCGGGCTTCGGCGCCTGGTCGCCGCCCGGCCGCAGCAGGAAGAAGTAGGCGCCCGCGGCCGCACCGAGGACGAGCACCAGGACGACGAGCAGCAGCTTCTTCCTGCCCTTCTTCGGTGGCTCCTCGGCGGTGGCCGCGTCCGGCGCGGAGATGGTCGACGCAGTCATGTCAGCTCCTGGTAGATCTTGCGGAAGCGGGCCCTGGCCTCGGCCGGCGCGCCGCTGAGGATGACGATGTCGACGCGCTTGTTGATCCGCTGGGAGCCCGGCTTGCTCGGGTCGATCAGCGGTTTGGTGTGGCCGAAGCCGGTGGCGCGCAGCCGCTTGGCGGGCAGCCCGTCGTGCTCCTGCAGCCGGTGCAGCACGTTGACCGCACGGGCGACCGAGAGCTCCCAGTCGGTGGGGTAGTACTTCGGCTTCACCGGCTCCTGGTTGGTGTGCCCGTCGATCTCGAGCGGCTCGGTCAGGTGGGCGAGGATCGGCGCGACGGTGTCGACGACCGCCTCGCCGCGAGGCGTCAGCGTGGCGATGTTCGGCTGGAAGATCACGTGCCGCGAGACCAGGCTGAGGATCAGCCCGCGCTCGTCGACCGACGCCTGCACGTCGTCCTGGAGACCCCTGCGCTCCAGCGCCTTCTGGACCTTGCGCCACAGGGCGAGAAGCTTCTTCACCTCGGCCTTCGCGTCCTCGTAGGACCGCTGGTTGCGCAGCTGGTCGGCACTCTGCAGCACCTTCTCGGTGGCGGCCTGCTGCGAGGCGGGGAGGTTCTGGACGAGCATGTCGTACGTCGACGCCGCGCCACCGGTGGCACCGGTGTCGTCGCGCATCGGATCGGCACCGTTGAGGATGGTCACCGACTTGCCGAACCCGCTGGCGAGTCCCTCCTTGAGCGACGCGAACTTGTTGGCGTCGACGGTCGACATCGCGAACATGATGATGAACAGCACCATCAGGAGGGTGACCATGTCGGCGTACGTCACCAGCCAGCGCTCGTGGTTCTCGTGCGCCTCCTCCTCCTCGTGGTGCGGCCGACGTCTCCCGGTCGAGTGAGCCATCAGGCCGCCTCGCTCTCCTGGGCGGTCGCAGCCGGCAGCAGGGAGCGGAGCTTCTCGGCGACCAGGCGCGGGTTGGCGCCGGCCTGGATGGCGGCGACGCCCTCGATGGCGACCTCCATCCGGGCGCACTCGAGCTCGCCGAGCCGCTTGATCCGGTGCCCGAGCGGGAACCACAGCACGTTCGCCGACATCACGCCCCACAGGGTCGCGACGAAGGCGGAGGCGATGAGCGGACCCAGGGTCTCGGGGGTGGACAGGTTCTCCAGCACGTGCACCAGGCCCATGACGGTGCCGACGATGCCGATCGTCGGCGCGTAGGCGCCGGCGTCGCTGAAGAACTTCGAGGACTGCCGGTCGTCGCGCCGCTTGGCGCGCAGCTCGGCCTCGAGGATGTCGCGCACGTCGTCCGGGTCGGTGCCGTCGATCGCCATCGTGACGCCCTTGACCAGGAACGGGTCGTCGATCTCGCCGAGGCTGTCCTCCAGCGCGAGCAGCCCCTCCTTGCGTGCCTTGTCGGCGAGCTTGACCACCTGCGGGACGAGGTCGCCCGCGGGGGCCACGCCGCCGGTGAAGGCGCGCTTGACGCTGCGGACCGCCTCCTTCGCGTCGGCCATGGTGCCGCCGCCGACCGTGATGAGGAGCGTCGTGCCGAGCACGAGCAGCATCGGCGGGAAGATCAGCAGGCTCATCGGGTTGCCACCCTCGAGCACGTTCGAGACGACGATGACCACCAGGCCGAGGCCGATGCCGATGAGAGTTGCGGGGTCCTTCACCTCTCTCCCCCCTCGTCCGGTGTGACGGCGGCGAGCCGTACGGGTCCCGTGCCGCGGTTACGCCGACCGCTCGCCTGGCTGCGCCGCTCCGCGTCCAGGGCGGCGCTCCGGGCGACGATCGCGCCGCGGTAGTCGACGACCAGCTCGCAGATCTCCTCGAGCGACTCGGTGACGACGTACTTCGTGCCGTCGACGAGGGTGACCACCGTGTCCGGGGTCGCGTCGACGCGCTCGACGAGGTCGGCGTTCAGCACGAACACCGATCCCGAGAGTCGGGTCAGGCTGATCATCCGAGCACCTCCCTGCGCAGCGGTCCCACCGCGGCCGTCCGTGGCCAACGCACTGCCTATCGGCCGTGCCGCCGCGCCCCTGAGCCGTCAGGCTCAGCGCTTGATGTTGACGAGGTCCTCGAGCACCTGGTCGGACGTCGTGATCACCCGCGAGCTCGCCTGGAACCCGCGCTGGGCGAGGATCAGGTTGGTGAACTCGGAGGAGAGGTCGACGTTCGACATCTCCAGCGCGCCGGCCATGATCTGGCCGCGCTGGCCCTGGCCCGCGACGCCGATGTCGGCCACGCCGGAGTTGGCGGACTCGCGGAACTCGGTGTCGCCGATCTTCTCCAAGCCCATCGGGTTCGCGAAGTCGGCGACGGCGAGCTGGCAGATGTCGCGCTGGACGCCGTCGGAGAAGGTGCCGCGCACCTTGCCGTCGGGACCGATGTTGTAGGACGTCAGCTCGACGCCGGCCGGCAGCGTGGAGTCGATCATGTGCAGGTTGATGTCGGTCGGCCCGCCGGTCGGGGCGCCCGTCGCGTCGAGCGCGTAGCCCTCGACGCGCATGCCGTTCGGCGCGACCAGCGTGCCGGTGTTGTCGAACGTGAACGCTCCGGCGCGGGTGTAGACGTTCTCGTTGCCGTCGCGCAGCATGAAGAACCCGTCACCCTGCAGCATCAGGTCGGTGGGCCGGCCGGTGGTCTGGGCCGAGCCCTGGTTGAAGTTGAGCATCGTCGCCGCGAGCTGGACGCCGAGGCCGATCTGGATCGGGTTCGTGCCCCCACGGTCCGCGCCGCCACCGGACGCCGCGGTGAGCATCTGGCTCAGGGTGTCGGAGAAGACGGTGGTGCTGGCCTTGAAGCCGGTGGTGTTGACGTTGGCGATGTTGTTGCCGGTCACGTCGAGCATCGTCTGGTTGGCCCGCAGGCCGCTGATGCCGGCGAAGAGTGAACGAAGCATTGCTGGTCCTACTTTCTCGGTTTCTTCGGGTGATCTCGGAGGTGGTGCGACCGGCCCTAGGGGGTCGGCGGGGTACCGGACGGGCCGGTGGTGGCGTCACCCGAGGGCGCCTCTGGCTGGATGGTGGGGGCGTCGCCGACGCTGATCACGCTCATGACGGGCACCTCGTGACCGTCCACGCTGAGCACCGGGCCGGACGGCAGGAACGTGGTGCCCTGCACGACGCCGGTCTGCTCGACGCCGTTCTCGTCGTTCCAGTGCACGGTCTTGCCGATCAGCGAGCTGGCGCCGAACGACAGCTGGGTGGTCAGCAGCATCGCGGTCTGGTCGGCGACGTCCTGCATCTTCTGCAGCGCGGTGAACTGCGCCGACTGCGAGAGGAACTCGCTGGAGTCGGTCGGGTTGAGCGGGTCCTGGTAGCGCAGCTGCGCCACCATCAGCTCGAGGAACGTCTGCTGGTCGCCCAGGCCGTCGGTGGTGCCGGCGGACGTCGCGGCGACCGGGGACATCAGCCCCGACGAGACGCCGTCGGTGGGGGTGACGGACACGGTTCCCTCCTCACATGGTCCGGTCGAGTCGACCGGTGGTCGGCGCCGCGACGGCAGGTACGTCGTCGCGACGGTTGCGGTCCGCGCGCCGGTCGCGGTGGTCGGGGTGGGCGTCGGAGCGGCCGGGCGTCCCGCCCCCGGACGAGCGGTGCTCGCCCTGCGGGCCGGTCTGGCCCCCGTCGTGGTTGCCGGCGTGCGGGCCGGTCTGGCCGGGCTGGCCGGGCTGGGCCGGCTGGCCGGGCTGGGCCGACTGGGCCGAGAGGCCGGCGGTCGGCGTACCGCCGAGGTCGCGGACGACCACCCGTGCCTCGGCGCCGGTGGCCTCCAGCAGCCGCCGCAGCTCCGGAACGCCCTGGACCAGCGCCTCCTTGGCCTGGTCCGCCGCGAGCCGTACGTGCACCGACCCGTCGCGCACGACGAGCGTCACCCGTACCTCGCCCAGCTGCTCCGGCTGCAGGGTCAGGGTCATCCGGTGCGTCCCGTTCCCCCGCGACACCAGCTGCGTCACCTCCGGCGCCACCTGCCGCACCACCACCGCCGCCGCCGCGGCCGCGGTCTCCCGCTTCCCCCCGCCCCCCGTCGAACCGACAGCTGTGGCGGGTTGAACCGTCAGTTGTGGCGTGTCGAACCCCGTGTTGGAGCGGGTCGAACCGTCAGTTGTGGCGGCGGCCGACAGGTCCGGCGCCGCGTCGGCAGCTGGGTGCGGCGCTGCGCTCCCAGGCTTGGTCTCGTCGGTCGCGGTCGTGCTCGCGGCCGGGGCCGGGGTCGTGGTCGTGGCTCGCGGCTGCAGCTTCCCCAAGGGATGTAGCCGAACCGTCGCTTCCCTCGCCGGATTCGACGTGGGAAGCGCAGGCTTCGGTGCATCCCTTGGGAAATCAGCAGCGGGCTCAGCGGGCGCACCGGGTGCGGCGGGGACGTCGGCGGGCTGTCCGGCGCGGGTGGGCCGGACCGGTACGGCGGGGGTGCGGGGCTGGCCGGCTTCGGCGAGGAGTACGGCGGGCGCGGCAGCCGGCTGGGGCTGCGGCGCGGCGTCGGCCGCGAGGGGCGCCGGCGCGGCAGCGGGCTCCGACGTCGCCGGCGCTGTGACGGGCGCAGAGGTCGTTGGCGCGGCAGCGGCGGGCACCGCAGCCCCCACCGACGACGCGGGCGCTGCGGGCGCGGGTGCTGCGGGCGCAGGTGCTGCGGGCGCAGACGGCACCGGCGCGGGCACGCCGGGCACGACACCCGCCATCGCGGCGACCAGGGCGTCGAGGAAGCCACCGGGCTGACCCGCGGACTGGTCACCCTGGCCGCCGGCCGGGTCACCGGCCGCACCAGGGGTGCCGGTCGCGCCTGCGGCGGTGGGCAGGGACGGGAGGAAGGGCAGCACGCTCATGAGGTCACCGCTGTCCCAGGATCCCGAGCACGCTGCGCACGTAGTTCTGCGTCTCCGGGTAGGGCGGCACGCCGCCGTACCTCAGCACCGCGCCGGGCCCGGCGTTGTACCCCGCCAGCGCGAGGTCGACCTTGCCGAACCGCTGCAGCAGGTCGTGGAGCAGCCGGGCGCCGCCGTCGATCGCCTGAGCGGGGTCGAACGGGTTGCTGACCCCGAGGCTGTCGGCCGTGCCCGGCATCAGCTGCATCAGCCCCTGGGCGCCCGCGCCGCTGACCGCCTTCGGGTCGAAGCCCGACTCCTGCTGGGCGACCGCGGCGATCAGCTCGCCCGGGACGCCGGTGCGCGCGGCCGCGGCGTTGATCAGGTCGGCGTACGGCACGTCCGCGCCGACGCGCGCCGAGGCGTTCGGGACCGTGGTGCCGGCGACCGGCCGTGCGGAGGCACTGTCGCTCGGGAGGATCCGGCGGATGTAGTCCGGCGTCGACGGTACGTCGACCAGCCGGACGTTCGCGCCCGTGTACGGCGCCTCGATCATCTTGCCGTTGCCGACGTAGATCGCGATGTGGTCGGCGCCGTTGTTCCGGCTCGAGTTGTCCCACGCCAGCAGGTCGCCGGGCTGCGCCTCGGCGAGGCTCGCGACGGGCGTGCCCTGCCGGGCCTGGTCGGCCGAGACCCGCGGCAGGTCGATGCCGAGGTCGGCGTACACCCGCTGCACCAGGCCCGAGCAGTCGAGCCCGACCTTGGGGTCGGTCCCGCCCCAGACGTAGGGGATGCCGAGGTACTTCTTCGCGTCCGCCACGACGTCCGCGCCGCTCACGCCGTCGGAGGTGTCGGCCCGCGCGTTCGCGAGCGTCGTGCGGAAGCCGGACCCGCCGGCGCTCACCGACTGCGCCGGCACGAACTGCGCGAACTGGCTCTGCAGCTGGGCCACCCGGGCGGCGACGGTCTCGATGCTCATCGCGCCGCCTCCCCGTCGGTCGCGCGCAGCCAGCGCTGTGCGGTCATGTCGTCGGCGTCCTTCTGCTCCCGGCGCGCGGCCTCGGCCCGGCGCCGCTGGGCCCGTCGCTCGAGCAGGTGGTCGACGGCGGCGAGCCGGGCGCGGTCGCTGTCCCAGCGGTGGTGCGCCTGCTCGGTCAGTCGTACGGCGCTCGCGGCCTCGATGCGTGCGGTCCTGCCGTCCTCGCCCAGCACGGCGAGGGCCGTACGCCGTGCGAGCAGCAGCCCGGGCGTGCTGGTCTCGGGGACCTCGGCGACGGCGAGCCGCTCGTGCAGCTCCTCGGCGCGCCGACCCCGGGACGCGGCCTCGGCGGCGGCGAGCCGCAGGCCGATCCGGCTGTCCTGCTCCCTCACCCCGCGGACCCGGGCGACCGCGGCCAGGCCGCGGTCCTCGGCGTGCACCCTGCTCACGCGACCAGCTCCTCGAGCCGGCGCCAGGTCTCGGCGGTGGGCGTGAGGTCGTCCATCGACTGGCGCAGGAACGCCTCGATGCGCGGCAGCCGCTCGAGCGCGGCGTCCGCGTCGGCGTCGGCACCGGCGACGTACGCCCCGATCTCGACCAGCTCGCGCACCGACCGGTGTGCGGCCAGCATCCGGCGCAGGCGGGTCGCCAGCCGCTGCTGCTCCTTCGTCGTCACCGCGGAGGTGACCCGGGAGATCGACTCGAGCACGTCGATCGCCGGGAAGTGCCCGGACGTGGCGAGCTCGCGGGACAGCACGACGTGGCCGTCGAGGATCGACCGGGCGGTGTCGCCGACCGGGTCCTGGAGGTCGTCGCCCTCGACGAGCACCGTGTAGAGACCGGTGATCGAGCCACGGTCCGACGTACCCGCGCGCTCGAGCAGTCGCGGCAACAGGCCGAAGACGCTGGGCGGGTAGCCGCGGGTCGCGGGCGGCTCGCCCGCGGACAGCCCGATCTCGCGCTGGGCCATCGCGACCCGGGTCAGCGAGTCCATCATCAGCACGACGTCCCGGCCCTGGTCGCGGAACCACTCCGCGATCCGGGTCGCCGTGAACGCCGCGCGCAGCCGCTCCATCGCGGGCGCGTCCGACGTCGCGACGACGACGACCGACCGCGCCAGGCCGTCCGGCCCGAGGTCGACGTCGATGAACTCGCGCACCTCGCGGCCCCGCTCGCCGACCAGCGCGATCACCGACACCGGCGCGTCCGAGCCGCGCGCGACCATCGACAGCAGCGACGACTTGCCGACGCCCGAGCCGGCCATGATCCCGATCCGCTGCCCGCGACCGCAGGGCACCAGCGCGTCGAGCGCACGTACGCCGAGCCCGAGCGGCTGCGTGATCCGGGGCCGCGAGAGCGCCGCAGGAGCGGCGAGCTCGACCACGACGACGTCGAGGGCGTCCAGGTCGGGTCCGCCGTCGACCGGGCGGCCCAGTCCGTCGAGCACGCGCCCGAGCAGCTGCTCGCCGACCCGGATGGTCAGCGGTCCGCCGGTGTGGCGCACCAGGTCGCCCACCCGGATGCCCGCGGTCGGACCGAGCGGCAGGCACACCATCGAGCCCGGCCGCAGCGCGACCACCTCGGCGAGCAGCCGGCCGGCCCCCACGACCTCGACGAGGTCACCGACCGCCGCCGGCAGGTTCCGTACGACGACGTGCAGACCCACCAGCTCGGTGACCGTCCCGTGGTGCAGCGGCCGGGCCGCACCCAGCGCGGCCGCTGCGACGGACGGAGTGAGCAGGCTCATGCGAGCACCTCCCGGACGCGCTCGAGGGCGGCGGCGATGCGGAGGTCGACCACGGCGCCGTCGGACTCGACCAGGGCGTCGGAGACCTCCAGGGCCGGATCGGCGACGACGACCACGCCGTGCTCGGCGAGCTCGGCGGTCGCGGTGCCGGAGGCGACGTCGGGGTGCAGGCGGACGGTCGCGACCGGGCCCGCGGGCAGCGCCCCCAGGACCCTGGCCACGACGTCCTGTGCGCCCTCGCCCCCCACGGCGCGGCCCACGATCTCCTCGGCCAGCGCCCAGGCCAGGTCCGTGCCCTGCGCCGCGAGGGACGCGGCGAGGTCGTCGAGCAGCCCCCGCACCTGCTCGGCGGCCTCCCCGAGCGCCTGTACGGCGACCGCGAGCTCGCGGTCGCGGCGCGACTCCTCCTCCGCGTGCCGGACGTCGAGGGCGCGGGCGTGCTCGGCGGCCTCGGCCGCCGCCTGCCGGCGTCCCTCGGCCCAGCCGACGGCGTACCCCTGCGCCCGCGCCGCCGACCGCGCGCGCTCGGCGAGACCGCCGAGCGCCGCCTCGGTGACGGCGTCGCCGAGCACGGAGTCCCCGCCGAGACGGGTCCACTCGCCGGTCCGCAGCTCCGGCAGCGCCATGGCGACGCCGGCCGAGGCGCTTCGCGCCTGGCTCCCTCGCTCGCGGCCAGCGCTTCGAGCTCGTTCCTCGCTCGGCGCTGTCACTCGCTCGGTCGCCTCAGACGACGAACTCATCGTCGTTCCCCCTGCGGACCATGATCACGCCCTGCTCCTCGAGCTGGCGGATCGTGCGGATGATGCTCTGCTGGGCCTCCTCGACCTGCGCGAGCCGGACGGCGCCGAGCAGCTCGACCTCTTCGAGCAGGTTCTCGGCGGCACGCTCGGAGAGGTTCGTGGTGATCTTGGTGCGGACCGCCTCGGGGACACCCTTGAGCGCGAGCGCGAGCTCGGCGGTGTCGACCTGGCGCAGCACCTGCTGCACCGAGCGGTCGTCCAGCCCGACGATGTCCTCGAACATGAACATCCGGCTCTTGACCTCGTCGGCGAGCGCCGCGTCCAGGCCCTCGAGGCCCTCGACGATCTGCCGCTCGGTCGGCCGGTCGGACCGGTTGATGATGTTGACCAGCGGGTCGACGCCGCCGACCCGCGACACCTCGGCGGGCTGCAGCATCGACGAGAGCTTGCGCTCGAGGATGCTCTCGACGGTGCGCACGATCTCCGGCGACGTACGGTCCATCACCGCGATCCGGTGCGCCACCACGGCCTGCTGGTGCGCCGGCAGGCCGCTGAGCAGCAGCGAGGCCTTGTCGGCGGCCATGTGTGCGAGCACCAGCGCGATCACCTGCGGGTGCTCGTCGGAGATGAAGCCCCGCAGCTGAGCGGGATCCGCGCGGTGCAGGAACTGGAACGGCATCTGCACCGCCGCGGCGTGCAGCCGCTCCATGATCTCCTTCGCGCGCTCGGGGCCCAGCGACTGCTCGAGCAGCTGCTGCGCGAAGCCGAACCCGCCCTGGGTCACGTGCGCGTGCGCGGTCATCAGGTCGTGGAACTCGCCGAGCACCGCGCCGGTCTCCGACGCGGTCACCGCGTCCAGCCGGGCGATCTCGGCGGAGATGTTCTCGACCTCGGTGTCGGTCAGGTGCGCCATCACCTGTGCGGCGCGGTCCTTGCCGAGCTGGATCATCAGCACGGCGGCCTTGCGCACCCCCAACGAGGTGAGCGATGCGGCCTGGGTCATCACGCTCACCTGGGCTCCACGAGCCAGCCGCGGAGCAGCGCGGCGACGTCCTCGGGCTGCCGCTCGACGAGCGCGATCAGCTCGTCACGGACCCGGTCCTCCTCGGTCTCCTCGACCGCCTCGAGCGCCGCGACGGCGGGAGCGGGCGGCTCGATCGGTGCCCGCGCGGCCGCATCGGCCCGCAGCTGCTCGACGACGTACGACGTCGCCTGCTCGCGGGCCTTGGCCCGGCGCCGGGCCTGCGCCCACGCCAGCAGGACCAGCAGGGCGATGCCGCCGCCGATCGCGATGTTGCGGTACATCGTCTTCTTCGCCGCGTCGGCCTTGGCCTTCTGCGCGGCCTCGAGCTCCGCCTGGGCCTCCTCGGCCGCGGAGTGGTCGAACGCCATCTGCGTGGCCTCGATCGTGTCGCCGCGCTTGCGGTCGATGCCGATCGAGTCGCGGATCAGGTCCGAGACCTCGTCCATGTCGTGACCGGCGGCCGCGGCGGTGTCGACGACCACGCCGATGTGCAGGCTCTTGACGGAGCCGGGCGCGGTCTCGCGGTGCTCGACGGTCTGGTCGACGGCGTTGTCACGGGTGGAGCTCTTGTTCTCGTACGCCGAGTCCGATCCGCTCGGCACGGCGCTCGGGTCCATCTGCCCGTCCGGGCCGACCACGCCGCCGCCCGCAGTGCCGCCGGCGCCGGGACCGGTGTAGGTCTCCGAGGACTTCGACTCCGACAGCGCGGTCAGGTCCTTCGGGACGGTGTAGGTGCGGCTCTCGATGGTCGCGTGGTCGAAGTCGAGGTCGGCGGTCGCGGTCACCTTGGAGTTGCCGGGGCCGAAGACGGTGTCCATCATCTGCTGGACCTCGCCCTGCATGTCGTTCTCGAACTGCTCGACCTGGTCGTAGCGGTTGCCGGTGAGGCCGCCGCCCGCCACGTCGTCCTGGCCCGGCATCGCGAGCACGTTGCCGGCCGAGTCGGTGACGGTGACCTGGTTCGGGTCGAGGCCGTCGATGCTGGAGGCGACCAGGTGCACGATCGCCTGCACCTGCTCCGAGCTCAGCGTCACGCCGGGCGTCGTCGCGACGAGCACGGAGGCGGTGGCCGGGTCCTGCTGCTCGGCGAAGACCTGCTTCTCCGGCAGCGCGAGGTGGACGACGGCGGTGTCGATGCCGTCCATCGCCTCGATGGTCTTGTCGAGCTCGCCCTCCATCGCCCGCTTGAAGTCGGTCTGCTCCTGGAAGTCCGACGTCGAGAGGCTCTGGTTGTCGAGCAGGCTGTAGCCACCGGCGTCGCTGGACGGGAGGCCCTTGCCGTTGAGGGCGATCCGGGTCGAGTACACGTCCGACTTGGGCACCATGATCGTGCTGCCGCCGTTGGTGAGCTTGTAGGAGACGCCCTCGGCGTCGAGCTCGTCGACGACGGCGCTGGCGTCGCTCCCCGACAGGTCGGAGTAGAGCGGCGCGTAGCTCGGCGTGGACACCCAGCGGAACACCATGACGGCGCCGATGAGCAGCGCCGCCGTACCGATCACGGCCACCGCTTTCTGGCCGACGGTGAAGTCGCTGAAGGTCTCGCGGGCGCGCCCCAGCGCGCCCATCATCCGGTCCCGCATGTCGTCAGACCTGCATCCTCATGATCTCGTTGAACGCGTCGACGGCCTTGTTGCGCAGGGCCACGGTCAGCTGGGTCGCGACCGAGGCCTCGCTCGCCGCGATGGTGTAGTCGTGGATGTTGTCGAGCTTCCCGGTGGCCGCCTGGACCGCGAGGTTGTCGGCGCGGTCGTTGAGCCCCTCGAGCCGGTCGAGGCCGTCGAGGACCATCGAGCCGAACTCCTCGCCCGAGCCGGACGGCCCGCTGACCCCGTTGGTCGAGGTCAGCGACGGGGCGATGGCGTCCGCGCCGGCGACCGGGGTCGGCGTGGTGGGAGCCGTCGGGAAGGACGGGAACTGGACGGGCGTGATGCTCATGTCACCTGGCCCCGATCTGCAGGGCGGCGGTGTAGGTGTCCTGGGCGGTCTTGGTGACCTGCACCGCGGCCTGGAAGCCGCGCTGCGCCATCACCAGCTGGCCCATCTCCGAGGCCATGTCGATGTCGGGCTGGCGGACGTAGCCGTCGGCGTCGGCGAGCGGGTTGCCCGGGTCGCTGACCAGCCGGCCCTGCGGGTCGCCCTTGGCGAGCCCGGTGACCTCGACACCGCCGTTCGGGTCGGCGCCGAACTGGACGTACGTCGCCTGGAACGCGGTCTGGCTGGTGGGCTCGACGGTGTTGATGTTGGCGATGTTGTCGGCGATCGCGTCGAGCCAGGTCTGGTGTGCGCCGAGCGCGGAGTTGGCGATGCCGAGGGCGTCGAAAGCGCCCATCAGAAGCTGCCTGCCGCGGCCGAGAGGCGGTCGAACCGGTCCGTGAACGCGCGGCCGACGATCTGGTACTGGAACTGCGTCTGGATCGCCGCGATCGACTCCTTGCGGAGGTCGACGTTGTTGTTGTTCGCGCCGACCGGCGTCTGCGTCTCCTCGACGGTCGCCTGCAGCTGGTCCGTCGAGACCGTCCCGCGGTCGATCGCGCTGGAGAGCGCGGACTCGAAGTCGACCGAGTGCGCGCGGAAGTTCGGGGTGTCGACGTTGGCGATGTTGTCGGCGATCACCCGCTGGCGCAGGGCGAGGCCGTCGATCGCGTCGTGCAGCACGAAGCTGACCGGATCGGACATGGCGAAGGACACGGTGCAAACCCCCACGGGTAGGGCAAAGCGGGGTGCCGGTCCATCGGCGAGGGGCGAGCGGATCCTTGCTCAGGCTCCTGATCGGTCCCGGACGCCGGCGGTTGAGCGATCGGTCGGCCGGTGCTGCTAGTCAGGAATGACTACCTGTCAGAACAGGACGACGCTGAGCCGGCCGGTCCCGTAGCCCGCGATGTCGACCGTGAGGTCCTCACGGCGACCGAGGGTGAGCGTGCGGATCCGCAGCTGCGGGTCGAGCGTCGGCCCGGCCGGGTGCATCTCGTGGAGCCGGACGTGGTCGGCGCCGGGCACGTTGAAGACCGAGGCGCCGATGTTCAGGACCTCGTAGAGGTTCTCGGCCAGGTTGTCGGTCAGCTTGCCGTCGTCGATCGCGGCCTGTGCGCCGGCGGCCGGCACCAGGCCGATCGCGGCGCCGGCGTACGCCGAGAACGGCAGGTCGCACGCGACGAGGGCCACGAGGTGGAGCGCGTCGTCGACGTACGTCGCGATGGTCACGGCGTCGTCGGGACGAGGGGCGTACGGCGTGCCCGGCGACAGGCTGACGTCCCGCCCGAGCAGGTCGGCGAGCAGGTCCTTGAGCTGCTTGGGCTGGGGGAGGTGGACGGCCATCGCCGGCTCAGAGGACCGAGCGGAGCGCGTCGTCGAACGCCTCCGGGGTGAACGGCTTCGCGATGAGGAACGCCGCGCCGGCGGCCTCGGCACGCTGGCGCATCTCGTCGGACCCCTCGGAGGTGACGAACCCGAAGGCGACGTCGGAGCCCGAGGCGCGCAGCGCGGACAGGCAGTCGATGCCGGTCATCTCCGGCATGTTCCAGTCCGACAGCACCAGGTCCGGCCGCTCGGTCGTGACCAGCTCCAGTGCCTGCTTGCCGTTCTCGGCCTCCACGATCTCGTGGCCGCCGTGGCCGGCCTGGCGCAGCGTGCGGACGACGATCTGCCGCATCACACGGCTGTCGTCGGCGATCAGGATCTTCATCGGTGGGTCTCCCCGGTCGAGTTGTGGACGGTGACGCGTACGGGCTCGCCGTCCCAGGTCGCCTCGACCCGGGCGACCTCGCGGGCGTCGGAGGAGAACGCGGCGCGGCCGGCGGCGACGGACGGCAGGGACAGCACGCTCGGTCCGGGCATCAGGCTCTTCACGTTGCCGCCGAGCATGTTCACCAGCTCGCCGACCGCGTCGGCGACGTCGGCGTCGGAGACCTCGGCGTCGTGGGGCAGGTCGAGCATGGTCGTGGTGAGCGCGCCGGCGACGTACGTCGTCAGCTCGACGGTGACGCTGCCCTCCCAGCCGCCGCTCACCGTGACGGCGGCCGACCACACGCCCACGCTGTCGAAGGGCGTGCCGACCGGCACCAGCCGGTCGATCAGTGGTGCGGCCTCGCCCAGCAGGGTGGTCCACACCTCGTCGGTGACCGCGCGGACGTCGTCGTACGACGGAGCGGTGAGGGCGGGCGCGGTCATGCCGCACCTCCGACCAGGCCGAGCATCTCGAGCTTCTCCGCGATGGCGTCGGGCGTGAACGGCTTGATGACGTACTCGTGCGCACCGGCGGCGAGCGCCCGCACGATCTGCTGCTGCTCGCTCTCGGTGGTGACCATCATCAGCGTCACGTTGCGCCAGTCGGGGTTGGCGCGGACCTTCGTGATGAAGGTGTAGCCGTCCATCACCGGCATGTTCCAGTCGACCAGGCACACGTCGGGGACGGGGCCGCTCTCCATCCGCTCGAGGGCCTCCTGGCCGTGCCCGGCCTCGTCGGTCTCGAAGTCGAGGGAGGTGACGATCCGGCGCAGGATGCTCCGCATCGCGCGCGAGTCGTCGATGATCAGTGCCTTCACGTCAGGGCTCCTGTCGCGGGTCGGTGGACTTGCACGCGTCCCTCCTGCTCCCGCCGCCACTGGGCGGCGAGGTCCGGCGGAAGGTCGAGGGTCGTCTCGGAGGAGCCGAGCATCAGGTAGCCGTGCGGCGCGACCATCGGCCGCATCCGGCGCAGGATGTCGTGCTTGGTCTCCTGGTCGAAGTAGATGAGCACGTTGCGGAGCATGATCAGGTCGAACGAGCCGAGCCCGTCGTAGGGCGCCGCGAGGTTGAGGTGCCGGGTGGAGACGTGCTCGCGCAGCCGCGGCACGATCTCCCACTCGTTGCCGGCGCGGGCGAAGTAGCGCACCAGCGCCGTCGCGGGCAGCCCGCGGTTGACCTCGACCGCGCTGTACCGCGCGTTCCGCACCCGCTCGAGCATCGCCGTCGAGACGTCGGTGGCGACGATCTCGTGGGTCCAGCCCGCCGGCAGGTGCTGGTCGAGGAGCATCGCGAGCGAGTAGGCCTCCTGGCCGCTCGAGCAGGCCGCGCTCCAGATCCGCAGGTGCCGGGTGGCGGCGCGGGCCTCGAGCAGCCGGGGGAGGAGCACGTCGGAGAACACCTGGTACGGCGCGTGGTCGCGGAACCAGCTGGTCTCGTTGATGGTGAGTGCGTCCATCGCCTTGCGCCGCTCGACCGGGTCGATCGGCAGCCGCTTGACGTACTCGTCCACGGTGCAGCCCGCGGCGGCGGCCAGTGGCCGCAGCCGCGCCTCGACGAGGTACTCCTTGCCGGCGTCGTAGATCATCGAGGTCTCGCGACGCACGAGGGCCGAGACCGACTCGTAGGTGTCCGTCGCCGTAGTCATGCCTCGTCTATCGGGCGCCGGGTGCCCGTCCTGAGCGGTCATGAGGGGCCGCGGCGACGACCTTTATGTACGTACATCCAGGCTTGATGTACGTACATAAAGGTGGATGTACGTACATAAAGGCGCGCGCTCAGCACCGCCGCGCGGAGGCCGATGAGGGATCCGTGACGACCCCGAAGATCCGCGTCCTCGTCGTGGACGACTCCGCGCTCGTACGCCGCCTGGTGACCACCGCACTGCGGGAGGCGCCCGACCTGGAGGTCGTCGGCGTCGCCGCGGACGGGGTGGAGGCGGTCGAGCAGGTGGACGCCCTCGAGCCCGACGTCGTCACCCTCGACATCGAGATGCCCCGGCTGGACGGGCTCGGCGCGCTGACCGAGATCCGCGAGCGGCACCCGCGGCTGCCGGTGATCATGTTCTCCACGCTGACCGAGCGCGGCGCGGCGGCGACCCTCGAGGCGCTGTCCCGGGGCGCGTCGGACTACGTCACCAAGCCTTCCAACACCGGCCGCATCGCGGACGGCATCACCGCGATCCGCGACCAGCTGGTGCCCCGGATCCGCGCGCTGGTCGGCATGCGCAAGCTCGCTCCGGCCGGCGTCCGGACCGCCGTGAGCCGACCGCCGACCGCCCCGCCCGCGCGCAGGGCACCCGTGGGCCGCCCCGAGGTGCTGCTCATCGGCTGCTCCACGGGTGGCCCCGACGCCCTCGCCCGGCTGCTGCCGAAGCTGCCCGCCGACCTCGGCGTACCGGTCCTCGTGGTCCAGCACATGCCGCCGGTCTTCACGACGATGCTGGCCGAGCGGCTGGACCGCTCCTCCCCGCTGACCGTGCGCGAGGCCGCCGACGGCGACCCGGTGCGAGCCGGGGAGGTGCTCATCGCGCCCGGGGACCACCACGTCCGGCTGCGCTCGGCGGCCGGCTCGGTCCGGGTGGTGCTCGACCAGGGCCCGCAGGAGAACTTCTGCCGTCCCGCCGTCGACGTGCTGTTCCGCTCCGCGGCCGAGGTGTACGGCGGCCGCGCCCTCGCCACCGTGCTGACCGGGATGGGCCAGGACGGACTCGAGGGCGCCCGGCTGCTCTCCGCCGCCGGCGCGACGATCATGGCGCAGGACGAGGAGACGTCGGTCGTGTGGGGCATGCCCGGCGCCGTCGCCACCGCCGGTCTCGCGCACGACGTGCTCCCGCTGGACCAGCTGCCCGCCCGGCTCCTCGGCGCGCTCCGCGCCTGACGCGCGCCGCTCAGGCGGTGACGTCGAGGTACACCGAGCCCGGCCGCGCGGGCCCGCCGGGCCGGGGCCGGTCGGCAGCGGCACGCTGCTGCCGATTGACGGCGATGGCACCGGGGAGCGCGGCGATCACGGCGGCCTGGCGCTCGCGCAGCGCGAACGCCCGGTCGACCAGGTGCGCGGGGAGCGGGCCGAGCCCGTCGGGCTTCAGCCAGCGGCCGGGCACCGGCACCGCGTCGGACCCACCGGGCGCGCCGGACGCGTCGGACCCCTCGGACCCCTCGGACAGCAGCGACTCGCAGTGGTGCAGGTGCTGCTCGAGCTCGTCGAGCGCCTGCTCCCAGGTCGGTCGGGTCACGCCGCCGCCTCAGCTGAGCGCCGCGGCCATCGCCGCCTGGCGCCAGGTGTCGCAGAGCTGACGGGCGATGAGCAGCGCCTCGTGGGTTGTGTCCGGGTCACGCCGTACGTTCGCGGTGACCAGGCGCCGGCGCAGGTACTCGTAGAGCGACGCGAGCTCGGTGCCCGCCGGCATCAGGTCGACGTCGAGGCTGGCCTGCAGCTCGTTGACGATGTCCTGCGCGTGCAGCAGCTGCTGGTGCGCCTCGGGCCAGTCCCCGTCGACCTGGGCGCGCAGGCCCCGCTCGACGTCGAGCACCAGCCGCTCGACCAGCATCACCAGGAGGCGGGCCGGGCTGGCGGTGCTGACGGAGTTGCCCACGTACGCCGCGCGGGCACTGGTCGGATAGGTCACGGTCTCTCCTAGGAGCTCGAGCTGCTCGACAGGGCGGAAAGCTGGCTGGTGAGCCAGGCCTGCTGGCTCTGCATCTGGGAAAGGGCGGTCTCGAGCGCGGTGTACTGCGTCTCGAGCGTCGTACGGCGCAAGGCGAGCCGGTCGTCCCACGACGCGATGCTGTCGTTGAGCTGCTTGATCGTGGAGTTGTGGCCGTTGATCGTGGTGGTCACGCTGCCGGTGTACCGGTCGCTCGCTGCGTCCGCGACCTTCTTCACCCGCGCCGCGAAGCCGTTCGTCCCGGTGATGGCGGCGGTCACCGCGTCGGGATCGGCCTGGTAGGCCGCGGCGAACTTCGTCTCGTCGAAGACCAGCTTGCCGTAGCGGTCGACCTGGATGCCGTACGCCGCCATCGAGGTCTTGTCGCCGGGATAGATCGACTCGAGCAGGTTGCTCGCCACCTGCCGCACCGTGCCGTCGCCGGCCAGCACCCCGGCCTTGGACGCGTCGGAGTTGTTCGCCGTCTGCGTGGAGATCGAGTCCAGGATCGCGTTGATGCTGGTGACCATCGTCTTCACGGCAGCCGACCGTGCGGTCGCGTCCCGCGAGACCGAGATGGCGGCGGTGCCGGTCGCGGCCGCACCGAGGGTGATCGTCACGCCCGGCACCAGGTCGGCGAACGTGTTCGTCGACGAGGTGGCGTCGATGCCGCCGACGCTGATCGTGGCGTCGCGCCCGGCGCGGACGGTCGCTCCCCCCAGGAGCGACCCTCCGTCCGCGTCGGTGAGGTCGAAGGCCTGGCCGGCACCGGTCGTGGTCGACTCGACGAGCAGCCGGTACTGGTCGGTGCCACCCGAGGTGCCGACCTTGACGAGGGTCGCGCGGACGCCGGCGTTCGCGGCGTTGATGGCGGACGCCACCTGGTCGAGGGTGCCGCCGGCGGTGCTGATGGTGAGGTCCGGCTGGCCGCTGCGCTTGAGCACCACGTCGGTACCGGTGCCCGTGACGACGTCGGTCTTCGCGTGCGGGTCGAGGAACGCGAGCTGGTGGGAGAGGGCGGTCTGCCCGACGGTGACGCTGAACGCCGTCGGCGCCGCGCTGCTGGTGGCGGTCACGGTGACCGCCGAGTTCGAGGAGGTGGCTTGGAGCGTGGCCCACACGTTGGTCGTCGAGGACGAGGCGCCGGAGAGCCCGGCGGCGGTGGTGGAGAGGTTCGCGAGCTTGGTGTTGAGCGCCTGGAGGGCGGTGACCTCGCTCTGCTCGGAGGTGACCCGGATCTTGAGCTTGTTCTGGGTCGTGGCCTCCAGCTGCATCATCTTGTCGATGAGGCCGGCGGTGTCGAGGCCGCTGACGAGGCCGCTGATGCTCGCGGTGGACGACGTCGTCGTCATGCCGGCCTCCTTCGCTCACGAGACGGATCGGGACTGCGATCGGGACCGGGCGCCGGTGGGGCTGGTGCCCCGCCGGCGCCCGGAGACGCTCTGGGCCGTGGTGGCCCGGGGCCCGATCAGTTCTGCAGCAGCTGCAGAACGCTCTGCGGGGCGGACTTCGCCTGGGCGAGCATCGCCGTACCGGCCTGGGACAGGATCTGCGAACGGGTGAAGTTCATCATCTCCTGAGCCATGTCGGTGTCGCGGATCCGCGACTCCGACGCTGACAGGTTCTCGACCGCGACGTTCACGTTGTTGATCGTGTGCTCGAAGCGGTTCTGGATCGCACCGAGCGCGGCGCGCTGGGTGGACACGGCGGTGATGGCGGTCTGGACGGCGTCGCTGCCACCGGCCGCGGTGAGGGCGGAGGTCGACGACGTGAAGTCCGCCAGCGCGCTCGCACCGTCGATGGTGATCGCGTCGGTGCTGGCGTAGCCGACCTGGAAGGTCAGGTCGTTGCCGGCGAACAGGTCGACACCGTTGAACTTGGTGTTGTCCTTGATCCGGCTGATCTCGGTGGTGAGCTGGGTGAACTCGGCCTCGATCGCGGCCTGCGAGTCGGTGTTCTGCGTGCCGTTGTTGTACTGCACCGCGAGGTCGTTCATGCGCTGCAGCATGGAGTGGACCTCGGTCAGCGCGCCCTCAGCGGTCTGGGCGACGGAGACGCCGTCCTGGGCGTTCCGGACGCCGACCTTGAGACCACCGACCTGCGAGCGCAGGCCCTCGGAGATCGCGAGACCGGCTGCGTCGTCCGCGGCCCGGTTGATGCGGAAGCCGCTCGAGAGCTTCTCCAGCGACTTGGACATCTGCCCCTGCGTGACCGACAGGTTGCGGTACGCGTTCATCGCGTCGATGTTCTGGTTGATGCGAAGACCCATGATGATTTCCCTCCTGGATTCAGGTCATGTGCTCCAGGAGCCCGTCCGTGGGCTCCCGTCGCGAGGTTGATCGGTGCGTGGCGGCGGAGCCTGAGGAGTTTTCAGCCGACAGCGCCGAGGTTCCGCGGTGTACGCCGTACGCCGTCCGCGTGCCGCGCGGCCACGGCGGCGAAGTAGGCCTCGCGACGCCGCTGCGCCACACCGCCGGTCTTGCCGGCGGGCTTGACGAGCGTCGGCTCGAGCGCGTTGTTGAGGGCGTCGCGCAGCAGGATGAGCGCCTCGGCGCGCATCTGCGAGATGCGGGAGTCGGTGACCCCGAGGTCGGCGGCGATGTCGGCCATCGGACGCTCCTCGAAGAAGTACTCGCGCACGACCTTCTGGAGCCGCTCGGGCAGCTCGACGATCGCCTCGCGCAGGTAGGTCAGCTGCTCGTCGTACTCGACGGCCTGCTCGGGCGACGGCGCGCGGGTCGGCAGCAGGTCGTCCAGGGAGCCGGTCGCCGGCGCGTGGAGGGAGAGCACCTGAGCCCGGGCGACGTCGTCGTCGTTGGCGAGGACCTCGTCCTCGGACAGGCCGCACGCGCGCGCCACCTCGATCGCCGTGGGGGTGCGACCGAGGGTGGCGGCGAGGGTGCCGCGGGTCTCCGCGAGGTCGCGGGCCCGGCGCCGGACCGAGCGCGAGGCCCAGTCGACGGCGCGGAGCTCGTCGAGCACCGCGCCGCGGATGCGGGTGGCGGCGTAGCGCTCGAACGGGACGCCGCGCTCGGCGTCGTAGGCCCGGGCGGCCTGCACCAGCGCGGTGAGGCCGGCGGACGTCAGGTCGTCCCTGCTGACGTGCGACGGGACCCGACCCATCGTCTCGCGAACGATGTGGCCGACGAGGGGCATCGTGCGAACGATGAGGTCGTCGGTGCTGGTTTCGGTGGTGGCCGCCGGGCCTGCGATGCTTTCGGACACATAGCGGACATTGCAGGTCAGAAGGGAAATGCTCGATGGGTTTCGAGGCTTCCGGGCCCCTGCCCGGAACACTTCGGGACCCTGGTCCCAAGAGGTCCCAATCGGCGGGTCCTCCCAATTGACTAGTGCCGTCGGACAACCGACTGAGGAATTCTCGGCGACTCCTCATATCGGCGGCGGCCCGGGCGATGAAAGGGGCCGAGAGTCCCGGTTGGCGGGACCGATCCGAGAGGTGATCCGGTGGACCGGCTGTCCCAGATCCTGTGGCGCGAGCGGGAGCTCCTCGAGCTGCTGTCGTTCAAGCTCGAGGTCGAGCGACTGGTGCTCGCGAGCGGGCGCACGCGCTACCTGGCCACCGCGACCCGTGAGATCGAGGACGTGCTCGGCTCGCTGCGCGAGACCGAGCTGATGCGCGCGGTCGCCGCGGACGCCGCGGCCGAGGAGCTCGGCCTCCCGCCGAACCCGTCGCTCGCCGCGCTGGCGGAGACCGCGCCCGAGCCGTGGCGCGCGATCCTGGTCGAGCACCGCGACGCACTGGTCGCCGTGGCTCGTGAGATCGCCGACCTGTCCTCGGAGAACCAGGGCTTGCTCACGGCCGGCTTCCGCGCCGCCCAGGAGACGCTGCTCGCCCTCGGCGGGGGCGCCGCCGACGGCTACACCCACGCAGGCGCCGCCATCGTCGACGCACCGCGCAGCCGCCTGGTCGACCGGGCGATCTGAGGCAGGGCAGCGTGTCGGGCACCTTCTCGTCGATCAACACGGCGCTCTCCGCGATCCGGTACAACCAGGTCGCGCTCGACCTCGCGAGCAACAACATCGCCAACGCGAACACCGACGGCTACGTGCGGCGTCGCCTCGTCGCGGGTTCCGTCGGCGGCCCGACCACTCCCGCGATGTGGTCGAAGTACGACGGCCACGGCGACGGCGTCCGGGTGGTCGCCTCGCAGCGGATGGTCGACGTGCTGCTGGACGGCCGCGTACGACGCGAGCACGGCACCCTCTCCTACCTGCAGACCACCCAGACGGTGCTGAAGCGGCTCGACGACGCCATCGCCGAGCCGAGCGACAACGGAGTGGCCGCGGCGCTCCAGGAGTTCCGCAGCTCCTGGCACGACCTCGCCAACAACCCCGGCGGCGACGCCGCCCGCCAGCAGGTGCTCGGCCGGGCAGCGACCCTGGTCCAGGCGATCCACAGCCAGCTCTCGAACGTGACCGGCGAGGAGGCGGACCAGCGGGTCCACATGCTCTCGCTCGTGAGCGACGTCAGCTCCGCCGCCGGCGACCTCGCCGCCCTCAACCAGACCATCCTCAGCAGCAAGGCGAACGGCAACGACGTCGCCGACCTGGAGGACCAGCGCGACCAGCTCGCGCTCCGCCTCAGCGAGCTCGCCGGCGCGGTGACGACGGTGCGCCCCGACGGGATGTACGACGTCACGGTCGGCGGCCAGTCGCTGGTCTCGGGCAACACCGCCTCCTCGCTCACCATCGCCTCGGGCATCACGGCGACCGGCGACTCGGACGGCACGCCGCTGACCCTCGCGGTCACCGGACCGTCCGGCACCACGCCGGTCACCGGGCTCGGCGGCGAGGTCGGCGCGGTCAGCGACCTGCTGACGACCGTGCTCCCGGGCTACCGCGCCGGGCTGGACGCCGTCGCGAAGGACCTCGCCGACACGGTCAACGCCCAGCACGCGGCCGGGTACGACGCGAGCGGCGCGGCCGGTGGCGACTTCTTCAGCTACGACCCCGCGGACCCCGCCGCCAGCCTCGCCGTCGCCATCACCGACACCTCCAAGATCGCTGCCGCCTCCGTCGCCGGCACGGTCGACGGCAACAACGCCGACGCCCTCAGCCAGACCGGGAACGTCGAGTCGGCGTACCAGCGCCTGGTCAACTCCTTCGGCGTCGAGGTCAGCACCCTCAACTCCCGCACCACCAACCAGCAGGCCCTGGCGGGCTCCGTCGACGAGTCCCGGGAGCAGCAGGCCGGCGTCAACCTCGACGAGGAGACCGTGAACCTGATGACGGCGCAACGCGCCTACCAGGCCGCAGCCCGCGTGATGTCGACGATCGACGAGGTCCTCGACACCCTCATCAACCGCACCGGCCTGGTCGGCCGCTGACCACGGAGGAAGCGCCATGACCATCGGACGCGTCACCCAGCGGATGCTGGCCCAGAACTCGCTCGGCTCGGTGCAGAGCGGCCTCGGCCGGCTCGCCAAGGTGCAGGAGCAGCTCACCACCGGCCGGGTGCTCAACCGGCCGTCGGACAGCCCGACCGCCACCACCGCCGCCATGCGGATCAGGAGCGAGCGGGCCGCCCAGGAGCAGTACGCCCGCAACGCCCAGGACGGCCTCGGCTGGCTCACCCAGATCGACTCGACGCTCGGCTCGGTCACCGACACCGTCCGCCGGGCCCGCGAGGTCGGGCTCCAGGGCAACAACACCGGGTCGGTGGGCCAGGTCGCCCGGGACGCACTGGCCACCGAGGTCGACGGGCTCCGGGCCGACCTGGTCTCCCAGGCCAACTCCACCTACCTCGACCGCCCGGTCTTCGGCGGCATCACCAGCGGCTCGAAGGCCTACGACGACGCCGGCAACTTCGTCGGCGTGGTCGGCAACGTCAACCGGCGGGTCGGCGACGGCGTCGTGGTCAAGGTCGACGTCGACGGCAACACCGTGTTCGGCGACGGCGCGACCTCGGTCTTCGCCGAGCTCGACGGACTGTCCGCCGCGCTGCGCTCGGGCAACACCACAGCGATCGGCGCCTCGCTCGACGCGCTCGCCGCTCGCCTCGACACGGTGACCTCGGCCCGTACCGCCGTCGGCGCCACCCAGAACCGGGTCGAGCGCGCCGCCCAGTCCGCGACCGACGCCAAGGCCGCGCTCGACGGCGACCTCAGCAACGTCGAGAACGCCGACCTCGCCGCGACCACGGTCGAGCTCCAGCTCGCGGAGGTCTCCTACCAGGCCTCGCTCGCCGCCACGTCCCGCGTGCTGCAGCCGAGCCTCGTCGACTTCCTGCGGTGACCCCCGTGACCCCGGTGACCTCGTGACCGCGCTGCAGGCTGCCAGGATGGACGTCATGGACGGTGTCGAAGCAGTGGACCTCCCGGTGATCGAGCTGGCGCACCCGATGCCCGGCTTCCCCGACGACGAGCGGTTCGCGCTCGTCCGGCTCGACGAGAGCGGCGTGCTGATGGGGTTCCGCTCGTTGCACCGCGACGACCTGCAGTTCGTGGTCGTCCCGCCCGCGCCGTTCTTCCCCGACTACGCCCCCGAGCTCGACGACGACGTCGTCGCGGAGCTCGGCATCGCCTCCGCGGCGGACGCCCTGGTCCTCCTGGTCGTCCACGCCGGCGACTCGCTCGCCTCCACCACGGTCAACCTGCGCGCGCCGATCGTGGTCAACACGGCCACCCGTCGCGCCGCCCAGGTGATCCTCGAGGACGCCGAGCTGCCGCTGGCCGCGCCGTTGGTCGCGTGAGCGCGCCGGTCACCCGCTAGCCTCGGCATCGTGCTCGTCCTCTCCCGCCGCATCGGCGAGTCGATCGTCGTCGGCGCCAGCGCCGAACGTGTCACGATCACCGTCCTCGAGGTGCGCGGCGACGTGGTCCGCATCGGCATCGACGCCCCCCGCTCGGTCCGCGTCCACCGCGCCGAGCTCCTCGAGCAGCTCGCCGAGACCAACACCGAGGCCGCCTCGCCCTCGAAGGACGCCGTCGACTCCCTGACGCAGGCACTTCGCGACCGCCGCTGACCCGCGAGCGCATTCGCCTCATCCCGACCCGACTGCCGCCGATGAGCGGGGTTGAAGGGAGGGCGCATGGACGACGACGCGGAGATCATCGCGGAGTTCCTGGTGGAGTCGCACGAGAACCTCGACCAGCTCGACCGAGACCTGGTCGAGCTGGAGCAGCAGCCCGGTTCACGGGATCTGCTCTCGAGCATCTTCAGGACGATCCACACGATCAAGGGCACCAGCGGATTTCTCGCGTTCGGGCGGCTCGAAGAGCTGACCCACGTCGGTGAGACGCTCCTGTCGCGGCTGCGCGACGGCGAGCAGGAGATGACGCTCGAGGTCACCGAGGCGCTGCTGCGGATGGTCGACACCGTCCGCGGCCTCCTCGACGCCATCGAGCGGACTGCCTCCGACACCGACCCGTCGGTCGACGTCGCGCCCGTCGTCGAGGTCATCGAGCGGCTGCTCGCGGGGGAACCCGCGGCGCCGCCCGCGACGACGGACGTCGAGACGGCGGCAACTCTTCAAGGGACCGACGGGGGTGGCGTCGACCCGACGTCGTCCCCGGACGGGTTGAGCGCGCCTCCGTCGGTACCCCCAGCCACCGTGGACGAGGAGGTCTGGGACGGCGTCGAGCGCCGTACGCCGGCCGCCGACCCCGCGGAGACCTTCGACGGCGCCGAGCGCCGTACCGTCGTCGACTCCTCGGTCCGCGTCGACGTCGACCTGCTCGACAACCTGGTCCAGCTCGTCGGTGAGCTCGTCCTCACCCGCAACCAGATCCTGCAGCGCACCGAGGCCGGCACCGACGCCGAGCTCGGCCGGGCGAGCCAGCGGCTCGACCTGGTCGCGAGCGAGCTGCAGGAGTCGGTGATGAAGACCCGCATGCAGCCGATCGGCCAGGTCTGGTCGAAGATGCCGCGCGTCGTCCGGGACCTCGCCCACCAGCTCGGCCGCGAGGTCGAGCTGGTGATGGAGGGCCACGAGACCGAGCTCGACCGCAGCCTCCTCGAGGCGCTCAAGGGCCCGCTGACCCACCTGGTCCGCAACGCCCTCGACCACGGCATCGAGCCACCCGACGTCCGCACCGCCGCGGGCAAGCCGGCCAAGGGCACCCTCGTGCTGCGCGCCTTCCACGAGTCCGGCCAGGTCGTCGTGGAGATCCGCGACGACGGCAAGGGCATCGACCCCGCTCGGATCGGCGCCGCCGCGATCGACCGCGGCGTCGTCACCCGCGAGCAGCTCGCCCGCATGGACGCCCGCGAGGTGCTCGGCCTGATCTTCCGTCCCGGCTTCTCGACCGCCGCCGAGGTCAGCAACATCTCCGGCCGCGGCGTCGGCATGGACGTCGTCCGCACCAACATCGAGCGGATCGGCGGCTCGGTCGACGTGCAGTCCGAGGTGGGCCGCGGCACGACGTGCCGGGTCCGCATCCCGCTGACGCTCGCGATCATCCCGGCGCTCGTGGTGGGGGAGGGCGGCGAGCGGTACGCGATCCCGCAGGCAAACCTGGTGGAGCTGGTCCGGCTCGAGGGCGAGGACCTCGCCCGCGACGTCGAACGGCTCGCCGGTGCGCCGGTCCTCCGGCTGCGGGGCCGGCTGCTGCCGCTCGTCCACCTCGCCGAGACGCTCGGCGGCGGCGAGCCGGCCACCGACGCGCTGACCGTGGTCGTGCTGCAGAGCGACGACATCCGGTTCGGCCTTTGCGTCGGGGAGGTGCACGACACCCAGGAGATCGTGGTCAAGCCGATCGGGCGCCAGCTCAAGGGGCTGGCGATGTACGCCGGCGCGACCATCATGGGCGACGGCCGCGTGGCCCTGATCCTCGACGTCGCGGGCGTGGCGCAGACCCGCGGGATCTCCGCGACCGACGCCGACGCGGCGGACACCCGCGGCGACGCGGACCCCGACGCCACCGCGCTGCTCGTCCTCGAGGTCGCCGGCGGCCGCCGTGCGGCCCTCCCGCTCGAGGCGGTCGCCCGGCTCGAGGAGTTCCCGGTGAGCCGCATCGAGCGGTCCGGGACCGCCGAGGTCGTCCAGTACCGCGACGGCATCCTGCCGCTCGTCCGGCTCGCGCCCGCGATCGGGCTCACCGAGACCGACGCCTCCGACGAGCAGGTCCACGTCGTCGTCCACGACGTCGGCGGCCGCGACGGCGGCGGGTCCGTGGGCATCGTCATCGACCGGGTGCTCGACGTCGTCGAGACGACCCTGGTGCGGTCCGACTCCGGGCGCCGGCACGGCGTCACCGGCTCGGCCGTCGTGCAGGACCGGGTCACCGACCTCGTCGACCTGCCGGCCGTCGTCGCCCTCGCGGGAGCAGGTGCCCGATGAACGCGCCGACCACCGTCGCGACGTCGGTCGCGCCCTCCACGGAGCAGTACTGCACGTTCTGGGTCGACGGCCTGTTCTTCGGCGTCGCCGTCGACGAGGTCCAGGAGGTGATCCGGCACCAGCCGATGACCCCTGTCCCTCGGGCGCACGAGGCCGTCCACGGCCTGATCAACCTGCGCGGCCAGATCGTCACCGCCGTCGACCTGCGGGTCCGGCTGGACCTGCAGGAGCGGCCGGCCGACCGGCCGCCGATGAACGTCATCGTCCGCTGCGCCGGCGAGGTGGTCAGCCTCCTCGTCGACGACATCGGCGATGTCATCGACACCAGCGACCGCGGCGGTGCGGCGCCCGTGCCACCGAACCTGCCGGGCGCCCTGCGCGACGTCGTACGGGAGGTCCGTCCGCTGGCGGACGCGATCCTCCTCGTCCTCGACGTCGACCGGGCCCTCGACCTCACCATCCACGACACCGACACCACCGGAGGAACCCCGTGACCGATCTGCAGACCGCCCCGGCGGTGAACGGCCGTCACCCAGCCCCGCACGCCGAGGAGGGCCTCGACCCGGCGCTGTTCCGGTCGATGCTCGACAACTCGCCGACGAACGTGATGTTCGCCGACCGGGACTTCGTCATCACCTACATGAACCCGGCCTCGCTCGAGACGCTGACCCGGCTCGAGGAGCACCTGCCGGTCAAGGCGAAGGACGTCGTTGGCTCGAGCCTGGACATCTTCCACAAGGACCCGGGCTACCAGCGCGGCATCCTGGCCGACGAGTCGAACCTGCCGCGCCGCGCGAACATCAACGTCGGTCCGGAGGTCCTCGACCTCAACGTCTCCCCGATCCGCGACGCCAAGGGCCGGCACATCGGAGCGATGGCGACCTGGGAGGTCGTGACCGAGAAGCTCCGGCTGGAGCGCGAGGTCGCGCGGATCACCTCGATGATGGAGAACAGCCCGACGAACATGATGTTCGCCGACCGCGACTTCGTCATCACCTACATGAACCCGGCCTCGCTCGAGACGCTGACCCGGCTCGAGGAGCACCTGCCGGTCAAGGCCAAGGACGTCGTGGGATCGAGCCTCGACATCTTCCACAAGACCCCGAGCTACCAGCGCGGCGTGCTCGCCGACGAGACCAACCTCCCGCGCCGTGCGGACATCTCCGTCGGCCCGGAGACGCTGGACCTGCTGGTGTCGGCGATCCGCGACGAGCAGGGCCAGTACATCGGCGCGATGGCGACCTGGGAGGTCGTCACCGACAAGCTCCGCATGGAGCGGGAGCGCACCGAGTCGGCCGCCGACACGAAGGCGGTCAACGAGGTGCTGTCCGCCCTCTCGGCGATCGAGGACGTCGACGTCGCCGTGCAGACCGCGCTCGACACCGTCCGCCGCGAGTTCGGCTGGGCGTACGGCTCGTTCTGGCGGGTCGACCCCGCCGACGCGCTGCTCAAGTTCGACCGGGAGTCGGGCGACGCCGGTCCGGAGTTCCGCCGGGTGACGCTCGAGGCGTCCTTCGCCGAGGGCGTCGGCCTGTCCGGTCGCACCTGGAAGCAGCGCGACCTCTACTTCACCCGCGACATCGGCGAGATGACCGACTGCGTCCGGGCGCCCGTCGCGCAGAAGGTCGGCGTCAAGTCCGGCGTCTGCTTCCCCATCATCGTCGGCGGCGAGGTGGTCGGCACGATGGACTTCTTCGCGACCGAGACCCTCGACCCGAGCCCCCAGCGCCTCGACTCCCTCCGGAACGTCGGCCGCCTGGTCTCCTCGGCCGTCGAGCGCATCGAGCGGGACAGCCGCGAGCGCGCCGCCGCCGAGGCGCAGTCCGCCAAGGTCGCCCTGATCCTCGAGGCGGTCCAGGCGGCTGCCGCCGGTGACCTGACCCACGAGCTGGCCGTGGACGGCGACGACGCTGCCGGCCAGGTCGCCGCGGCCCTCCGCACGCTGCTGGACACGCTGCGCGGCAGCATGGGCCAGATCAGCGGTACGGCGGACACCCTCTCCGTCGCGGCGCAGCAGCTGACCACGACCTCCGAGGGGATGGGCGGCGGTGCGGCGCTGACCTCGGAGCGGGCCGCGTCCGCGTCCACCGCGTCGGTGCAGGTGTCGGCGTCGATCCAGACGGTCGCGACCGCGGCCGAGGAGATGACCGCCAGCATCCGGGAGATCGCGAAGAACGCCACCGAGGCAGCCACCGTCGCTACCGACGCGGTGACCGTCGCGAGCGGCGCCCAGGCGACCGTCGCGTCGCTGGGCGAGTCGTCGGCCGAGATCGGGCAGGTCATCAAGGTGATCACCTCGATCGCCCAGCAGACCAACCTGCTCGCGCTCAACGCGACCATCGAGGCCGCGCGCGCCGGCGACGCCGGCAAGGGCTTCGCGGTCGTGGCCAACGAGGTCAAGGAGCTGGCCAAGGAGACCGCGCGGGCGACCGAGGACATCAGCCAGAAGATCGAGGCGATCCAGACCGACACCCAGGGTGCGGTCTCCGCGATCAGCCGGATCGCGGACGTCATCGCCCGGATCAACGACATCCAGACCACGATCGCCTCCGCGGTCGAGGAGCAGACCGCGACGACCAACGAGATCGCGCGGTCGGTGACCGAGGCCGCGGCCGGCGCGAACGGCATCGCCGAGGACGTCACCCAGGTCGCCTCCGCCGCCGCCCAGACCCGGGAGGGCGCGGAGGAGACGCTGCGGTCGGCCACGGAGCTGACCGGGATGGCGGGGGAGCTGAAGGGACTGGTCGGGAAGTTCACGCTGGAGGCGTGAGGTCCTGATTCGATCGGGCCGGGCGGCGTTCGTTGTGAATGTCGCCCGGCTCGAGCCAATTGAGGGTGAGGTTGGCTGTCGGGCGGACAGCGGCCCGCGCGGACACCGGTCGGCTTAGCCTCTTGCCGCGCTCGGCTCTTCGGTCGGGCGCCGCGGTGGCTCCGGCCGGCGCGTCGTCGAGGAATCGCCGCCCGGCGCCCGCGCGGACCGCCGTCCGCGCGTCGCCGGTGGGTGAGGTCGCGCCTCGGAGTGGCTGGGTCAGCCCGCGGTGCGGCGGTCGGGGATGACGATGTCGACCGAGGCGGGGCGGAGGTCCTCCCGGCGGGGGAGGGGGGCGGGCTGGTAGTCGTTGCGGACCCGGTTGGCGAGCAGGGCGGCCTGCATGCGGGTCTCGACGCCGAGGCGGCTGAGAAGGCCGGTGACGTGGTTCTTGACGGTCTTCTCGGCGAGGAAGAGGCGCTCCCCGATCTGGCGGTTGGTGAGGCCCTCGCCGATGAGGAACAGGATCTTGGTCTGGCGCGGGGTCAGCTCGGAGATCAGCTCGAGGGTCGACTTGTGGAACTCGACCTGCTGCTGGACGCGGGCAGCCATCACCGGGTCGATGAGGGAGTGGCCCGCGGCGATCAGGCGGATCCCGCTGACCAGGTTGGTGCCGTCGATCTGCTTGAGGACGTAGCCGCTGGCGCCGGCGAGGATGGCCGAGCTCACCGCGGCCTCGCTGTCGTAGCTGGTGAGGATCAGGCCGCGGATCTCGGGGTCGAGCGAACGCATCTCGCGGCACAGCTCGATGCCGGTGCCGTCGGGGAGCTGGGCGTCGAGGACCACGACGTCGGGCCGGAGCCGCAGGATCTCGGGGAGCGCGACGGTCGCCGTCGCGGCCTGCCCCACCACCTCGATGTCGTCGGCGAGGGCGGCGATGAGGCTGGCGATGCCTCGGCGGACGATCTCGTGGTCGTCGACGAGGTAGACGCGGATGGTCGAGGCGGCGGGCACGTGAGTAGTTTCAAGAACTTTCAACCAACCTACGAGGGGTTCGGCCGACGTCCAACCGAAAGTGTTTGGACAAGTGGTCAGAACGGGCCATGCGGGCCTCCGACCGGCCCGTCACGGGTCAGCCGCCGGAGATGCCCAGGAACTCCTGCAGGGCACGCTCGCGGGAGCGGAGCTCGCGGAGGAGGTCGACCAGCCGACGGGTGGTGACCTGGCCGGCGGCGGGCGGGGCCGGCTCGGGGGCCAGCCACTCCTGGGCCTCCTCGGCGGTGATCCGGGTGCCGAGCTCGAGTCGGTAGACGGTGTCCTCCAGCTCGAAGCCGATGTCGGCGACGGCCGCGGTGAAGTCGACCCCGTCGGCGGGGTCGTGCACGAGGACGAACTCGCCCGGCTCGAGCCCGCGGGCCAGGCCCGCGGCGACGTGGCTGACCGCGATCGAACGGCTGCGCCGGGTGAAGGGGCTCAGCTCGACGACGACGCGCTCCATGGGTCTCCTCGGGCTCGGCTTTGGACGTCACCCTTACAACGCGCTCCGAGGCCCTCCGGTTATCAGGACGTTGGTCCCAAAAAAGTTGGTTGGTTGCAAATGTTTGGCCGCTGAGTACGTTGGGTAACTGGTCCTCGATTGCTGAACACCTGTGGCCAAGCCAACCGCCACATCGCTCTCGTCCTCGGGAGTAGTTCGTGACCACCACCGCCGTTCTGGCGTCAGACAAGTCCACCATCACCCCTCTTACGTCCGCCAAGCCTGAAGTCACCTCGGACGAGCGCAAGCGCCGTACGGCGTACCTGCTCAACCTGGCAGTCGATCTGGAAGGCGACGAGCGCAACCGTGTCCTGGACGAAGTGATCGTCCTCAACATCCCCGTCGCGCACTCGTTGGCAGCCCGCTACCGCAACCGCGGTCAGCAGGTCGAGGAGCTGGAGCAGGTTGCCTGCCTGGCCCTCACCAAGGCGGTCCGCGCCTTCCGGCCGGACCGCGGCGAGGACCTGCTGGTCTTCGCGGTGCCGAGCATCCTCGGCGAGCTCAAGCGGTACTTCCGTGACGTCAGCTGGACGGTCCGGCCCCCGCGCCGGCTCCAGGAGCTGCGGCCGCGGATCGCCACGGCCGAGGAGGAGCTGAGCCAGCGGCTCGGCCGCGCTCCGACGCCGCGGGAGATCGCCGAGCTGGTCGGCTGCGAGGAGGACGACGTCCTCGAGGCGATCGACTGCCGCGACTGCGCCAGCCCCTCCTCGCTCGACGAGTCACCGGCCGCCGGGGCAGACACGCCCTGGATCGACCGGCTCCCGAGCCTCGACGCCGGCTTCGACCGCACCGAAGCCGTCGCCGTGCTGGCACCTGCGTGCCGGCGGCTCAAGCCGCGTGATCGACAGATCCTCCGGATGCGCTTCTACGAGCAGCTGACGCAGCAGCAGATCGCCGACGAGCTGGGCGTGACCCAGGTCCAGGTCTCGCGGCTGCTGCAGCGCATCATGCGGGACCTCCGTCGTTCGATCGGCAGCCCCACGCCGCAGCGTCAGCACGCTACGGCTGCCTGACGCCGCCCCCCCGCTTGTCCCTCGGTCCACCGGCGCAGGACCGAGGGACATGCCATTTTTCTGAGCGAGCGGGTCGGCGACCGACACGCTGCCGCCCTCGCGGTCGCGCGGCCCGTCCCGTCAGTCCTGGCGGCGGCGGGTGATGCCGTCGGAGCCGAACTTGTGGCTGCTGTCGCACCAGGGCATCCGGCCGGAGCGGCCGCACTGGCAGAGGGCGACCACGGGGCGGGCGACCGGCACCAGCTCGCCGTCCTCGGTCTCCACCTGGGTCGCGCCCCGGACCAGCAGCGGGCCGCCGGGACACTGACGCACGCTCACGGTCGTCACTGGGCGACGTCCTCGGGCATGTCGCGCCATGGCGAGAGGATCGCCTCGGCGGCCAGGGCGTCCACGGCGAGGGACGCCGCGACCCCGAACAGGACGTCGGCCGCCTCGGCGGGGTTGTCGTCGACGAACGCACCGCAGATGTCGCGTACGGCGACCTGCTCGTGCACGGAGTCGGCCTCCACGTGCTCCTCGAAGTACGCCGCCACGGGGTCGGGCAGCCCGAGCCGGCGTGCGCCGAGCGCGACCATCCGGCACGGCACCGAGCTCGTCGCCTCGTAGGCCGCGAGGTGGCCGAGCGCCGCGCCCCGCAGGCGCCGGTTCAGCGCGAAGAGGGACATCACGTTGACGGCGGCGAGGGTGGCCGCGGGCGCCTGGTCGACGTAGGGGATGACGTCCGTCGTCATGCCGAGGCTCTCGAGGGCGTCGGCGAACAGGGTCGCGTGCAGCCTCGAGGGCTGGCCGCCGCCGTACTCGTCGTACTGGAGCTCGGCGAGCGCGGCCTTGGGCGCTCCCTCGAGCCGCGGCAGCACGAAGCTCTGCGGGTCGGACTCCCGCAGCTGGTAGACCGCACGACGGGCCAGGTAGGTCCGGTAGTGGTCCACGTCGGCACGCCGCTGCAGGAAGCTGGCCAGCTCGGGCAGCGCACCGCTGCCGGTGGCCTCGAAGATCCGGTCCGCCACCGCCACGCCGGGTTGCTTCGGCTGCTCGCCCCCGGCCGGCCAGTCGATAGGGCCGACCAGGTCCCGCACGGCCGCCTCGAACGCCCGCTCCATCGGCTGCCGCGCGGCGATCAGGAGCGGGTCCCACTCCAGGTCGGCCGGGACGCCGGGGAAGCCGCGGTAGTGCAGCTCGTAGAGCATCCAGAGCGCGAGCTGGAAGTCGCGATCGACGAGCGGGTCGACCGGGTGCCCGAGGTCGTCGTGCACGGGCACCGACCGCGGCGGGTCGCTCGGGTCCGCTGTCAGCGCGCGGATGACGCCCTCGCTCAGCGGGCCGCAGGCCTTCGGCAGCACGTTGGGAAGGCGGGTCAGGTTGCTCTCCGGGAGGGCATGCTTCCCGCCGAGTTCACGGGGCGCTATTTTGCTCTCGCGGGCATCGGGTCCGGCCATCGGGACGACCTCCTCTCTCGGGGCCGGGAGGTACCCTTGCCGGTCGGCGGCATACGGAAGCGGGGGGCGTCGTGACGACGGAGCAGCGGACTGATCTGGCACCGGGGGAGACCCGGCAGACAGGTCGCTTCGTCTTCCACGTGGCAGAGCAGCGCTGGGAGTGGGACGACGACGTCTACCGCATCCACGGCTACGAGCCCCACACGGTGGAGCCGAGCAACGAGCTGTTCCTCAAGCACAAGCATCGCGACGACCGCCAGCGCGTCGAGGACCGCTTCGCCGAAGCCGCGGCCACCGGTGAGCCGTTCTCCATCTACTACCGCATCCTCGTCGACGGCTCCGAGCGCCGCGTGGTCGTGACGGGAGAGGGGGTGCGCGACGGCGCCCGGGTGACCCATCTCACCGGCTACTACGTCGACCTCACGCCCGAGTTCACCGCCGAGAACAGCGCGGCCGCCGACGCGGCGGTCGCGGCGTCGGCCGCGGCCCGCGAGACGATCGAGCAGGCCAAGGGCGTGCTCATGCTGGCCTACGGCCTGGACGCGGATGCTGCCTTCGCCATGTTGAAGTGGTGGTCGCGCAACCGGAACGTCAAGGTGCGCGACGTCGCCGACCGGCTGCTCGCCGTCGCCCGCGAGGGTCACGTCAGCCACCCCGGGCTCAGGAGGCTGCTGGACGCGCTGCTCGACGACCTGACCGTCGACCGGAGCAAGTAGCACCGGGCCGGGGACGGCCTGCCTCGCCTTATGAGGAATCACCTGGTGGGTACCCACCATGCATGCACCGCTCTGCCCGGCTCGATGCGCCCGACGTAGAGGTCACCGACTTCGCGGGGCTGGCGATCGGCTGGGACCGACGGGTGCTGCGGCCGCGTCCGTGGACCGCCGAGCAGGGCCGCTGGGCCGCGGACCTGCTGCTCGGTGCTCCCGACGGGCCGATCCTCGAGCTGTGCTGCGGCGCCGGCCACATCGGCCTCCTCGCCGCCCACGGCTCGGGCCGCGACCTGGTCCAGGTCGACGAGGACCCGACGGCCGCGGCGTACGCACGCCGGAACGCCGAGGCCGCTCGGGTCCGGAGCGACGTACGCGTGGGCCCGCTCGGGAGCAGCCTGCGCGCCGAGGAGCGCTTCCCGATGGTGATCGCGGACCCGCCGTGGCTGCCCATGGTCGGGGTGGCCTACCCCGACGAACCGGTGGAGCCGTCCACCGGAGCGGTCGAGGGCGTCGACGCGCTGCACGAGTGCGTGGACGTGTGCCTCGACCACCTCGCACCCGACGGCCACGTCGTGCTCCAGGTGGGCCTGTCGAAGCAGGTCGAGCGACTGACGGGCTGGCTGGCGGAGTACGCCGCCGCCGACGCCACGGTGCCCGAGCGCGCGGTGCTCGGTGTGCGGGACCGTCGGCCCGGTGGCTATCTCGTCCACGTGGGCCCGAGCCGGGGAGCCTGACGGTCGTGGGCACCAAGCGCGATGAGGACGAGCCGTCGGCCGAGCGGCTCACCCGCAACTGGAACGAGCTGCTCCAGGAGCTGCGGGTCATGCAGACCGGCGTGCAGATCCTCACCGGCTTCCTCCTCACCGTGCCGTTCTCCGACCGGTTCACGGCGCTGGAGGACCACCAGAAGGTCATCTACCTGGGCGTGCTCGGTGGGGCGGTCCTCACGACGGCCCTGATCGTCGCGCCCGTGTCGTTCCACCGGATCCTGTTCCGCCAGGGCGAGCGGGACTGGATCGTCGAGGCGGCCAACAAGTGCGCCCGGGTCGGGCTGCTGCTCTTCGGGCTGGTCTCCTCGACGGTGGTGCTCCTGGTCTTCGACATCGCCGTCAGCACGACCGCTGGGCTGGTCGCCGCCGCCGTGTCGGTGACGGTCTCCGGGACACTCTGGTACGGCGTGCCGCGGGTTCTGCGGCGCCGGCACCTGACTTGAGCCGGGGGCGCCGCGGCGGGCGAGCTGCCGCCGCGGTCGCCCTGCTCGCCGTCGTCGCGGGCGGCCACCGGCGAGGTCCGGGTCGGTCCCGGCGCCGGCATCCGCCCGCTCCGCGGGTGAAGGATCGCCGGTTGTCCCGACGGCGCCCGGGTACCGCAGATGAGCACACAGAGCGAAGGAGGACTCATGCCCGGCAAGAAGAAGCCCGGTCCCAGCGTGAAGAACCCGGACACCTACGAGGCGCTGCGCGACGAGGGTGCGAGCAAGGAGAAGGCCGCACGGATCTCCAATGCGCAGGCCAACCAGGGCAAGAAGGTCAGCCGGCGAGGCGGGAGGTCGGGTTCGTACGACGACTGGACGGTCGACAAGCTCCGCAAGCGCGCGGGCGAGATCGGCATCGACGGCCGCTCCAAGATGAACAAGGGCGAGCTCGTCGAGGCGCTCCGCAACCACTGACCGAGCGGGCTCCTAGGCCGCGGGGTACCCGCTCTCCTTGAGCAGCCGTGCGAGGTGGACGGTGTTCGCCGCGGCCGTCCTGGTCGTGGCGCTCGTCTTCTCCGAGCCCCCGTCCAGGTCCAGGTAGTCCGTGCTCTGCATCGCCTCGCCGACCCAGTACGTCGAGCCGTTCGCCGCGACGCTGAACCCGACGTCGTTGAGCGCCTGGAGGCACTCCGCGATCACGTGGTGCGCGCCGTCCTCGTTGCCGACGACGGCGACCGCGGCGACCTTGCCGTAGGTCTCCATCCGGCCCTCGTCGTCGGTCTCCGAGATCTCGGCGTCGAGCCGCTCGAGCACCATCTTGCACACCGAGGCGGGCTGCCCCATCCAGATCGGCGTCGCGATCACCAGGACGTCGGCGGCGAGCATCTGCTGACGGACCGTCGGCCACGCGTCTCCGTCACCCTCGTCGGTCGAGACCCCGAACTTCACGGAGTGGTCGGCGACCCGGACGAGCGACCCCTCCACGCCGTGCTCCCGGAGCGCCTCGAGGAACTCGGTGCCGAGCTGGACGGAGCTCGACGGTGACGGCGACGGCTTGAGGGTGCAGGCGAGCACCAGCGCATTGAGATCGGCCATGGGGGTGTGGTTCCCAGCGGACCCCGCCGCAACCGGGCTAGCAGCCCAGCGTCGTCCGGACCAGCGCGGCGACGCTCGCCGGGTCGGTCGTCGCAGCGGCGGCGTCGATCGCCGAGACGCGGAGCGGCCAGCCCCGCTCGCGCGCCTCGGTCTGGATCGCGTCGGCGGCCTTCTCGACCGCCGTCCCGGTCGGGGCGACGGTGACGAGGTCGGCGACGCCGTCGGCGTCCTCGAGGTCGAGCCGGCCCTCGATGAAAGCCCGGTACGTCGAGTCCTGCTCGTCGATGTCGACCAGGCCGTCGAACTTCTCCGCGTAGTCGCGGAACACCACCTTGAACACGCTCTCGACCTGGTGGGGGGTGCTGGCGTCGAGCTCGACGCCCTCGGCGCTGCCGCCGGCGTCCTCCACCTGGATCGCCGTGTCCTTGGCGCCGGTGCCGTCGACGTCGGCAACCACCACGTGCGCGCCGCAGCCGGCGAGCTCGAGCGCGATCGCGCGGCCCAGCTCGCGCCCGGCACCGGTCACGAGCACCACGCGTCCGGTCATCTGGTCAGCCATGGGAGCTCCTCTTCTGGGATGGTCGGACCCGACTGGGTGGTACCCGACGGGAGCGCCGTCATCCGGCGTCGTCGAGCAGCTCGTCCGGCGGCCTGCTTGACACGCGGTCTACGGTTGAAGTGGTTAGGAAGCAGCCGGCGGTCTCGCATCGCACACCGGGCACAGCCATCGGGAAGACGACCCCATGTCCACGGTTGCTCAACATCCGGCTCCCGGATCCCCGGAGCTCGGCATCCGGCTCCACTTCGATCCTGCGTCCCCTCGCGTGTGCGTCTTCGGCGAGCTCGACCTCGGCTCCGCCCACCTGCTCGCCGACGCCCTGGACTCGATCGGGGCTACTGCTCGCGGCGCGATGTTCGTCGTCCTCGACGTGGAGGGTGTCACCTTCTGCGACCTCGCCGGCCTGCGCGCGATCGAGGCCTGCGCAGTGAGTCTGGAGCGGATCGGGAAACGGCTGATGATCCAGCATCCGCCGCGATCGATGGCGAAGCTGATCTCGATCACGGGCGTCGCGGCCGCGATCCCCTGCGGCTGACCAGCCGTTCCCTGCGGGCCGACATCCAGGCCCACACGGCCGCCTGGAGGGCCAGCGTGAGCCACCCGGCCAGCACCATCCCACTGATGTTCAGGACCAGCTGCAGCGTGCTGCCCCAGATCTCGTGGGAGATCCCGAACGCCAGGCCGAGCGCCACGTTGCCGGCCGCCGGGACCGTGGTGACCGAGATGAAGACACCGGACAGCCCTCCCACCTTGGACGACGTCAGGGCCAGCACGCCCGCCGCCGCGGCGATCAGCGCGACGAGAAACGAGAACTTGTCCGGGTGGTAGATGAACGTGGTGCTCGTGCGGTCGGCGGTGACGTCGTCCGCGTGCACCCAGCCGAGGCCGCGCGCGGCCAGCGCCGCGAGCGCGGCGATGGCGATCGCCACGACGAAGCCCACGACGAGGGTTCGCGCGGCGATGCCGAACAGCGTCTTCCGGCGCCGCACGACCGCCAGGCCCAGCGTGGCGATCGGCACGAACTCCGGCCCGAGCACCATCGCGCCGATCACGAGGATCTGGGAGTCCAGGATGATCGCGATGCTCGCGATGAGGGTCGCCAGGACCATGAAGGACAGATAGGTCCAGTTCAGCTCGGACTCCTCGTAGGCACGCTGGGTGACCTCGGCCCAGACGACCGAGTCCGCGCTGCTGCCGGGAGTACGCCGATCCGCGTCGAACCCGGCCCGGGAGAGCCAGGTCCGTGCCGGGTCGACGTGGATGCTGCCGGCCTCCGGGATCCCGAGCGCGCGCAGCTCGTCGATGATCTGGTTCGCGGCTTCGCGCGCCACGTCGGCGAGGAGGACGTCGCCCTCCGGGCGGATCGCGGCGCCCGGGAGGTGGATGAGGTTCGTGACCGCGGGGTCGGCGGTCAGCAGCTCGACGGCCTGGTCGGTCAGCTCCGCCGGGGCCGTGATCCGCAGGTGCAGCATGGGCTCATCTTCCCCGCTCGCGAGGCTCGGGAAGCGTGCGACAGGCGGGTCGCTAGACCCAGCGCGAGAACCAGATGCGGTCCAGCCACTCGCTGTGGGTGAGCAGCCCGTCGGTCCAGATCGGCCAGAACCACGCGAAGTTCACCAGCGTGAGCACGACGAAGGCACCGCTGACGACGACACCGACGGTGCGCCGCGGCGAGGGGTAGCGCGACGGCCCGATCAGCTGCCCGATGGCGAGGGTCAGCGCGATCACCACGAAGGGCAGGATCGCCGAGGCGTAGAAAAGGAAGATGGGCCGGTCGTCGTACTGCAGCCACGGCAGCCAGGTGGACAGCGTGCCGACGACGGCCAGGCCGTACCTCCAGTCCCGGGCACCGACCCACATCACCGCCGCGAAGATCAGCGCGATGCACCCGGCCCACCAGATCGTCGGCGTGCCGAGCAGCAGCACCTGGCGGATGCAGTCGCTGCCCTGGGGCGCGTCGCAGCCGTCGTCGCCGGGCTGGATGTCGTTGGTGACCGCGACACCCACCGGCCGGTTGAGCAGCAGCCAGCTCGACGGCTTCGACTGGTAGGTGTGCGTCGCGCAGTTGAGGAAGTGCGTGTGGAACGTCCAGACGTCCTGGTGGTAGTACCAGAGCGAGCGCAGCGACTGCCACAGCTCGGCCGGGCCGTGCGCGTCCGGCTCGTCCGCGGTCGGCCAGTGCTTGCTGGTGTCCAGCTGCGTGGCGACGTAGGAGTCGTCCTTCTTGGCGCAGTGGCCGTGGCCGGTGTACTGCGTGTACTGCGTGGAGCTCAGGTGGTCCTCGTAGCTCCCGGAGTGCGCGAGCCAGCCCGCCCACGTCGAGATGTAGACGATCGTGCCGAGCAGCACCAGTGACAGGAACGCCGGTACGCCGTCCAGCAGGACGCTCTTGAGCAGCGGCCACCTGACCCCGAACGACCGCCGGGCGCCCGCGCTCCACAGCACGACCATGATCCCGAAGGCCGCGAGCGGGTAGATCGCCGTCCACTTCGTCCCCGCCGCGAGCCCGAAGCAGACCCCGCCCGCCAGCAGCCAGGGCCGCCACAGGAAGCCGAGCCTGCGGATCTCGATACGCCGAGGCTCGTTCCTCGCCTCGGCTACTCGATCAACGGAGGCCCCTTCCGTTGGTCGAGTAGCCGCCGAGGAACGAGGCGGCGTATCGAGACCCTCGGCGAGCTTGCGGCGCAACCAGTCGCGGTCGGCGACGAGGCAGTGGATCGCGCAGAGCAGGAAGAACGCGAGGTAGATGTCGAGCAGCGCGAGCCGGGAGAGCACCAGCTGCATGCCGTCGAGCATCAGCAGCAGCCCGGCGACGCAGCCGAGGAGCGTGGACCCGGTCATCCGCCGGACCAGCCGGCACATCACCAGGATCATCAGCGACCCGATGACCGCGGACATGATCCGCCAGCCGAAGGGGTCCATCCCGAACGCCTTCTCGCCGAGCGCGATCAGCCACTTCCCGACGTCGGGGTGCACCGCGAGTGACGGCTCACCCGTCCACACGCCGTGGGTGTGCCCGGCCAGGATGTCGGCGTTGATGTCGGTCTTGGAGTTGCCGTCGACGTCGGTCAGGTAGGTCTCGATGTAGCCGTTGTTGAGCAGCGACCACGCGTCCTTGGCGTAGTAGGTCTCGTCGAACGCGAACACCTTGGGCGTGCCGAGGTGATAGACCCGCAGGCCGAACGCGACCAGCGTGAGCCCGAGCGGCGCGAGCCAGCCCATCAGCCGCTCCCGGCGACGGATCCCGGTCAGCACACCGCGCGCCCGCTCGCGCGCCGAGGGGACCGGGAGACCGTCCGCGGTGCGGGACAACCCCACGGTCGGCTCGGCGGTCACGAGGAGGAACTGTACGTGGGCAGGACTGACATGATCGGCCCCATGGCGGATGGCGTGCTGGTGCTGGCGGGGACGCCGATCGGCCGGGTGGCCGACGCGCCGCCCCGGCTCGCGGAGGAGCTCGCGAAGGCCGACCTGGTCGCCGCGGAGGACACCCGCCGGTTCCGCCGTCTCGCGGCCGACCTCGGGGTCGAGGTCGGAGGCCGGGTCGTGTCCTACTTCGAGGGCAACGAGTCCGCGCGTACGCCGACCCTGGTCGAGGCCCTCGAGGCGGGCGAGCGGGTCGTGCTGGTCACCGACGCCGGCATGCCGAGCGTGTCGGACCCCGGCTACCGGCTCGTCGCCGCGGCGGTCGAGCGCGGCATCACGGTGACGGCGGTCCCGGGCCCCAGCGCGGTGCTGACCGCCCTCGCGGTGAGCGGCCTGCCGGTCGACCGGTTCTGCTTCGAGGGCTTCCTGCCGCGCAAGGCGGGCGAGCGGGCCCGGCGGCTGGCCGCCCTGGCCGCGGAGCCGCGCACGATGGTGTTCTTCGAGGCGCCGCACCGGACGGCCGCGGCCCTGGCGGCGATGGCCGAGGCGCTCGGCGCCGACCGGCCGGCCGCGGTGTGCCGCGAGCTGACCAAGACCTATGAGGAGATCCGCCGGGGCCATTTGGCCGAGCTCGCGGCCTGGGCCGAGGATGGGGTCCGGGGCGAGATCACGATCGTGGTCTCCGGCGCCACGGCGGGCCCCGCCGTGGCGAGCGACCCGGACAGCCTGCGCGCGGCCGTGGCCGCGCTCGAGGAGGACGGCATGAGACGCAAGGACGCCATCGCCCAGGTCGCCGTACAGGCCGGGCTGCCGAAGCGGGAGGTCTACCAGGTGGTGCATGTCGGTGAATGACGTGAGCGGCCGGATCACCGAGGTCCGGCGCGCCGGGCTGACCTTCGACGTCCGCGACGAGGGCCCGGTCGACGGCGAGCCGGTCGTGCTGATGCACGGCTTCCCGGAGCGTGCGACGTGCTGGCGCTACGTGTCGCCCATCCTCAACGCGGCGGGCTACCGGACGCTGGCGATCGACCAGCGCGGCTACTCGCCCGGTGCCCGGCCGAAGCGCCGTCGCGACTACGTGCAGAGCGAGCTGGTGGACGACATCGTCGCGCTGATCGACGAGGTCGGCGGCAGCGCCCACGTGGTCGGGCACGACTGGGGCGCGAGCGTGTCCTGGCTCGTCGCGATCATGCATCCCGACAAGGTGCGCACCCTCACCGCCGTGTCGGTCCCGCACCCGGGCCTGTTCATGAAGTCCTGGACGCGGTCGGCCCAGGGGATCAAGTCCTGGTACATGGCGTTCTTCCAGCTGCCGGTGATCCCCGAGGCACTGGCCGGGTCCCGGATCTTCCAGCGCTGGGCACGCCGCGGCGGGATGGACGAGGACGCGATCAACCGGTTCCGCTCGGAGATCCTCGAGGACGGCGCGCTGACCACGGCCATCAACTGGTACCGCGGGCTGCCGCTCTCCGACCCGCGGTCCGTCGGCGGCAACGTGACCGTCCCGACCACCCTGGTGTGGAGCGACGGCGACCACTTCGTCGGCCGCTGGGCCGTCGACCGCACCGACTCCGTCGTCGAGGCGCCCTATCGGCTGGTCGTGCTCTCCGACGTGTCGCACTGGATCCCGACCGAGGCGCCCGACGCGCTCGCGGACGCGATCCTCGGCCGGATCTCCGGCAAGGACGGATGACCGCCGGCGTGCCCGACGGCCGGCCGGGGGTCCCCGAGCCGTTGCCGCACCCGGTCGTCGACAACCACTGCCACCTCGACATCGCCCGCGAGGGCGAGCCGTGGGACGCGGGCGAGGCGATCGCCGCCGCGACGGCGGTCGGCGTGCCCCGGATCGTGCAGATCGGGTGTGACCTGCGCGGGGCCCGGTGGGCCGTCCAGGTCGCGCAGGAGCACGACGCCCTGGTGGCCGGCGTCGCGCTGCACCCCAACGAGGCGCCGCGGCTCGCCGAGCGCGGCGAGCTCGAGGCGGCCTGGGCCGAGATCGAGCGGCTCGCGGCCGACGACCGGGTCCGCGCCGTGGGGGAGACCGGACTGGACGCCTTCCGGACCGGTGAGGAGGGCCGGCGCGCGCAGGTGTCGTCGTTCGCCTGGCACATCGACCTGGCCAAGCGGCTCGGCAAGACCCTGGTGATCCACGACCGCGACACCCACGCCGAGGTGCTCGACGTCCTCGACGCCGAGGGCGCGCCGGACCGCTGGGTCATGCACTGCTTCTCCGGCGACGGCGCGTTCGCGCGCGAGTGCCTCGACCGCGGCGCCCACCTCTCCTTCGCGGGCACCGTCACCTTCAAGAACGCCGAGCCGCAGCGCGAGGCGCTCCGGCTCGGGCCGCGCGACCGGATCCTGGTCGAGACCGACGCGCCGTACCTCACCCCCAGCCCGCACCGGGGCCGCCCGAACGCCTCCTACCTGGTGCCGTTGACGGTCCGGCGGATGGCCGCGGAGCGGGACGAGGACCTCGGCGAGCTGTGCGCCGCGATCGAGGCGAACACCTTCGCCGCGTTCGGCGGCGCCTGGTAGCCGGCACGCAGCAGGGCGCAAACTATTGCAAGCAACCGGGTGTGAACGATGGTGCTGGTGAGGCGTCGAACCGGTGAAACGGGTCACTCCGCACGCCTGCCGGGCCCGTCGCGGGTTTGCATTCCGGTGCTTGCTGTTGTTTCGGTAGAGCGCGACGGCCGGGATCGGGAACCGTTACGACCAGCGCCGGGAGCAGCCACGAGCCGCTCCCGAGGCGCCCGGGTCAGGGGGCACGCGCCGCCGTACGTATGAGGTACGGCGGCCCGCTCCCGGACAGGGCTGTGCTGGCGCCCGAGGCCCGGAGAGTACGACGTTCGGAGAATCGTGCCCGCCAGTGAGCACACCACCCAGACCCCCGACGCGACCAGCGCGAGCCTGAAGGCCCGACTGGCCGCACTCATCGCCAGCCGCACCGTGCTGGTCGCGACCGCCGTGGTCGTGGCCCTGGCCGTCATGGGAGCCACCTACGGCTACCAGACGATGAAGACCACGGTGACCCTCTCCGTCGACGGCAAGGACCGCACCGTGTCCGGCCTCGGCGAGCACACCGTGGGCGACGTCCTCCAGGCGCAGGACATCACCGTCGGCCGGCACGACCTCGTGCAGCCCGACGTGGACGAGCCGATCCAGGACGGCGACCGCATCTCGGTGCGCTACGGCCGCCCGGTCGAGCTGACCGTCGACGGCAAGACCACCACGCACTGGGTCACCGCGACCGACGTGGACCAGGCCGTCGAGGAGCTCAGCGGCATCACCGCCGGCGCGCGCGTGATGACCAGCCGAAGCCTCGACATCCCCCGCGGTGGCACCCAGATCCGCGTGGTCACGCCGAAGAAGCTGACGGTCGCGATCGCCGGCCACAAGGCAGTCACCAAGGAGGTCCCGGCCTACACGGTCCGCGACGCCCTGACGTCGCTGCACGTGAAGTGGGACAAGAACGACCGCATCTCGCCGAAGCTCGGCGCCACGGTCGACGACGGCGACCACATCACGTTCACCGACGTGGACTTCAAGAGGAAGCACGTGAGCCACGAGAGCTACGACGTGCCGACCGTCTACCGCGACGACGACTCGGCGTACGAGGGCGACGACACCGTCGTCCGCGACGCCGAGGCCGGCACGCGCAACGTGACCTACCGGCTCGTGTTCGAGAACGGCAAGCTCGTGAAGCGCGTCGTCCTGCACCAGAAGGTGCTCGACCCGGCCGTGGCCGAGGTCGTGGCGCAGGGCACCAAGCAGGAGCCGACCTCCAACTATGCCGGCGGCTCGACCGTCTGGGACGCCATCGCGCAGTGCGAGTCCGGTGGCAACTGGGCGGCCAACACCGGCAACGGCTACTACGGCGGGCTGCAGTTCAGCCTCGGCACCTGGCAGGCGTACGGCGGCTCCGGCCTGCCGAGCGAGGCCAGCCGTGAGACCCAGATCGCCATCGCCGAGAAGGTCCGCGCCGCCGAGGGCGGCTACGGCGCCTGGCCTGTGTGCGGTGCCCAGGCGTACTGACGGATAGCCTCACCGCATGACGAGCCCCGCCGGTCCGAGACTCCTCGGGCCGGCGGAGGTCCGTTCCCTGGCCGACAAGCTGGGCATCCGGCCGACCAAGCAACGGGGCCAGAACTTCGTCATCGACGCCAACACGGTGCGGCGGATCGTGCGCGAGTCCGGTGTCGCCGACGGCGAGGTGGTCGTCGAGGTCGGGCCCGGCCTCGGGTCGCTGACCCTCGCGCTGCTCGAGGCGGGCGCGTCGGTCACCGCGGTCGAGATCGACCCGCTGCTCGCCGACGCGCTGCCGGCCACGGTCGCGGAGTACGCGCCCGACCACGCCGAGCGGCTGGTCGTCGTACCCGCCGACGCGCTGCGCATCACCGAGCTCCCCGGGCCGCCGCCGACCGCGCTGGTCGCCAACCTGCCCTACAACGTCTCGGTCCCCGTGCTGCTGCACCTGCTCGCGCTGCTGCCCTCGCTCGAGCACGGCCTGGTGATGGTGCAGTCCGAGGTCGCCGACCGGCTGGCGGCCGCCCCCGGCTCCAAGGTGTACGGCGTCCCGTCGGTCAAGGCCGCCTGGTACGCCGACGTACGCCGCGCCGGCGCCATCGGCCGCAACGTCTTCTGGCCCGCGCCGAACGTCGACTCCGGGCTCGTCGCGTGGACCCGCCGCGACCCGCCGACCACCGCGGTCTCCCGGGCGGACGTCTTCGCGGTCATCGACGCCGCGTTCGCCCACCGGCGCAAGGGCCTGCGGGGCGCGCTGCGCGAGATCGCGGGCAGCAGCGAGGCGGCCGAGGCCGCGCTGGTCGCCGCCGGCATCGAGCCGCTCGCCCGCGGCGAGTCGCTCGACGTGCACGGTTTCATCCGGATCGCCGAGGCCTTGGGGTCCGGTGGTTGAGGTGCGAGCGAAGCGAGTCCCGGTGGTTGAGGTGCGAGCGAAGCGAGTCCCGGTGGTTGAGGTGCGAGCGAAGCGAGCCTCGAAACCACCGATGATGGAGACGACATGAGTGCCGAGCCTCTTCCGGATCCGCTGTCGGTGACGGTCCGGGCGCCGGCGAAGATCAACCTCTTCCTCGGCGTGGGCCGGGCGCGCCCGGACGGCTTCCACCCGCTGGAGACGCTCTACCAGGCCGTCTCGCTCTACGACGACGTCACCGTGACCAGCGCGGACGAGTGGTCCGTGCGGACGGTGTCCGACGACCCCCACGTCGACCTGGCCGGCGTACCGGAGGACGAGGACAACATCGCCGTCCGCGCCGGCAAGGCGCTGGTCACCCACCATGGGGTGGACCGTGCGGCGGCGATCGAGATCCGCAAGGGCATCCCGGTCGCGGGCGGCATGGCGGGCGGGTCTGCCGACGCGGCCGCGACGCTGCTCGCGCTGGACCGGCTGTGGAACCTGCAGACCTCCGACGAGGACCTGCTGGCGCTCGCCGCCGGGCTCGGCTCGGACGTGCCCTTCGCGCTCGTCGGCGGTACCGCGCACGGCACCGGCCGCGGCGAGGTCGTCACCCCCGTCGAGGACAACGGCACCTGGTGGTGGGTGGTCGTCTTCAACGAGATCGGGCTGCCGACGCCGACGGTCTATGCCGCCTTCGACGTCGGGGAGTACGCCGAGGACGAGATCGGCATCGACGAGCCGCGCTACAAGATGCTGCGCGAGGCGGACCCGGACACGATGGCCCTGCTGGTCCGCAACGACCTCGAGGACCCGGCGTTCGACCTGCGCAAGGACCTCGAGCGGACCGCCGAGCAGATCCTCACGTGCGGCGCGACCACGGCGCTCCTCTCCGGGTCCGGCCCGACGCTGCTCGGCGCCGCCCGCGATGCCGCCCACGCCCGCGAGATCGTCGCGCGCCTCGCCGAGCTCGGCCACGAGAACGTGATGGTGGCCAACGGACCGGTGGCCGGCGCGCACGTGGTGTCCTACAACTGATGGCGAATCTGCTCAACCTCGAGAAGGTCTCCAAGGCCTACGGCGTCCGCCCGCTGCTGACCGACGTCTCCCTCGGCGTCGCCGCCGGTGAGCGGATCGGCATCGTCGGGCGCAACGGCGACGGCAAGACCACCCTGCTGCGGGTGATGACGGGGGAGGAGCCGGTCGACACGGGCCGGGTCTCCCGCCAGCGCGGCCTGCTCGTCGGCTTCCTGAGGCAGACCGACGACTTCGCCGACGACCACACGGTCCGCGAGGTGGTCCTGCAGGGCAAGGCCGACCACGAGTGGGCCGCGGACCCGGCGCTCCGGGAGATCGTCGACGTGCTGCTCGCCGGCGTCGACCTCGACCGCGCGATCGCCGGTCTGTCGGGAGGCGAGCGCCGTCGCTGCAGCCTGGCCGCGCTGCTGCTCGGCGAGCACGACCTGGTGATCCTCGACGAGCCGACCAACCACCTCGACGTCGAGGCGGTCGCCTGGCTCGCCGCGCACCTCGCCGCGCGACCGTCCGCCCTGGTCGTCGTCACCCACGACCGGTGGTTCCTCGACGCGGTCTGCCAGCAGACCTGGGAGGTCCACGACGGCGTGGTCGACGCCTACGAGGGCGGGTACGCCGCCTTCGTCCTCGCCAAGGCGGAGCGGCAGCGGCAGGCGGCCTCCTCCGAGGTCCGCCGCCAGAACCTGGTCCGCAAGGAGCTCGCCTGGCTGCGCCGCGGCGCGCCCGCCCGTACGTCGAAGCCGAAGTTCCGCATCGACGCCGCCAACGCGCTGATCGAGGACGTACCGCCCCCGCGCGACCGGCTCGAGCTGCAGAAGTTCGCCACCCAGCGGCTCGGCAAGGACGTGCTCGACATCGAGGACGTCGACCTCCGCCGCGGCGAGCGGGTCCTGCTCGAGCACGCCACCTGGCGGCTCGGCCCGGGCGACCGGGTCGGCATCGTCGGGGTCAACGGGGCCGGCAAGACCTCGGTGCTCGCGCTGCTGTCCGGTGAGCTCGCCCCGCAGCACGGGCGGGTGCGGCAGGGGCGGACCGTCGTGCTCCAGCACCTGTCGCAGAACGTCGACTTCGAGGACCCCGAGTCGCGCGTCCTGGCCACCGTCGAGTCGATCCGCCGGGTGACGCGGACCGTCGACGGCGAGGTCACGGCGACCTCGCTGCTCGAGCGGTTCGGCTTCACCGGTGACAAGCTCACCGCCCGCCTCGGCGACCTCTCCGGCGGCGAGCGCCGGCGCTTCCAGCTGCTCCGGCTGCTGCTCACCGAGCCCAACGTGCTGCTGCTCGACGAGCCCACCAACGACCTCGACATCGAGACCCTCAACGTCCTCGAGGACTTCCTCGACGGCTGGCCCGGCACCCTCGTCGTCGTCTCCCACGACCGCTACTTCCTCGAGCGCGTCACCGACACCGTCTGGGCCCTCCTCGGCGACGGCCAGATCTCGATGCTCCCCCGCGGCGTCGACGAGTACCTCGAGCGCCGCGCCGCAGGTCTCGATACGCCCTCGCTCGTTCCTCGCGAGGGCTACTCGACCGGCGACATCACCGTTGGTCGAGTAGCCGCCGAGGAACGAGGCGGCGTATCGAGACCATCCAGGGCGAAGGCGGGGTCGGCGGAGGAGCGTACGGCGCGCAAGGCGCTCGCCCGGCTGGACAAGCAGCTGGAGCGGCTGGCGGCGCGGGAGGCGGAGCTGCACGAGGCGATCGCGGCGAACGCGACCGACCCCGAGAAGCTGACCGAGCTCGCGGCGGAGCTGGGCGAGGTGCAGGAGGAGAAGGACGCCGCCGAGCTGGAGTGGCTCGAGGCGGCCGAGGTCGTGGAGTAGCGGCTCAGTCCTCGAACGGCAGCAGCAGCCGGCGGAGCAGGCCGGCGAGGGCGTCCTGGTCGGCGGGTGAGAGGTCGGCGAGCAGCTCGTTCTCGGCGTCGATGAGCGCGGTGAACGCGCCGTCGACGGCCTTCTTGCCCTCGGGGGTGAGTCGGACCAGCACCCCGCGGCGGTCGCTGGGGTCGGGATGCCGCTCGACCAGGCCGCGCGAGGCGAGCCGGTCGACCCGGTTGGTCATCGTCCCGCTGGTCACCAGGGTCTCCTTGAGCAGCCGCCCCGGCGAGAGCTCGTACGGCGACCCGGCGCGGCGCAGCGCGGCCAGCACGTCGAACTCCCACAGCTCGATCTCGTGCTCGGTGAACGCCTGCCGACGCGCGCGGTCGAGGTGGTGGGCCAGCCGCGAGATCCGGCTGAAGACGGCGACGGGACCCATCGCGAGGTCGCTGCGCGCGCGCGCCCACGCCTCGATCAGGTCGTCGACCTCGTCGCGCCCGCCGGACATGACAGAACCTTAACCGACGTCTCAAGAATCTTGATATCAAGAGAGTGTCGGGTAGGGTCGCCCCCGTGGACACCGTGACCACCGACCTCGACCAGCTCGAGCTGGTCAGCCTCGCCTGGGGCGACATCGAGGACAGGAGCCGCCCGCTCGCCGTGCTCCTGCACGGGTTCCCGGACACCGCGCACACCTGGCGGCACCTCGGGCCGGCTCTCGCCGAGGCCGGCTATCGCGTGGTCGCCCCGTTCACCCGCGGCTACGCGCCCTCCGGCCTCCCTGCCGACCGGAGCTACCACGTGCCGGCGCTGATGTCCGACGCGCTCGCCGTGCACGCCGCGCTCGGCGGCGACGACCGGGCCGTGCTCGTCGGTCACGACTGGGGTGCGATCACCGCCAACGGCCTCGCGGCGTACGGCGAGAGCCCGTTCGCGCGCGTCGTCGCGCTCGCCGTACCTCCCTTCTCCGCGATGAACCCCGACCGCGCCGACCTGCTCGGGTGGGCGCGGATCCTGCCGCGGCAGCTGGTGCTGAGCTGGTACACCCTGTTCAACCAGCTCCCCGTCCTCCCCGAGCGCAGCTTCGACCGCCTGGTCGCGCACCTGTGGCGGCGCTGGTCGCCCGGCTACGACGCGACCGAGGACCTCGCCCACCTCGCCGCGTCGCTCCCCGACGACGAGCACCGCTCGGCGGCGATCGGCTACTACCGCGCGCAGCCGCGGGTCTGGCGGCTGCCGGACCGCTACCGCGCGCTCGCCGACGACTGGGTCAAGGCGCCGCGGGTCCCGCTGCTCTACCTGCACGGCGCCGACGACGGCTGCCTCGACCGGCGCTGGGCGGACCGGGTCGCGCCCCGGCTGCCCGCCGGCAGCGAGGTCACGGTCGTCCACGGCGCCGGCCACTTCCTCCAGCTCGAGCAGCCGGACGCCGTCGCCGCGCGGATCCTCGACTTCGTCGGGGCCTCCGCATGACGCACCGCTGGGACCCCGAGCGCTACCTCGCGTACGCCGACGAGCGCGGCCGCCCGTTCGTCGAGCTGCTGGCGCGGGTCCGGGCCGAGGAGCCGGAACGCGTCGTCGACCTGGGCTGCGGCCCCGGCAACCTGACCGCGCTGCTGCGCCGGCGGTGGCCCGAGGCCGACGTGCTCGGTGTCGACAGCAGCGCCGAGATGATCGAGCGCGCCCGGCAGGACGTCGACGGCGTGCGCTTCGAGGTGGGGGACCTGCGGGAGTGGGCGGGTCTCACAAGGGGTCTCGATACGCCGTCGCTCGTCCCTCGCGACGACTACTCGACCGCCGGTCTGGTCGATGTGCTGGTCTCGAACGCCACCCTGCAGTGGGTGCCGGGTCACCTCGAGCTGCTGCCGGCTCTCGTGGCGAAGGTGCGGCCGGGCGGGACCTTCGCGTTCCAGGTGCCGGGCAACTTCGGCGAGCCGAGCCACACGATCCGCGACGAGCTGGCGGCCGAGGCGCCGTACGCCGAGGGTCTCGAGACGGTCGCCAGGGCGACCTCCTCGACCACCGGAGGGGGCGTCGCCACTCCGAGCGCCCACGACGCGGCGACGTACCTCCGCGCCCTGACCGCGCTCGGCTGCGAGGTCGACGCGTGGGAGACGACGTACCTCCACGTCCTGCACGGGGCGGACCCCGTCTTCACCTGGGTGTCCGGGACCGGCGCCCGGCCGACGCTGCAGGCGCTGCCGGACGACCTGCGCCCGGCGTTCGAGGACGAGTTCAAGCGGCGGCTGCGGGCCGCGTATCCCGACGACGGCCACGGGGTCGTGCTTCCCTTCCGTCGGGTCTTCCTCGTCGCCGTGAGGAGCAAGTCATGAAGCTGCACCACGTCCAGGTCGCCTGCCCGCCCGGCGGCGAGACCGAGGCGCGCCGGTTCTACGGCGACGGGCTCGGGATGATGGAGGTCGAGAAGCCCGGCGAGCTCGCGCAGCGCGGCGGTTGCTGGTTCCGGGTGTACGACGCCGCGGGCGCGGTCGCCGCGGAGATCCACGTCGGCGTGGAGGACCCGTTCGCGCCGGCGCTCAAGGCCCATCCCGCCCTGCTGCTCGACTCGGTCACCGACCTCGAGCTGTCCGCCGAGCGGCTCGCGGCGGCCGGGTTCGACGTCGACTGGACCGAGCGGCTCACCTTTGCGGGCTACGAGCGGTTCCACGTCTTCGACGGCGCCGGCAACCGGGTCGAGGTGATGGCGGCCGCGACGTGACGCAGGTCCGATTGCCGGGGCTGGTTACCCGCGAGTAACCTCGGCCGCATGAGTGCGGTCAAGAAGCTCTGGGACATCAGCACCGGCGTCCCCTTCCTCGGCGAGCCGGTCGGCAAGCGGGTGTTCTCGCTGGCGTTCAGCCAGAAGGCGCCGTACTTCGCGACCATCCGCCCGCGGTTCACGGTCGTCGAGCCGAACCACGTCGAGCTGGTGATCCCCAAGCGCCGCGGCGTGCAGAACCACATCGGCACCGTGCACGCGATCGCGCTCTGCAACGGCATGGAGGCCGCCATGGGGGCGCTCGCCGAGGTCACCATCCCCGCCGACAAGCGCTGGATCCCCAAGGGGATGGACGTCTCCTACACCGCCAAGGCCAGCAGCGACATCACCACGATCGCCGAGACCGACCAGGCGCAGTGGGACACCGCCGACGGCGACGTCGCCGTGCGGGTGAAGTGCGTGCGGGACGACGGCACCGTCGTCGCCGAGGGCCACATCAATCTCTGGGTCACCGCGAAGAAGTAGCGATTCGGGCAGGATCGCCCGCTCGCCGTACCCTTTTCGGGTCATGAGCACCGCGTCGAGCACCGCGTCCGAGCCCCGCACCTACGAGGTGCGCACCTACGGGTGCCAGATGAACGTCCACGACTCCGAGCGACTCTCGGGGCTCCTGGAGGACGCGGGGTACGTCCCGTTCGAGCCGGGGTCGTCGGCCGGCCGGGCCGAGTGTGCCGATGTGGTCGTCTTCAACACCTGCGCAGTGCGGGAGAACGCCGACAACAAGCTCTACGGCAACCTCTCCCACCTGGCGCCGATCAAGGCCGCCAACCCCGGCCTGCAGATCGCCGTCGGCGGCTGCCTCGCCCAGAAGGACCGGCAGACGATCACGGCCAGGGCGCCGTACGTCGACGTCGTGTTCGGCACCCACAACATCGGCTCGCTGCCGGTGCTGCTGGAGCGGGCGCGGGTCCAGGAGGAGGCGCAGGTCGAGATCCTCGAGTCGCTCGAGGTGTTCCCGTCGACGCTGCCGACCAAGCGCGAGTCGGCGTACGCCGCCTGGGTCTCGGTGTCCGTCGGCTGCAACAACACCTGCACGTTCTGCATCGTCCCCTCGCTGCGCGGCAAGGAGAAGGACCGCCGGCCCGGCGAGATCCTCGCCGAGGTCGAGGCGCTGGTCGCCGAGGGTGTCTCCGAGGTCACCCTGCTGGGTCAGAACGTGAACTCCTACGGCGTCGAGTTCGGCGACCGGCAGGCGTTCTCCAAGCTGCTGCGGGCGTGTGGCTCGATCGACGGGCTCGAGCGGGTGCGCTTCACCTCGCCGCACCCCGCCGAGTTCACCGACGACGTGATCGAGGCGATGGCCGAGACGGCGAACGTGATGCCGCAGCTGCACATGCCGCTGCAGTCCGGCTCGGACCGGATGCTGCGGGCGATGCGGCGGTCCTACCGCCAGTCCAAGTACCTCGGCATCATCGACCGGGTCCGTGCCGCGATGCCCGACGCCGCCATCACCACCGACATCATCGTCGGCTTCCCCGGCGAGACCGAGGAGGACTTCCAGGCGACGCTCGACGTCGTGCGGGAGGCGCGGTTCTCGGGTGCCTTCACGTTCCAGTACTCCAAGCGGCCCGGCACGCCGGCCGCCGAGCTCCCGGACCAGGTCCCGGCCGGCGTGGTGCGGGACCGCTACGACCGGCTCGTCGAGCTGGTCAACCAGATCGCCTGGGACGAGAACAAGCGGCTGGTCGGCCGCGAGGTCGAGCTGATGGTCGCCGAGGGCGAGGGCCGCAAGGACGCCGCCACCCACCGGCTCTCCGGGCGCGGGCCGGACAACCGGCTCGTGCACTTCGAGGCGGACTTCTCGCAGGTCGACGGCGAGGCGCGTCCCGGTGACCTGGTCACCGTGGGCATCACGTACGCCGCCCCGCACCACCTGGTCGCCGACGGCCCGGTCCGCGCGCTGCGCCGGACCCGGTCCGGCGACGCCTGGGACGCGCGGCAGGGTCGGGCGGCGGAGGCGCGGTCCGTCGGGCTCGGCATGCCGGCGGTCGGCGTACCTGCGCCACTGCCCGACGCCCCCGTCTGTGGATGAGCGTCTCGCGGTAGGGGGACGGCTGGCAGCCTGTCGGCATGTCGCCCTTCCTGCGCGCCGACTCCCAGGACATCCGTGAGGTGCTGGCTGACGGCGCCGTCCAGGTCCTGACCAAGCGGGGCGCCGACGGGGTGAACGTCGCCGCGCTCGCACGGTGGATGGGCATCACCCGACAGGCACTGAGCGAGCGGCTGTGGGACGCCGACGGCCCGCGGAGCCGGATCATCCGGCTGACGGTCGCCACGTTCGGCGAGCGCTGGCTGGGGTGGACCGCCGCGGCGTTGCTGAGCGATCCGCCGGTCCCCGCGTTGCCTGCCGGCCCGGAGGAGGCGCACGGCGTCCGGGTGTGGATCGCCCTCGCCGAGCTCGCCCGCGGCGAGGACGCCGTCGGCAAGCCGGATCCCCTCGGGGTGGTCGGTCGGGTCCGCCGCGACGAGCGCGACGACCTCCGGCACCGGCTGGCCGACTGGCTGCGCGCCTATCCCGCCGACGACGACGTCGACGAGCTGCTCGCGCTCGCCGAGGGTCTCCGCGCCGCGCTCGTCGCGCCCAGTCCGACCGTCTCGCTCGACGCCGCCCGCCGGATCCTGGTCCGCCGCCTCGACGCGATCCGGCAGGCGACCCCAGCCGCGCATCCCCCGCGGTCTGCTTGACGTCAGTCGGGTCGAGCCCTGCGGTACGTCAGGTAGGGCTGCGCGACCTGCTTGACGTCAGTCAGGCGGAGGCCTGACTGACGTCAAGCAGGCCGCCGGGCCCGCCTTGACGTCAAGCAGGGCTGGCCCTACCTGACGTCAACGGGGATCGGCAGGGGGGCCGGCCTGAACGGGCCGCCGGACCGGGATGCCAAGATCGGTCGCATGCCGGCTGACGAACCGACCATCCTGGCGACCTCGGGGGGAGCCGTCTCGGGCTCCCGCACCAAGTGGGAGGTCGGGCCGTTGACGTCGTACGCCGTGGAGCTGGCCGGCGTGACCGGGCGGGCGCCGCGGGTCTGCTTCCTGGCGACGGCGAGCGGCGACAACCCGCAGCTGATCCGGGACTTCTACGACATGAGCCAGCTGGCCGGCTTCCACGGCAGCCACCTGCAGCTGTTCACGATGCCGAACGTCGAGGACGTGCGGGAGCACCTGCTCGGCCAGGACGTGATCTGGGTGTGGGGCGGCAGCGTGGCGGGGCTGCTGGCGATGTGGCAGCTGCACGGCGTGGACGCGGTCATGCGCGAGGCGTGGGAGGCAGGCGTCGTGCTGACGGGCGTCTCGGCCGGGTCGATCTGCTGGCACCTGGGCGGGACCACCGACTCCTTCGGTCCCGACCTGCGGCCGGTGACCAACGGGCTGGGACTGGTGCCCTACTCCAACGGCGTCCACTACGACTCCGAGGAGCAGCGCCGTCCGCTCTTCCAGAAGCTCATCGCCGACGAGGTGCTGCCCGCCGGCTACGCCACCGACGACGGCGCCGGCGTGCTCTACCGCGGCACCACGATGGTCGAGGCGCTGACCGAGCGGGACGGCGCGGCCGCCTACTGGGTCGAGCGCGGCCCGGACGGCACCGCCGTCGAGACCCGGCTCGACACCCGCCGCCTGCGCTGACCGCTGAGGAACCCCTGTCGGTGGCCACGCCTGTCGGTGGCCACGCCTAGCGTCGCAGCCATGACCGACTTCCTCTCCCTGCACCGCCCCGGCGACCCGCTCCTGATGCCGAACGCCTTCGACGTCGGCTCCGCGCGGGTCCTCGCCGGCGCCGGCTTCCAGGCGATCGCGACGACCAGCGGCGGGTACGCCGCGACCCTCGGGCGCGGCGACGGCGAGGTCACCCGCGACGAGGCCGTCGGCCACGGCGGCGCCCTGGCCGCGGCGGTCGGCGTACCGGTCAGCGCCGACCTCGAGGACGGCTTCGGCGACAGCCCCGACGAGGTCGCCGCCACGATCACCGCCGCCCGCGAGGCGGGCCTGGCGGGCTGCTCGATCGAGGACTACACCCGCGACGACGACAACCCGGTCCACGACCTCGCCCTCGCCCGCGACCGGGTCGCGGCCGCGGTCGAGGCGAGCGGTGGCCCCGGGACGCTGGTGGTCACGGCCCGTGCCGACGGCCACCTGCACGGCCACACCGACCTGGGGGAGACCGTCGCCCGGCTCCAGGCGTTCCAGGAGGCCGGCGCCCACGTGCTCTACGCGCCCGGCCTGCGCACGCTCGAGGAGGTCGGGACGGTGTGCGCCGAGGTCGACCGGCCGGTCAACGTGCTGCTGCTGCAAGGCGGGCCGACGCCCGCCGAGATCGCCGACGCCGGCGCGGCGCGGATCTCCGTCGGCGGAGCCTGGACGTGGGTCGCCTACAGCGGCCTGGTCGACGCGGCGCGCGAGCTGCTCGCCGGCAGCGCGTCGTACTTCGACCGCATCGGACCGGCGTACGACGCCTTCACCCGCGGCGGCCGCTGACCGCGAGCCCCAGCGGCGGTTGCCTCCCGCCCGAGCACCCCTCTCCAGTGCTCGGGCAGGAGGCCATCGCCCTCCCGCGGTGGTGGCTCTCCCCCGTGGGACCCCCTACGGGTTGCCGCCCCGCGGCGCCCCCAGACGCCTCGGCGCGGTCCCGTAGGGGATCCCCCGGGACCTGTCAGTCCCGCGCGCACCGCGCGTGTCCCCGGGTACTGACAGGAGCTTTCGGTTGCCGACGGCCGCGTCGAGCGCGGCCCGGCGCTGCAGGACCAGCGAGGTGCGCGAGATCCGGAGCATCACGGCCGCGGACGGCGTGACCGTGCCCGACGCGTACGTCGACAGCCGCTCCGGCGTGGTCCCCATCCACGCGGCGAACTCCGGCTCGGGCACGCCGCTGAGCGCGACCAGCCGGCCGATCTCCCGCGCGACCGTGTCGCGCTCGGCCTCCCGCTGCTGCTCACGGCACAGGTCGAGGAGCGCCGCGATCATCGCCGCGGCGTGCTCGAAGCCCGCTTCCCGGGCGAGGTCGGCGACCCGGACGGCGTACGGCGACCACGCGCTCTCCGACGCCAGCCCCACCAGGTGCCGCCACTCGCCGATCGTTCCGTTCTCGGCGATGTCGAGGAGCTCCTCGACCGACTCGACCGGCGGCGCCGGGCAGCTCCGGTCGACGCCCTGCTGCAGCAGGGCGTGTGCCGCACGGATCCCGACGTTGTCGATGATGTCGAAGCGCGCCCCCGTGGCGGGCGCCGCCGCGAGGCGCTCGCGGAGCCCCTCCGCGAGGAGCCGGCGGATCACCGCCGTGGCGACCGGGAGGGAGGCGTCGCCCTCCAGTCGCCGCCCGTGCCGGTGCTGCAGCCGGGCGAGCGGGCCGTGCCCGAGCAGCTGGACGAGGTCGGCGAGATCGGCGTGGTCGGCCGGGTCGTCGTACACGGCGAGGCCGACCAGGTTCGCGCTCACCGCGCAGGTCGCGGTGGACCGGCGCGCGTCGCTCAGCTCCTCCAGGAGCCCGAGCAGCCGCTCCCAGGCGATGACGTGCGCGCCGTGCCCCGCCCCGACCACCCGGTCGGCACGGGCCAGGACCCCGATCACGACGTCGAGCAGCCGCTCGTGCTGCGGCTCGCTGGCGCGGCGGGTGACGAAGGCGGCGTACAGGTCCGCGACCCCCGCGCTGGCGCGGACGGGCCTGAGCACGGTGATCGTCATCCTCGTCGCCCCTCGGTCGGTGCTGCCGGCCTCTCGGCCGTGCCTGTCACCTGTCCAGACGGAGACGCCGACGGAACATCACGCGGTTTCCGGATCTTTCTTCCGGGGATGTCGGGACCGTGTCGGAGAAGGGACGCGCTGGACGGATGCGCGAGGCCGTTACACACTGCTAACGGCCACCGGCACGGCACCACATGGGGGAAGAGCGATGGCGGACGACGCTGCGCACGCGCAGGACGAGCAGCTGCTCGACGGCGTGCGCGCGGGCGACGACGCTGCCTACGAGACGCTCTACCGCGAGCACCTCGACGACGCGCGCCGTCTCGGCCGGATCCTGGTCGGCGCCGAGCACGCCGACGAGCTGGTCGCCGAGTCCTTCGCCAAGGTGCTCGCCGCGCTGCGCAACGGCGCCGGCCCGACCAGCAACTTCCGGTCCTACCTGCACGTCACCATCCGCAACGGCTACCGCGACGGTCTCCGCGCGACCAGCGAGGCACCCGTCTCCGACCAGCCGTGGCTGCTCGACGACACCGAGCCCGGCCCGGAGGCGATGGTCGAGGGCCTCGACGAGACCGTCGCGGTCGACGCGCTGGCCAGCCTGCCCGAGAGCTGGCAGCAGGTGCTCTGGCACGTCGAGGTCGAGGGCCGCAAGCCCGCGGAGGTCGCGCGGCTCCTGGACCTGCGACCCGGTGCGGTCTCCTCGCTCGCGCACCGGGCCCGCGAGGGCCTCAAGCGGGCCTACCTCGACCGGCACGCCGGACCCGAGCCCGCCCGCCCGGCCTGCCAGTGGACGCACGCCCGGATGGGCCAGCACGCCCGCGGCGACCTCGGCGCTCGTGCCTCGGCGAAGTTCGACGACCACGTCGCCGACTGCCCGGCCTGCCAGGACTCCTTCCTCGCCGTCGAGGCGGCCAACCGCAGGCTCGCCGCCTACGTCCTCCCGATCGTGCTGCTCGGCGCCGCGACCGGCAGCAAGGGCCTGCTCGTGCTCCTCGGCACCGGCGGCGCCGCGGCGGCCGCCGGCGGGGCCGCGGCCGGCGCTGCTTCGGGTGGTACGACGTCCGGGGGCGCTGCCGCCGGCAGCGCGGCGGCGGCGGGGGGCGGCGTCACCGGCCCGGCAGGCATCGCCGCGGCGGCCGCGGTCGCGATCGGCCTCGCCGCGGTCGGCGCGTTCGTGGTGACCCACCACCACGCGGGCGAGGAGTCGCGGTCCGCGGCCGGCGACCACGGGGCCGTGGCGCCCGGGCCGAAGGACCAGCACCACCGGGACCGGACACCCGCACGGCACGGGCCGACGGCCCGGCCGCCGGCACCGCTGCCCGCCGCCCCGCCCGTGGTCGCGACCGCCCCGACGCCGGCCCCACCGCCCTCGGGCAACCCGTCGTCCGCGCCGCCGTCCTCGCCGCACAGCGACGCGCCCTCGACGATCCACCCCACCGACCCGCCGCACGTCAGCCCGACCCCGGCCGACCCCGGCGGCCCGACCGAGCACACCGACCTGGCGAGCGTCCGCGCCACCCAGGTCGGCAGCTCGGTCAACTGGCGCGTCGCGGCCGACGTCGACCTACTCGGCGGACCGGCCCGCACGATCGAGGTCCGGTTCGCCTTCCACGGGCTCGTGACCGTCGGGACCCCGCACCCGGGTGCCGGCTGGAGCTGCAGGAGCCTCCTGCTCGGGCCGTTCTCGGTGCGGTGCACCTTCGACTACGCCGGCACGCCACCGCCGCCGGTCACCGTCAGCGCGCGCACCAACCCGCTGGCCCGGCACCTCTCCGGCACCGCGACGCTGCGCTCGGCCGGCGAGACGATCGGGACCCGGCCGTTCGGCTGAGCGGGCTAGAACCCGAAGTGGGTCAGCGCCGGCAGCGACCCGGCGCGGATCCCCTCGAGCACCACCCGCTCGTGCGGCACGACCGGGTCGGGCAGCCCGTCGAGCCGGTACCACCGCAGGTCGGCGCACTTGCTGGGCTCCACGATCCGCGGCTCGCCCGTCCACGACCGCGCGGTGAAGAAGAAGTCGACCCGCTCGTCGATGGGCAGGTCGTGCGCGGTCCGCTGCATCGCGGTGACGAAGGTCAGCTCGACGTCCTCGACCGCGACCTCCTCGTGGGCCTCGCGCCGCGCCGCGACCTCGGCGGTCTCGCCGCGCTCGACGTGCCCCGCGGCCGCGGCCGCCCAGTGCTCGTCCATGTAGCCCGTCCCGCGCCGCAGCTGGAGCAGCACCTCCGTGCCGTGCTCGCCGTCCCGCAGGAAGAAGACGTACGCCGCCGGCACCACCACGAAGCGCTCGGCCCCGGTGGCCGGGTCCTGAACCGTCACCGGCACAACCTAGCCGCCTTGGCAGACTGCCCCTCATGGAGCAGGTGGTCCCGATCGTGGCGCTGGTCGGGCCGACCGCCGCCGGCAAGACCAGCCTCTCCCTCGACCTCGCCGAGCGGCTCGGCGGCGAGGTCGTGAACACCGACGCGATGCAGGTCTACCGCGGCATGGACATCGGTACGGCGAAGCTGCCGCCCGCCGAGCGACGCGGCATCCCGCACCATCTGCTCGACCTGCTGGAGGTCACCGAGCCGGCGACGGTCGCGGAGTTCCAGGGCTGGGCGCGCGCCGCTATCGCCGACATCCGCACGCGCGGCGCCGTGCCGGTCCTCGTCGGCGGGTCCGCCCTCTACACCCGCGCGATCCTCGACCGCTTCGACTTCCCCGGGACCGACCCCGAGGTCCGCGGCCGGCTCGAGGCCGAGCTCGCGGAGGTCGGCAGCGCCGCGCTCCACCGGCGGCTGCGCGACCTCGACCCCGTTGCCGCCGACCGGATCGAGGTCTCCAACGGGCGCCGGATCGTCCGCGCGCTGGAGGTCGTCGAGATCACCGGGAAGCCGTTCACCGCCAGCCTGCCCGTCCAGGAGTACGCCGACCCGCACAGCGTCCAGGTCGGCGTCGCCATCGACCGTGCCGACCTCGAGCCGCGGATCGTCCGGCGCGTGGACGAGATGTTCGACGCGGGCTTCGTCGACGAGGTCGCGCGGCTGCTCGACCTCGGGCTCGCCGAGGGCCGGACCGCCTCGCGCGCCATCGGCTACCAACAGGTGATCGCCCACCTCGAGGGCCGCCTGACCCTCGACGAGGCGCGCGACCGCACGGTCATCGCCACCCGCCAGTTCGCCCGGCGCCAGCTGGCCTGGTGGAAGACCGACCCCCGGATCGCCTGGGTCCCCCACGCCGCCCCCGACCGCGTCGACCAGGCCCTCGCCGCGGCGCGAGCCGCCACGGCACCTCTAACCTGACAGGCATGTCGCTCCCGCAGCCCACCTCCGACACCGCCGCCCTCGTCACCGGCGCCTCCTCCGGCATCGGTGCCGAGATCGCCCGCAACCTCGCCGGTCGTGGCCACAACCTGGTCCTCGTCGCCCGCAGCGAGGACAAGCTCAATGCCCTCGCGACCGAGCTCGCCGCGCTCGGCGTACGCGCCGAGGTGCTGCCGACCGACCTCACCGACCGGGCCGCACGGAAGGCGCTGCCGGGCCGCGTCGCCGAGCTCGGGCTGACCGTCTCTGTCCTGATCAACAACGCCGGCTGGTCGACCATGGGTGCCGTGGCGAAGGCCGACCCCGAGGCGGAGCTCGGGATGGTCGAGGTCGACGTGGCGGCCGTGGTCGACCTGACCACCCGCTTCCTCCCGGCCATGACCGCCGCGGGGACGGGCGCGGTCCTCAACGTCGCGTCCACGGCGGCCTTCCAGCCGATCCCCGGCCAGGCCGGCTACTCGGCGGGCAAGGCGTTCGTGCTCGCCTACACCCAGGCGGTCGCCGAGGAGGTACGCCGCCAGGGCGTCTCGGTGACCGCGCTCTGCCCGGGACCCGTCGACACCGGGTTCCTCGACACCGCCGGGATCAGCGAGACCGAGGCCAAGGGCGCGATGCCGGAGATCATGTGGGTCGACGCCGCGGCCGTGGCCAAGGCCGCGGTCGACGGGCTGGCGAAGGGCCGGCGGGTGGTCATCCCCGGCGCCGCGAACATCGTGTCGGCCCGGCTCTCCTGGCTCACCCCACGGTCGGTGCTGCTGCCGGTGCTGCGTCGCGGGCACCCCGCGCTCCGCCGCTGACCGCGGCGCCGGTGTCGGTGGTCGCGCGCATGCTGCTGCCGTGACCAGGCTGATCTACTACACCGCCACGACGCTCGACGGGTTCATCGCCGACCCCGACGACTCGCTCGACTGGCTGATGCGCCAGGACCAGGACGAGCACGGACCGCTGAACTACGAGGACTTCATCAAGGACATCGGCGCCCTCGTGATGGGGTCGACCACCTACGAGTGGGTGCTCGAGCACGCCCCCGACGAGTGGTACTACGCGATGCCCACCTGGGTGATGTCCACCCGCCAGCTGCCGATGCCCAAGGTCCCCGCGGACGTGCGGTTCGCCTCCGGCGACGTCCGGCCCGTGTATGACGCGATGGTCGCGGCCGCGGCCGGCAAGGACCTCTGGGTGGTCGGTGGCGGCGAGCTCGTCGGCAGCTTCGCCGACGCAGGCCTCCTCGACGAGGTGATCACCTACACCGCGCCGGTCACCCTCGGCGCCGGCCGCCAGATCCTCCCGCGCCGCCTCGACCTCGAGCTGCTCGAGGCCACCCGGAACAAGGCCTTCGTCGCCGCCCGCTACCAGGTCCTCGGCCCGCTGAAGGAGGACCGCACCGCCGGTGGTTGAGGTGCGAGGCGCCCCAGCGCCGAGCCTCGAAACCCCCGGCGCACCCTTGAGCTCACTTGCCCGGCAGGAGTAAAGCTGGGGCATCGGCTCCATCTCGGGAGGACCCATGCTGCGAACGACCGCCATCCTCGCCACCGCCGCCCTCGGGACGGCCCTGCTCGGTACGCCGACCGCCGGCACCGCCGCGTCGCCACCGGGCGCCGACCGGGCCACCGAGCCGCCACGCAACGCGACCGTCGTCGGTCACGGCGGGGCGGTGACCTCGGTCGACCCGAACGCGTCCCGCATCGGGCTGAAGGTGCTGAAGAACGGCGGCAACGCCGTCGACGCGGCGGTCGCCACGGCCGCGGCGCTCGGCGTGACCGAGCCCTACAGCTCGGGCCTCGGCGGGGGCGGCTACTTCGTCTACTACGACGCCGACTCCGGCAAGGTCCGCACCATCGACGGCCGCGAGACCGCGCCGGCGGGGATCACCCACGACGCGTTCATCGACCCCGACACCGGCCAGCCCTACCCGTTCACTCCCGACCTGGTCACCAGCGGCGTCTCGGTCGGCGTACCGGGCACGCCCGCCACCTGGGACACCGCCCTGGACCGCTGGGGCTCGCTGTCGCTGCGCGAGGCGCTGAAGCCGGCGGCCCGCCTCGCGCGGAACGGGTTCGTCGTCGACGACACGTTCAACCTGCAGACCACGGAGAACGAGGAGCGGTTCCAGACCTTCACACCGACCAAGCACCTGTTCCTCGCGCACGGCGTACCGGCCGTCGGCTCGACCTTCAAGAACCCGCTGCTGGCCCGCACCTACGACCTGGTCGGTGAGCACGGCGTCGACTGGCTCTACGACGGGCCGCTCGCGCACGAGATCTCGCAGGTCGTGCAGCACCCGCCGGTCAGCGGCGACACCGACCTGCCGGCGCCGCCGGGCAGCATGAAGCCGTCGGACCTGCGCGACTACCGCGCGATCCTGCAGGCCCCGACCCACGTCGGCTACCGCGGCTACGACGTCTACGGCATGGCGCCGTCGTCGTCCGGCGGCTCGACGATGGGGGAGGCGCTCAACATCCTCGAGCAGTACGACCTCGGTGGCATGTCCACGGTCGACGCGCTGCACCACTACCTCGAGGCGACCGCGCTGGCGTTCGCCGACCGCGGGAAGTACGTCGGCGACCCGGCGTACGTCGACGTACCGCTGCACGCCCTGCTCGACGACACCTTCGCCAAGGAGCGCGCCTGCAACATCGACCCGGCGACCGCCGCGCCGAAGCCGGTCGCTCCGGGCGACGTGACGTCCTACGACGGCGTCTGCCCCGAGTCGACGACCGCCGCCGACCCGACCGCCGACACCGAGGGTCTCTCGACGACGCACCTCACGACGGCCGACCGGTGGGGGAACGTCGTGTCCTACACGCTGACCATCGAGCAGACCGGCGGCTCGGGGATCGCGGTGCCGCACCGCGGGTTCCTGCTCAACAACGAGCTGACCGACTTCACCGCGGTCTACGACCCCGCCGACCCGAACCGGATCGAGCCGGGCAAGCGGCCGCGCAGCTCGATGTCGCCGACGATCGTGCTGCAGGACGGCAGCCCCGCCATCGCGCTCGGGTCGCCCGGCGGCTCGACGATCATCACCACCGTGCTGCAGGTGCTCGTCAACCGGCTCGACCTCGGGATGTCCCTGCCCGACGCGGTCGCCGCACCGCGGGCCTCGCAGCGCAACACCGCGAGCGTGACCGCGGAGCAGGCGTTCATCGACGAGTACGGCGCCGCGCTCGAGGCCTACGGTCACACCTTCACGGCCGCCGGTGCCCCCGGCACGAGTGCCGCCGAGATCGGCGCCGTCACCGGTATCGAGTTCGGCCCGCACGGCAAGATGACCGCCGTCGCCGAGCCCACCCGCCGCGGCGGCGGCGACGCCGAGGTCGTGAACCCACGCTGACCGGTTGAGGTGCGAGGCGCCC
>NZ_BAABAH010000001.1:142074-151805 GCF_039537325.1 Nocardioides panacisoli
CCCCAGCGCCGACTCTGCCGGTGGTTGAGGTGCGAGGCGCCCCAGCGCCGACTCTGCCGGTGGTTGAGGTGCGAGGCGCCCCAGCGCCGACTCTGCCGGTGGTTGAGGTGCGAGGCGCCCCAGCGCCGACTCTGCCGGTGGTTGAGGTGCGAGGCGCCCCAGCGCCGAGCCTCGAAACCCCCGGCACCCCTACCCTTGATCCGTGACCACCGCCGCGCCGTACCCCTTCCTCAAGGGTCACGGCACCGAGAACGACTTCGTGCTGCTGCCCGACGTCGACGGCACCGTGCACGGTGCGCTCGCGGCCGACCGGGTGCGGGCGCTGTGCGACCGGCGCGCGGGCATCGGCGGCGACGGGGTGCTCCGGGTGATCCGCACGGCCGCGATCGAGGACGGCCGCGGGCAGGACGCGGAGTGGTTCATGGACTACCGCAACAGCGACGGCTCGCTGTCGGAGATGTGCGGCAACGGGATCCGGGTCTTCGGGCGGTACCTCGCGCGTGAGGGCCTGGTCGACCCCAGCGGCCCCCTGCCGATCGCGACCCGGGCCGGCGTCAAGACGCTCACCTTCGCCGACGGCGCGGTGGACGGCGAGATCACCGTCGACATGGGTACGCCCAAGGTTCTCGAGGAGACCGAGGTCGCGGTCGTCGGCGACGGCGTCGAGCGCTCCTGGCCGGCGGTGCACGTCGACATGGGCAACCCGCACGCCGTCGCCTTCCTGCGGGAGGGGGAGGAGCTCGCCGACGTCGGCCCGCTGCTCGACCCCCCGGTCCACGACGAGGACGTCTACCCCGACGGCGTCAACGTCGAGTTCGTCGTACGCCGATCGCGCGCCCACGTGGCGATGCGGGTGCACGAGCGGGGCTCGGGTGAGACCCGCTCCTGCGGCACGGGCGCCTGCGCGGTCATGGTCGCCGCTGCGCTCGCCGACGGCGCCGACCGCGGGACGCCGTACCTGATCGACCTGCCCGGCGGCACCCTCACGATCACCTGGACCGCCGACGACCGGGTCCTGATGTCCGGGCCCGCCGTGCTCGTCGCGGAGGGCACCACCTCGCTCTGAACCACCCGATCGGGCCCGGTTGAAGTGGGCCGTCGTGGATACCGCAACGGCGGCACCCAGGACGCGAGGGAGAACCGAGATGCCGGACGAGAACGAGAAGACGACCCACCGGCCCGAGCCGAAGGCCGAGCCGCCGGAGCCCGCCCCGGGCGGCCCGAACGCCGTACCGACGGTCGGTGGTGCGGGCCAGACCACCACGATCGGCCGCGACCCCGACCCGGAGAAGAACCCCGAGACCGCCGACGACCAGCTGCCCGACGAGACGACGGAGCCGGACGACACCGACACCGAGGCCTCCAAGGGCGGCGACGAGCACCCGTCGGAGAGCGAACCCGCCGGCTGACGCACGTCGTCGGTCGAGTAGCCCTCGCGAGGGACGAGCGAGGGCGTATCGAGACCCAGAACGCGTTCTCGCTAGTCTCCGCTGCATGGAACTCACCGGATCATCAGCCATCGTCACCGGGGGCGCGTCGGGCATCGGCGCGGCCTGTGCCCGCCAGCTCGCAGCCCGCGGCGCGACCGTCGTGGTCGCCGACCTCCAGGCGGACAAGGGCGAGGCCCTCGCCGAGGAGATCAAGGGCGTCTTCGCCCAGGTCGACGTGACCAACACCGAGCAGATCGGCGCCGCGGTGCGGGCCGCCGCCGACATCGCCCCGATCCGCGCGGTGGTCAACTCCGCCGGTATCGGCTGGGCCCAGCGGACCATCGGCCGCGACGGCACCGTCGAGTCGGCGCACTCGCTCGAGGCGTTCACGAAGGTCATCCAGATCAACCTGATCGGTACCTTCGACATGGTCCGCCAGGCCGCGACCGCGATGAGCCAGAACGACCCCGACGAGGACGGCTGCCGCGGCGCGATCGTGAACCTCGCCTCGGTCGCTGCCTTCGACGGCCAGATCGGCCAGGCGTCGTACTCCGCCTCCAAGGGCGGCGTCGTGGGCATGACCCTCCCGGTCGCCCGCGACCTCTCCGCCGCCGGGATCCGGCTCAACACCGTCGCCCCCGGCCTGATCGACACCCCGATCTACGGCGAGGGCGAGGCCGCCGACGCGTTCAAGGCCAACCTCGGCCAGAACGTGCTGTTCCCCAAGCGCCTCGGCACGGGCGACGAGCTCGCCTCGATGGTGCTGGAGTGCCTGACCAACTCCTACATGAACGGCGAGGTCATCCGCGTCGACGGCGGCATCCGGATGCCCCCGAAGTAGCGTCCCGGGGGGTCTCGTGACGGTGGCCGGGCCGGACCATGGATGGTCGAGGAGGTCGCGCAGCGACCGTCACGAGACCCATCAGCGTTCACTGCTGGCGGGGGCGCACCAGACCCGACTCGTACGCCGCGGCGACCACCTGCGACCGGTCGCGCAGGCCGAGCTTGCGCAGGATGCTCGCGACGTGGGTCTTGACGGTCCACTCGCTGATGAACAGCTCGCGCGCGATCTCGGCGTTGGCCATGCCGCGGGCGATGGCGCGCACCACCTCGAGCTCGCGGACCGTCAGCGCCGCCAGCTGCTCCGGAGCGGCTTCGAAGGCAGGCTTCCGCTCGGCCTCGGCGAGCCGCTGCGCAGCCTCGGCGAGGCGGTCGGCCAGCTCCCGGTTGTCGTCGCGCGCACGGGCGAGGTCCGTCGACCGCTGGAGCACGACGAACCCGACCAGCCACGCGCCGCCCACGACAACCGCGACGAAGACGCCGTCGCTCACGTCCTTGCCGATGCCGGCCGCGCCCAGCACGATCAGCCCGCCGGCAGCCGCCGCATGGGCCGGGCTCGCCCAGGCGCTCGACGCATAGGCCGCCACCATCGCGGCGATGAGCAGCACCAGTCCGTCGGTGGGGGTGGTGAGCACGCGCTGCGCGACGAGCGCGCCGAGCACGAGGAGCAGGACCGTGAGCGGGTACCTCCGGCGCAGGGCCAGCGGCACCGTCGCGACCAATGCCGTCACCGCCAGCACCGGCCGCGTCCCGACGACCTCCCCAACTCCCGGCACCAGCCGCGGCGTCCAGATCTCCAGCTGGGCCGCCACCGCGAGCGCGCCCGCGACCACGGCGTCCAGCGCCGTCGGAAGCCGGAGAGTGCGCATGGGCCGAAACTAGCCACCGCGCCGCCGCCGTGGGGTCGCTCTGGAGAGTGAGATCGGGTCGACCCGCTCGCTCGAGCGATGCGCCAGGCGAGCCTCGAAGCCGAGCGTGGGAGCACCGGAACCCTCCGGCCTTACCTAGGAGGTCGCCATGACCCGCTTCACCTCCAACCTCGTCGCCGCCGCGATCCTCGGCCAGCTCGTCGGCGAGCTCGGCTGGTTCGACGCGCTGTTCATCCCGCTCGTGCTCCTCGGACCGGTGATCAGCGGCGCAGTCGCGTCCGCACGCCGGCTCACCTATGCCTGGATCGCCGTCCTGTGGTGCAGCGCGGGCATCAACATGGCCTGGATGGACTGGGTGGTGAACCGCGAGGACGTGGCGTTCCACCTCGCCCTCGCGGTCCTGATGCCGCTCCTCGCGGGCATCGGGTACGGCGTCGTCAGCCTCGCCACCCGGTCGCGTCGTACGACGGCCTGACCGCGCGCCTCAGTCGGCGAGCGAGTCGCGCTCCTCGGCGGTGAAGGCCGCCATCACCGGAGCGGGGGCGCCTGCGGGGGCGGCGGCCTTGGCGGCGCGGTAGGCGCGCAGCTTGGCGCCCGCCATCGACATCGCCTCCTTGCTCTTGCCGCGGCTGTAGGTCACCGAGGCCTCGGCGGCGACGCCGAGGCCCTTGCCGACCTCGACGGCGTCCTGGTCGGCGCCCATGTACATGAACTGCCAGCCGTAGCCCTTGGTCTGCTGCTCGACCAGTGCCCGGACGGCGGGGTGGGTCCACTCGTGGCTGGCGTTCTCGAGACCGTCGGTCATGATCGCGACGATCACCGTGCCGGGACGCTCGGCCTCGGGCAGGGCGTCGAGCTCGGAGCCGGCGGTGGTGATCATCCGGCCCATCGCGTCGAGCAGTGCGGTCATGTTCCGCGGCTGGAGGTCCAGCGGCGGGACGTCGGCGAGCGACCTGTCGGAGTAGACGACGTCGTACTCGTCGTCGAACTGCGCCAGCGTCACCCGGCACTCGCCGGACGTCTTGCGCTGCTCCTCGATGAAGGCGGCGAAGCCGCCCTCGATGTCGGACTTGATCGACTGCATCGACCCGCTCCGGTCGAGCAGGAAGTAGAGGTGGGTGAGGTCCGCACGCGTCATCGTCACTCCGTCCCGGGCTCGGTCGTCTCTCGGACCGTGCCCATCCAGTCCCTCACGAGGAGGGCCGACGCGGCCTGAACCGCATCGGTGCGGGCGCCGCGGCCGGTTGCCGCGGCGTGCCCTGCTCCAGGTCGTACTTCGCCCGCTCGACGCCGGCCGCTGTCACCCGGCCCCGGTCGTCGGCGTACGCCCCGAGCTTCAGCGTCCGCGCCAGCCGAGGGCCGACGGCGTTCTCCGTCAGTCCGGCACTGGCGCCGGCAGCGCGCAGCGAGGCGTTCTGCTTCAGTACGGCGTCCGCCATCGACTCGTCGATCAGCTCGGTCAGTCGGTCGGCGGCCTCCCGAAGGTAGGGGAGGGCTCCGACGGAATCCCGGCCCTCGGCCTCGTCCAGCGCACGGCGTACGGCGGCGAGGGTCGTCGGGTCGGGGCGGTCGTCCTGGGTCATGCCGAACCGTACCGCAGAAACTGCGGACACGCAAGAAGTGCGTATCAGGCTGCCTGGGGGACGCCGACGCCGGGACGACGGCGGCGGAGGATGGCGCCGAGATCCGCCACCGCTCGCGCCATCGCGTCCACGGCCGCCGGGTGCGCGATCCGGGCGTGCGGCGCCGCGAGCTCGGCTCGCAGCCCGTCGGTGAGGGCGGTGAGGATGGTCAGCTGGACCCGGTTCGGCGGCAGGCCGGTCCAGGTCCGGAAGGCGTCGCCGACGAGATCGGCCTCGGTGGCGCGGAAGCTGGAGAGCAGGCCGGCGAGGTGCGGGTTCCCGACGTGCCCCTCGCCACGCCCGAGCTCGGCGAGAGCCAGCCAGACGCGAACACCGGAGATCTCCTCGTCGCTCTCGGGCAGCCGGATGAGCGGCGGGTCCGCCTCGAGTCCTGGGCGGACCCACTCCAACCACCGGGCGCCGTACGCATTCGCCACCAGCTGGAGCACGCGCCTTCGAGCGCCGTACTTCCCCGAGAACCGCTCGTTGAGCGCCTGTGGCGACAGGTCGACCGCCCGCGCGCAGGCGGCGATGCTGAACTCCTGCAGCCCCCGCGACCGCAGCACCCGGACCATGCCGTCGGTCAGCATGTCGACGAGGTCGGGTGAGTCGGGCCTGGTGAACGGATCCATGGCGCCGATGCTGGCCACCCCCGCCGACCGAACGCCGCGGTTCTCCACAGCCGCCACCGGCAGCTCGCTCCGTCCACAGGCGATCGCCCGCCCGCCGGCCCACCGTGGGGTCCGCGTGGCGTTCTTTATGTACGTACATCAAGCCGCGCCTGCCTTTATGTACGTACATCAAGCTTGATGTACGTACATAAAGGCGGCCGGCCGCCCGCCCCGGCGACCCCCATCAGCCGCCCGGCGGCGACCGCGGGAACACCTGGACCCGGAAACGGGTTCGCACTAGTGCACATGCAGACCTACGCTGAACGGCATATGACGAACCACGCAGAAGACTTCTCCCTCTCCGAGGAGCTCGACGAGACCGCGAGCTGGGACGAGACCGACGACGCCGTGAGCGAGGCCGACGACTTCGAGTCCGGCTACGCCGAGGACGACTACGTCTCGCCCGACGGCGACGACCCCGAGGCGAGCACCGGCGCTCTCGACCTGGCCGAGCGCCACCAGCTCCGCCGGGTCGCCGGGCTGCGCACCGAGCTCGAGGACATCACCGAGGTCGAGTACCGCCAGCTCCGGCTGGAGAAGGTCGTCCTCGTCGGCGTCTGGACCGAGGGCACCGTCCAGGACGCCGAGAACTCCCTGGCCGAGCTCGCGCTGCTCGCCGAGACCGCCGGCGCGGAGGTGCTCGAGGGCATCTACCAACGCCGCCAGAACCCCGACCCGGCGACGTACGTCGGCCGCGGCAAGGTCGACGCGATCCGCGAGATCGTCCAGGCGACCGGCGCCGACACCGTCATCTGCGACGGCGAGCTCGCGCCCAGCCAGCTCCGCAACCTCGAGGACCGGGTCAAGGTCAAGGTCGTCGACCGGACCGCCCTGATCCTCGACATCTTCGCCCAGCACGCGAAGTCCAAGGAGGGCAAGGCGCAGGTCGAGCTGGCTCAGCTCAACTACATGAAGCAGCGGCTGCGCGGTTGGGGTGGCAACCTCTCCCGCCAGGTCGGCGGCCGGGTGGCCGGCGGTGCCGGTATCGGCGGCCGCGGTCCCGGTGAGACCAAGATCGAGACCGACCGGCGCCGGATCAACGACCGGATCGCCAAGCTCCGCCGCGACCTCAAGGCCCTGCGCGGCACCCGCCAGACGATGCGCCAGGAGCGCCGCCGCAACCAGGTGCCAAGCGTCGCGATCGCCGGCTACACCAACGCCGGCAAGTCCAGCCTGCTCAACCGGCTGACCGGCGCGGGCGTGCTCGTCGAGGACGCCCTGTTCGCGACCCTCGACCCGACCACCCGCCGCACCCAGACCAAGGACGGCCGGGTCTACACGATGTCCGACACGGTCGGGTTCGTGCGGCACCTGCCGCACCAGCTGGTCGAGGCGTTCCGCTCCACGCTCGAGGAGGTCGCCGACGCGGACCTGATCGTCCACGTCGTCGACGGCTCGCACCCCGACCCCGAGGGCCAGCTCTCCGCCGTGCGCGAGGTGCTCGCCGACATCGGGGCCGGCGACGTGCCCGAGCTGGTCGTCGTCAACAAGACCGACCTCGCCGACCCGCTCGTCGTGCAGCGGCTGCTGCGCTCCGAGCCGCACTCGGTGGCCGTCTCCGCCCGCACCGGCGCCGGCATCGCCGAGGCGGTCACGGCGATCGAGGGCGACCTGCCCCGGCCCGCCTACACCTTCGACGCCCTGGTGCCCTACGCCCGCGGCGACCTCGTCGACCGGATCCACCGCGACGGCGAGATCGACGACCTCGAGCACACCGCCGACGGCACCCGGATCAAGGGACGCGCGACCGAGGCGCTGGCGGGCGAGCTGTCGGCGTACGCGGTCTGATCACAGTTTCGCCGTTCGTCGGACAAATCCCGGTCGGAAACCGCACGATTCCGTCGTGCAGACTCGGGGAAGGATCGCCGCAGCGGCGATCGTGGTCGCGCTCGTCGCGACGGTGATCGCCGTGCTCAGCGCGCGCGCGGGCGCCCACAACGTCTGCGCGGGCAACCGCTCGCAAGCCCAGGAACGAGGTGCACTGGTGACCGGAACGGGACCGGAGGTCCTGGTCATCGGCGACTCCTACTCCGTGGGGCTCGGCGTGAAGCCGGCCGAGAGCTGGCCGACGTACCTCCCCGGCCGCGTCCGCGTCGACGGCTTCTCCGGCTCCGGGTTCTCCTACGCCGCCAGCGGCTGCCCGGGCGTCGACTACGCCACCCGCGCGGAGACGTCGGTGCTGGAGAGCACGAAGTACGTCGTCGTCGAGGGCGGGCTCAACGACTACGACCAGCCGATGTCGGAGGTCCAGGACGGGTTCCGCCGGCTGATGCAGGTCCTCGGCGACCGCGAGGTGCTGATCGTCGGGCCGGCCAACGCGCCGAGCCGCGTCGAGGAGGTGCCGGGGATCGACGAGGAGCTCGCCCGGCTGAGCAAGGAGTACGGCGCCACGTACCTCTCCATGCTCGACCTCGACCTCAGCTACCAGGATGACGATCTGCACCCGGACGTCAACGGCCACCGGCTGTTCGGCGAGCGCGTCGCCACCGCGGTCGAGAACGCCTGGCACCTGAGCGACCGCGTCGGCTGAGGCGACCCGACCGACGGACCGTCCGCCCACCACCCGCCCGGCGTGGCAGGCTGGCCGGGTGCTCCCCCTGCTCCGCGCCCTCGTGCCTGCCCTCCTCGTCGTCACCGCCCCGACCCTGGCCCCTTCCCCGGCCCATGCGGGCACGCTGCCCCGCTGCGACGGTGAGCTGGTGACGATCGACCTCAACGACCCCGACCACGAGGACCCGGACAGCAACCTCAGCTCGGTCATCCTCGGTACCCCCGGCGACGACGACATCCAGTCCGGCAGGGGCGACGACCTGATCTGCGCCGGCGACGGCGACGACACCGTCGACTCCGGCCCCGGCGTCGACGACGTGTTCGGGGAGGGCGACAACGACACCCTCACCGGCGGCAACCTCGGCGACAACCTGCACGGCGGCCCCGGCGACGACGTGCTCATCGGCGAGACCGGCGACGACCTCCTCGACGGCGGCGACGGCACCGACGTGATCCGGTACGGCGGTGCGAGCGTCGGCATCGTCATCGACCTGGGCCGGACCACGCCGCAGACCAACGGCGGCAACGTCGGCGACGACACCGTCGAGGCCGTCGAGAACATCGACGGCACCAGGTACGACGACGACCTGACCGGCACCGAGGACGCCAACCTGTTCGACAGCGGGGACGGCGCCGACCGCCTCCACGGCAACGGCGGCGACGACGTCTTCCGCAGCGGCGCCGGCGACGACCTGCTGTACGGCGACGCCGGCGCCGACCGGCTCGACGCCTCGGCGGGCAACGACATCCTCGCCGGCGGCGCGGACGACGACGTCCTGCTCGGCGGCGGCGGCCGCGACCTCGTCGACGCCGGCCCGGGCGACGACGACGCGATCGCCGGCTTCGGCGCCGACTACCTCCTGGGCGGCGCAGACGACGACGACCTCAACGGCGGACCGGGCGTCGACTACCTCAGCTACATCGACGCCCCCGACGGCGTCGTCGTCGACCTGGCCGTGGACGCCAGGCAGGACACCGGCGAGGGCCTCGACAAGCTGCGCAGCATCGAGACCGTCCAGGGCTCGCCGTACGCCGACCGCCTGCTCGGCTCGCGCCGCGCCGACACCCTCGACGGCAACAAGGGCGACGACGTCCTGCGCGGCCGCAAGGGCAACGACGAGCTGATCGGCCGGGCCGGCACCGACACCTGCGCCGGCGGCCCGGGGCGCGACCGGATCTTCACCTGCGAGCGCTGAGCCCGGTTCCGGGCCCACCGGGCGGGTACCTCCCGCTCATGCCCAGTGTCGAGCGGACCATCACCGTCGCCCAGCCCGTCGAGAAGGTCTGGACCTACCTGTCCGACTTCACCAACACCGAGGAGTGGGACCCGCCGACGGTCTCCACCGTGCGTACCAGCGGCGACGGCGGCGTCGGGACGACGTACACGAACGTCTCGAAGTTCCTCGGTCACGAGAGCGAGGTGAAGTACGAGGTGGTGCGGTTCGAGCCCAACAGCGTCTTCGAGCTCACCGGCTCCGCCTCGGGGCTGGACCTGCGCGACACGATCACCTTCGAGGAGAGGGACGGCGGCACCGCCGTCACCTACCACTCCGAGTTCGAGCCGCACGGCGCGGCCAAGCTGGCCAACCCGCTCCTCGACGGCGGCCTCGAGCTGCTCGGCAACAAGGTCGCCAAGAGCATCGAGGAGAAGCTCCAAACCCTCTAGCCACCGGTGGTCGAGGAGGTCGCCCCGGCGACCGGCGCCCGGTGGTCGAGGAGGTCGCCCTGGCGACCGGCGCCCGGTGGTCG
>NZ_BAABAH010000001.1:151903-578167 GCF_039537325.1 Nocardioides panacisoli
CGAGGAGGTCGCCCTGGCGACCGGCGCCGGGTGGTCGAGGAGGTCGCCCTGGCGACCGGCGCCCGGTGGTCGAGGAGGTCGCCCTGGCGACCGGCGCCCGGTGGTCGAGGAGGTCGCCCTGGCGACCGGCGCCGGGTGGTCGAGGAGGTCGCCCTGGCGACCGGCGCCCGGTGGTCGAGGAGGTCGCCCTGGCGACCGGCGCCCGGTGGTCGAGGAGGTCGCCCTGGCGACCGTCACGAGACCCTTGTGGAGTCGCGGTGAGAACCGTCGGCGTACGCCGTTAGGGTGCTCCGGTGACCGCGGAGACCGTGCCGAGCAGCGCCGTACGCGAGACGCTCGCAGCCGCCGTCACCGCGCTCGGCGGCCAGGAGCGCCCCGGCCAGCTCGCGATGGCCGAGGCGGTCGCCCACGCCCTCGAGGAGCACCAGCACCTGCTCGTCCAGGCCGGCACCGGCACCGGGAAGTCGCTCGGCTACCTGGTCCCCGCGCTGCACCACGACAAGCGCGTCGTCGTGGCGACCGCGACCCTCGCCCTCCAGCACCAGCTCGTCGAGCGCGACCTGCCGCGGCTCGTCGACGCGGTCGGCGGACGCAAGGGTGTCGACGCGTCCTACGCCGTGCTCAAGGGCCGCTCCAACTACGCCTGTCTGCACCGGATCCGGGAGGGGGCGCCGGACGACCAGGGCGAGCTGATCCAGGTGCCGGAGGGCTCGCTCGGCGCCAAGGTCCTCGAGCTGCGCGGCTGGGCCGAGCAGCAGGCCGAGGACGGCGGTACGGGCGAGAAGGACGCCGCGCCGCGGCACACCGACAAGGAGTGGCGCCAGGTCAGCGTCAGCCACCGTGAGTGCCTCGGCGCCGCGAAGTGTCCGTTCGGCGACGAGTGCTTCGTGGAGCGGGCTCGCGAGAAGGCCCAGAAGTCGCACCTGATCGTCACCAACCACTCGCTGCTCGCGATCGACGCGATCGAGGGCGTGCCGATGATCCCCGAGTACGACGCCGTGGTCATCGACGAGGCGCACGAGCTGACCGCGCGGGTCACCCAGGCCGCGACCGACGAGCTCTGGGCGTCGGAGGTCGAGCGGGCCTCTCGTCGAGCGGTCAAGTACGTCGAGGGCAAGGAGGCCGACGACCTCGACGACGCCGCCGATGCCCTGCGCGCCGCGATCGGCGACGCCGAGCCGGGCCGGTTCGACACCGTCCCCGAGGACCTCTCCGACGCGCTGATCCTGGTGCGCGACGCCGCGCGCGCCTGCGTCTCCGCGTTCCCCAAGCAGCAGGACTCCGACGCCGCCGACGCCGGCTTCACCCAGGCCAAGGGCATGGTCCAGGACGTCTTCGCCACCGCCGAGCGGATGGCCGCCAACGCCGACTCCGACGTCATCTGGCTGACCGAGGGCACCGACCGGTTCCCGCCGCACCTGTGCATCGCCCCGCTCCAGGTCTGGGGCCCGATGCGCGACAAGCTGCTCGCCGACAAGACCGTCGTGATGACCTCCGCCACCCTGATGCTCGGCGGCGACTTCACCACCCTCGCCGCCTCCGTCGGCCTCAAGCCCACCGAGCGCCTGGCGCCCTCCCGCCCGGTGGTTGAGGTGCGAGGCGCCGCCGGTCCGGTGGTTGAGGTGCGAGGCGCCGCCGGTCCGGTGGTTGAGGTGCGAGGCGCCCCGGCGCCGAGCCTCGAAACCTCCGGGCCCGACACCGACGCCCTCCCCGACGACGCCGAGCCCTGGGTCGGCCTCGACGTGGGCAGCCCGTTCGACTACGGCAAGCAGGCCATCCTGTACGTCGCCCGCCACCTCCCGCCCCCGGGCCGCGACGGTCTGGGCACCTCCCAGCTCGACGAGATCGTCGAGCTGGTCGACGCGGCGGAGGGCCGGACCCTGGGCCTGTTCTCCAGCCGCCGCGCGGCGGAGACCGCGGCGGAGAAGGTGCGCGAGCGGCTCCCGCACCTGACCACGCTGGCGCAGGGCGACGCCCAGCTCCCCGAGCTCGCGCGGCAGTTCGTCGAGGACCCGCACACCTGCCTGTTCGGCACCCTCGGCCTCTGGCAGGGCCTCGACGTCCCCGGCGACACCTGCCAGCTGGTGATCATCGACCGGATCCCGTTCCCGCGGCCCGACGACCCGCTGATGAGCGCGCGGCAGCGGGCGGCCGACCAGGCCGGCGGCAACGGCTTCATGCAGGTCGCCGCGACGCACGCCGCGCTGCTCCTCGCGCAGGGCGCGGGCCGGCTGATCCGGACCAACGACGACAAGGGCGTGGTCGCCGTACTCGACCCGCGGCTGGTGACCGCCCGCTACGGCCGGTTCCTGACCGCGAGCCTGCCGCCGATGTGGACGACGACCGACCCGAGGGTGGCCCGCCAGGCCCTCGCGCGCCTGGCGGCCACCGCCGGTTAGCGGCTCAGGGGGTCAGCGTCGCCGTGACGCCCTCGGTGTCGTGGCCCGAGGTCTTCCCGTCGACGATGGTGACCTCGACCCACTTGGTGGTGCTGGGGTCGTAGGCGATGGGCGTCTGCGGACCGCCGCTCGTCACCAGCTGCTTGGTCACCGGCGAGCCGGCCACCTTGGTCACGACGACCGCGCGCCCGGCGCTGCCGGCCGTGCCGAAGTCGAGGTCGAGCGTCAGGTTGCCGACCGATCCGGCGGTAAAGCGGTAGGTCCTCGCGGTGAGGTGCTGGTAGCTCTTCGTCAGGGTCACCGGCGTCGCGCCGACGTTCCGGGTGGCCTCGAGCGGTGCCTTGGGGTACTTGATCCCCTGCTTCGCGACCTCGGCCACCTCGGCGTGGTAGGTCTCCTGCGGCCGGCGGCTGCCGGCGGAGAAGCGGGCGAGCTCGTCGGGCAGGTTGGTGCCGTCCTTGCCGAGCGCCAGCTTGATCGCGCGCAGCGAGTTGTGGCTGGCCTTCTGCCCGGCGCACGCCTTCCACATCTTGAGGATGAGGTCGTTCATGCCCGCGGTCTCGGTGTCGTAGCGGTCGGTCAGGTAGCGGAAGAAGATCCAGTCGCCGTACTGGAAGAGCCCGCGGAAGGTGTTGATCGGGATCTGCGGGTTCGCCAGTGGCCCGTAGGGCAGGTAGAAGGCGTTGTCGTTGATCTTGTCGAAGACCTGATCCTCCGCCCAGGTCGCCGTCGCCTCCATGAACCAGGCGTTCTCGCCGGCGTCCATCGCGAACTGCACGTCGTGGAAGAACTCGTGGGCCGCGGTCACCTTCATGTTCTGCAGCGGCGAGTGGGCCGGGAACTCCCGGTGGCTGTAGTCGTTGTCCAGCACGCAGTAGCCCCACATGCTGCCGTGCTGCACGTGCCGCGGGCCCTCGGGCGCGCAGTAGCCGTAGAGCCCCTGGTCGCCGATCTGGGCGAGGTAGATGTCGGGCTTGTCGTTGCCGCCGCGGCCGCGGTCCGACATCGGCTTGCGGTAGCCGGCGGCGACGTACTTCTGGTCCACCCCGGACACGGTCTTGAGCACCCGGTGGACGTACCGCATGCTCACCGGCGCGTTCTTCGGGTCCTCGCTGGCGGGCACCCAGTGCACGCAGATGGTGTCGTTGCAGATCTGCCGGTCCGCGCCCTGGTAGCAGCGCACGTCCGGGCACCGGTTCGGGTTGGCCGTCGGGCGGGCGAGCAGCCGGTTCGCGCGGGCGCGGTCGGCGGGGGACAGGGCGTCCTTGAGCTGCACCAGGTCGCGCAGCTGGAGGGACAGGTCCCGCTGGGCCTTGGCCGGCGAGGTCAGCCCGTTGAGCAGGTCGGTGACGCTGTCGAGGACCTTCTGCGCGCGTACGGCGCGGTGCGGGTCGGGCTTCGGCTGGGCCGTCACGACGGTCGCCTGGTGGGGCGTGGCGTCCGCCGGCGCCGCCGCGGCGGGTAGTGCGAGGCCGAGCAGGCAGGCGAACAGCAGGGCACGGAGCAGCAGGGGGCCGCGACGGGACATCCGAGACCTTTCGGGTCGATGAGCAGACCCGAACGACCCTACGGGACGACCCCGACGGGCCTCACACCCGGCGCAGGACCGCCGTCACCTTTCCGAGGATGGTGGCGTGGGTGCCGTCGATCGGTTCGAAGGCCGGGTTGTGCGGGAGCAGCCACACGTGGCCGTCCTTGCGCTGGAAGGTCTTGACCGTCGCCTCGCCGTCGATCATCGCGGCGACGATCTCGCCGTTCTCGGCGGTGTTCTGCTGCCGGATGACGACGTAGTCGCCGTGGCAGATGGCCGCGTCGATCATCGACTCGCCGCTGACCTCGAGCAGGAACAGCTGGCCGTCGCCGACGAGCTGGCGGGGGAGCGGGAAGACGTCCTCGATCCGCTCCTCGGCGAGGATCGGGCCACCGGCGGCGATCCGCCCGACGACCGGCACGTTGGTCGCCTGGGGCGAGACATCGCCGATGCCGGTCTCGTCGTACGACGACTCCTCGGCCGCGCCGAGCGAGCGCCGGGCCGCCATCACCTCGGGCAGGAAGACCTCGAGGGCGCGCGGCCTGTTGGGGTCGCGCTTGAGGTAGCCCTTCTCCTCGAGGGTGCGCAGCTGGTGGGCGACGCTGGAGGTGCTGGTCAGGCCGACGGCGGTACCGATCTCGCGCATGCTCGGCGGGTAGCCCCGCATCTCGATGCTGTCCTTGATCGTGGCGAGCACCCGCTGCTGTCGCGGGGTCAGACCCGTGGCGTCCGGCGGCCCGTCGGGCAGTTCGGTCACGGTCTTCTTGCCAGCCATGGGCGTGCCTTCCTGTTGGCGTGCGCTGCGCGCTCGGCGTGGACCGACAGTAACGCCGATCACCTCCGCGTTTCAAACACGTGTTCGAACTGGCGTGTCGTCCCCTCCGGTGGTCGAGAAGGTCGCGCCCGGTGGTCGAGGAGGTCGCGCCCGGTGGTCGAGGAGGTCGCGCCCGGTGGTCGAGGAGGTCGCGCCCGGTGGTCGAGGAGGTCGCGCCCGGTGGTCGAGGAGGTCGCGCAGCGACCGTCACGAGACCCACAGGTCCATCGAACACGATTTCGAACAGACCCTTGATTCGTTCGAACGCATGCTCTAACGTCGTACACATGTTCGATCGAATGTCTGATCGACTGGCTCCCCGGGATTGTGTCGGGGCCTCTCGATAGACATCAGCTCGACAGCGAAATCCGTCTTCCCCCGGAGGTCCACCATGAGCACCGCCTACGCCCCCAGCGTCCAGTTCCGCAGCCAGCGCTCGCAGGTCCGCCTGACGCGCCGCGGCCGCCTGGTCGTCCTCCTGCTCGGCGCGGCCCTGCTCATCGGTGTCGCCCTCTGGCTGGCCGCCGGCTCCGCCGCGACCGACCAGCCGAGCGGGACCGCGCCCTACGAGGTCGTGACCGTCGCCCCCGGCGACACCCTCTGGGACATCGCCGACGGCGCCACCGACGGCAACGTCGGCGACATGGTCGCCGAGATCCGCGACGTCAACTCGCTCACGTCCGGCGAGGTCTTCGCCGGCCAGCAGCTCCGGATCCCCGTCGGCGACTGAAGCCCTCGGTGGTTGAGGTGCGAGGCGCCCCGGCGCCGAGCCTCGAAACCTCCGAGCACAACTGAATACTTCGTCCGCCGCCTCGACCCCGGCCGGACGACGGGCCCTCTGCCCTGGGCCCAGGGGAAGGTGAGGGGCGGGCCGCTGCCGGCCCGCCCCTCACAACATTTCTGAGTAGCGGTGCTCTGGGGGAGAACGATCCCGACCGAGACCGTCGATACATGACCTCCACCGAGTCTCCCTCCACCGCCGGTTCTGTCCTGCTGTACGTCGGCTCGCTCGCCTTCGCGGCTCTCACCTGGGTCGTCTCGTTCTTCGCCTGCGTGTTCATCCGCTTCGGCGCCTCGGGCTGCAACGAGGTGATCCCCGCGCAAGCGCGCCAGGGCCTGCTGAGCCTGGCGGTCGTCGCCGGCCTCGCCGTCGCCGTCTGGGCAGGCGTCTGGTGGCTCTCGCGGAAGCGGGCGGGCGTCGCCGTCATCGGCGTCGTCGCCGTGCTGCCGGCGTTCGTGTTCTTCGTGCAGGGCCTCGACTGGCAGAGCTGGGGCGACGGCTGGTGCTTCTGACTCAGCCGACGAGGACCGGCCGCGCCTCGATGGCGCGCAGGCTCTTCGCATCGCCCTCGATCGTCACCGATCCCGGAACCGTGTGCCACGCCCCGCCGTTCACGCGGTAGTCCGCCACGTACGTCGTGTCCAGGCTCGGTCGGTAGCCACCCTTCTGCAGGTAGTTGTGCGTGATCTGCAGGTGCGGGTACGGCGCCCCCGGCTTGCTCGTCCTGAGGACCGCCCCGTCGTCGAAGTGCCAGGTGTACGACGCGACAGAGATGCGCAGCTCGATCCGCTGCCCCAGAAGCCGCACCGTCCGGTCGAGCGGCCGCTGCTCGGTGTAGAAGTTCGTCTCGAAGTTCACCAGCGTCTTGCCACCCGGCGGCTGGATGATCAGCGGCGACGCCGGCAGCGGGATGCGCTGGAACGCGTCGGCGACCATAGGCGGAGTGATCGTCGGCCGATCGCCAATGGCTGGACAGAACTGGTTGGACCAGAGGACGCGCCCGGTCTCGTCCTCGATCCATTCGAAGTTCGGGTACGACCCATCCGCGCACTGGATCCCGGACATGCAAACCGTGCCGCTGCACATCTGAGCGACGTGGTACTCGCCACTTGGCAGCGCCGACTCGCCGGTGTCAGTGACGCCGCCTGGAGCGGCTGAGCCGGGCGCCTGCTCGGCGCCGTTGACGTTGTACGCCCCGGGCCCGGGCGTCACGGTGTCATCCGCCCCGACCGGTGGCCCTACGACAAGGACGGCAAGCAGGCCAGCGATCACTGCTCTGACCATGACGTGACCTTCCAGCTCTGTCCGCCTGGCTTGATTACGAACCGTGCGTCGAAGGTCCCCGCCGGATAAGTCTGGTTGAGCTTGCCGGCGCCTGAGACGCGCTGCCGGGTGGCATGCACCTTCATCTCGACGATCCAGAAGGGCGCGGCACCGCCCAGATGCATCGCCCTTGCCGCGTCGAGTCTGTTCGTGCCCGTGATCGATCCGTTGCGCCGGTAGACGCTGTCGATCCAACTGACGCCGCTTGCACAGGCATCGCATGAGGGCATGTGCAAGCCGCGGAGAAGCCGGGTATCACCCGTCAGCTGGGCGTAGTTGACGACGTCCCAGTAGTAGCGAACGAAGGCCTCGGCGCCTGCCTTCGTGGCGGTCCTCGCCGCCGCGGGCAGCCTCGGCTCGACAGGTCCCGACGGCGTACTCGAGGACGACGGCGGCGTCGCATCAGTCGAGGCGGTGGGGGAGAACGTGCTGGCGGGGTTGGCGCCGTCCGCGTCCGAGTCGCAGGCCGAGAGCCCGAGGACGAGCACCGTGCACAGCAGGAGCCATTTCATGGGCGACCTCCCGAGATGAAGGATGCTCGGAAACTACCTCCGAGCCGCCCGTGCGACCAGAACGACCGGCCCGGCTGTGGAGAACGACGATCCTCAGGCCGCACGCCGTGCCGCCGCATCGGTCAGCGCCTGCTCGATCTGGGCGTAGAACTCGTCGGGCTGGAGTCGCAGCCCGAGCAACGGCACGCGCAGGACGACGTCCCGCTCGAGCGCGAGGGAGTTCTGACGGAGGGCGTCGCCGACGACGTTCTCGACCCAGGTGTGGTGGATGCCGTCGACCTCGACGACCACGCCGAGGTCCGGCCAGTACAGGTCGAGGTAGTACCTCCCGTCACGCCCCCTCCGCACCACCTGCTGCGCAGGCGCCGGCAGCCCGCGTCGGCGCAGCTCCCGCATCAGGTCGAGCTCTCCCAGCGACCGCACGCCACCGAGGAGGTCGTTGACCACGGCGGCCAGCAGCTGTCGCCGCTTGTGCCGGCGGACCGTCAGCAGCTCGTGCCCGATCTGCTCGGGACGGGCCATGCCCTGCTGGACGACGAGCGTCAGCAGGTACGTCGCCTGACGGTCGGACTTCGCCCACAGGGCCGCCCGGACCGCGGCGACCGGTACCCGGGTTCGCGGGACGCCACCAGGCGCCCGGTCGGTGCGCCGCAGGCGGCGGGTCTCGCGGATGTCGAACCGCTCGGTACGGCGTACGCGCGCGCCCTTGGGCACGGAAACGCGGATCCGGTCGACGTCGTACCGCTGCAAGCCGGAGGCGAGGAGGCTCGACGCGCCGTCGAGCATCGCCCGAGGTCCGCCCTGGAGCACCGCCGCCCACTGCATCCCGAGTTCGGGCAGCGGCCCGGTGTGCACTGCCACGACCTGGTCGGTCACGCGCTGCCAGCGACGGGCGCGGAGGTGCGCGGTCACCTCGGACCGGGTGACGCCGAGGGCGTACAGCTGCTTCCGGGCGAGGACGCCACCCTGCTCGTCGGCGAGCGCGAGCGCGCGCCGCCAGCGAGGGCCGGTCAGGAGTGTCGTCACGCCGGAGAGCATCCGTCCGATCGCCCTCGAGCGCGACCGCCGACCCGCCCCCCTGTGGACGACGCGCACAACGTCCTACGAACTGCGCGCCCCAACGTGCGATTCGCAGGACGTTAGGGCTGCCGCGCGCTCAGCGAGCGGCGCGCTTGCCGCCCTTGACCGCGCCGACGACCTTGGGCGGCTTGGGCGGCGGGGCGCTCGTCCAGCCGATGGCGCGGGAGAAGCGCACGACCAGCATCAGGCCGAGGAACAGGCAGGCGACGGCGCCGACGGCGCACACGCCGAGGTAGAACCACGCCTGGTCGTCGCCGTCCTTGCGGGCGGTCGAGCCGAAGTCGATGGCGGCGTACACGAGGTAGCCCCAGGCCACCACGGCGAGCGTGATGCCGACGGCAAGCAGCAGCAGGACAGGGCGGAAGCCGCCCTTGACCTTCTCGCCCGCTCGCTTGCCCGAACTCACGTGCGCATTGTGACTGATGGGGCCAGGAGATTCCGGCGACCGGCCGATCCGTTACCCCTGCGAGACCGAGTAGGTCACCACGACGCCGCTACCGGTCGACACGGCGAGCAGGACGTCGTACTTGTCGCACTTCAGCTGGCCCACGGCGGAGGGACCGCTCCCGGTCTTGTCGATCTCCACCTTGCAACCCGCGTCGGTGAGCAGCTTCTCGGCGACGTCGTACTCCTTGGAGACGTTCTTGCCGTCCCGGATGGTGACGTTCCAGCTCAGCGGCTTCTTGCTGTAGTTGCCGGAGACGATCTCGCCGTCAACGGGCGGTACGGCGTCGGTGGGGAACGCGTTCGGGAGCGGGACCGGCTCCTGGGTCTTGTCGTCGCTACCGTCGGAGCTGTCGTCGGCGCTGTCCGAGCTGTCGCTGGAGCCGTCGCTACTGTCGTCCGAGCCCTTGCCCTTGTCGCCCTTGCCGTCCTTGCCGCCCTTGGCGTCGTCGGAGGAGTCCGAGCTCGCCGTGCTGTCGGAGCTGCTCGTGCCCTGGCTGCTGCCGGCGTCGTCGCTCGACTTGTCGTCGGAGCCGCCGCACCCGGTGAGGGCGAGCAGGCTGGCGAGCGCGGCGCCGGCGGCGACGAGTCGGAGGTTGGTGCGGTACATCGGGGCTCCCGGGAGTCTTCGGAGGAAACAGGCCTTCAGGCTCGGACGAACCTAGACGGCCCGTCCCAACAACGGCCGCGGAATCAGGGAACTTTCAGGTCCGACACGCCGGTCGACGTACGGCGACAGGCGGCCTGACCTGCACGAACGCGACCCAGATCACATCTCGCGAAATCTCTTTGCCCCGCCACTTGCACCGGTGGTGGTGCGGGCGTACTGTCACCACTACATCTAGTAGTTACAAGGATGTAGTTCATCCACAGAGCATCCACAGAACGACCCGGTGGAGTGCACAGGTTACGACTAGATATCCACAGCAAGTGGCAGGCCCGCGGAGGGCCTACTTCGTCATGTCCGGGAGGAGGACCGTCCCATGCACTGCCCTTACTGCAAGCACCAGGACACCAAGGTCCTCGACTCCCGCGTCGCCGACGACGGCTGCTCGATCCGGCGCCGCCGGATGTGCCTGGACTGCGAGAAGCGGTTCACGACCGTCGAGCTGATGCAGCTGACCGTGCTCAAGCGCTCCGGCGCCACCGAGCCGTTCAACCGCGAGAAGGCCGTGTCCGGCGTACGCAAGGCATGCAAGGGGCGTCCCGTCGACGAGGACGCCCTGGCCCGGCTCGGCCAGGAGGTCGAGGACCAGCTCCGCCTCGCCGGCAGCCCGGAGATCGCCGCCCACGAGGTGGGCATGGCGATCCTCGGCCCGCTGCGGCGGCTCGACGAGGTGGCCTACCTCCGGTTCGCGAGCGTCTACCGCGGATTCGAGTCCGCGGACGACTTCGAGGCGGAGATCTCGATGATGCGCGCCGAGCGCGAGCTCACACCGGCCCCGTCGGGCTGAAAAACACAGACCGCCCGGCAGGTTGTGGGGAAGCAGCCTGCCGGGCTCCAACGTTGAACAAGTAGCAGTCCACAGCAGGGGGATCAGGAGCGTCATGACCGAGACCGCGAGCACGTCAGCAGGGACCACGGGTGCACAGCCCGGACTGAAGATCGAGCGGGTCTTCAGCACCGAGGGGACCCATCCCTACGACGAGATCACCTGGGAGCGCCGCGACGTCGTACAGACCAACTGGAAGACGGGCGAGACCGTCTTCGAGCAGCGCGGCGTGGAGTTCCCCGACTTCTGGTCGGTCAACGCCTCGACGATCGTCACGACGAAGTACTTCCGCGGCGCCGTCGGCACTCCCGAGCGCGAGACCGGTCTCAAGCAGCTCATCGACCGCGTCGTCGGCAAGTACGTCGAGGCGGGCGTCGCGAACGGCTACTTCGAGACCGACACCGACGCCGAGGTCTTCGAGCACGAGATGACCTGGCTCCTGGTCCACCAGTACTTCTCGTTCAACTCCCCGGTCTGGTTCAACGTCGGCACCAAGTCCCCCCAGCAGGTCTCGGCGTGCTTCATCCTGTCCGTCGACGACTCGATGGACTCGATCCTGAACTGGTACAAGGAGGAGGGCTTCATCTTCAAGGGCGGCTCGGGCGCCGGCCTGAACCTCTCCCGGATCCGCTCCTCCAAGGAGCTGCTCTCCTCCGGCGGCACCGCCTCCGGCCCGGTCTCCTTCATGCGCGGCGCGGACGCCTCCGCCGGCACCATCAAGTCCGGCGGCGCCACCCGGCGCGCGGCGAAGATGGTCGTGCTCGACGTCGACCACCCCGACATCGAGGAGTTCGTCGAGACCAAGTGGCGCGAGGAGGACAAGATCCGCGCGCTGCGCGACGCCGGGTTCGACATGGACCTCGGCGGCAAGGACATCACGTCCGTGCAGTACCAGAACGCCAACAACTCCGTCCGGGTCACCGACGAGTTCATGCGCGCGGTCGAGGACGGCACCGAGTTCGGCCTGCGGGCCCGCAAGACCGGCGAGGTCATCGAGACCGTCGACGCCCGCCAGCTGTTCCGCAAGATCAGCGAGGCCGCGTGGGCCTGCGCCGACCCGGGACTGCAGTACGACGACACGATCAACGACTGGCACACCAACCCCGAGACCGGCCGGATCACCGCGTCCAACCCGTGCTCGGAGTACATGTCGCTCGACAACTCCTCCTGCAACCTGGCGTCGCTGAACCTGCTGAAGTTCCTCAAGGACGACGACACCTTCGACGCCGAGCTGTTCGTGAAGGCGACCGAGCTGATCATCACCGCGATGGACATCTCGATCTGCTTCGCGGACTTCCCGACCGAGGCGATCGGCGCCACGACGCGCGACTACCGCCAGCTCGGGATCGGCTACGCCAACCTCGGCGCGCTGCTGATGGCGATGGGCCTGGGCTACGACTCCGACGGCGGCCGCTCGATGGCGGCGACGATCACCTCGCTGATGACCGGTACGTCGTACCGGCGCTCGGCCGAGCTGGCCGGCATCGTCGGCCCCTACACCGGCTACGCCCGCAACGCCGAGGCGCACAACCGGGTGATGCGCAAGCACCAGGCCGCCAACGACACCGTGCGCACGATGCACGTCGCCGACGCGACCGTGCACAAGGCCGCGACGGCCGAGTGGGCGAAGGTCGTCGAGCTGGGCAAGGTCAACGGCTTCCGCAACGCCCAGGCGTCGGTGCTCGCGCCGACCGGGACCATCGGCTTCATGATGGACTGCGACACCACCGGCATCGAGCCCGACTTCTCGCTGGTGAAGTTCAAGAAGCTGGTCGGCGGCGGCTCGATGCAGATCGTCAACCAGACGATCCCGCGGGCGCTGAAGAAGCTCGGCTATGACGAGGAGAAGATCGAGGCGATCGTCGCCTACATCGCCGAGCACGGTCACGTCGTCGACGCCCCGGGCCTCAAGCCGGAGCACTACGAGGTCTTCGACACCGCGATGGGCGAGCGGGCGCTGGCCCCGATGGGTCACGTCAAGATGATGGCGGCCTGCCAGCCGTTCCTCTCCGGCGCGATCAGCAAGACCGTGAACCTGCCGGAGTCGGCGACGGTCGAGGAGATCGAGGACATCTACCTGCAGTCCTGGAAGCTCGGGCTGAAGGCGACCGCGATCTACCGCGACAACTGCAAGGTCGGCCAGCCGCTGTCCGACGGCGGCGGCAAGGCCAAGAAGGACGCAGAGTCCGCTGGTCGAGGTGCGAGCGAAGCGAGCCTCGAGACCAAGGACGTCCAGGTCGTGGAGAAGGTCGTCTACGCCCCGACCCGCAAGCGCCTCCCGAAGTCCCGTACCTCCCGCACCACGTCCTTCACGGTCGGCGGCGCCGAGGGCTACATGATCTCCGGCGCCCACGACGACGGCGAGCTCGGCGAGATCTTCCTCAAGCTCGGCAAGCAGGGCTCGACCCTGGCCGGCGTGATGGACGCGTTCTCGATCGCGGTCTCGATCGGCCTGCAGTACGGCGTCCCGCTGGAGACCTACGTCTCGAAGTTCACCAACCTGCGCTTCGAGCCCGCCGGCCTCACCGACGACCCCGACGTCCGGATGAGCCAGTCGATCATGGACTACATCTTCCGCCGCCTCGCCCTGGACTACATGTCCTTCGAGCAGCGGTCGATGCTCGGCATCTACTCCGCCGAGGAGCGCCAGCGCCACCTCGAGACGGGCTCCTACGAGCCCATCGAGGAGACCGGCTCCGCCGCCGAGCTCATGGAGGACAGTTCCGTTGGTCGAGTAGCGGAGGCGAGGAACGAGCCTTCGCGTATCGAGACCTCCGACGCTTCCGCTGGTCGAGGTGCGAGCGAAGCGAGCCTCGAGACCAAGGAAGCCACCATCGACCCGGCGGCATCGCACGACTCCGAAGGCCACAACGAGCGCTCGGTCCCGGCAACCCCGGCGAAGACGGCGCACACCTCCGCCGAGCTCCTCGAGCAGATCACCGGCCACGCAGTCGACAGCCCGCTCTGCATGACCTGCGGCACCAAGATGCGCCCGGCCGGTAGCTGCTACGTCTGCGAGGGCTGCGGCAGCACCAGCGGCTGCAGCTGAGCACCCCGACTTGAACGAAGGGCGGGTACCCGAGGGGGTACCTGCCCTTCGTCGTTCGAGGCGAGGTCCCGACGGACCTGCCCAGCGTCTTGGTCAAGATCAGCCAAGCCCGCGGCTCGAATCCCTCAGAACTCGGACCCCGATTTGCACGTGTCGTCCAGCAAGGCATGCTTTCGCAAGCGTGCACAGTCCCGCCCACGGCGATGAACACCGAGAGGAAGACGAGACTGGGCAAGACGCTCCCTCATTGCGGTACGGCGCTCGCCTCGCTCCGATACCGTCGTCCCCGTGACCGTGAAGGAAGAGGTCGTGCAGTCCATCTCAGACTACGTCAGACTGGTGCTGGAAGACTTTTCGGCAGCGCGCCATTGGTTTCGCGGCCAGGGCTGTCACAGGCGCCTTCTCCGACCATCTCTCTTCCGGCGGATCGAGCCCTACTCTGCTAGTGACATGATCGCGAAGGAACTCGCGCTGATCACGCGCTTTCGTCAGCGAAGCCTTCCCCTCTGGCCCGAGGGCTACCCGCAGGACGATTGGGAGCAGCTATTCGCAATGCAACATTTCGGTGTCCCGACGCGCCTTCTCGACTGGAGCGAAAACGCAACAGTCGCCGCATATTTTGCGGCAGACCACGACGCGACGCGATGCGAGTGTGAAGTCGGCGATTGTCGGCCGACGATCTGGATTCTCGACCCTGTCCGCCTCAACCGCCTAAATTCCCGCCTAGACGGGTACGGCGAGGCGATTGGCATCCTCTCCACAAACTCTGAAGCCATCGAGCCCTGGGCGCCTGGCACAGAGGAAACCCGATTTGCTCCGTGGCCGGTCGCGCTCCATGGGACGCACAACAGCGCGCGGATCGTGGCGCAGCAGGGCACATTCACGGTGATGGGCAAGGAGGGAGCTGCTTTGGAGACGTCACCTGCAGTCCAGGACAACGACGAGGTTCTCGCGAAGGTCGTTTTCGAAACCGACCACAGTATGCTCATGACGGAGTTGCGCGCACTTGGCGTGACTAGGCCTACGGTGTTCCCTGACCTTCCTAGTGTCGCTTTCGATGTCACCGTGGAGGAACTCGGCTCATGAGCGATCTCGAGAGAGAAATCTCTGACGCGCGCATTGAGATATCAGCTGACTCGATTAGCATGTCGATCAGTGAGTTGACCAATTTGTACCGGGAGGGCGTGCTTGAGATCCGCCCCGAATTTCAGCGACTCTATCGGTGGAGCCAGGAGCAAAAGAGCAGACTCGTCGAAAGCGTGTTGTTAGGAATCCCATTGCCCTCACTCTTCGTCTCCCAGGCCGAGACGGGGAAGTGGGAGCTGGTCGATGGGCTTCAGCGAGTCAGCACGCTGCTCGAGCTTCAAGGAGTATTGAGGGCCACGGGTGGGATCAAGCTCCCAGCCTTGACTCTCTCGGGAACCAAGTTCCTTCCGCACCTTGACGGGATGAGTTGGACGGGTGCCGACGGCAATCGGCTGACAGAAGCTCAAAAGCTCGACATCCGCCTAGCGCGTCTCGACCTCCGTGTAATCAAGCGAAGCTCCGACCCCAAGACGAAGTTCGATCTATTTCAAAGACTAAACAGCTTCGGCTCCACGCTGGAGCCTCAAGAGATTCGATCCGCGATGATCGCGGGGACGAACTCCGAAGCGCTGGCGTGGTTGAACCGGCTGGCTGCGAATGAGTTCTTCGTGGACTGCTTAGGCCTGACGGAGCGCCTGACCGATGAACAGTTTGACGTTGAACTCGTTCTACGATTCCTTATGCTTCATGATCGCTCCTTGGACGGGATGCGCGCCGCTTTGGCGGACTTTTCGACAAAGCTCGACGACTGGGCGGTGGACCTCGCTGCAAACTACCCGGAGGGGTCGGATCAACTGGAGGATGTGTTCGTGGAGACGTTCACTTCACTGGCGGCCAATGGTGGCGATAGGATATTTCGCAAGTGGGACGCTGCAAGAGGGCGTTTCCGGGGGTCATTTCTGAACACATCTTTCGAGGTCATCGCCCTCGGTGTCGGCTACCATATCGCCAACGGTTTGCCCCACCGGACTGACTATCTCGACGCTGCCCGCGAGCTATGGCTCTTGCCCAATATGAACACGAGGTTCGCAACCGGCCTGGCGACGCAGGATCGATTCGCGAAGACCATCCCAATCGGGCGGAAACTAATGGCGGATCCTCCGGTGCAGATTACGGCGGCCGATCTCCCATGAAGACGGCCCAGCAACCGATGGGACCCGGGCGGGGTTGTCCCAGATAACGGTACCTTCGATGCACGCTCGCGAGTCTCGCCGAAACTGAACCTGCCACGACAACAGCTGTTTTTTTCTCGTCCATCGACCAGGTTCATCATGAAATGGTTAACGGCCGTGCTGCCGCCGAAGCCAGCGGGAGGAGCCTCAACGTGGTTGGGATGCGCTGGCGACCGCGCGGGGCGGGTGAGGCCGCTGACCATGGGTCGGCGGGTGTTGAACCTCGGGTGTCTAGAGCCCGGCGGTCTTCTCCGTTGCGGCCTTCTAAGGCAGTGGCCAGATGGTGATCGCCGTCTTGGCAAGCGACGTCGACCGCAGGTCAATCTCGGCACGAGTCCACCGCTGGTTCGCGAGCACCATCTTGCTAAGTTCTAAACGAAGGTTTCCCTTGATCCAGCGCCTTTTGTCCATCTTTAGGCCGGGCTGATTGAATGGTAGATTGCTCAGCTCAGAGTTGTAAGCGGTTAGGGTCAGATTCCCCGACACGTCGACAAGCGTCTGCCAAGTCTCCTGCGGGTCCGGATCGCCCCAAGATGCCAGGTCCATGCGCCAAGCCGCCGGGAAGGACTGAGGGAGGATGTGTTCGATCGAGTAATCGCCGCGGGTGGTTCCAATGACGATCTGTGGAGCCTCCTTGCCATCCAGGTGGACGGCGATCCTCTTGAGCACAAAGAAGGTCCACCGTTGACCCTTAGGTCGGTATAGTGGACGTCGCATCATGGCATCGGTCAGCTCCGCATCAGTCGGCCAGCGTCGAAGCTTCTCGCTGAGGCCTTCAAGGAGCGCAGACTCGAACGCGCTGGCTGTCGTCTTGCGGCGGATTTGCTGGGTAAGTCGAGCGAAGATGCTTCGAAGGTCGTTAGGTGGCACTTGCGCGATGAAACGCCGCACCACAAAGCTCTCGAGGTAGCTCAGGATTCTGAGAACATCGGCCTGCTTGAGCTGTCCTCCCCTAAAGCGATCGAGCACCTCCATTAACACCGGCTCCATGGGCACGACGCCCCACTCCTGCAGGCGCACAAGAGCTGCGACTATCGCCTTTGGCACGGTAACGCCGGCGCCGAACTTCGCCCGATCTGATGGAATATTGGGCCGCGTGATGAGAAGGTATGTCCATCCAGCGTTGTGCATGTCCCTCAACTGCTTTCGGACAGACGCTTCAGAGAAGCCGGGTGGCGACAGCAGCTTGACGGCACTGCTGTATATCTCCTTCGCGGGAACGTTGTATCCATGTCGGATAACCCACGTGTGGAGATATGCTTGCAGAAGTTCCTTGCCCATTACGGCTTCCATTGGGGTCCAAAACTCGGCATGCGCGCGCTTTCCGCCCTTAGGCATCAGCATGAACACCGCGTTTCGAGTCAGGTCCACCTGCGAGAGTGGAAGCCCCTTGCTATTGAGTGTCGCGAAGATCTGATAGGCGCTCTCAGGTGGGACGTCGGAGATTGAGACCAGTTCGAGCTGGGTACCTACAACGGACAAAAGTGTCTCCCAATCCCAAACGACATAAGATTGGCCATCGTCGTCGGAGTGGTTGTCGTCTTCGAAGTCAGTGTCCGCGTCGACAAGGTCACTATTGACGGTCTCGTCTGCACTGTCCGCCTTGTCCCCTGAGTCCTCGGAGACGTCGGGGTCAGCGTCCTCTTCGGTCGGACCTTGATACAGCCTGTCGACGATATAGGCATATGCCTTGTAGACCAACGTGCGTTTGTCGGGATCGCCTTGTTGAATGATCTCATCATAGGACGCGCGATCATCGGCACCAGGACGAACCCGCGAGGAAGAGATCTTGTCTTGTTTGAAATGGGCAAGATACTGCTGAGTGATCTCCGCCTTCTCAGCCGGATCGTCAACCAGTTCGTCGCGGATCGCGGCAACGATAAGGGAGAGTGTAATGAGCCGTTGCTGACCGTCGATGATGGGACATTCGACAGGGCCCAAAGCTTTGGTCGAGGCCGCGCCGACGACGACAGATCCGATGAAGTGGGAGTCGGTGCGACCATGATCTATAGCATTTGTGTACAGTCGAAGGATGTCGCTCCATAACTCAGCGACGGACTTGTTCGCCCGCCAGGAGTAGGCCCTCTGGTACTCCGGCACGTAGAATATTCGACCTTGGTCGATCAGCTCCACAAATGGTCCGTGTGCTGTGTCCAGCTTGCTCACAGGCGCTCCGTTCGGCGGACTGATTCTGTCAGGCACAAACTAGAATCAGTTGCTGAGCATAGGTGGTGGTGGACGATGACGGGTCGAAATCAAGGTCCGTGACGACGGTCTGCCGCTGCTGACGCTCACGTCCAGTCATAAGCCGCCCGATAGAGGTCATAGCGCGCCCAGAACATTGAGGAGCGCGGTCGTGCTCGGGGGTCGTAGGGCTCAGCCAGGCGTCGGTACGTCGAGTCCCGTAAGACGGCAGCCTGATCTGACCCAAAGAAGTCAGGGTGCAGGACCACTTCACGGGATTGCGGATGCACAGCGACCAAGTGTCGGTCGAACGCCACGTGGTGATTCGGACACAGTGCGAGGCCGTTCCACACTGCATCATCAGATCCGGGCGCAGAAGCCGGGTAGATGTGTGCTCCTTGGGTGAGGTTCAGTCCCAGACCACACATGGCGCACATTCCGTCGTAGGCCTCCCTGACACGGGCTGAGAAGCGCCAATCGCGGATGATGCGCGAGGCGGCGCGGCGCGCCCGGTTTGCAGCTGGAGGGTTGTCGTCGAACGTGAGTCCCGCCGCGTCAACGATGTCCTGTACGCGCGTGTCATCGTCTTCGATCCAGGCTTGATCGCTGACATCAGCTGCCTGAACCGCGATCGGGAGTAGGCGCGCGTCGAAGCACCGGATGACTTCACCGGCACCCGATGTGAAGCTCGACCAACCGGTCTGGAGAGCTTCGTTGAGGCTGTCCATCGTGGCAAAGACCGAGTATCGCGTTCGAATTCCAGTGCGCCGATGTGCGTCGGCGAGGACTAGGATCGGCCACTCGATATGCGACGCGTCATCGTCGAGCCACAAGCCCACAAGTAGCGATCGGTGCCCAGGTATGTGTTCGATGGGCCGGTCCGGCCCAGGATTCTGGAAGCGCCGCTCGACCTGGTCCCGGTTGCGGCCGCTGGGTCCCACCAGGCTAACGAACAGAGCAACTGAGACGACGCTGTCATCGATCCGGATTTTCCCGAGAGCTGGCCACCCGTTCCGAGGGTCACTGATGTGCAGAACGTCTCTTCCGACCGCCTGTTCAAGCTGCAGCGCTAGCGACGATCGGCTCGCGACCACGTGCATCCCCGTTCTCTTGTTGGACACGACAGAGTAGTGAAGCTATTGCGACTTCGGGGTCGCGCTGTATGGCTGGAGCGACTTTTCGATGTCATGCGCCGCTGCGCTCCAGGCGATGGATTGCGACGCGCGGCAGATCGCCAGGCATCGCAACAATGACCTGGTGGCCACTCGCAGAACAACACCTCGGAGCAACCGAGGTCGACATCGTCGGCGCGACGCTCGTGTGCGGTGAGTAGGGAACGTACGCTTGGCCGGCTGCGCACAGGCCCTTCTAGGTAGCATCTCTCCGTGCCGACCCTCGACCACGCGCGGGACTGGAGTGTGCCCCGCTCCCCTCGTGCAGGAGCGTTCTTCAAGTGACTGCTGGGTACCAGGCCTGGGCGTCGTCCGCCGCCTCGCAGCAGGTGATGAGGGCGAACCGATCGCGCGACACCGGTCCAGAACTTGCGGTTCGAAGGCTGCTGCACGCCGCTGGACTTAGGTATCGCGTGGATTGCCGTCCTGAGGCCTCTCTACGCAGGAGGGCAGATGTCGTTTTTCGCAGCCGCCGCGTCGCGGTTTTCATCGATGGCTGTTATTGGCATGCCTGCCCGGAGCACGGAACCGTCGCTCGGACCAACGCCGAATACTGGTCAGCCAAGTTGGCGCGAAACGTTGAGCGTGACCAGGAGACGACGGCGCTACTCCAAAGTGCGGGTTGGCGGGTCCTTCGCTACTGGGAGCACGACGACCCTCGCGCAGTCGCCGCTTCGATCTTCGCAGCGCTTGCAGAACGTTAAAGGCTTCAGACGATGCAATCGTCAGTGATCGAGCATTACCGTTGCTCGAGGTTCGAGCCGTGCGGCCTCGGGGTCTCCACGGGCCGCGGACGTAGGGCACTTCCCGACCCAGTCGCGCCGTTTAGTAGTAGATCCGTTTCAGAAGCGCGGCATCTTGCAGGCGAACGGACGGCCGCTTAGATCGCTGTGTTGACGGGTTCGCGGCCGCCGATGTGAAGGTCTCGAGGACTCACTGGCTTCGGTTGGTTGCGGCGACCTGTTCGACGACCTTTTGAGCGAGGAGCGGTGGCACCGAGTTTCCGAGTTGGGCCTGAACTCGCGCTCGCGTGCCGACCAGTTCGAACTCGTCGGGGAATGTGAAGAGGCGCTTGACCTCCGCGACGCGGAGGCGACGGCTCTCCCAGTGGAAGGGACCGACATTCGGCCCGGGCTGCGCCTGGATGGTCGGTGACGGCTTGTTCGGATCGAGCTTGAGCAGGAACGACCAGTAGCGGCTGCGGTAGGTGAACTGCGGTTCGGGGTGGCCGCGCTCGGCCGTGTAATACAGGTAGTTGTCGCCTGGCGGGATGCCCGGAAGCAGGTGGCCCCAGGTGCCGCGCACGACCTCGGTCGGCTCGGGGTCAGTGACGAGTCCAGCTAAGGCTTCGCCGGCGGTGACGTGCGGCCGTGCTCCGTTGCCGCTCGCCCGTCGCTCCCAGAGGCCCCCGTGGGTCGGCTCCGGCAGCTCGGGAACTTTGCCGCCCTTACGTACACCGACGATGAAGAGGCGCGGCCGGGCCTGCGGCACGCCGTAGTCGGCGGCATTTAGCACCCGGTAGTTGAACTCGTAGCCGGCCTCGTGCAGTTCCTTAAGCAACCGGGTGAAGGCTGGGCGGCTGGCCTTGTTGTTGTAAGTCAGGGCGTATACGTTCTCGAGCACGAAGGCGCGGGGCTTCGCCTCGGCGAGCACGCGAGTGTAGGCCTGCAGCAGCGAGGCGTCGGGGTCAAGGCCTTCGCGCTTCCACTCCAGCCAGAAGCCGCTCTTCGAGAACGGGGTGCATGGCGGGCCGCCGATCAGCAGCTCAGGGCGCTCACGTCCCTTCAGGCCGGCAGCCCGGAGGATTTCTCTGGTCGGGATGTCAAGGATGTCGCCCTGAATAACCGGCGACGCCAGCCCCGAGAAGTTCTTCTCCATGGTGAGCGCGGCGTCGCGGTCGTACTCAACGGCTGCTCGGACGTGGTAGCCGGCCCGCTCTGCGCCCAGATCTAGCCCGCCTGCGCCGGAGAACAACGAGATGGCGATGCCCTGGGAGCTACTCATGGCTGCACTCTGCCAGCACGGTCCGACGGTTCGCTGGACGCTCGCCGAATGTCGACATTAGGAGTCCTGGCTGGCCAGCAGCTTGTCGAGCTGCTGCTGGACGACGCGACCGATCTTAAAGGGGTACTTGCGCCAGAACTTGTAGAACTCGTCGGGCGTGCTGAACTCGCCGTCACCGTTGCGGAGGGCTTCGATATCCACGACCGCGCCGATGTACTCGCGCGTGGTCGACGAGCGCTGCCTGCTGGCGATCTTCCACGACGGCTGCACGATCAGCTCGAGGTCATCGACGCGCGACGTCGACTCTTCGTTCAGGGTATAGATGCCGATGACGTCGAGATGTGAGGCGTAGTCCTCGAACGGCCGGAAGGTGCCGGGCCAGTGCAGCTTCGGATACCGGAAGTAGGTGTTGCCCGTGTAGAGCGTGATGCGGCTGTCGGTGTTCTTGCTGACGCCCTTCTTGAGGCTCTTTCGTCGGGCGATCTTGATGTCGACGGCGTGGAACTCCCCGTCGAGCGCATCACCCGTGAATTCCAGATCGGGATAGCCGCGCTCGGTCCCGCGACGTGTCTCGACGCCGTCCAACTCGCCTGCTGCATCTAAGAGGTAGTCAACGATCCCCACCTCGAGCACGTTTGCCAGCGCCGCTGGCTCCTTCGGGAGCGGCAGCAGATGACCGCCGGATGCGATCAGGGTGTCGAGTTCTGCCTCGCTGTGCGCTACCAGCGGCCAGTCATGATCACCGCGCGCCTGGAAGATCCCGCGGAGGTCGAACGAGTACACGCTGCACGTTGTTCGCAGCCAGGGCTCAAGATCGAGTCGCGGCACGGCCCGAGCATGCCAGGGCCGATCGAAGGATCCCCGGATCTGTGACCGCGTGGCGATCAGATGGCGGCGAGATCGAAGGCGACCCCGTCCTCGGACATGATCCCCCGAGGAGGTGCAGGCGTCCTTGCAGTTCCCCCCGGACCAGCGACCAGTTCAGCCGCACCGACACTCGTTGCGCCACAGGATCCGCATCCGTACTTCGGGCCTGCGGTACGGGCAGCGCGACCGAGTGGAGGTTCAAGGAGCGTGGCCGAGCAGTAGTGATCAGAAGGCCCTCGATGGCGCGCCGCATGCTCCCGCGGCGACGTCGGCGAGGTCTTGCGGGCGACCGGGTTCTTGCCCCGAGTGGCTGAGAAGTGTTTTCACCTCACCACATAGCGTGTGACGTCCCTCTTCGCCGATGACGGCAAGGTTGGCTCCGTCGCGCACGACAGTCAGCTGGTGCTGGATCCGGTTTGCTTGCTCCGAGGGCATGTCACCACCGTGCCACAGGGATCCCGCGAGCGGTCCGTCGGCAGAAATCGTCAAGCGTCCTGGCGGCTAGTTGCGAGGCGAATAGCCAGGGGCGGCACCTGTCGGTGCCGCCCCGGGCGTCATACCAGCTCGACCGTCAGAGTCCGCGGGCGAACTCCGTGATCAGCGACGGCACGGCGGCGTCGAAGCCGACGACGTCGAGCATGCCGGAGTCACTGGGGTCGGCGATGCTGAAGCCGGTGGCGGTCATGCCGACCACGATCAGCTTCGCGTCGATCCCGGACCGGCGGCGGTACTCGGCGAGCGCCTGGTGCGGGTGGATCGCACCTGCCCAGGTCTCGTTGTCGGTGTAGACGACGAACGTGTCGATCTTCAGCCGCTTCTCCGTCGCGTAGATCATCGGCAGGGTGCAGTCGGTGCCCGCGAACGGCATCGCGTCGGCAACGCGCAGGGCGTCGTCGAGTCGCTGCCGCGGCGAGATCCGCAGCGGCGCCAGTGCGGACTCCCGCCACGTGCGGGCGCCGTACCGGCTCGTGAAACCGACCGCCGTCGCCGACGGCTCGGTCGCGAGCTGGACCAGCGCCAGCGCCGCGGACGCCTCCCGCGCCGAGATCGGCATGCCGGAGATCGACTGGGTCATCGAGCCGGACACGTCGACCGCCAGCAGCGTGCGCTTGCCGGACGGCTTCACCGCGCCGAACGCCGTGTAGAACGCGGCGTCCAGCGCGTCGGTGACCTTCCGCGACGGCGCCCAGGTCGCACCACTGCGCGCCGAGTGGCCGGACGCGTAGGTGCGCTGCGCGACCAGCACGTTGACCGGGTGCACCCGGGCCGCGCGCAGCCGAGCGGGGTCGGTCAGCTGGGCGACGACCTCGTCGGTACGGCCGCCGATGTCCGGCAGCATGCCGAGCCGGGTCGGCCGCGGAAGCTGACGCATCAGCGCCGTCTGCGGCACACCGCTGTCGTGCAGCGCGTCCCAGACCGCGACCTCGCCATGTGCGGCGTCGGGGAGCATCTCCCACGACAGGCCGTACTCGCGCACGAGCGCCGCCCAGGTCGCCGTGTCGCCGGCCTCTTGTGCCCGCACGAAGCCCTCGATCAGCCGAGGCGTGCGGTCGCCCACCGAGCCACGGACGATCCAGTCGAAGGTGTTCTGTGCCGCAGGTCCTTCCGGGATCCGCACCCGCGTCCGCCGACTACCGAATACCGTCCATGCATGGACGCCGAGACCTTGGTGCTCCTGATCGCGACGCTTGCCGCCGGGATAGGGGCAGGATCGTTCGGGCTGATTATGGTCAGGCTGAACGCGCGCCACCGACGTGCTGTGCTTGCTCACAGCGTCGCACTGGCCGAGCTCGCCAAGTTGAATACTGCGTATGCGCCTCGCCTGCAGGCCCCGCCCCCCGCTGCATATGAATTTGTCGACGCCGTTAGTTCCAAAGCGAAGTATGACCGGTACGACCTGCGGAAGTTCTTCCTCGGACAGTTGTCCACGTTTGAGCAGGAGATTCAGCCGAAGATCGATCAGCGCTTGTTCTCCTGGGCCGCCTACCAGGAGTACATGATGCACCGCGCGAGTCTGGCGGACGCCCATCTGGGCAAGTCATCCGCCGATGAGATCGGGCGGTCAGCCTTTGTAAGGATCGAGCGGAAGCAATTTGACACGATGACCCTGACGAGCCCGTACAGTCCGATGCATATGCGTTGTGCCGTAACGTATACGAGTCCCCAGGGCAGGAATTCGTACGGGAGGGCGCTCGACTTTTCGGTTGAGGACATGCGCCGTGGGCTCGAAGAGTTGCGGACCATTCGCGAAACGCGATCCACCACTCATTTCCTGCGTCAGCAAGAGCGCAATCGGATGACTGACCGTCTGAGGGCGGACGTCTTGCGACGCGATGGTTATCGGTGTCGAATGTGCGGCGCTTCCTCGGAGGACGGCATTCGACTACACGTGGACCACATTGTCGCGGTTAGTAATGGGGGAACAACCGTAACGGAGAATCTGCAGACACTTTGTCAGGCCTGCAACCTAGGCAAGAGCAATCGATTCTGACGCAGATCCGCTCGCGTCATCGCAAAGCCGCGTCCAAGCCACAATGTACTGCGCGACCAACGGCGCCCGCAGTGCCCTGCGCTGGTACGACTTGTGGCCGGCCGCGGCAGCGGCCGGCCACGGGTCTTCAGCCCTTCACGCACATGAGCGTCGTGAGCTTCGCGACGACCTCGACGAGGTCGGTCTGCGCCTCGATCACGGACTCGAGGTCCTTGTAGGCGCCGGGGATCTCGTCGAGAACGCCCTTGTCCTTGCGGCACTCCACGCCGGCGGTCTGCGCAGCCAGGTCGTCGACGGTGAAGGTCCGCTTGGCATGGTTGCGCGACATCCGGCGGCCCGCGCCGTGGGACGCGGAGCAGTAGGACTGCTCGTTGCCGAGGCCCTTGACGACGTACGAGCCGGTGCCCATCGATCCGGGGATCAGACCGTACTCGCCCGCGCCGGCCCGGATCGCGCCCTTGCGGGTGACGATCAGGTCGACGCCGTCGTAGGTCTCCTGCGCCACGTAGTTGTGGTGCGCGGAGATCTGCTCGCCGAACCTCACCTCGACACCGCGCGCCGCGAACTCCCGGGCGACCACCTCGCAGAACAGCGCCATCATCACGGCGCGGTTGCGGGCGGCGTACTCCTGAGCCCAGTACAGGTCGCGGAGGTAGGCCTCCATCTCCTTGGTGCCGGACAGGAACACCGCCAGGTCGCGGTCGGGCAGACCGAGGTTGTGTTCCAGGCCCTTGGCCTCATGGATGTGGCGCTCGGCGAGCTCCTTGCCGATGTTGCGGCTCCCGGAGTGCAGCATCAGCCAGACCTGGCCGGTCTCGTCGGACGTCAGCTCGATGAAGTGGTTGCCGCCGCCCAGCGAGCCCATCTGCTGCTTCGCCTTGCGCTCGCGGTCCTGTACGCCGCCGTGGAACTCGCCGAAGCGGCGCCAGAAGCGGTCCCAGCCTGCGAACCGCCCGTGATTGAGCTTGAGCCGGTTCACGTCGGGCGCCAAGGAGTGCGCGGCGAAGCCGACCGGGATCGCCTTCTCGACGGCCAGGCGCAGTGCGTGCAGGTCGTCGGGGAGGTCGGCCGTGGTCAGGCTCGTGCGCACCGCCTGCATGCCGCAGCCGATGTCGACACCCACCGCGGCGGGGGAGACGGCGTTGCGCATCGCCACGACCGAGCCGACCGTCGCGCCCTTGCCGAGGTGGACGTCGGGCATCACGCGGACGCCCTCGACCCACGGCAGCCGCGAGATGTTGCGCAGCTGGTCCATCGCGGCCTGCTCGACGTCCTCGACGCGCGCCCACATCAGGGTCTCTGCCTGGGCGCCGGGCAGGCGCAAGGGCAGCTCGGTCTGCATGGTGTCCATCGTGATCTGCCTCCTTCGGGTCTCGTGACGGTCGCTTCGCGACCTCCTCGACCAACGGTCGTGAAGTACCCCCTCCGGGAGTCGAACCCGGGACCTCCGCGTTCGTAGCGCGGCGCTCTGTCCGGCTGAGCTAAAGGGATGGGGTGAGGGGCGCTGTGGTCAGCAGCTGGGGTGTTCGGCGTCCCGGCGCCGGGGCCCGGAGAGGTACTCGCACCGGGCAGCGTGCAGGGCGCGGACCGCTGGGCGGTTCGCGTGCATCCTTCGCTGCTCGGTGGTCATGGTGCTCTCCATTCCGTTGCCGGCCGAGTGGGCCGGCGACGGATGAAACATAAGGCCCGCCTCGTCACTCGGGCTAACGGGTTATTCGAGGGCCTCAGCCTGCGCCGCGACTTGGTCCTAAATGACTAGACCACTGGTCACGCCGAATAGTTCGCTCCGGTTTGGCTGCGCGAAGCCCCGAACGGTCTTTACCTTTCTCCGGTCGGTTGCGCCTCGACCTCTGGGTGCCACCGCGCAACGCATCCAGCTCAATGCGGACGCTCCGGACGCCTGGGCTGCTCTCAACTTCCACACCAAGGACACATCGCAGTGAAGCTCCTCAAGCCCGCCCTCGTGGTCGCCGCAGCCCTCGCCACGGTGGGCTTCGCCGTACCGGCTCCCTCGGCTGTCGCCAGGGACATGGACTGCAGTGACTTCCCGAGCCAACGAGCCGCGCAGATCTACTTCCTGAACCACGGGGGACCGCAATCCGACCCCGATCGCCTCGACGCTGACGGCGACGGGATCGCCTGCGAGGACAATCCGGCGCCGTACTACTACGGCACGACCCTTCCGGGTGGGGGCGGAGGCGGAGGAGACCAGCAGCCGCAGATCACGAACGTGCACTCGACAGTTCGGCTCGCCGTTCGGCCAGGCAAGCGGATCGCGGGTGAGCTTTATCGGCTGACGGCGTCGGTCCGCCCTGCGATCAGCCGGGAGATCGTGGTCCAGCGCAAGGTCAACGGACGCTGGAGGAACTTCGCTCACGGAACCACCGGTGGGCGCGGCGTGATCACTGGAACCTTCAAGGCCCCCAGGACGTCGACGGCGTACCGCGCGGTCGTGCAGCAGGTCACCAAGGGCAACAAGCGGTACTCCGCTGCGACCAGCCGGACGCGCACTCTTGCCATCCAGCGGCAGCGGGTCTCTCTCAGCTTCGATGATCACAGCGTCGCTGAAGGTGCCAGGGTTCAGGCGCGCGTCCGCGCGACTCCTGTTCGGGCCGGCCGCCCCGTGGTTCTGCAGGCACGGTCAGGAGGCACCTGGCGAACTGTCAGCAGAGCCCGCGTCAATCGTCGCGGCCAAGCCGAGTTCGCCGTCACCGCGAATCTGGGCACGGACGCCTACCGGGCAGTCGCCCTGCGCCATCGAGGAGCAGCGCCCGAGCAGTCGCGCGTCAGGATGCTCACTGCCACCGACCAGACGCCTCCGCCGACGCCGACCAACCTGGTCGCCGTCCCGGGCGACGGCACGGTCCAGCTCAGTTGGTCTCAGGTCACTCCAGCTGACTTCTCCCACAACGAGGTTTGGGTGCGGACCGACTCAACGGCGTGGTCGCTCTACACGACCACCGGCGCGCAGAGTGTCGACGTCACAGGGCTCCAGAACGACGTGACCTACTGGTTCTCCGTTAGCAGCGTGGACCTCCGCGGAAACGCGTCTGCGAAGTCCACTGCGGTGTCGGCGATGCCAACCGCGGTCGCTCCGCGCGCCCGCGTCGCCGCTCCGGCGGCTCGCTGACGTAGGCCGACGCAAGCGCCGGCGCCGGCGGTGAGGCGCACCTCAGGTGCGGTGGACCTCGACGACGTATGCGTCATGGTCCGAGAGCAGAACACCGTTGCACTCAGCCCGGTGGTGCTCGACCTCAAGGGTGCTCCATGAGGTCGGCACGGCGATGTGGTCGATGGTGAGGTCGGATCCCTCCTGGTGGACCAGCGCGGTCGTTGTGATGACGAGGCCCAGCCGCATGGCCGCTGACCAAAGGAGCGTCCGGCTTGTCGGCGCGACGGCGTACCCCGTGGGCGCGAACGACGTGTTCCAGTCTCCGCCCCAGATCCTCGGTGCAGCAGCAGCGATCGCGTCGACGGCGTATGCCGTTCGGTCGCCGTCGTTGTCGCCGCCCCACGGGTACCAACGGCCCGACCCTTGCCAGGGCAGCACCGACGAGCAGACCCGGAGTCCGTCGACCGTCGCGAGCGCCGCGGCCGGGTGCGGATCGGCGAGTCCGGTGACCTCGGTAGCGAAGACGCCGGCCCAGGCTCGACCCGGAACCATGGGCTCGGTCGTGCGGTGTCCTCGCATGCCTGGGATGTCGACCTGGTCGGGCACCTCGGTCATTAGCAGGACGTCACACTCGAGACGGGCCACGAGGTCGCGGTGGCGTGCGTCCCAGCGGCCGTCGAGATTCCACGTGCCGATGCGCATGGCACAGGATGGCGCGACGCCCCGACGGGCGTAGCGAGTTCACGACAAGCCGACGATCGTCCCGTCGTCGAGCAGGTCGATGCCGGCGGCGGCGGGCTTGGCGGGGAGGCCGGGCATCGTCATCACGTCCCCACACACGAGTACGACGAACCCGGCGCCCGCAGCCAGTCGAACCTCACGCACGTGCAGGTCGTGGCCGGTGGGGGCGCCGCGGAGTGCGGGGTCGACGGAGAACGAGTACTGGGTCTTGGCGATGCAGACGGGCAGGTCGCCGTACCCGTCGGCCTCGAGGCGCTCGAGCCGCCGCTTGGCCTTGACGTCCCAGGTGACGACGGACGCGCCGTACAGCCGGTGGGCGATCGTCTCGGCCTTGTCCTTGAGCGGGAGCGAGTCGGGGTAGGTGAACGAGAACGTCGACTCACCGGCGTTGTCGAGCAGGTCGAGCACGCCCTTGGCCAGGTCGGTGGCGCCGGTGCCGCCGTCGGCGAAGTGGGTGGCGGGGTACGCGCGGACGCCGAGCTCGTCGACCAGCTCGACCACGCGGGCGACCTCAGCGTCGGTGTCGGTCGGGAAGCGGTTGAGCGCGACCACGCACGGGATGCCGTAGACCTCGCGGACGTTGCGCAGGTGCCGCTCGATGTTGGCCATGCCGCGCTCGATCGCGCCGAGGTCCTCCTTCGCGATGTCGGGCATGTTGACCCCGCCGTGGAACTTCAGCGCCCGGACGGTGGCCACGACGACGGCGGCGTCGGGGCGGAGGCCGGACTTGCGGCACTTGATGTCGACGAACTTCTCCGCGCCGAGGTCGGCGCCGAAGCCGGCCTCGGTGACGACGAAGTCCGCCAGCCGCAGGGCGGCCTTGGTGGCGATGACCGAGTTGCAGCCGTGCGCGATGTTGGCGAACGGGCCACCGTGCACGAAGACCGGCGTGTGCTCGAGTGTCTGCACGAGGTTGGGCGCGAGGGCGTCGCGCAGCAGTACCGCCATGGCGCCGTGAGCCTCGAGGTCGCGGGCGGTCACCGGCTTCTTGTCGCGCGTGTAGCCGATCACGATGTCGCCGATCCGCTGCTTGAGGTCGGCCCAGGACTCGGTCAAGCAGAGGATCGCCATCAGCTCGGAGGCGACGACGATGTCGAAGCCGTTCTCGCGCGGGTACCCGTTCGCCGTACCGCCGAGGCCGACGACGATATCGCGCAGCGCCCGGTCGTTGAGGTCGACGACGCGTCGCCAGTCCACGGCCCGTACGTCGATCCCGAGCGCGTTGCCGTGGTGGATGTGGTTGTCGATCAGCGCTGCCAGCAGGTTGTTCGCGGCGGCGAGCGCGGCGAAGTCGCCGGTGAAGTGCAGGTTGATGTCGGTCATCGGCACGACCTGGGAGTAGCCGCCGCCGGCGGCGCCGCCCTTCATGCCGAAGACCGGGCCCATCGACGGCTCGCGCAGGCAGGCCATCGCCTTGTTGCCGAGCCCGCGCAGCGCGTCCGCGAGCCCGACCGTGGTCGTTGTCTTGCCCTCGCCGGCCGGCGTCGGCGAGATCGCCGTCATCAGGATCAGCTTGCCGAGCGGCCGCTCGTGGAGCGACTGGACGTAGCCGAGGTCGACCTTCGCCTTGTGGTGGCCGTACGGGACCAGGTGGTCCGCGTCGATGCCCAGCTCGTCCTGGGCAACCTGGATGATCGGACGCAGCTCAGCCGCGTTCGCGATCTCGATGTCCGACAGCATTCATGCCCTCCCCTTCATCACACCCATCCGTCGCAGGAGCCGCTCCCGCTCCTCGGAGTCCGGCAGGGTGCGGACGTTGGACTCCACGTTCATCCGCGCGATCGCCGACGCCGTCCGCGCCACCTCGGCGGCGGCGACCAGGTCGGACGCCAGCCCGGGCCGGGGCGCGGCGGCGTGCCGCAGCTGGTCGATGAGGACCAGTACGTCGACCGCGGTCTCGACGAGCCGCGCCTGCGGCTCGGAGGCCGCGAGCAGCGCGTCGTTGATCGCGGCGCGTCGGTCGGCGTCGTGCTCCGAGCCTCGCGGCAGCTTCCACGCCGCGGCGACCGCACCGAACGCTCGCTCGTCGTCGGCCATCAGCCGCTGGGCCTCGTCGACCAGGCCCTCGGCCCGCTCGGCCAGCTCCTCGGTGTCGCAGTAGCGCGCGACCATCGCGACCAGCGCCGCCGCCTGCGCCGTGCACAGCGCCGCGACGGAGCCGCCCGCCGGGGTCGGTGTCCGGGCGGCCAGGCGGTTCAGGAAGTCGGTGAGCTCGCCGCCGTCGACGTCGTCGTCGTGCGCCACCCGGCCACGCTAACCCTGTGAGCGCTCGCTGCCACCCGTTCGCGGCAAGCCGCGCCTGACCTTCCCGGCGGCAAGGACCAGGGGCACCCGATCTCGGCTTTGCCGGACAGCCGGCCGCATTTTGCTTACGGTGCGTGCGAGGGTCGGCTGGCACAGCTGGTGGGGGAGACATGGCGGGAGAATCCGCGGCGGAGTCCGCACGCCGGATGAGAGAGCGGGCGACGCGGTTGCACCAGTCGGCGCAGCGCTATGAGCGTGGCGCTGAGGGCGAGCGGGCCACGGCCGCCGTGCTCGGCGAACTGCCGCCGGCCGATTGGACGGTCTTCCACGACATCCGGTGGCCAGGACGCCGGTTCGCGAACGTCGATCACGTCGTCGTCGGTCCGCCCGGAGTGTTCGCTATCGACAGCAAGAACTGGTCCGGGCGCCTCGACGTACAGGACGACACCCTTCGACAGGACGGACGGCGGCGCGACAGCACGGTTGCCGGCGCGACTCAGGGTGCGATCGCCATTGGTCAGATGACGCGGAGCGTCCCACCACGGTTGGTGGTGCCGGTGTTGTGCTTCGTTCGAGATGCCGAGGTCACGGGCAGCGCGAAGGGTGTTCTGCTGTGCTCGACCTCGAATCTGGTCGAGATGCTGAGCACGCGCGAGCCCCAACTGAACCCGGCGCAACGCCAGCAGGTTTGCTTCGACCTCAAGGCTGCCTTGCGGCCGGCGACCGAACGCAGTGTGCATCGAGAACCCCGGCGGTCAGCTGCGACAAACAAACCAGCCGGCCGGCGGACCCGGCCCGCGCGAGCGAAGTCGTCCGGGCGCGCGGGCCGGGCTCTCTTGGGGCTGGCCACAGCAGTGGCGATCGGTTTCACAGGGGTGGCCCTCGTCAATACCGACCTGCCGAACGCATTCGGCCGGGCTCTCGTCTCATTGGTGGACGACACGCATCACTCTGACCCAGCCAAGGACAAGCCGGGGCATCCGGGTCCGAGCGGCAAGGCGGGGCGTCGCTGAGCTCCCTGTCAGCCGCAGCTGTCGCAGACGCCGGTGGGGAGCAGCGCCATGTTGCACGTCGGGCAGACCTTCACGGCCGGGGGATTGGCCTTTGCCTTGCGGGCCGCGGACGCGGCGTACTTGGGGGTGAGGGCGGCCCGGCCGCCGTCGGCCGGAAGGTCCGTCGCATTGGCCCAGCGGTAGCACTCGAGCCGCGCCTGCGCGGCGTGCTTCTCCCGCTTCATCGGGTCGTCGATGGGGGCGACGCCGGTGGCGACCAGTACGGCGTCGTACCCGTCGCCGACCATGCCGGTGTCCTTGCGCACGACGAGCGACGTCAGCGGCGGGATGCCCTCGTCGACGCACCGTTTCGCGACGTCCTCGAGCACGCCGCTGATCCAGTTCCGGACGGCCTTCGTCGTCATCAGGCCGCTGTGCTCCTGGATGTCGTTGCCGAGCTGGGTGTACTCGATGACGGCGTTGTAGCGGCCGGCGACGTCCCCCAGGATCTTGTACGCACTCTCTGCCCAGGTCTCGCGGTCGCTCATGCTCGGTCGTCCTCTGCTGATGCTCCGCCCGGGTGCTGACCGCTCCCGATGCTCGAGGTCGTGCCGCCGACGCACCGACAGGGCCGAGCCGACATACCCAGTGTGCCCCTGATCAGCCCGGCTTGCTGCATCGAGAACGCCGCCGGGGGCTGCGACGGTGGTGACGGCCGTTGGTCCACCACCTTCACCACCGCGCGTGTCAGCCCTTCACGCACGTGAGCGCGGGGAGCTTCGCGGCTGCCCGTCTAGTCGTATCGAGCCATGGCTCAGGCGGCACGGTAGCGGGATGCTGAGGGGACCGATCGATTCTCAGGAGGACGCCATGTCCGGCTTCGTGCAGATCATCGAGTTCACGACCACCCGCATTGACGAGGTGAAGGCCCTCGGTGAGGAGATGCGGGCCAGCTCGAACACGGGTCTGGTCGTCCGCGGCACCTTCACCGCGGACCGCGACCGCCCGAACACCTACCTGAACATCATCGAGTTCGACTCTTACGACTCGGCCATGGAGAACTCCAACCGCTCGGAGACCAGCGAGTTCGCGGCGAAGATGATGGAGCTGTGCGACGGTCCGCCGACGTTCCGCAACCTCGACGTGATGGACACGTGGGACAGCTGACCCGGCGAGCGGGGCTCGGGGAGTGACCCGCTCGAAGCTGGTCGAGTACGGCGGCGGCCACTCGCTGGTCTTCGCCTGCGGCGGGCTACCGGCCGACGACGCGATCATCGCCGCGGGGCACGAACCGAACGGCTACTTCTGGGAGGGCGTCGCGACCCTGCTCGCGCCCGACCTGGTCGCGAAGCTCGACCTGGACTCCGAGGCGGACATGTTCAGCGCCGCGGGACCGCGCGCGGACCTGCTGCGTCTGCAAGCGGTCCTCGAACCGCATCTCGACGATCCCGCGTCGGTTCGCGCGTTGATCGATCGCGCCGGGGCCGATGGGTTCCAGTTCGACGACTGAGCGCTGCTCGAACCGTACGATCCGCGCATGGGCAGCCTGAGCTTCCGTACGACGCTGGTCCCTCGCGGGCCGGCGGCCGCCGTCGTCCTCGACGACGACCAGGTCGCCGAGCTGGGCCAGGGGAAGAAGCGGTTCCCGGTCGCGGCGACGGTGAACGGCTACACGTGGCGCACGAGCGTCGCGCGGATGGGCGGCGAATTCCTGGTCGGGCTCAACCGCGAGGTGCGGGCCGGCGCCGGTGTCGAGGCGGGCGACGAGGTCGACGTCGTTCTCGCGCTCGACGAGGAGCCGCGCGAGGTCGAGGTGCCGGCCGAGCTGGCCGCGGCACTCGCGGACGACCTGACCGCCAAGGCGGCGTACGACGGGCTGGCGTTCACCCATCGCAAGGAGTACGCGCGGTGGATCACCGAGGCGAAGCGCGACGAGACGAAGGCGCGGCGGGTGGCGCAGGCGCTCGAGATGCTGCGCGAGGGGAAGACCAGGAGCTGAGGGGGCCGGAGGTTTCGAGGCTCGGCGCTGGGGCGCCTCGCACCTCAACCACCGGCGGACGTGGGACCCTGCTGAGTCAGGAGGACTCATGGACACCTTGCTCTCGATCCTGGTCGCGGCCACGTTCCTGTTCAGCGGCTCGATCAAGGTGTTCGGCGTGCCGCAGAGTCTGGCGGTCCGTGATCACCTCGGCGTACCGCCCGGGCTGTGGCGGTTGATCGGGGTGCTCGAGCTGCTCGGGGCGGTCGGCGTACTGGTCGGGCTCGGCGTGGGCTGGGTCGGTACGGCGGCGCTGGTCGGGCTGGCGGTGCTGATGATCGGCGCGCTCGGGTCGCGGCTGCGGGTGCGGGACACGGCGGTGATGCTCGCCGTGGACGTCATGACGCTGGCGCTGGTCGTCGCCGCGCTCGTCGTACATGTGGCGTAGTGGGCTCAAGGGTCTCGTGACGGTCGCTTCGCGACCTCCTCGACCACCGGGAGGGTCGCTGCGCGACCTCCTCGACCACCAAGGCCTCTGGGTCTCGATACGCCCACCGAATGGGGCGTAGTGTCGGCTCACGGAGCCATTCAGGCTTCCTCTCAGAGAGACTCGCCATGAGCGACAAGTCGCCGCGTCAGAACATGTCCAAGAAGTCCGCGAAGTCCATCAAGGAGAAGCGCGCGGAGAAGCGGGCGAAGGGCGACCACGACACCACGTTCACCGAACAGATGCACCCGGCGAAGAAGAAGTGACACTGCTGACCCTCGGGGTCATCGGCTCCTCTGCCAAGGAGAACGAGCACCGGCTCCCGCTGCACCCGGACCACCTCCCGCACCTCGATGCGGACATCCGGGAGCGGATGACGCTCGAGCACGGGTACGGCGCCCGGTTCGGGGTCGCGGACGATGCGCTCCTGCCGCACGTCGCAGGCTTCGCCTCGCGGGACGAGATCCTCACCGGGTCGGACGTCGTGGTGCTGCCGAAGCCGCAGCACTCGGACGTCGCCAGCATCGGTGAGGGCAAGGTGCTGTGGGGGTGGCCGCACTGCGTGCAGGACGCCGAGCTGACCCAGATCGCGATCGACCGCCGGCTGACGCTGATCGCCTTCGAGGCCATGAACCACTGGACCGTGGACGGCTCCGTCGGGCTGCACGTGTTCCACAAGAACAACGAGCTGGCGGGCTACTGCTCGGTGATCCACGCGCTCCAGCTGGCCGGTCTGACCGGCGACTACGGCCGGCGGATGAACGCGGTGGTGATCGGGTTCGGTGCTACCGCCCGGGGCGCGGTGACCGCGCTCAATGCCCACGGCGTGCACGAGGTCGCGGTGCTCACCAACCGGGCCGTCGCGGCCGTCGGGTCGCCGATCCACTCGGTGCGGATCCGCCAGTTCGAGCACGATGACGACGCGACCAAGCCGAGCCACGTGATCACCGAGCGGGGCCGCGAGCCGCTGCCGGCGTACCTCGCCCAGGCCGACATCGTCGTCAACTGCACCTTCCAGGACCCCACGAAGCCGCTGATCTTCCTGTACGACGAGGATCTGGACGCCTTCCGGCCGGGCAGCGTGATCGTCGACGTGTCGTGCGACCTGGGCATGGGCTTCAGCTGGGCCAAGCCGACGACGTTCGACGACCCGGCGTTCGTGGTGGGGGACAACGTCCTCTACTACGCCGTGGACCACAGCCCGTCGTACCTCTGGAACTCCGCGACCTGGGAGAACAGCCACGCGCTGATCCCGTTCCTGCGGCCGGTGCTCGAAGGCGCTGCCAGCTGGGATACCGAGGAGACGCTGGCGCGGGCCATCGAGATCCGCGAAGGTCAGGTCGTCAACCCGGCGATCCTGGAGTTCCAGGGACGCTCGGCGGAGGCGCCGTACGCCGTGCAGCGCTGACCTCGCCGGCCGTCAGCCGAACCAGGCGCGCCCGACGAAGGCCTCGGTGCCCGGTGGCAGCTCGACGGTCTCGCCTCCGGCCAGGCGACGGCAGCGCTCGGTGATGTCGTGGAAGTCCGGTGCTCCCGGGGTGCCGCCGACCGAGGAGCCGTCCGGGGACCACTCGGCCTGCCAGCCCGGACCACGGAGCACGACGAGCGGGCCGCCCACGATCCGGGCGACGGTCTCGTCGATCGTCGTGAGCAGGTCCGCGGAGCCCGAGTCGCAGGCGTCGCAGCCGCAGTCGGGCAGGCTCTGGACGACGATCTCGGGACGGCCGACGCCGATCCGCAGGACCGGCAGGCTGCCCTCCTCCGCGGTGAGCCTGACGTCCAGCTCGAGGAGATAGAGCGGCAGCGTGCCCGCCCGCTCGGAGGTGAGGCGGGTGCCGCTGACGAAGATCCGGTGCGGGTCGGGCTCGACGTCGGACTCCGCGAGCGGCGCTGCGGTGACGCCGGGAACGGCTCCCAGCTCCGCAGCCCACAGCCGCGACCGCTCCTGGACGATCCGGTAGCGGCCGCCGTCGGTGACGCGGGAGTACTCCTCGTCCGCGGGGCTGCTCATCCCCGGGTGCGGGTCGGGCCAGGGGGGCAGGTCGAGCTCCCGGTAGCGCTGCGCCACCCGCCCGCCCACGTCCGCCACGCTGTTCATGCTGCGGACCCTAGGCCGCGAGGATCTCCCCGGCCGAACGGGTTCTGCAGGGCCGGGCGTCAGCCGTTGGTAGCCGCCTCGGCCTCGGCGACCGCCTTGATCCGCTCGAGGGTCTTGCGCATGCCGTTCTCGTTGGTCTTGCCGCGGAGCTTGCCGAGCAGCGCCCAGTAGACCTTCAGTACGCCGCGCTGCTCGAGCTGGAAGGACTCGGTGACGTCGGTGCCGCCGTCGTCGGTGGGGGTGAGCTCGTAGCGCCAGTTGTTCACGCGCGCGCCGCCGCCGTACACCCCGAAGCCGAAGTCGCGCTCGGGCTCGCACGAGGTGACCTTGCACTTGGTCCAGTAGATCGGCCCGACGCCGTTGCGCTTGACGTGGCCGCGGAAGTGGGCGCCGACGGCCGGGCCGGTCGCGCCGTCGAGCCACTCCGCCTCGAAGGTCTCCGGGCTGAACTCGCCGATCCGGGTGACGTCGCTGACGAGGTCCCAGACGACCTTGGCCGGCGCGTTCATGTGGACGGTCACGGATCCCTGCATGGGTGGACAGTAGCGGGCGCATGCGATGCGATAGGTCACAGGCTCTGACCCGTCTCTCCGGCCCGGTACTGGGCACTGCACACCTATGACCAACGACAAAGCAGCAGAGGCCCGTGAGGGCTTTGTGGACAAGATCGCCGGCAAGGCGAAGGAAGTCGCTGGTGCGGTGACCGGCAAGGGCGAGCTGGTCGAGGAGGGACAGCTGCAGCAGGCCGAGGCCGACAAGCGCCGTGAGGCGGTCGCCGACGCGGCCATCGCCGATGCCGAGCGCAAGGAGGCCGTCCAGGACCTCCGAGAGACCACGGCCGAGACGGCTCAGCAGGAGCGCGCCGCCGAGGAGCGGGCCGAGCAGCAGGAGTCGGAGATCGAGCGCCGGCGTCGGCAGGAGGAGGCCGCGGCGGAGCAGGCAGCGGCCACTCAGGCAGCGCAGGGCGCCGCCGAGGCCGAGGCCGACGCCGACCAGGTGGCCGCCTCGCGGGCCGAGGAGGCCGAGCACCTCGCCGCGGACGCCGAGATCACCGAGCAGCAGGGCGTCGCCGAGCGCGAGCAGCTGCAGCGCGAGGCCGCCTTGGCCGACCAGCGCGCCGCCGAGCTGCGCGCCGAGACCGAGAAGTGAGGAGCAGACGATGATCAAGAACCTGATCGCCCTTCCCTACGAGGTCGCGCGACGACCTCTCGACGTCGTCGGCAAGCTCGCCGAGCGGCTGCCGGACAACTCCTACGCCCGGCTGAGCGTCGACCGCACGCTCGGTACGGCGGATCGGCTCGCCGGCACCGTGCTCCGCAACGACGACATCAGCCAGCGCGGGTCCGAGCGGCTCGAGCGATCCAGCCGGCTCGCCGCCGCGGCCGATCTCGAGCAGCACGCCGCGTCGAAGCGGAAGTACGCCGACAAGACCGTCACGACCGCTCGCAAGGAGGCCGCGGCCAAGCGCGAGGAGGCGCAGGACCGCGTGACCACCGGTCTCGAGGAGGCCGACGAGGTCGAGCTGCGCGAGAAGCAGCAGGCCGAGGCGCGGGCGCGGAAGACCGCCGCCGAGAAGAAGGCGGAGGCCGAGCGTCTCGCCGCCGCGCGCGAGGAGCAGGTCGGGCATGACGAGCAGCGGGTGAAGACCGCGGCTGCGGCGAAGCGGCAGGCCGCGCAGCGCCGTACGAAGAAGGAGCTGGACGAGGCCCGGGAGACCGAGCAGGAGGCCAGCGAGAAGCGGGCCGACGCCGAGCGGCTCGAGGAGCTGACCGAGGCGAAGAAGGCGGCGCGGAAGGCGGACTGAGGTCGGCTGTAGCCCCGGGGGTCTCGTGACGGTCGCTGCGCGACCTCCTCGACCACCGGGGCTTGCGGGTCTCCTCGACCACCGGGGCCGTCGACCACCGGGGCTTGCGGGTCTCCTCGACCACCGGGGCCGTCGACCACCGGGGCTTGCGGGTCTCCTCGACCACCGGGGCCGTCGACCACCGGGGCTTGCGGGTCTCCTCGACCGTCGGGGCTCTAGAGGCGGTAGGTGGCGATCGCGTTGTCGCGGAAGACCTTGCGCAGGAGGTCGGGGCCTCGGGGCGCGAGGAGGTCGACCAGGGCGCCGACGATCGCCGGGTACGTCGTGATCGACTTGTCCATCGGGTAGTTGGAGCCGAAGACGAGCCGGTCCTCGCCGAAGACGTCCGTGGTGTGGTCGACCAGCGGACGCACCTTCTCCGCGAGCTGCTCGCGGGAGAGCCCGGGCTCGCGATGGCCGAGGCTGGGGAACGCGATACCGGAGTGCTTGGCGACCACGTTGGGGCATGCGGCGACCTCGGCGATCGCATCCCGCCATCGATCGAGGAGCGCCGCGCGGTCGGACGGCGTACGGGCCGTCGACCTGCCCATCGGTCCCATCACGCCGACCGGCGGGCCGTAGTGGTCGAGGACGATCGTGGTGTCGGGGTACTCCTTCGCCAACGTGACGACCTCACCGAGCTGGTGGGAGTAGACGTAGGAGTCGAAGGTCAGGCCGCGCTCGGCAAGCGCGGCGAAGCCGCGCAGGAAGGCGGACGACTTCATCACGCCGTCCTCGTCGATCCAGTTCTTCACGCCCTTGTCCGGGTGCCAGGTCGTCATGAACCGGACGCCGCGGAACCTCCCGCTCGCCGCGGCGTGGGCGTCGAGGAGGTCGGCGAAGCCCGGCTCGCGCGGGTCCGCCTCGGCGACGATCGCGGCGAGCCGCGGGTTGCCGTCCCGTCCGAACGGCAGCGTCTCGAGCCACTCCGTCTCCCCGACCGGGCTGCCCTCGTGCCAACCGCACTGGATGTGGATCGCGGCCTCGACCGGTACGCCGACCGCGGCCACCGTGCCGGCGACGTCGGCGGCGTAGTCCGCCGGCAGATAGGGCCGCGCCGCGTGCCGGGCCGTCAGGATCAGCTCGCGCGTGCCCCGGTCGAGCACGACCGGCAGCAGCCGATCCATCAGCCGCGGCGCCCGGTCATAGAGCGGCGCGAGCCTCGACGCCTCCCGCGGTGTGGTGAACGGGTCCCACTGGTGGATGTGGGCGTCGATGATGCTCGGCACGATCCCGGACAGGCTCTGTGTCATGGGGACGAGTGTGCCGAACTGCCATTTCTCGTCGTTCCGCTGCCACTTGCTCGTCGTGGCGCGCGCGGTCGGGCGCCCGCTCGCTAACGTCCGCGGCATGGCCCTGCTGTACGACGCGACGCTCACGCCCACCAAGCTCGAGGTGCTGGAGGGGTGGGTGCCGACGCAGCCGTGGGGCGCCGACGCGGCGGACGGGCTCGAGCTGGTCGGCCGGTTCCGGTTCGACGACCCGGACGGCGAGGTCGGGATCGAGGCGTTCGTCGTGCGGACCGCCGGTGGGACCGTGCTGCACGTGCCGCTGACCTACCGCGGGGCGCCGCTCGAGGGCGCGACCCTGGTCAGCACCATGGAGCACTCCGTGCTCGGCCACCGCTGGGTGTACGACGCCCTGACCGACCCGGTCTACGGGGCCGTGCTGGCCGACGTGATCGCGACCGGCGCCCGGGAGGCGATGCAGTACCTCCACCAGGACGACGGCCCGCCGACCGAGTACCCCTCGTCCATCCGGGCGTGGGGCGTCCCGAGCCTCGACGACGACCCGACGGTCGAGGTGCTCCGGGTCGTCGACCTCGACGCCGTCACGCCGGCGGACGGCGTACTCCTCGCCGAGTGGGAGGGCCTGGCGGCGCCGGTCGTGCTGGCGACGGCGTGAGGCCCCCGACCCCCCGAGGGGTCAGAGGCCGCACGCGAACTCGGTGATCAGCGACGGCACCGAAGCGTCGAAGCCGACCACGTCGAGCATGCCCGGGTCCGAGGGGTCCGCGATGCTGAACTCCGTGGCGGTCATGCCCACGACGATCAGCTTCGCGTCGATCCCGGAACGCCGGCGGTACTCCGCCAGCGCCTGGTGCGGGTGCACCGCACCGGCCCAGGTCTCGTTGTCGGTGTAGACGACGAACGTGTCGACCTCCAGCTGCTTCTCCGTCGCGTGGACCATCGGCAGCGCGCAGTCGGTGCCGCCGTACGGCATCGCGTCGACGACACGCAGGGCGTCGTCGAGGCGCTGCCGCGGCGAGATCCGCAGCGGCGCCAGCACGCCCTCGCGCCAGCTCCGGGAGCCGGCCCGCGTCGTGAAGCCGACCGCCGTCGCCGACGGCTCGGTCGCGAGCTGGACCAGCGCCAGGGCAGCCGAGGCCTCCCGAGCGGTGATCGGCAGACCCGAGATCGACTGCGTCATCGAACCGGAGACGTCGACCGCCAGCAGGGTGCGCTTCCCGGACCGCTCGACCGCGCCGAACGCCGCGTAGAACGCTGCGTCGAGCGCGTCGACGACCTTCCGGGTCGGCTCCCAGCGCGCGTCACCGCGCGCCGAGCGACCGGACGCGTAGGTCCGCTGCGCCACCAGCACGTTGACCGGGTGCACGCGCGCCGAGCGCAGCCGCGCCGGGTCGGTCAGCTGTACGACGACCTCGTCGGTGCGGCCGCCCAGGTCGGGCAGCATGCCCAGCCGGGTCAGCCGCGGCAGCTGACGCAGCAGCGCCGTCTGCGGCACACCGGTGTCGAGCAGCGCGTCCCACACGGCCACCTCGCCGAGGGCGGCGTCGGGGAGCATCTCCCACGACAGTCCGTACTCGCGCACGAGCGCCGCCCAGGCCGACGCGTCGCCGACCTGCTGGGCACGCACGAAGCCCTCGACCAGCCGCGGCGTCCGCTCACCGAGCGAGCCGCGCACGATCCAGTCGAAGGTGTCCTTCAGCTCCGGCACCGCCGTCTCCGGGTGCGCCAGGCGCAGCAGGTCACGGTGCGACCAGCCCTCGCGCTGGCGGTACTTCACCACCTGGTAGGCGAGCGCGTCCGGCTCCTTGGCGGTGTACCAGCCACCCACGGCACGCCGCAGGCCACGGCCCCAGCCGCGGAACTGCTCGACGTACGCCGCGAACAGGAACAGGTGCGTGCCCGTCTGGGCGACGTCCGGCAGCGCCGCGAGGGCCAGCTGCGCGGACTCCCCGTACGCCGTCGCGAGCGCGAGGGCGAACAGGGCCGGGTTCTGCTTCGGAGCAGCGCCCGAGCGCGAGACCTCGACGATCGTGGCGACCAGGGTCTCCGGGTCCTCCACGGCCATCCGCGCGACGACCTCCGCGTTGGCGCGAGCCAGCTCGCGCGGCGCGGCGTAGTAGGTGCCACCGTCGACACCCAGCACCAGGAACCGGCGCAGCCGGGCCACGTCGTCCAGGGTGAAGGCGTAGCCGCCCGCGGCATTGCGCCGCTGGCGGGGGTCGGCCCGCTCGGACTGGGGCGTCCGGCGCAGGCCGAGCGTTCGCAGAACGTCCATGGTGCTCCTCCTTCGGCGGGTGGTGTGGCGGGACGAGGGCGGGGGCGGGCGTGGGGTGCGGACCGGGCGTGCCCGGTTGCCCGGGTGGCCCTCCTCACGAGGGCCGTCACTGAAGAGGTGAGAGAGAACCGATCTGCTTCGGCCCGCCACCGCTCTCGTCGTACGGGTGCGAACGGGCGTGGTGTGCCCTCCGGAAGACGGCGTACGCCGCCGGCGGAACCGAGGGGGACTCGAACCCAAACCGCCATGGACCGGGTTAACCGAAGTGCTCCGGCCCGCTCGCGCATCAGAGGCTAGGGGCCGGTGCGGCCGGCGCCCTAACGGGTTTCCGGCGGTCCTGTTACCGGCCCTGGCGGACACTTGCCCGGTGATCGAGGTGGAGCCGGTGCGGTTCGAGGAGATGGTCGCGGAGGCGCTCGACGGTCTGCCCGAGGAGCTCGGGCGGATCATGAGCAACGTCGCCGTCACCGTCGAGCACGGGCCGGGCCGCCGCGGGTTGCTCGGGCTCTACCAGGGCATCCCGCTGACGCGGCGGACGACGACGTACGCCGGGGTGCTGCCGGACCGGATCACGATCTTCCACCACGCGATCTGCGCGATCTGCGACACCGAGGAGCAGGTCGTGGAACAGGTACGGCGAACGGTGGTGCACGAGATCGGGCACCACTTCGGGATCGGGGACGCGCGGCTGCGCGAGCTCGGCTGGTGAGACTTCCATGTCGGAGTCCTCAGGTGCTGGGTCTTGAGTGCCGAAGGGGCGCATAGGTGGTGCACTCGGCGCTGCCTCCCTGCACCTCAGGAGCCTCACTGATGAAGCGCATCAACCGGGCCGCCGCGGCCTCCTTCGCCGCCGCGGTCGCCCTCGGCATCAGCTCGCCCGCCGCCATCGCCGACCCCGGCCACGGGCAGGGCGGCGGTCACGGCGGTCACGGCACGCACGGTGGCGGTGGACAGTCGTCGCAAGGCGGCAAGTTCGCCCACGACCAGAAGCACGCCCTCGACCAGATCGCCCGGCTGGACCGGCAGATCGGCAAGGCGCTCGACGACTCGCGGCTGCGCAAGCTGGCGCCGGTCCACGACGTCGACGTGAAGTCGGCGGTGCTGGCCAACGGCGCCGCGGACTCTGCCGCGCTCGCGGACCTCGCCGTGACCGTCCAGGCGGCGGCGCCGGGCTTCGACTTCGGCGCAGTGCGCGACCAGCTGCGGTCGGTGCGGCCGGAGAACTACCGGATCGTCGTCAACGCGCTGCGCCGCGCGGCCCGGCTTGCTGCCGCGGCCGACGCCGCCGGCGCGACCGACGTGTCCGCGGCTGTCGACGCGGCGGTCGCGCAGGCGCTGGCGCTCAACGCCAGCTCGTCCAAGGCGGACGTCCAGACGCTCGTCGGCGCGCTGGCCGACGCCGAGGACCAGCAGGACGGCACCGACGACTCCGGTGACGATGACGGCACCGACGGCACCGACGGCACCGACGACGGCACCGACGACAACGGCACCGACGACGGCACCGACGACGACGGCACCGACGACGGCTCGGACGACAACGGCACCGACGACGGCTCGGACGACAACGGCACGGACGACGGCGGTGCGGACGACGGCGGTGCGGACGACGGCACCCCCTGATCCGATCTGATCCGCGGGCGTCACCATCGGGCGGTGGTGGCGCCCGCGTTCCATCTCGGGCCTTTGGGGCCCGCCGCCGACCCACCGGACTGCCCGACCGTCGCCGCAGCGTGCAGACGCTCAGTCCACGAGCCGCAGCGCCAGCCGGGGGCAGCCGCGGACGGCAGCGCGCGCGTCGGAGAGCAGCTCCTCGGAGACCTCGCCCGTCACGATGGGGTAGCCCCACTCGTCCAGCTCCACCACCTCGGGCAGCAGCTCGTGGCACAGGCCGCGGGCCTGGCAGGCCGGCCAGTCCACCCGCAGCTGCGCGCTCATCGAGCCACCACGCGACGCGAGGCCGCCCCGCTCGGCAGGGCGAGGCAGGCACCTGCGCGGTGGGCGGCGACCTCCTCGGGCAGCGCACCGAACAGTGATCGGACCAGCCGTACGGTCCCGTCCGGGTGCGCACAGGCCCCGCGTCGCGCGACGAGGCGCGTCAGCTCGTCGATCCGGGCCGCGGCGTCGCGCCCCTGCGCCATCGCTCGTACGGCGACCGCCAGCGCCGGGAGACCGTTGAGGCACGGCCCGCAGCGACCGGCGCTCTGGCCGGCGAGGTAGTCGACGACGGCGCTGGTGAACGCGACCGGGCAGCTCCCCGGGTCGGGAACGTGCACGACGCCGGCGCCCAGCGGCAGACCGACGGCCGCCATCGCCGGCACCGACACCCGGGTCGCGCCGAGCGTCTCCCAGGTGGCCCACGCGCCGTGGAAGCCGCCCACCAGGGCGGGATGCCCGGTCGCGAACGGCGGCAGCACGTCGCGCAGGCGCACGCCGTACGGCACCTCGAGCACCTCGGCGTCGAAGCCGGGGCGCGTGATCGTCAGCAGCGCGGTGCCGGGCTCCTCGGCGGTGCCGTGGGCACGGTAGGTGGCCTCGCCGGCGAGCACCAGGTGTCCGACGTGGGCCCACGTCTCGGCGTTGGACAGGAGCGTCGGGCGACCGCGGTGGCCGGACACCGCCTCCGGCGCCCACGCCGTGACGGGGAGGTTCGGCCGGCCGGCCATCAGCTCGATCACTGCGCGGGCCTGGCCGGCGACGAACCGTGCATCCGCGGTGTGCAGCCGGAACCGCACCCGGTCCTTGCGCTCCGCCACCGCGAGCCGGACCTGTGCCGCGGCGTCCGGGCGGTCCGCCGGCAGGACCAGGTGCACGTCGCGAGAGCCGAGTGCTCGGGCCGTCGCCACGGCACCGTCGAGCACCAGGTGCGGCCGCCCGAGCGCCAACGCGGTGTCCTTGGCGCTCGCCGGCTCGCCCTCGCTGAGGTTGACCACGACCACGGGTCGGCGCCCGGCGGCGGCCCGCAGCTTCGTCGCGAACGGGAAGGCAGCGCCGCCGCGGCCTCGCAGCCCGACGGCGCTTACCCGGCGATCCAGCTCCGCCAGCGGCACGGTCGGAAGAGGCCCGTAGCGGCTCCGGTGCGCCGCCAGCGTCGGGCCCTCGTCGACACCGGCGAGCAACGCCGGACCGCGCTGGATCCGGACCCGGCCCGGCACCGGGACCGGGGACGGTGCGGGCGCGCTCATGCCGGCCCCCGCGCCGTGGTGAGCTCCGGGTGCGCGACGGCACGCGCGATCCGGGCGACCGCAGCCACGCCGACCGCCCCGACGCAGACGGCCGTCGGCAGCACGGCGAGGCCGTCCGGGTGGGCCAGGTCGGTGCCGATCCCGATCGCGTGCGCCACCGAGAGCGCCCAGGCCGCCCAGGCCAGGAGATGCACGGCCCGCCACGAGCGGTGGCCGAGCCGGGTACGCAGCAGGCTGGTCAGGACCACGACCACGATCACGTCGAGGGAGAGCGTGCCGAGGCCGAGCCAGAGCGGGCGGTACGTCGCGCCGTACGGCACCAGCGCCTGCCACCACCGGATGTCGACGTAGGTGTCGATCACCGCCGACGCGACGTGCGCCAGGAGCATCAGCACCGAGAGCAGTGCCAGGTTGCGGTGGAACGTCTGCGTCACGAAGCGCGGCACCCCGCGCCCGGGGCGCCCGCCCATGGCGAGCACGCCGAGCACCACGCTGACGGTGAGCAGGACGAGGAGCACGACACCCGTGCCGCGGTTGAGGTACCAGAGCAGCGGACCGTCGGTCATGCCGCGCTCCTCTCGGCGGGCCAGTTGCCGACGGTCCGCACGGTCCCGTCCGCCGCGACCAGGCGCGCGGCGATGCCGTGCACGTCGAGCCAGCCGGGGGCCTCGTGGCCGAGCACGACCGCCGCCGTGCTGGCGGTGTTGGCCGCCGAGCAGGTCGCGCCGGTCGCGGTCACGCTGCGCCACACCTCGGCGGCCGGCAGGCCGGTCCGCGGGTCGAGCAGGTGGTGCCGCCGTACGCCGGCGCGCGTCCAGCGCCGCACCTGCGTGCTCGACGTCGCCAGCCCGCCGCGGTCGAGCGTCACGACGACGTCCGGGGCCGCGCCGGGTCGCTCCGAGACCGCGACGGGCCAGGGGCCGTCGGCGCCCGCGATCCGCAGGTCGCCGCCGACGCTCACGATCGCCGGCACACCGAGGTCCTTCTCGAAGGCGGCGGCGATGAGGTCCGCCGCCCACGCCTTCCCGGTCGCACCCAGGTCGAGCGAGGAACCCTCGGGGATCCGGACCAGGCCGTCGGGGTCGACCTGCACGTCGTCCCAGGCCGCGAGCGGCGGCGGCGAGGACTCGAGGGACTCCGCGCCGTCGATCTCGACCAGCTCCTGGAAGTCCCGGTCGTAGCCGAGCTCGACCAGCTGGCGGCCGAGCAGCGGGTGCACGAGCCCCCCGGTGGCCCGGGCCGCATCGACCGCGACCTGCACGGCCGCGACCAGCAGCGGGTCGACCTCGACCCAGCGGCCGGGATGGGCGTTCACGCGCGAGAGGTCGGAGTCGGGCCGGAACCGGCTGCACACCTCGTCGACGTCGACGAGCACGCGGGCGGCCAGCCGCAGCGCGTCACCCAGCGCACCCGGGTCCCGGGTGGCGACGAAGACGGAGGTTCCCAGGGCGGGGAGCTGGGCGGACGTGGCGGTCATCGTCAGGACCCGTGTGTCGGCGCCGGGGGCGGCGGGGGCGGGGGAGCGGCGTGCACAGGGGCGGCCGGGTGCGGCGCCGGAGCCGCAGGAGCCTGGGGAGTGACGGTCCCGCCCTGCCCGAGCGAGGTGCTCGCCGCAGTCACGTAGCGGGTCGTCACCCGGGTCCGGGTCGGTCGATCCTTGAGCACGATCCGGGTGTGGGCGTGCCGGGCGCGCGCCGGGTCGCCGTACTTGGCCTTCCAGGCGGCGTACTGCGCCCGGGCCAGGGCCTTCTGGTCGGCCTTGCGCTGCGCCGCCGCCTGGTCCTGGTGGTGCGCCGCGGTGCCGGCCAGCCAGCCGGTCGCCGTGATCGCCGCGGCAGCAACCGCGGCGGTGGCGCCGGTCACCGCCAGGCGGTACCGGTCGCGGGTGCGAGAGTCGTAGGTCATGGCCAGGAGCATGCGGACCCGACCGGCAAGGCGTCCTCATCGCGCTGTTAAGTCCCTCCTAGGAAGATCCTTGACCCCGACTTGACGGTCTCGCGAGGTCCTCCTATCGAGCCCGGTCGCAGCATCACGGCATGAAGCTGATCACCACCGGGCTCGCCTCGGTCCTGCTCGCCGCCGGCGTCGCCGGCTCCGTCGCGGCCTACCGCAGCCAGTCCGTCCAGGACGTCTCCGTCCCCACGGTCCGCACCACCCACGCGGCGGACCCGGCCGCGTCCGTCGCGGCTGAGCCGCGGCAGCACCGGACCCGCTGGGCTCCGTGCCCCAAGGGCAGCAAGCTCGAGAAGGGCACGTGCGTGACCGACGTCGTGCACACCGTCGTCGTACCCGCGCCGGCCGCGCCGGCGCCGAGCCCCGCGGCCCCTGCGGTCCCGGTCGTCGTTCGTGGCTCCGGCGGTCAGCCCGGCGGGGGAGAGGACGGCGGGCGTGACGACGCCGGCCCGGGTGACGACAGCCCGGGTGACGACGGCCCGGGTGACGACAGCCCGGGTGACGACCACGGTCACGACCAGGACGGGCCCGGCGACGACGACTCGGAGGACGGCTCCGACGACGACTGAGCGGCCCGGATCACTTGCCGGTGAGCGGCATCCGCGCCTCGACCCGTACCCCGCCGGCAGGACCGACCCCCACGGTCAGGTCGCCGCCGCAGCCGCGCGCCGTCCGCGTGGCGATGTCCAGCCCGAGGCCGGTGCTGCCGCTCCGCGCCTGGCGCGGCCGCGCGGCCATGCCCGGCCCCTCGTCGAGGACGGTGAGCACCGCGTGACCGTCGACCTCGCGCAGCTCGACACCCAGCGTCGTGCCCTCGGGCGTGTGGGCGAAGACGTTGTCGACCAGCACGTCGAGCAGGTCCTTGAGGTCGTCTGCTGCGAGGGGTACGTCGAGCGCGCCGTCCGGCAGGTGCACGTCCATCCGGCGGCCCTGGTCCTCGGCCAGCGGTCGCCAGAACTCCACGCGCCGGTGCACCGTCGCGCGGGCGTCGCAGGTCGGGGTGAGATCGGTGCGCACCGGGCGGCGGGCCTCGTGCACGATGGCGTCGATCGTGCGCTGGAGCACCCCGATGTGGGTCTGCAGCCGCTGCGCGAGGTCCGGGTCGTCGACCGCCTCGGCGTCGAGGCGGAGCGCGGTCACCGGCGTCCGCAGGCGGTGGGACAGGTCGCCGACGGCCGCCCGCTCGGTGGCCAGCAGGTCGGTGGTCCGCTCGGCCAGTCCGTTGAGGGCGCGGGCGAGCTCCTGGGTCTCCGCGGGCCCGGCCACCTCCGCGCGCGCGCCGAGCTCGCCCTCGCGCAGGCGGTGCGCCGCTGCGGCCACCTCGCGCAGCGGTTCGCTGACCCGCCGGCCCAACCGCGACGCGATCACCGTCGCCACGAGGAGCAGCAGCAGCCCCAGGCTGATGATCCCGATCCATGCCGCCGCCACGCCACGGTGCAGGTCGGACGGGCTGACCGCCGACCGCACGACCGCGGTTCCGTCCTTCGTGATGACCGGCAGCAGCACGCGGCCGCCGTCGTCGTCCACGACGGTGAACGCGTCGCCCCTGCGGGCCTTCCGCACGTCCGGGTCGTGCCGGAGGTCGGTGCCGCCGCCGAGCTGCCGGCCGTCGGCGGTCAGCACCCCGGTCGTCGGGGTGCCCCGGCTGTCGATGTCCTCGACCAGCTCGCCGAGCTGCGGCTCGTCCCGCACTCCGGCCACCAGGATGGCGACGTTGCGGGCCTCCTGGTCCGCGGCCGCCATCGCCCGGTCCTCCGCGAGGGTGCGCACCAGCAGGCAGAGCGGGACGACGAAGGACACCACGACGGCCGACGTCGTGGCGACGACCAGCCATGAGATCCGCCGCCGCATCAGTCGTCCTCGGCGTCCGGGTCGACCAGGCGCACACCGACCCCGCGGACGCTGAGCAGGTACCGCGGCTGGGCCGCGGACTCGCCGAGCTTGCGCCGCAGCCACGAGAGGTGCACGTCGACGGTGCGGTCGGAGCCGCCGTACGCCTGCTGCCAGACCTCCGCGAGCAGCTCCCGCTTGGTCACCACCTGGCCGCGTCGCGACGCAAGCAGCGCGAGCACGTCGAACTCCTTGCGGCTCAGGTCGAGCGCGCGGCCGTCGACCGAGGCCGTACGGGAGCTCTCGTCGATCCGCAGCCCGCCCACCTGGAGGATCGACGGAGTCAGGTCGCGCCCGGTGCGGCGGAGCACCGCGCGGATCCGCGCCGCGACCTGGTCGGTCCCGAACGGCTTCACGACGTAGTCGTCGGCGCCGCTGTCGAGCGCCTTGATCATCGTCGGGTCGTCGTCCTGGGCGGTGATCACGATGAGCGGTACGTCGCTCGCGGCGCGGATCATCGCGATCAGCGTGAGCCCGTCGACGTCGGGGAGACCCAGGTCGAGCAGGACCACCTGAGGCCGCGCCTGGAGGATCTGCTCGAGCCCCGCGAGGCCGGTCGCGGCGGTCGCGACGGCGTGGCCACGCTCGCGCAGTCCCCGCATGACGGCGCTCCGGATCGCGTCGTCGTCCTCGACCACGAGGATGCTCGTCATGCCCGAACCGTAGACCCAGCCACCGTGCCGCCACCTGCCAGGATGAGGGCATGAGCCGCCCGCGTCTTCTTGCCGCGGCGATCGCGTGGGTGGTCGTCGTCGCGGTCGGCTCGACGGTTGTCTGGGCCGTGATCTCCCGGGCCGGGGACCAGGTCGTCTCGGCGGATCGCGAGGTGCGGACGACGGACGACCGGTCGCCCCGGCACTCGTCGACGAGGTCGTCCCGCCAGCCCTCGCCGTCGGGCGGGCCCTCGAGCTCCACCTCGAGCACCACCTCGAGCAGCACCGCCCCCGCGTCCCCGTCGCCGAGCACTCCTGGGAGCGACGACTCCCACCCCGCTGCGCCGCCGCCGGCCCAGCGCCGGACCTGGCAGGGCCAGGCCGGCCTCCTGGTCGCCGAGTGCCGGGGGACGGCGATCTCGCTGGTGTCCACGCAGCCGAACGTCGGATTCCACGCCGAGCTCAAGAAGCCCGGCCCCGAGGAGCTCGAGGTCGAGTTCGACGGGAGGGAGGACGAGACCGGCACCACCGTGACGGTCACCGCGCACTGCGCCGGAGGTACGCCCGCGTTCGCGACCCGGCAGGAGACCGACGGGCAGGACGACTGAGGGTCGTCGCCCTGAGCGCAGGGAGATCGCCCGAGCGGCTACGTTCGAGGGATGAAGGACGACATCGGGCCGTTCGACGTACGCCGTGCCGGGGTGCTCCTGCACGTGACCTCGCTGCCGGGCGGCGACCTGGGCGAGGAGGCGTACCGCTTCGTCGACTTCCTCGCCGCCGCCGGTTGCACGGTGTGGCAGGTGCTGCCGCTGGTACCGACCCACGACGACGACGGGTCGCCGTACAACGCGCTCTCGTCGATGGCCGGCAACCCCGACCTGGTCGACCGCGACACCTGGCCGGTGGAGAAACCAGCCGACTCGGGGGAGCTCGCGCGGTGGTGCGCGGAGCAGGCGGACTGGCTCGACCCCTACGTCGAGTTCACCGCGCTCCGCGAGCTGCACGACGGATCGCCCTGGTTGACCTGGGAGCCGCGCCTGCGGGACCGGGACCCGGAGGCGGTCGCCAGCGCGACGGGATCGGTCGCGGACCGGGTCGAGGAGCTGCGGCTCGAGCAGTGGGTGTTCGCACGCCAGTGGGGGCGGCTGCGGGAGTACGCCGCGTCGAAGGACGTGCTGCTGTTCGGGGACCTGCCGATCTTCGTGTCGCTCGACAGCGCCGACGTCTGGGCGCACCGCGCGCTGTTCCAGCTCGACGAGGACGGCCGGCCGATCACCGTGACCGGCTGCCCGCCGGACTACTTCGCCGAGGACGGGCAGCGGTGGAACAACCCGCACTACGACTGGGAGGCCATGGCGGCCGACGGGTTCGCGTGGTGGCGCGCGCGGATCGCCCGGCAGCGCGAGCTCTTCGACCTGGTGCGGATCGACCACTTCCGCGGCTTCGAGGCCGCGTGGCACGTCCCCGTGGAGGCGCCCACCGCCCGTGACGGCGAGTGGGTGAAGGCACCGGGCAAGGAGGTGCTCGCCGCGCTCGTCGAGGCCGCCGGCCCGGGCTCGCTGGTCGCGGAGGACCTCGGCGTCATCACGCCGGAGGTCGACGCGCTGCGGACGGCGTACCGGCTTCCCGGGATGAAGGTGCTCCAGTTCGCGTTCGACGGCGACCCCGACAACCCCCACCTGCCGGCCCAGCACGACGAGCTGAGCGTGGTCTACACCGGCACCCACGACAACGACACCACCGTGGGCTGGTGGGACGGTCTCGACGAGGACGCGCGGCAGCAGGTGCTCGAACTGACGGCTCGAGGTGCTCCAAGTGAGGGTTCGACGGGGATGCCGTGGGCGCTGATCCGGCTGGCGCTGTCGTCGCGGGCGCGGCTCGCGGTCATCCCCGCCCAGGACCTGCTCGGGCTCGGCAACGAGGCGCGGATGAACACGCCCGGCACCGACGAGGGGAACTGGGGCTGGCAGGCGCCGGCCGGTGCGTTCGGAGCAGACCTGGCCGAACGAGTGCGGTCGCTGGTCGTCGAGACCGGTCGCACCGGGTCGAACGGGGGGTGACTCCAGCAGACTTCCTACTTAGGCTCCGAGGGGAGGGGCCCTCGGCGTGAGCCGGGGGCGGAGGGGAAGTCATGACTGGAGACTCGGCTCGGTCAGCCCGCAAGCTGCGGGAGAAGACGGACGGCGAGCGGCAGACGGCGGAGGCGCTCGAGCACCTGCCGCACGGTGAGTGGGACGTGTTCCACGACGTCCGCTGGTCCGGGCGGCGGTACGCCGACATCGACCACATCGTCGTCGGACCACCCGGGGTGTTCGTGATCTCCTCGAAGAGCTGGTCCGGCCAGATCGCCGTGCACAACGGCGTCGTGCGGCAGAGCGGGCGGCGCCGGGACGCGGCCGCGATCGCGGCGGTCGAGGCGGCTTACGCCGTCGCTCAACTGGTCCCCGACATCTCGCCGACCCACGTCCACGGCGTGCTGTGCTTCGGCGGCGAGCACCACGTGACCGCGTGGTCGCACAGCCCGATGCTCTGCTCCACCCGCAACATCGCGACGATGCTGGCGTCGCGGCCGCCGGTGATGATGCAGGCCGCGCGCGAGGACGTCGTACGTCAGCTGCGCGAGCAGGTCGCCAAGCCGACGCCGGTCCCGCCCCGGGGTGCGGCGTCGGGCTCGCGCTCGCGGGCGAAGCAGACGTTCATCGCCTCGCTCGTCGGTGGCGCGGTGGCGGCCGGTGCGCTCGTCGTGATCACCCACCCCGAGATCCCCGACAAGGTAGGCGACCTGGTCGTCGGCATCATCGGCTCCGACGATCCGCCCCAGAAGCATCCGCACGGAAAGCGGTGAGCGGAGAGCGGGGGCTCGCGGCCGCGGGCGTGGAGGTCGCGCTGGGCGCGGCGGCCCAGCGATTCAGCGCGGAATCATCCTCGGGGCTGAGTGCGCTTGCGGCGGCGCAGGCCGGAGTCGATGAGGCGGCGGACGAGGACCCGGCTGGAGACGGGGAGGGCGCCGGCGGCGACGGCGGCGTCGTAGAGCTCCGCCGGGACGTCGTAGTGGTCGCGCTCGAACGCCCGCGGCGGTACGCCGAGCGCGCCGGCGAAGGCGTGCAGCTCGTCGTACGAGGTGTCCGACGCGAGGTGCGACCACATCCGCCCACGGGACGGCACGAGCGGCGGGTCGATCAGCACGGTCACCGGAACATTGTGCGGACCACCCGCGCCGGGCACTAGGTTCCGGGCCATGGACGTCCTCCGCACGTCGGACGCGCGCTTCGCCGGCCTCCCCGGCTATCCGTTCGCACCGAACTACGTCGACGTGGCCGCCTCGGACACCGAGCCGCTGCGGATGCACTACGTCGACGAGGGTCCGCGCGACGGGCGACCGGTCGTGCTCCTGCACGGCGAGCCGACGTGGAGCTACCTCTACCGCACGATGATCCCGCCGCTCGTCGACGCGGGCTACCGCGTGCTCGCGCCCGACCTGATCGGGTTCGGCAAGTCCGACAAGCCGACGCGCCCCGACGACTACACCTACCTGCGCCACGTCGAGTGGGTCACCGCGTGGTTCGAGGCGCTCGACCTGACCGACGTGACCGCGTTCGTCCAGGACTGGGGCTCGCTGATCGGGCTGCGGATCGCGGCTGAGCAGGAGCACCGGTTCAGCCGGATGGTCGTGGGCAACGGCTTCCTCCCCACCGCCGACAGAGGTACGCCGCCCGCGTTCCGGATCTGGCGCGCGTTCGCCCGCTACACCCCGGTGTTCTCGTGCGGCTTCATCGTCGGCAGGGGCACGGTGACGAAGGTGCCGCGCGCGGTGCGGGTGGCCTACGACGCGCCGTACCCCTCCTCGAAGTACCTCGCCGGCGCCCGCCAGTTCCCGAACCTCGTCCCGACCGAGCCGGACGACCCGGCGGTGCCGGCCAACCGCGCCGCGTGGGCGGCGCTCGGGCGCTGGGAGAAGCCGTTCCTCTGCCTGTTCGGCGCCAATGACCCCATCCTCGGCAAGGCCGACAAGCCGCTCATCGCCCACGTCCCCGGCGCCGCCGGCCAGCCGCACGACCGGATCCGCGCCGGCCACTTCCTCCAGGAGGACGCCGGCCCCGAGCTCGCCCGGCGGATCATCGCGTGGGAGGCGTAGGCGCGGCCGCGTTCTTCCGCCGCAGCTTCCCCTGCAGCCACTTGAACGTCAGGAAGGAGAACGGCAGGCCGAGCGCGATCAGGATCAGCGGCAGCCCCAGCGACCGGCTGTAGAGCACGCCGTCCCGCTCCGTCGCGACGACCGTCTTCCCTACCTCGTTGTCGCCCGAGGCCTCGATCGGACCGGTCTTCTCGACGCCGTCCTCGGTCCAGCGCGCCGTGCAGTACTGCGAGTACTGCCGGTAACCCGCATCGGTGTCGCAGCTGATGACCGTGGCCTCGATCCGGTCTCCGAGCTGGCGCTGCGCCAGCAGCCAGACGCCCGAGCCGATCAGCACGACCGGGAGCAGCAGGATGACGGCGACGAGCAGGCCGATGAGGATCCGCATCGGCAGCGACTCCGGTGGACGGGTCGGCTCCGTCATGCGCCCAGCGTGGCACCCATCCGGGGACCCTGGTCACGAATGACTAGACCGGCGGTCCGATCTGTCGGTGTTGGGCGATTCCTCCCCACGCGGCCCCCCGGGTCCCTAGCGTCAGCCTTCTTGGCCGTCGCATGCTCCATCACCGCTCTGGGGGCGGGGATGGGGATGCGGCCGGGACTCCTGATGCCGCGTGGCGGCGCAGCCACCACGTGTACCGACTCCGGTTGGCGGCGGTGTTGGTGACCAGGATGACCGCCAGCCCGATCACGGAGTAGAGCCCGAGCACCACGAACGGCCCGGCCGTCGACGCGTCCGGGAAGTACGTCGCGTCGCGGGCTACCGTCGCACCCGCGCCCGGAGGCAGCAGCTGGCCGATCGCCTTCCCGAGCGTCGGCAGCATCTCCGGCACGATCGAGGAGCCGGAGATGACCAGGCCCACGGTGAAGTAGAGCCCGCCGACCAGCGAGCCGACGGGCCCGAACAGCGCCACGCACGCGGCGGTCGACGCGGTCACCGCCAGCGAGATCAGCGCCAGGCCGCCGAACAAGGTCAGGTGGTGGGCGTCATCGCCCACCCCGAAGACGGCCATCGCGACCAGCGCGACCGCGCCCGAGCCGAGGGCATAGACCACGAGCAGCGATGCGTGCCCGGCGCCGCGCTTCGGCGACCGCTGGGTCAGCCGCCCGAGCCGGCCGAGCGCGAGAGACGCGATCGAGCCGCCCAGGCAGAGTGCCTGGATCACGAAGCCCAGCGAGCTGCCGGCCGAGTCGTCGGCGGGCAGCGGCACCACGTCCTTGACCGCCGGCGGTGCCGCGAGCCGGGCCGCGGTCGCGGCCGGCACGGGGCTGCCCGCCGCGACGATCTGCTTGACCTGCTTGCCGAGCTCCTGCTCGTAGGCCTCGGTGAACGACCTGCGGAACAGGTTCGCGACCGACGGCCCGGCGGCCGAGGCGACGTACAACGTCGGCACCCGGCCCTTGAACACCACGCCGCCGTAGGCGTCGCGCTGCTTGATCGCCTGCACCAGGCCGGCGGCGCCGTCGTATGCCTCGACCTTGAAGTCGCCGCCCTGCTCGAGCCGGTCGGTCACCTGCGCCTGCTGCTGGGCGCTGCCGACCACCCCGACCGGAAGGTCGTGCGGCTGGGGCGAGTGAGCCATCGCGAGGTAGTAGACGCCGAGGACGAGCTGTACGCCGATCCCCACGGCGGCGATGATCAGGCCGTACCTGGAGATCGTCCTCGCGTCGGGTGCTTCCGTCGACGTGTGCGCCATGGCGGACAGCATGGCGGGGCCGGATGGCGGTCGCCAGACCTGCCCGGCCCTCGGAGCCCTGTCGCCGCCGCCGAATCATCACGGTATGCAGGCGAATCGGCACTTCCCGGGCGGAACCCCGCGGGGGAAGCGCACACTCACCCGCATACCGTGATGATTCGGCGGACCCGCCCCGGCCCTCGGAGCCTCTAGCCGAGGAGCCCGCTGGGGTCGTCCGGTACGTCGACGGCGTTCTCGCGCAGCACCTCGAGCGGGATCACCTCGAGCGCCCGCTCGTTGGTGGACGCGAGCACGACGGGCGCGGCGAGGCCCTCGGCGTACGACTGCAGCCAGCGGACCGCCACCACGCACCAGCGGTCGCCCGGCCGCAGTCCCGGGAACTGCCACTCGGGGTGCGGGGTCGAGAGGTCGTTGCCGATCGCCTGCTGGTGGGCCAGGAACTCGTCGGTCATCACCGCGCACACGGCGTGCAGTCCCCGGTCCTCCGGTCCGCACGAGCAGCTGCCGTCGCGGTAGAAGCCGGTGACCGGGTCGATGCCGCAGGGCTCCAGGTCGCCCCCGAGGACGTTGCGCTCGCTCACCTGGCCACCCGTCTCATCCGCAGTTGTCGCAGATGCCGGTCGCGGGCAGGGCCATGAAGCAGGTCGGGCACACCTTGACCGCCGGCTCGGCGGGGCGGGCCGGCGCCTTGGGTGCGCGCGGCGCTCGGGGGGTCGTCGACCGTCGCGCGACGGGAGCCCGTGAGACGACCGGCTCGACCACGGGCGGAGGCGGCGGCACCCAGCCCGGCGGCTCGGGGTTCTCCAGCCCGAGCCCGGCCAGCACCTCGCGGGCGGCGTCGGTCGGGCGGTGCTTGGGCTTGGTGACGATGTCGTGGGGCGAGGCCCCGCCCTCGAGGAACGTCTGCGCGGCCGGGCCCATCTTGGGAGGCAGCCGACGGTGCCGCCACCGGGGCGGCGCGGTGCCGCGCTGGGTGATCGTCACCAGGTCGGGGCGGCTCCAGGCGACGAGGGTCCAGTCGTTCTGCGCGCTGATCGCCCAGATCACGCCCGGGCCGTCGGCCAGCTCGCCGGCGGCCTGCAGGGCGATCCGCTCGGGGTTGAGGAACCTGCCCTCGACCAGGAGGGTGCCCTCCTGGGGCCGCTCGACCTTGTAGCCCTCGTTGCGCAACGTGAAGGCGAGGTCCGCGTAGGGGTCCTCGGTCGGCTCGGCGTCTTCCATCGCCTCCTGACTCTACGTGGTCGGTTCCAGACTCGGAATGCCAGGAGGGGGTACCTGCTGGTCATGACGCAACACGTAGCGACAGACCGCACGACCACCACCACGCTCCTGCAGAAGGCGGCCCTGGCCGTCGCTGCCACGTTCGCTCTCGTCGGCGTGCTCGGGTTCATCCCGGGCATCACGACCGACTACGGCCAGATGAAGGTGCTCGGTGACGAGTCGGGTGCCGAGCTGCTCGGCGTCTTCGGTGTCTCGGTGCTGCACAACATCGTGCACCTGCTCTTCGCGGTCGCCGGCTTCCTGATGGCCCGGACCTGGCAGGGCGCTCGCACGTTCCTGATCGGCGGAGGCGCCGTCTACCTGGTGCTGACGCTGTACGGCGCCGTCATCGACCTGTCGAGCAACGCCAACTTCGTGCCGTTCAACGTGGCCGACAACTGGCTGCACCTGGTCCTCGGGCTCGGCATGATCGGCCTCGGGCTCGCCCTCGGCCGTCAGGCACACGACTCCCGCATCTGACCCCATGACCTCGGCCCGGCGCGAAGCTCGCGCCGGGCCGACGTGCGTCTCAGGGCCGCCAGCCCAGGCCGGTGGCGAACTCGTGGCTGCGCAACCGCCCGCTGGTCGCGGGAGCCAGTGGCGGGGTGGGGCCGCCCTCGCCCGAGCGGAAGCCCGCCCACAGCTCGCCGAACGTCGTCTCGGCGTCGCGCTGCGGCTCCCAGCCGAGCTCCTCCCGGGCGCGGTCGGTGCGCATCACCGGGATCTGCGCCAACAGGTCGAAGAGGCCGGGCGAAGCGGGGAGCAGGTGCGCCGCCCAGGCGGCCCCGACGCCGAGGCGGGTCAGCCGCGCCGGCACCGGCACCGCGCGCGCACCGAGCAGCCGGGCGATCGCGGGGACGTCGAGGGTCGGCCCGGTCGCGATGTTGAAGGCGCCACGGACCTCGCGGAGCAGTGCCAGCCGGTAGGCCTCCACGACGTCGTCGGTGTGCACCACCTGCAGGGTCACGCCGGGATCGGGCAGCACCGGCAGCGGCAGGTGCGAGATCAGCCGGGTCGGCGCGAGCGGCCCGGCGAAGAGCCGCCGCTGCTGCACCGAGGACTCGCGGCGGAAGATGAACGCCGGCCGCATCCGGACCACCCGGGTCGACGGGTTGTGCTGCTCGAACACGTCGAGCAGGCGCTCGACGTACGCCTTCTCGCGGCTGTACGCCGCCGTCGGGATCCCGTGCGCCGGCCACGACTCGTCGACCGGGCGCCGCCCGGGCCCGCGGCTGTAGACCCCGACCGACGACGCCTGGACGACGGTGCGCACGCCGGCGTCGGCCGCGGCGCTGAGCAGCCGGACCGTGCCCTCGACGTTGGCGCGCCAGGTCGCCCCGGGGTCGCGGGTCGGCTGGAACAACCAGGCGAGGTGGACCACGGCGTCCACTCCGGGGAGCAGGTCGCGCGGCACGTGCTCGGCGAGGTTGGCGGCACGCCACTCGACCCCGGCCGGTACGTCGTCCGGCTCGCGCCGGGAGACCGCGACGACCTCGTCCACCTCCGGGTCCGCGGCCAGCCGCTCGACCAGCCGTGAGCCGACGTTGCCCGTGCCGCCGGTGACGACCACCCTCATGACCGGCGACCGCTCTCCTCGCGGGCGGAGCGGTAGGCCGGCTCGCGCAGCCGGCGTACCCAGCCGTAGGGCTCCAGCCCCGGCACCGGGTTGGTGATCGCGTCGAAGGAGACCTCGGCGTCCGGCGCCGGCTCGCTGAGCAGCACCAGCTCGCCGAACTCCGCCCACCGCCCGATGCCGACGGACCAGAACAGCTCGAAGGTGCGGCCGTCCCAGCCGGCCTCGGTCGTCTTCGCGGCCGCGGCGATCAGCAGCGGCCCCGCCGGGCTCCGGTAGGGGAGCAGCGTGGTCAGCGGCCGGCTCGAGATCCGTCGGCCCGCGGTGAGCGTGAAGCGGGTGAGCCGGCCCAGCCCGGTCTGGGCGAGCAGCAGGTCGGCAGGCCGGCCGTCGACCGGCACGCGTACGGCGAGCCCGTGGATGTCCGGCACCGCGTCCGGGAGGCCGACCGCGCGGGAGATGCGCACCAGCGCCTCGTCGACCCCGGGCGTGTCGAGCCAGGGCACGCCGGACCCGGTCGAGCCGATCCGACGCAGCGTGGCGGTCACGATCTCGCCGCGCGGATGAAGCGGCTTCGGGTCGCGCCGGGCCCAGGTGAGCGCCCGGGCGGTGGTCCCGAGGACGCTGCCGGCGGCCGCCGCGGTCACGTCGGCGAGGCGGGCGAGGGGAGCAGGTGTGGTCGCCATGAGGGGGCGGTACCCGTTCACCCGAGATCCCCACGGGTCCCGCCGCGAGGTGCCACGATCGGAGGCGTGGCGCTCTTCGACGTGTCGGCGGACTCCTACGTCCGGTTCATGGGGCGGTTCTCGGCCCCGCTCGCGACCTCCTTCGCCGACTTCGGCCTGCGCGGCCTGGGTGAGGACATGAGCGTGCTCGACGTGGGCTGCGGGCCTGGGATGCTCACCGCCGAGCTGGTCCGCCGGCTCGGCGACGAGCGGGTCTCCGCCGTCGACCCGCAGCCGTCCTTCATCGCCGCAGTCCAGGCGGCCTACCCCGAGGTCGACGCGCAGGTCGCCTCCGCCGAGGACCTGCCGCACGAGACCGCGACCTTCGGCGCGACGCTCGCGCAGCTGGTCGTCCACTTCATGGCCGACCCGGCCCGCGGCGTGCAGGAGATGAAGCGGGTCACCGTGCCCGGCGGCCGGGTGTCCGCCTGCGTCTGGGCGCACGCCGACGACTCCGGACCGCTGTCCGGGTTCTGGCGCGCGGTGCAGCGGATCGACCCCGGAGCCGACGACGAGAGCGGTCTCACGGGCTCGGCCCGCGGCGAGATCGTCGCCCTCTTCGAGGGTGCCGGGCTGCGCGAGGTCACCGAGGAGCTGCTCACCGTGGCCCTGGAGTTCGCGACGTTCGAGGAGTGGTGGCTGCCGTTCACCGAGGCCGTCGGCCCGGCCGGGGCCTACGTCGCGAGGCTCGGCGAGGATCGCCGGGAGCGGTTGGTCACCGAGCTGCGCCGGGAGTACGGCGAGGGGCCGTTCTCGCTCCAGGTCGCCGCCTGGGCGGCGACCGGCCGGGTCTGAGTGCCGCGCCGGGCGGCTCAGTGCTCGGTGACCTCGACCTTGTCCGGGTAGAACGCCAGGTGCCCGGCGATCTCAGGCACCGCGTCGTACGGCGTCTCGTAGGACCACACCGCGTTCTTGACGGTCCCGTCCTCGGTACGGATCGAGAAGTAGGACGCGTCGCCCTTGTAGGGGCAGTAGGTCCGGTGGTCGGTCGGCTCGAGCAGCGTCAAGTCCGCGTCCTCGCGCGGCACGTAGAGCACCGCCGGGTAGCTCGACTCCTGCAGCGTCTGCGCGCGGCTGGTGTCCGCGATCGTCCGGCCGGCGACCCTGACCGTCACCCGGCGAGGGTTCGCGGTGACGGTGATCGGGTGGCTGGGGCCGGGAGTCAGGCGGGGCTTGCGCACGTCCGTGACGGTAGCGCGACGGACCGCACCGACCTGGTTGACGACGCGAGGCCCGGGGTAACAGCCCCCCATGACCAGTGGCATCGACCTCGGCCGGCCCACCAGTGGCGACGTACTCGACCTGATCACCGACGACCACCGGCACTTCGAGCGGCTGCTCGCCCAGCTGCGCGACTCGACGAGCGACCGCGACGCGGTGCGCCAGGCGTTCGCCCACGTGCTGATCGCGCACGGCGAGGCCGAGGAGGAGCTGGTCTACCCGGTTCTGCGCAGGCGCGCCACGGACGTCGGCGAGCACGAGATCGAGCACGGCCACGAGGAGCACGCCGAGGGCAACGAGGCGCTGCTGAAGGTGCTCGAGCTCAAGGGCACCGACACCGATGCCTTCCAGGACGCGGTCGAGAAGCTCAGCAACCTGATCGCGCACCACATCGCCGAGGAGGAGCTGACCATCATCTCGCCGGCCCGCGAGTCGGTCGGCGAGCGGGTGCGGCGCGAGCTGGGCGAGAAGTGGGCCGCCCGCCGCAACCAGCTCGTCGACGACGGCTGCGGCTCCCTCGAGAACGTACGGCGCGTGGTGGCCGCGGCCGAGCGTGAAGGGCTGCTCGACGACGACGAGTGACCGCACAGCCCCGACGGGTCCGGCTCGCGACTCAGATCATCGTGGAGCCGGACTCGACCACATCGCGACCGAGTGCCCTGCGCACCCGGTTGCGGTAGCGCCAGATCTGCGCGGCGCCCAGTGCCCACAGGACGTACTGCACGCTCATCGCCCACCGGAACGCGTGCGGCGTGTACTCCGAGGACGAGCCCGGCGTGAGGGCGTCGAGAACGCCGCCGACCGCGAACACCGCGATCAGCGCGGCCAGGAAGCCGCCCTGGTTGATGATCCCGCTCGCGCTGGCCAGCCGGTCCGGAGGGTTGCTGGTGCGGCCGACGTCGAAGCCGATCATCGACGTCGGCGACCCGCAGCCGCAGACGAGCATCAGCAGCACGAGCAGCCACAGCGGGGCGTGGCCGGGCCAGAGCAGCACGACGGTCCACACCGTCGCCATCGCCCCGACGACCGACAGGGAGACGCTCGAGCGGTGCCAGGGGTGCTTGCCGACCAGCCACCCGAGCACCGGCCCCGAGGCGATCGTGGCCACGACGATGACGCTGAGCAGGGTGCCGGCGGTGGTGTCGGAGACGCCCTCGCAGAGCACCAGGAACGGGAAGCCCCACAGCAGCGAGAGCACGTGGGTGCTGAACGGCGTCGCGAAGTGCACCCAGAAGCCGAGCCTGGTCCCGGGCTGCGCCCACGACGACCGCAGGCTGGTGACCAGCGCGCGGCGCGACATCGGGTGCCCGCGCAGGTAGCGGCGGTCCGGCGCGTCGCCGACGACGACCAGCAGCGCGACGAGCAGCACGGCGCCCAGCCCCGCGGCGATCAGGTAAGCCCGGGTCCAGCCGAGCGCGCCGAGCGCCCAGGTCATCGGCACGGCCGCCGCGATCGCCCCGATCTGCCCGGTGCTGCCGGTGAGCTGGGTGATCAGCGGGATCCGCCGAGGGGAGAACCAGGAGTTCACCAGGCGCAGCACGCAGATGAAGGTCATCGCGTCGCCGACGCCGACGAGCAGCCGGGCGCCCAGCGCCGCCGGATAGGTCTCCGCGAGCGCGAAGCCCGCCTGGCCCAGGCTGATCGTGACGATGCCGATCGTGAGCACGGTGCGAGGGCCGAACCGGTCGACGAGCAGGCCGACCGGGACCTGCATGCCGGCGTAGACCAGCAGCTGCAGCACCGTGAACGAGGCGAGCTGGCTCGCGGACAGGCCGAACCGCTCGGTGGCGTCGAGGCCGGCCACCGCCAGGCTCGTGCGGTGGAAGACCGCGAGCACGTAGATCGCGAGCGCGACACCCCACACCAGCCAGGCGCGCCGCAAGGTCACGTCGGGAGGGGTCACGCGGGGCCTTCCTGCTCGGCCTCCGCCACCGCGTCGGCCGCCTCGTCGATGATCGCCTGCATCGCGGCCCGGGCGGCGGCCGCGTCACCGGAGCGTACGGCGCGCGCGACCCGCTCGTGCAAGTCGACGGCCTCGGCCTTGGGGTGGGCCGGCATCAGGTCGTGGTGGGTGCGGCCGCGCAGCACCTCGGCGACCACGTCGCCCATCGCGGTGAGCATCTCGTTGCCGGTCGCCTCGAGCAGGATCCTGTGGAACGCGACATCGGCGGCGAGGAACGCCTCGAGGTCGCCGGACCGACCGTGCACGACCATCTCGCCGGCGGCCTGGGACAGCGCGCCGCACTGCTCCGGCGTCGCCCGCTCGGCGGCGAGCCCGGCGGCGACCGGCTCCAGCCCGCGGCGCAGCTCGCCCAGCGACTGCAGCTGCGCGAGCCGGTCCCCGGAGTCGAGCCGCCAGCGGATCACCCGCGGGTCGAAGACCTGCCAGGAAGAGCGGGGGAGCACGGTGACGCCGACCCTGCGGCGCGAGGCGACCAGGCCCATCGACGAGAGCACCCGGACGGCCTCCCGCGACACCGAGCGGCTGACGGCGTACTCGACGTCGACGGAGTCGAGGGTCAGCACGGTGCCGGGGGCGAGCTCGCCGCCGACGATCCGCCGCCCGAGCGCGTCGAGGACGTCGTCGTGGAGGGCGCTGCCGGCCATGGCCGCTCCTTCGAGCACAAAAATCAGATCAATTGCCACGAGACTCTTGCAATAAGCATATCAATGAACGCATCCTGTGACGACCCGCACACCGACAGGGAGACCTCGATGAACCGATCCGCACCGCTCGTCGTCGTGATGGGCGTCTCCGGCTCGGGGAAGTCGACCGTCGGCGCGGCGCTCGCACAGCGCCTCGGCGTGCCGTTCGCGGACGCCGACGACCTCCACCCGGCCGCCAACATCGCGAAGATGACCGCCGGGCACGCGCTCGACGACACCGACCGCGGGCCGTGGCTCGAGGCGATCGGCACCTGGCTCGCCGACCACGACGGGCGGGGCGGCGTGATGAGCTGCTCGGCGCTGAAGCGGTCCTACCGCTCGGTGCTCCACCGGCACGCGCCGCGGACGGAGTTCATCCACCTCGCCGGCTCCCGCGAGGTGATCGCCCGGCGGCAGGCCAGCCGGCCCGGGCACTTCATGCCCGCGTCCCTGCTCGACTCCCAGTTCGCGATCCTCGAGCCGCTCGCGCCCGAGGAGCACGGCGTCGAGGTCGACGTCGACCAGTCGGTGGACGCGATGGTCGACGAGGCCGCGGCCTACGTCGCCGGTCGCTGATCGCCGTACCCCAGGAAGGAAGCCATGCCCCACCTCATCGCCCTCGACGCCGCGACCGATCTGGTCCAGCCGGTCGCGTCCGACGGACGGCTGATCGCAGCCGCCCTGATCGGCATCGCGGTCATCGTCACCCTGATCATCGCCGCCAAGGTGCACCCGTTCCTCGCGCTGACGATCGGCGCGCTGACCGTCGGCCTGGTCGCCGGCGTCGACATGGCGACGGTGATCGCGAGCTACTCGACAGGGTTCGGCACGACCGCCGCGAGCGTCGGCATCCTGATCGCGCTCGGAGCCATGTTCGGCAAGCTGCTCGCCGACTCCGGCGGCGCGGACGAGCTCGTCGACACCATCGTGGGCGCCGCCTCGCCGCGGACACTGCCGTGGGCGATGGCCCTGGTCGGCGCGGTGATCGGCCTGCCGATGTTCTTCGAGATCGGGCTCGTGCTGCTGATCCCGGTGATCTACCTGGTGGCCCGCCGCTCCGGCCAGTCGCTGGTCGCGATCGGCATCCCCGCGCTCGCCGGCCTGTCCGCGATGCACGGACTGGTGCCGCCGCACCCGGGGCCGATCACCGCGATCGGCCTGCTGCACGCCGACCTCGGCATCACCCTCGCCCTCGGCGTCGCGATCGCGATCCCGACCGTGATCATCGCGGGGCCGCTGTTCGCGAAGGTGCTCCGCGGCATCGACGTACCGGTCCCGGACCGGTTCGAGGCTCGTGAGAACGCCGAGGAGCAGCGGCCCTCGTTCGGGATCACCCTGGCCTCGGTCCTGCTGCCGGTCGTGCTGATGATGGGCAAGGCGATCGCGGACATCGTCATCGACGACGTCGAGGACCCGGTGCAGAAGGTGTTCGACGTCTTCGGCACGCCGCTCATCGCGCTGCTGATCGCTGTCGTGGTCGGGATGTTCACCCTCGGCCGCGGAGCCGGCATGGGCCGTGAGGCGGTCTCCAAGTCGCTGGAGTCCTCGCTGCCCGCGATCGCGGGCATCCTGCTGATCGTCTCCGCCGGCGGCGGCTTCAAGCAGGAGCTGGTCGACACCGGCGTCGGCACCCTGGTCGCCGAGTGGGTCTCCGACCGGAACATCTCGGTGCTGCTGCTCGCGTGGGTGGTGGCGGTGCTGATCCGGCTCGCGACCGGCTCCGCCACGGTCGCCACGGTGACCGCGTCCGGCCTGCTCGTCCCGCTGACGTCGTCGCTCTCCAACGGCGAGATCTCACTGATGGTGCTCGCCATCGGCTCCGGCTCGGTCTTCTTCTCGCACGTCAACGACGCGGGCTTCTGGCTGGTCAAGGAGTACTTCGGCATGACCGTCGGGCAGACGCTCCGCACCTGGTCGGCGATGGAGACGCTGCTGTCGGTGTCCGGGCTCGCGTTCGTGATGGTGGCCAACGTCTTCATCTGAGACCACTCCTAGGGTGGGGCCCATGTCGGAGGTGCCGGTCGACGCGGTCGTCGACGAGGCGCGCTCGCTCCTGGGCCGCACCCTGTGGGGCCACGGGGTCGCCGTACGCATCACCGAGGTGGAGGCGTACGGCGGCCGCCACGACCCCGCGTCGCACGCGTTCACCCGCACGCCCCGCTCGGAGATCATGTACGGGCCGGCGTACCGCCTCTACGTCTACCGCTCCTACGGCATCCACCTCTGCGCCAACATCGTCACCGGGCCGACCGAGCACGGCGCCGCCGTGCTGCTGCGCGCCGGTGAGGTGGTCGACGGCATCGAGCTCGCCCGCGCGCGGCGCGGTGCGGTCCCGCGCGGCCCCGACCACCGGCTCGGGCGCGGTCCCGGCAACCTGGCCCAGGCGCTCGGCATCACGCTGACGGACCTCGGCACGCCGGTGCTGGAGGACGCCAGCCCGGTGCGGCTGGGCCCCGCCGTCGAGGACGCCGGCCCGATCGTCGCCGGCCCGCGGGTCGGTGTGTCCAAGGCGGCCGACGTCCCCTGGCGGTTCTGGCTCAAGGGCGAGCCGTCGGTCTCGGCCTACCGCCGGAGTCCGCGGGCGACGGTGGCGAGCGCAGCCCGGTCGGACGGCAGCCAGTCGACCGTCTCGAGCTGATCGGCCTCCAGCCAGCGGACCTCGTCGTGGTCGGTGTCCGGGGTCGGCTCGCCGGAGGTGATCGTCGCGAGGAACAGGCGGAGCTCGTAGCGATCGTCGATCGGCCAGGTGCCCAGCTGCTCGCCGATGGTCGCCTCGACGGCGAGCTCCTCGCGCAGCTCGCGACGCAGCGCGGCAGCAGGGGTCTCGCCCTCGTGCACCTTGCCGCCGGGGAACTCCCAGAGTCCGGCGAGCTCCGGCGGGTAGGTCCGCCGCGCCGCACACACCCGCCCCTCATCGACGAGGATCGCCCCCACGACGGTCTGCGTCATAAGGAGATCATCGCCGAACGCAGTTGTGCGGTTGATCCGAGTCACCAGGTGCCCCGGATCAACCGCACAACGTCCGAGGGGCAGCGCGGACACGGGTGGACCGCCCCCGCCCAGCCGCGCTCGTTGAGCCCGCGGCCGATCTTGACCGCGGTGGAGCATGGACGGTCGAAGACCTGGCCCCACCCGAGGCGCGCGGTCGCCCGGGCGGCTGCGAACACGTCGAGGTCGCGCTCCATGTCCCGGTCCCGCTGGCGCACCTTCGCGTGGAACGGTCGCCCGTCGAGCTCGACCACGACGAGGCCGCCGAGGTAGGCCGCGTCCCGGTAGAGCTGGCCCTTGAGCGACTCGCGGAACTGTCGCTCGGCAAGAGGGAGCCCGTGCGGCCGCTCGACCAGGGTGAGGTAGCCGTGCTCGAGAGTCGAGCACGTGCCCAACCGGATGTCGTCGACGACCGAGATGAGGAAGCGGCGACGGGCGAGCCGCTCGCGCCCGTCGATCGCCGCGGCGAGACGAGCCGCCGTTGTCTGTCGCCCCTGGACGGCGTCGGCGAGGTAGGCGACGGCGTCGACCTCGCGGGGTGCGTCTGCGGCGAGCCTGACGACGGCGTGCTCGATTCGCTCGCGCGGCGGCGAGGCGGTCCACAGCACCCGCCTCTGTATGTCAGCCGCGCGGTGGAGCCGCACCCCGGGTGGCTCGACGACGTTCCGGTGCCGGTCGACCATGACGTCGATCGGCTTTCCGTCGTCGTAGCCGGCGCGCCCGGGACCGTCGGCCGCCCGGCGTGCCGCCTCGCCGCAGAGCGCCGCCGGCTCGGAGAACAGGACAGCAGCCCAGGCGCGCTGCAACCAGGTCAGCGGGCCGGTGTGGTCGACGTACACGCCGTCGTGGACGCGGGCGATCTCGTTCCGGCGTCGCATCCGTCGCAGGTCGTTGACGTTCAGCCCGGCCTCGAGCGCCTGGCGCCGGTTGAACACACCGGCTTGTCGACGGATCAGCTCCTCCATGCGCAGGACCGTGGACCGCGCGCCGGCGAGTGGCAACCGTGCGTCCCCCGACCTGTGGACGGCCGCCCGAAATGCACTACGCGGTGGATCCGGGTCGCCAGGTTGCTCGGATCCACCGCGCATCTCACTGCAGCTGCGCGAGCTGCGCCCGGGTGGGGACGTACGGCGCGAACCGCAGCCGCATCCGGGCCTCGACCGGCGTCCGGTCGGCCTTGTGGGCGTTGCACCGACCGCAGGCCGCGACCGTGTTCTCCCAGGTCCAGCCACCGCCTCGCGAGGCGGGGAGGACGTGGTCGACGGTCGTGGCGCGCCCGCCGCAGTAGGCGCACGTGTGCCGGTCGCGGACGAGCACGCCACGCCGCGTGTAGCCGGCCGGGCGGTACATCCACTTCGCAGCGACGTACCGCACCAGCCGGATCACCTTCGGCCACGGGTGCGGACCGATCATCCGCTCGCCGTGCGCCTCCTCCACGGTCGCGACCTGCCGGAACAGCATCCGCACCGCGTGCTGGAACGTCACCGTGCCGAGCGCCTCGTAGGAGGCGTTCAGCAGGATCACTTGGGTCACCGCTGAACGCCTCCTCTCTGGTCTCGTCGCGGGTTCAGGCGACCTTCTTGGGCCGGCCGGGCTTCTTCACCGCGGCCAGCGGCTTGCCACCCTCGAGCAGCACGCCACCCCAGACGCCGTACTCGTCCCGGGCGTGGCCGAGGTCGAGGCACAGCGCCCGGACGGGGCAGTCGGCGCAGAACGCCTGCGCCGCAGCCAGACCCGCGTCGTCCACCGGGTGGAAGAACTCCGGGTCCGGGTGGTCGGCGCAGCGCCAGGCCAGTCCGGGGGTGAGGGGCGTGGGAGCCGTGAAGGCGATGGTCACGCCCTTGGTCTCGAACCGGTCCTCGTGGGCCGGCTTGGTCTTGGTGATCGAAATGGACATCTCCTTCACCTCCTGGTGTCGGGTGGGTCGGGTGGGTTGGTCGAAAAATGCGGAAGGCCGCCCCTGGCGCCGTTGCTGGCTACCTGGAGCGGCCCGGTGGAACCGGTGCCTGAGCACCTAGTCCATGGGCAGCTCCGATGGGCACGGCAGCCACCGCTCCACGCCCCTGCGGGCGCTGGAGCCGAGGCCGATGGGGCAGTCGAGGGCAGCCGGCATCACGCGGACCGCGGTGCGGTTCGCGTACTGCTGGAGGTGGCGGTGTTCCATCTCCGGCTCCCTTCTCGACGTGGCGCTACTGTCAGCCGGTCGTGACGACCGGCTGCAGCAGGGTAGATCCGCGGAGGGCCGCGGGCCTAACGAGTTTCGAGGCTCGGCGCTGGGGCGCCTCGCACCTCAACCACCGTTACTCGGGCCGGGCGCCGGGCTCGGCGGGGCGCGCGCCGGGCGAACCCGGGGGCGGCGCGGCTCCCTCGGGGAGGGGCAGCCGGCTGGTCCTGATCCAGTCGATCCCCATGTCGGTGGGGTTCTGGTGATCGATGGCAACGGCGAGCTGACCGCCCGGCACGACCCGAGCCATGCTCATCTGCGCGATGCAGTCGTCGAACACGGCGATGTAGGGCTCGGTGCCGTCCTCGCGCTCGACCCGGCCCTGGATGCGGTAGACCTCCGACATCCCGGCGTACGTCGCGATGTGCCAGACGCCGTCGATCGTGACGATCCCGTGCACACCGCCACCGTTGACGAGCTGCGAGTGCCGCATCATCAACATGCCGATCTCCATGTTGTTGGCGGCCTCGTTCATGTTGCGCGGGATGTCGGCCATCTGGCCGAACATGCCGGTGCGCTTGCCCTGCGACGCCAGGTACTGGTTGTTGGCGTCGTTCATCCGCTTCCAGTCACCGAACATGCCCATGGTGCGCTCCGCTCAGTAGCCCAGGAAGCGTCGGAACTGCTGCCCGACGGCCTGCGACTGACCCATCCGCGCCACCCAGCCGTCGAGGGCGGCCTTGGTGTCCTCGGCGGTCCAGCCCTTCTCCTGGGCGACCGTGATCATGCCGGCCTCGTCGTTGACGCCGCGGGCCTGGCACTCCTTGGCGAGGTCGGCGTAGTCCTGCAGCGAGATGCCGTTGATCGGCTCCCAGATCGGGTCGTCGTTGGCCACCGACGCGGTCGAGGGGCCGCCGAACACGGCCGGGTCGATCGGGCCCGCGCCCTGCACGTGCACGTAGCCGTCGCCGCCCTGCTGCTGCGGCGGCTGACCGGTCTGCTGCATCTGCTGCGCGGCCTGCTCCGCCGCCTGCTTCGCCTTGTTGAACAGTCCCATGGGGGTCCCCTCCCGGGGCAGAACCGAACCGGTCGCCGGGCGGCGGCCTTGCCCCCTGACGGTAGGCGCGTCAGGGGGCAAGGACCATGCCCGGACTAGACCGGCGGCGGGTCAGGCGGCGAGCTCGGCGGGCAGCGGCTCGAGCTCGTCGGCGACCTCCGGGGCGCCGCGCAGCCGCCACGGCACGACGGTGAGCAGGGCGACCAGCGCGCCCACCGAGGCGATGACCGCCGCGAACACCAGGCCGGGTCGGTAGGCGTCGAGCATCGTCGCCCGCGTCGGGTCGGCGGGCATCCCGGAGGCGATCATCGCGGAGGTGATCGCCAGCAGCACGGCGGGCCCGACCTGCATCGAGGTCTGCAGGACGCCGGCGGCGAGACCCTGCTCCTCGTTGCGGATGCCGTTCGTGGCCTGGATGTTGACCGCCGGGAACCCGATCCAGCCGACGGCGATGAGCAGCACGGCCGGGAGGATCGCGCCGACGTAGGACGCCGAGGTGTCGATCCGCAGGAACATGAAGTAGCCGATCGCCATCACCGTCAGCGTCGTCGCGATGATCCGGCCGGTGCCGAACCGGTCGACCAGCCGGTCGGAGAACAGCGCGGACAGCGTGACCATCAGCCCGACCGGCAGCAGCGCGAGCGCGAGGTGCAGCGGCGACCAGCCGATCGTGTCCTGGAGGAACAGGGTGACGATGAACTGCCAGCTGAAGTAGGAGCCGCCCATCGCCACGATCGCCAGGCAGGAGCGGATCAGCGTCGACGTGCGCAGGATCCCGAGCCGCACCAGCGGGTGCCGCACCCGGCTCTCCGTGACGACGAACGTCGTGAAGAGCGCGACGACCGCAGCGAACGAGCCGAGGGTGCGGACCGAGTCCCACCCCGCGGTCGGCGCCGACACGACGGTGTAGACGAGCAGCAGCATCCCGGAGGTGGAGAAGACCGCGCCGAGCAGGTCGTGGCCGCCCTCGGTGGCCGGCCGGTCCTTGGGCAGCAGGACGTACGCCGCCGCGAGCGCCGCGAGGGCGATCGGCACGGGCAGCAGGATCGTCCAGCGCCAGCCGACGCCGGTCAGCAGGCCGCCGAAGACCAGGCCGAAGGAGTAGCCGCCGGCGCCGAACACCGTGTAGATGGAGAGCGCCTTGTTGCGCGCGGGGCCCTCGGCGAAATTGGTGGTGATGATCGACAGGCCGGTCGGCGCCGTGAAGGCGGCGGCGAGGCCCTTGACGAAGCGGGTCAGGATCAGCAGTGGGCCGCTCGTGACGAACCCGCCGGCGAGGGAGGCGACCGCGAAGACCGTGAGCGCCAGCAGGAACACCCGGCGGCGGCCCATCAGGTCGGCGGTGCGTCCGCCGAGCAGCAGCAGGCCGCCGTACCCGAGCACGTAGCCGCTCACCAGCCACTGCAGCGAGGAGGTGGACATGTGCAGCTCGCTGCCGATGGACGGCAGGGCCACGCCGATCATCGAGACGTCGAGCCCGTCGAGGAACAGCACGATGCAGAGGGTGATGAGGAGGGCCCAGACCCGGGCGGTCCAGCCGGTGCCGGAGATGGGGAGCGTGGAAGACATGAGCATCACCATTCCATGCGTGTGCATTGAATGCAAGAGCAAATAATGTGTTTGCATGTTCGTAACATCTCGGCTACCCTCGGACGCATGCCGACCTCTGCCCGCAGCGCCTCTCGAGCCGAGCTCGTCGGCGAGTGGCGCGAGCTGCTGGAGCGGCACGCCAAGGTCAGCTGCGCGCTGGAGAAGTCGCTCAACGCGGAGCACGGCATCGGGCTGAGCGAGTTCGAGGTGCTCGACCGGCTCGTCGACGCCGCCAAGGGCGAGAACCGGATGTCCGACCTCGCAGCGGACATCTACCTCAGCCAGAGCGCGCTGTCCCGTGCCGTCGCCCGGCTCGAGGACGACGGCCTGGTGAGGCGCGCGATGTGCGACAACGACCGGCGGGCGATCTTCGTCTGCCTGACCGACAAGGGTCGCGAGGTGGCAGAGCGGGCGCGGCCCACCCACCGCGAGATCCTCGGTCGCACGTGGGACGTCGCGGCCGACTGAGCGGTCTGCACAATTGGTCCCTACGGGCCGGTGATCTGTCCTAGGTTGCCGTCATGCCTCCGGACGACGCGGACCCGCCGCCCCAGCGCTGGGACGAGTACGACGCACCCGGCGACTCGCCGGGCAGCGTGCTGCTGCCCGACACCCCGGACCCCTCCTCGACGCCGCCGCCGGTGACGCCCATGACTCCGCCCTCGGCGGACCCGCCGCCGTCGACGTGGGTCCCGGAGCAGACCCCGCAGCCGTTCGTGCCCTACGGGAGCGCGGGCGGAGGCCCGACGATCGGCGGCACGACGTTCGTCACCCTCGGCGGTGCGTCCGGCCGGATCGGCTCGCGGTGGAGCCTCGTCGGCGTGATCCTGGGCATCGCCGGTGCCACGGTCGGCGTCGGCGTGGCGATCTGGGCGGCCAGCGGCGGAGGTGGGATCGGGATCCACAACCCGCTCGACAAGCCGGACATGCATTCCCAGGCCGGCATCGACGACCTCAGCAGCTCCCTCGAGGACGCCGGCGCGGGCACGAAGATGTACAACCTGGTGCTCTACCCGGACTACGCGGTGGCCGAGGTCGCCGTCCCGGGCGGAAGCGGGTCCCGCTACCAGGGCTACTACTTCAGCGGCTCCCTCGACGGCGACTGGAGCGACGGGACCGCGCCGGACGAGAAGACCTTCGACCTCTCCCAGGTCGACGGAGGGCTCATCGGCGGGTTCTGCGACCGGGTGTCGAAGCTGCTCGACAGTCCCGGGGACTGCTACGTGGTGGTCGACCCCTCGGAGACGAAGGGCGACAAGACCTTCTACCAGGCCTACGTCAGCAACGACTTCACCGAGAGCGCCTACGTGACCTACGACGCCGACGGCAACGAGCTCTCGCACTACACCTCGTGATCACCCGATGATGCCGGCCGCGCGGCCGACCTCGGCGTACGCCCGCGCCAGGGAGTCGATCGTCTCGTGCGCGTTGAGCCCGCTCGGGTTGGGCACCACCCAGAGCTCGGCGCCGGCAAGCGGCTCGGGCTGGCGGCCCTGCACCGCCTTGGGAAGGCCGTACGCCGCGCGGTAGGCCGTGATGCCCGCGATCGCGACGACCCGCGGCCGCGTGCGCGCGACGAGCGCGGCCAGCTGCTCACCGCCGGCCCGCAGCTCCTCGTCGGTCAGCTCCGAGGCCTTCGCCGTCGCCCGGTGGACGACGTTGGTGATGCCGATACCGCGCTCGCGCAGCCGGTCCCGGTCGTCCTCCGTCATCCCGCCGGCCGGGTCGACCGGCTCGGTGAGGACGCCCGCCCGGTGGAGGGCGGGGTAGAAGCGGTTGCCCGGATGGGCGAAGTGGGTCTGCGTCGCCGCGGTCCAGAGCCCCGGGTTGATCCCGACGAACAGCAGCCGGAGGTCGTGCTCGGGCCGGGTCGGCAGCAGGTCGGGAACGACCGCGTCCCGGAACGACTCGAGCTCCGCCCGGGTGAAGGTACGGCGGCGCGGGGTCACGTCGGCATTCTGCTGGACGTCGACCGGGGCGGGGTGGGAACCGGGCCGGTGCGGGTAGCGTCCCACCTGTCATGCGGACACCTCTCGGACCTGCGCGGGCGGCCCTGGTCGCGGCGCTGCTCGCCTGCGGGCTGGCCTCGGCGTGCGGCGGTGGCGACGACAGCCACGCGAGCGACCCGGCCACCTCCTCGGCCGCCCCCTCGAGCGGCACCACGACGTCGTCGGGCGCCCAGCCGAGGGTGCTGGACGTCGTGGCGGCGCCGGCGTCCGGCTCGGGTGAGGTCGACCCGACACCGGTCGACATCAGCACGACCACCGGCTTCCAGGTGTTCGCGAAGTCGCTCGGCCCCGGGACGCTGGCCGACCAGGTGCAGGCGGTCGCGGACCGGGCGAAGCTCGCCGACGGGCTGCGCCCCTACGCCGCGATCATCGCCATCGGCTGCGACGTCCCCGACGCGTTGATCACCGGCGGGCCCGGGGACTGGCAGGTCGTCGCGGCGAAGGTCGCGAGCCCCAAGCCCGAGTGCTTCGTCGCCAACATGAGCGTCGCGGTGGTGGCGCTGCCCGGCTAGCGGTGGTGGTGCCGCCCGGCGGCCTTCGGCTTCTTGTAGATCACCTGCAGGCCGTTGGGGATCCACCGCTCCTGGCCGTCGGACGGGGTGTTCTGCACCTGCAGCCGGCCGTCCTGGCGGGTGACCAGCGTCGAGGACCCGCCACCGTCGAGGTTGAGCGCGTCCTCGGCGCCGAGCTGCTTCATCAGCCGGGCCTCCTGGACCATCGTGAACCCGGTCGTCGACTCGCGGCGCCCGTCCACGACGACCCAGATGATCTGACCGGCGTCGCGGTCGATGCCGACCATCGTCCGCGGGTGCAGCTCGCTGTCGTCGGTCGCGAGGATCTTGCCGTCCTTGAGCAGGATCGACTGGCCGGTGATCGCGAACGCCGGCCCCTCCGGCAGCCGCCAGCCCACCTGCAGCTTGCTCCCGACCTTCAGCGAGCGCAGCTGGCGGCGCTGCTCCGGTCCGCGCGCGACGAGGTAGGTGCCCTTGAAGGTGCCGGTCGGGAAGCTCGTCGTGTTGGTCATGACCCTGCCCTCCCGGATGTGCACCACGCGCGCATAGCGGGTGTAGCCGTCGACCCACCGGCTGCCGATCGCGGAGCCGAAGCGGGGCGTGTAGATCCCGATGCCGTTGGGCTTCACCTGCGGTGAGTTGAGGTTGCTGACCTTGATGTCGGGGTGGCCGGCGATCCAGGCCTCCGGGTGGAGCAGGTCGATGTGCGGCTTGTCCTTGCGGTCGATCCAGAACGCGTTGTTCCACCCGAAGTCGATGCCGTGCATGAGGCCGACGCCGCGTGCGCGGCCGAGCCCGAGCGGCGCGCCGCTGTCGCCGATGTCGAAGAAGTCGCCGTTGATGCCCGCGACGACGCCCGGCGTCTGCTTCAGGATGTCGCTCAGCGGCTCGTCCTGCTTCACCTTCGGCGCGTGCGCGTAGTCCATGGTGATGCCCTTGTGCCGCCACCAGGTCCGCACCACGAAGTAGCGCACCCGGCCGCGCGGGCCGTCCTGGATCCACTTCGCGACCCGGCAGCCGGGCGCGGCGTCGTACCACCACTTGCGGTGGGAGCTCGTCGTGGCGCGGAGGTAGTGCGGCACCCTCGGTGCGATCCCGCCGCGCTCGCAGTCGGAGGTCTGGCAGTGGCGGGGATCCTTCGGGTACGCCGCCGGCCGCCCGGCCGGGCCGTTGGGCTGCGGCGGGTTGCCCGGGTCGGCGTACGACGTCTGCGACGCGCCGACCAGCCCGAACGTCGCGGACAGGGCAAGGCACAGCAGCAGCGTGGGGAAGGAACGCATGGATTCGAGGTTAAGCAAAGGAGGCCCCGTGATCGGGGGTTTCGTGCGGCGTGGCAGGCATTGGCTGCCAGTCCGGCCGAGCCCGCTCGGACATGATGGGTGGGTGGCGGTGACCAACACGTTCTGCGAGGGCGACAACCTCGCAGTGCTGGCCGGCCTCCCGGACGCGTCGTTCGACCTGATCTACGTCGACCCGCCCTACAACACCGGCAACGGGTTCGCCTACCGCGACTCGTGGGGTCGGCACGCGGCCTGGGTGGAGATGATGCGGCCCCGGCTCGCGGAGGGGCGCCGGGTGCTCGCCGACACCGGCGCGATCTTCGTCAGCATCGACGACCACGAGGTGGCGCACCTGCGGCTGCTGATGGACGAGGTGTACGGCGAGGCCAACCTGCTGGCCCAGGTCGTCGTGAACCTCAACCCCAAGGGCCGGCAGCTGGGGAAGGGGTTCGCGACCTCGCACGAGTACGTGCTGGCCTATGCGAAGGACGCGACTCGCTGCGTGCTCGACGCGTCCTCGCCGACCACGGTCGACCCGGCGGACTTCCCGCTGGTGGCCGAAGACGGGCGGCGCTACCGCCGGCTGCCGCTGCGCAACACCAACAAGAAGTTCAACCCGGTCACCGCGCCGACGCTGCACTTCGCGATCTGGGGCGACCCCGGGTCGGGGGAGGTCCGGGTCGACCCGTTCCCCGGCGCCGTGGAGATCAAGCCGGTCTTCGGCGACGGGGCGCCAGCCGTCTGGCGCTGGTCCCGGCCGCGGATCGAGGCGCGACCGGACGACCTGGTGTGCCGGCGGGTCGCCGGCGCGATCGGCGAGCGCGTCGACGTCTTCCAGCGGGACTGGCTCGACGTGCACCACGACGGCACTGCCCGCCGCAAGAAGCTGCGCACGATCTGGCTGGCCGAGGAGGTCGGCTCCACCGACACGGCCGTCGCCGAGCTCAAGGTCCTGGTCGGGAAGGTGTTCGAGTCACCCAAGCCGACCGGACTGGTCCGGCGGATCCTCGGCACGATGCCCGATGACGCGCGGGTCCTGGACTTCTTCGCCGGCTCCGGCACCACCGGTCACGCCGTCGCGCTCGCCAACGCCGAGGACGGCGGTCGGCGTACCTGCCTCTCGGTCAACGACGCCGCCCCGGTCCGCAAGGACTCCGCCGCCGACCTGGCCGGCTTCCGCACCGTCGCCGACATCACCCGCGCCCGGCTGCGGGCGGTCGCCGACACGGTCGGCGGCGGGTACCACGAATCGGTGGTCGAGTAGCCGCCGAGGAACGAGGCGGCGTATCGAGACCTAGACCTAGGCCGTCCGCGGCTTGGGTGCCCCGAGCTCGACGACCTCGAGCTCGCCGTCGGCGTACTGCTTGCGCAGCACCTTCTTGTCGAACTTCCCGACGCTGGTCTTGGGGACCTCCTTGACGAAGGCCCAGTGCTCGGGCAGCTGCCACTTGGCGAAGTGCGCCTCCAGCGACGACCGCAGGTCCTCGGCGCCGGCGGAGGCGCCGTCGGCGAGCACCACGGCGACGAGCGGGCGCTCGTCCCAGTTGGGGTCGGGTACGCCGATCACCGCGGCCTCGGTGACGTCGGGGTGGGCCATGACGGCGTTCTCCATGTCGACCGAGGAGATCCACTCGCCGCCGGACTTGATCACGTCCTTGGAGCGGTCGACGAGGGTGAGGTAGCCGTCGGGGGTGATCCGGCCGACGTCGCCGGTGCGCAGCCAGCCGTCGTGGAACTTGGCCTCGTCGACCGCGACGCCGTCAGGCGCGTAGTAGGACGCGGTGATCCACGGCCCACGCACCTCGACCTCACCGAGGCTCTCGCCGTCGTGCGGCACGATCGCGCCGTCGTCGTCGACGAGCCGCGCCTCGACCTGGACCGGGAACTGGCCTTGGCTGATCCGGTAGGCCCACTTCTCGTCGCCGGTCGCCCCCGGCGGCGGGTGCGCGACGCTGCCGAGCGGGGACATCTCGGTCATGCCCCAGGCATGCACGACCGTCACGCCGTGCTCGTCGTCGAAGGCGCGCATCATCGCGGGCGGCACGGCGGACCCGCCGACGATGACCTGCCGCAGGTGCGTGATGTCCTGCGGGTGGGTGGCGAGCTGACCGAGGACGCCGGTCCAGATGGTCGGCACGGCGGCGGCGAAGGACGGCTTCTCGGCCGCCATCATCGCCAGGATCGGCTCGGGCTGCAGGAACCGGTCCGGCATCAGCAGCGAGGCGCCGCACATCAGCGCGGCGTAGGGGAGGCCCCACGCGTTGGCGTGGAACATCGGCACGATCGTCAGCACGTCGTCACGGGCGGAGAGGCTCATCCCGTCGCCGGTGCAGACGTGCATCGAGTGCAGGAACGTGGAGCGGTGGGAGTAGACGACGCCCTTCGGCTCCCCGGTGGTGCCGGAGGTGTAGCACATCGCCGCGGCCTGCCGCTCGTCGACGACGGGGTAGTCGTAGTCCTCGGACTGGGCGCCCAGGAGCTCGTCGTAGCCGTGCACCTCGACCCCCGCGGGTGCCTCGAGCGATGCCGGATCGCCGTTCACGACGACGACGTGCTCGACTGCCTCGAGCTGGGGGAGCAGCGGCGCGAGGAGCGGCACGAGCGATCCGTCGAGGAGGATCACCTTGTCCTCGGCATGGTTGGCGACGTAGACCAGCTGCTCAGGGAAGAGCCGGATGTTCAGGGCGTGCAGCACCGATCCCATGGCCGGGATCGCGTTGTAGGCCACCAGGTGCTCGTTGTTGTTCCACATGAACGTCGCGACCCGGTCGGTCAGCCCGACCCCGAGGCTCGACAGGGCGTTGGCCAGCCGGCCGGCCTGGCGTCCGAGGTCGCTGTAGGACAGCCGGCGTACGTCGTCGCCGGTCCAGGTGGCGACCTCGCCGGCGGCCTTCGCCGTGCTGGCGTAGCGCAGCAGCGTCGCGAGCGAGAGCGGTCCGTCCTGCATCGTGCTGAGCATCGTGGTTCCCTCCGGTCGAGCGATCAGTTGACTCCGGCGGCCTTCTCGAGCGCGCCGAGCTCCTCGTCGAGGAAGGTCAGCAGCCGCTGGAGGTGCGGCACCGTCCGGCGGCAGCCGGTGAGGCCGAAGCCCATGTCGCCGTCGTAGGACGTGCAGGTGATGTTGAGCGCCATCCCGTTGATCGGGATCGACAGCGGGTAGGTGCCGGCGAGTCGGGCGCCGTTCCAGTAGTGCGTCGAGCGCGGGCCGGGCACGTTGCTGATGATCAGGTTGAACGGCGGCCGGACGACGCCCTGCATCCGCAGCAGGCCCGGCACGATCGCGGGGGCCATGCCGATCGCGCTCATCGCCATGATCTGCGACGGCGTCATCGAGGACAGCGCGTCCTTGCCGTCCTTCATCGAGGCGTGGATGGTCTTGAGCCGCCGCTCCGGGTCGTCGAGGTCGGTCGCCATCTTCACCATCACCGCACCCACGGCGTTGCCGCCGTCGGCCGAGGCGACATGCGACTCCTTGGCCTTGAGGCCGACGGGCACCATCGCGACCAACGAGGTGTCCGGGAGGGCGTCGAGGTCGGTGAGGTACTTCCGGATGGCGCCGCTGCACATCGCGAGCACGACGTCGTTGATGGTGGTGTTGCTGGCCTTGCCGATGGCGCGCATCCGCTCGATCGGCCAGTCCTGCGCGGCGAACCGCCGGGACCCGGTGATCTTCTGGTTGAAGATCGTGCGGGGGGCGTAGAGCGACACGGCGGACGTCTCGTTCCTGATGCCGCGGCGCAGGGTGCGGACCAGCGCGCCGGGCATGCCCGCCGCGTCCGCGCTGATCGCGAGTGCCGTGCGCATGACGTCCACGGGGAGATCGGGGATGCTGAGGCCGCGCGCCGCGTCGGCCGCGCCGGCCGCCGCGTCGACGACCACGTCGGCCGCCCCGCTCATCGCGCCGGCGGCGACCTCGGTGGCGGCGGCTGCCGCGCCGACGACCGCGGCGGTGGCTCCGCTGACCGCGGCCGCGATGGCGCCGGGATCGTTGTCGTGGTCCTCCTCCTTGCGGGACCTGCGCGACCGGACCGCTTCGGCCGACCACATCGCCTGCATGTTGCGGCGGTCGGGGTCGGTGCTGAGCACCTTCTGCAGCAGTCGCATCGCCGAGATGCCGTCGACCAGGCCGTGGTGGATCTTCGTGTAGAGCGCGACCCGGCCGTCGGCCAGGCCCTCGATCACGTGCGCCTCCCACAGCGGTCGCTCCCACGCCAGCCGCGTGGAGTGCAGCCGGCCGCAGAGATCGAGGAGCTCGCGGACCCGGCCGGGCTCGGGGAGCGCGCTGTGCCGGACGTGGTGCTCGATGTCGAACTGCTCGTCCGGGCGCCACACCAGCTGACCACCGGTGCGCACCGAGCGGTAGGGGTGCTTGAGGAACAGCGGTGCGATCTCCTCGACGTCGCGCATCTTCTCGTACATCTCGCGCACGTAGTTGGGTCCGGCGTCCTCCGGCAGCTCGAAGAGCTGCAGGCCACCGACGTGCATCGGCTGGTTGCGGGTCTCGGCCAGCAGGAACGCTGCCGAGGTCGGATCGATCGGCTTGCCGGGCAGCAGCCTGGGAGCAGAGACCACGGGTGCCCCTTTCGGGATCGGCTCGTGCGCGCGTTGGGTTGGGCGCGTGATCTGGCGATCCTTGCGCGGAGTGACCGCTGCCACAAGGACCGTCCCATCGCGGTATGGACCAGGAACCGTCCACAGGCAGCCCCGGACCGCGCGTCCTCCACAGGCCGCCCGGCGAGCAGGGCGCCGGGTCGGGCGTCGCTCCTAGGTTCGCTGCGCGCGCCGGAAGGACCGGCGCCGTCGAACACTCGGGAGTTGATCCGCATGCAGTTCCACGTCATCGGCCGGCGGTCGCCGTACGTCCTCCTCGGGGCGGTGGTCACCGCCCTCCTGCTCCTCGTGCCGGGCGGTGCGTCCGGCAGCCCGTCGCCCGCCGCCAAGATCCACGACCCCCCGCGCAAGACCATCGTGCGCGTCTCGGGCGACGCCGCCAACGGCTTCGGGATCCACTACTTCGACGGCACCAGCGACTTCCCGCCGACCGACAGCGAGGCGCTGGCCGAGTGCACGGAGTACGACGAGCAGGTCGACCGCGTGAAGTGCCGCACCCAGGTCCGCACCTGGTACTACGACCTCGCCGACATGCACCAGACGATCCACTACTACAAGGCGCTGCTGGAGGAGGCGACCGACTGAACCTGACACGATCGGGGGCATGACGGACCCGGATGCGCTGGTCCTGCACGTCGACCTCGACCAGTTCATCGCGGCGGTCGAGGTACGGCGGCGCCCCGAGCTGGCCGGGCGGCCCGTGGTGGTCGGCGGCCGCGGCGACCCGACCGAGCGCGGGGTCGTCGCGACCGCGTCCTACGAGGCACGGGCGGCCGGTGTCGGATCCGGGATGCCGCTGCGGGTCGCGCTCCGGAAGTGCCCGGACGCGGTGTTCCTGCCGGTCGACAAGGAGGCGTACGACGCGGCGTCGGCCGAGGTGATGGAGGTGCTGCGGTCGCTGGAGTGGGGTGGCGTGCCGGTCGTGCTCGAGGTGCTCGGCTGGGACGAGGCGTTCCTCGCCGCGGGGCCGGGTGCGGAGGACGGCGAGGAGCCGGAGACGTTCGCCGAGCGGGTCCGGCAGGCGGTGCTCGACGCCACCAGCCTCACCTCCGCGGTCGGCATCGGGGACAACAAGCTGCAGGCCAAGCTCGCCACGGGCTTCGCGAAGCAGAAGGTCAGTGGCGCCGCCGCCCCCGAGCGCACGCCGGAGTCGAACGTCGGGACCACGGGGACGGGGGTCTACCGGATCTCCTCGGAGCGCTGGTACGACGAGATGGGCTCGCGTCCGACGACCGCCCTGTGGGGCATCGGCGCGCGGACCGCGGCACGGCTGGAGCTGCTCGGGATCCGCACCGTCGAGGAGCTCGCTCGGTCCGATGCGCAGGTGCTCGCGGAGCAGATCGGACCGACGACCGGCCCGTGGCTGCGCCGCCGCGGCCGGGGCGTGGACCCGAGCCCGGTCGACGCGACGCCGTGGGTGCCGCGCGGCCACGGTCGCGAGGAGACCTTCCAGCAGGACCTGGCCGACTGGGCCGACGTCGAGCGCGAGACGGCCCGGATCGCTCGCCGCGTGACCGAGGACGTCGTCGCCGAGGGCCGTGCGGTGACCCGGGTCGGCCTCAAGATCCGGTTCCGCCCGTTCATCACGCTCACCCGGATCCACAAGCTCGCCGAGCCGACCCTCGACCCCGACGTGCTGGCCGCGGAGGCCGTCGCGCTGCTCGACCGCGTGGAGAAGGACCGCCCGGTGCGCCTGCTCGGCGTACGGCTGGAGATGGTGGAGCCCGAGGGCGGCTACTGACCGGTGGTCGAGGAGGTCGCGAAGCGACCGTCACGAGACCTATCGGAGCTCTGCCCTCAATTCCTGCACGACGGAGTCGACCACGGCGACCAGGTCGCCACCGGTGCGCTCGGCGATCGCGCGCTGCCGCTGGTAGGACGCCCCGCGGACGGGGATCTGCAGCACGCCGGCCAGCTCCTCGGCGCACCCGAGCCGGTCGGCGACGGGGGCCAGCTTCTCGACGAGCTCGGCGAGGTCCTCGGTCACGAGGCGCTCGTTGCTCTGGGCGTCGAGGATCACGATGGCGTCGACGCCGTACCGCGCGGCCCGCCACTTGTTCTCCTGCACGTGCCACGGCGGCATCGTCGGGAGCGTCTCGCCCGCGGCGCACCGCTCGTCGAGCCACACGACGAGGCAGTGCATCAGCGCGACCAGGCTGCCGAGGTCGGCGAACGTGGAGACGCCGTCGCAGACCCGGTTCTCCAGGGTCCCGTGGGTGACGGCCGGCCGCACGTCCCAGCGGATCTCGGACAGCTCGTCGATCACGCCGGTCGTCAGCTGGTCCTCGACGAACCGCTCGAACTCGTCCCACGCCTGGAACTGGAACGGCAGCCCGGCCGTCGGCAGCTGCTGGAACATCAGCGCCCGGTTGGAGGCGTACCCGGTGTCGACACCCGCCCAGATCGGCGAGGACGCCGAGAGCGCCTGCAGGTGCGGGTAGTAGGTGAGCAGGGCCGACAGCACCGGCATCACCCGCTCCTCGGCCGGCATGCCGACGTGCACGTGCACGCCCCAGATCAGCATCTGCCGCCCCCACCACTGGGTGCGGTTGATCAGCTCCTCGTAGCGGTGGCCCTCGGTGAGCTGCTGGCCGTCCCACTTCGCGAACGGGTGGGTCCCGGCGCCGTACAGGTCGAGGTCGAGCTCGTCGCACGCGGGGACGACGTACCCGAGCGTCTCGCGCAGGTCCGCCATCGCCTCCGGCACCGTGTGGCAGACCCGGGTCACCAGCTCGACGGTGTTCTTGAGCAGCTCCTTGTGCAGCCGGTTCGGGTCGGGCATCCGCGCCTTCGCCCGCGCGAAGAGGTGGGCAGCGTCGTTGCGGAGGTCGCGCGTGCGCCGGTCGACGAGCGCCAGCTCCCACTCGACGCCGAGCGTCGGCTCGGGTGAGCCCCGGAAGTCGATCCGCACGGCTCCAGCGTTCCACATCGCGGACGGAGCGGCGGCCTACCCATCGTCCGGACGATCAACCGTCTTGAACTGTCCAGTGAACAATTGTTCTCTGGTGTTCATGGCCAGCACCATTCCCTGGGAACGGGTCAGGCGGGCCGGCTCCAAGCTGACCACGCCCCTGCACCCGGACGACTACCTGCGTCTCTTGAATCCGCTGTGGAGCGAACGCGAGCTCCGTGGGCGGATCGAGAAAGTGATCCCCGAGACCGACGACGCCGCCACCCTGGTCATCCGGCCCGGGTGGGGCTGGCGCTACGACCACAAACCCGGCCAGTACGTCGGCATCGGCGTCCAGGTCGAGGGGCGGTTCCAGTGGCGCTCCTACTCCGTGAGCTCGCCGCCACATCGCAGCGGCCGGACCATCTCCATCACGGTCCGGGCGATGCCGGAGGGCAAGCTGTCCAGCCACCTGGTCAACGGGCTGGCGCCGGGCACGATCGTCCGGCTGGCGCTTCCCGAGGGCGAGTTCGTGCTGCCGGACCCGCCGCCGGACAAGATGCTGTTCCTCGTCGGCGGGAGCGGGATCACCCCGGTCATGGCGATGCTCCGCACGCTCGACCGGCGCGGCCAGATGCCCGACGTGGTCATGCACTACTCCTCGCCGACCGAGGATCGGATGATCTTCAGGGACGAGCTCGACGAGCTCGAGCAGAAGCACGACGGCCTGACCCTGCACCGGCTGGCCACCGACGTCGACGGCATGCTCGAGATGGCCGCCCTCGACGAGATCTGCCCCGACTGGCGCGAGCGACAGACCTACGCGTGCGGTCCCGGTCCGATGCTCGACGCCATCACCGAGCACTTCGAGTCCAACGAGCTCGAGGACAACCTGCACCTGGAGCGGTTCTCGCTCGAGCTCGGCGGCGAGGGCGGCGAGGGCGGGACCATCACGTTCCAGAACTCGGGCAAGACCATCGAGGCCGACGGCGCCACGACCGTCCTCGAGGCTGGCGAGGAGGCCGGCATCGGCATGCCCTACGGCTGCCGGATGGGCATCTGCCACACCTGCACGCTGACCCTGCTCAAAGGCAAGGTGCGCGACCTGCGCAACGGCGACGAGTACGACAGTCCCAACGAACCCGTGCAGACCTGCGTGACCGCCGCCGTCGGCGAGTGCACGCTCGACATCTGACGACGAAGGAGAACACACATGGCGATCTCGGACGTCCGGGAGTACACACACCTCACCGATGACGAGGTGGAGCAGATCGGTCGTGAGCTCGACCAGATCCGCAGTGAGATCGAGGAGTCACGCGGCGCGTCGGATGCGGCGTACATCAACCGGATGATCAGGATCCAGCGGGGGCTCATGGCCGCCGGCCGGGTCACGCTGATCGCCGGCACGCAGATGAAGCAGACGCGGAAGCCCGCCTGGGTACTGGGCGCAGGTCTCCTGGGGATGGGCAAGATCCTCGAGAACATGGAGATCGGCCACAACGTGATGCACGGCCAGTGGGACTGGATGAACGACCCGGAGATCCACTCCTCCAACTGGGAGTGGGACACCGCGCAGCCGGCCGAGCAGTGGAAGCACTCGCACAACTACGTCCACCACCAGTTCACGAACGTGCTCGGCTACGACAACGACATCGGCTACGGCATCCTGCGGATGGCCCGCGAGCAGAAGTGGTCGCCCTACAACCTCGGGCAGCCGATCTACAACAGCCTGCTCGCGACGCTCTTCGAGTGGGGAGTCGCTCTCCACGACCTCGACATCGAGCGGATCCGCAAGGGCGAGAAGGACCCGAAGGAGATGAAGCGGCAGCTCAAGCAGATCTTCCGCAAGGGTCGCAACCAGGTCATCAAGGACTACGTGGTCTACCCCGCACTGGCGGGCAAGCAGTGGAAGACGGCGCTGACCGCCAACGTCACTGCCAACATCATGCGGAACTTGTGGTCCTACATGATCATCTTCTGCGGGCACTTCCCCGACGGGGCGGTGCACTTCACCGAGGAGGAGATCGAGGACGAGTCCAGGTCCGAGTGGTACCTGCGGCAGATCCTCGGCTCGGCGAACTTCGAGGGGAGCAGGCTGCTGCACATCATCTCGGGCAGCCTCGGCTACCAGATCGAGCACCACCTCTTCCCGGACCTGCCGAGCAACCGCTATCCGGAGATCTCCGAGCGGGTCCAGGCGCTGGCCGCCAAGTACGACATCCCCTACACGACCGGTCCGCTCTACAAGCAGTACGGCCAGGCGCTGCGCACCATCATGAAGCTGTCGCTGCCGAACAAGATGACCAAGAGCGACCAGCCGGAGGCGCCAACGCCTCCGCACGACCGACGGCGGAAGTCCGACCAGGAGCGCCCGTCGCGTCGTACCGAGCTCGGAGGGTGGTCCCGCTCGCACTCGGAGGCTCGTGGATGAGGCTCCCCGCCGGGCTGGACACGCCCTTCGCCTGGGACCCCGCCCCCGGCGGGGGTCTCGGCGACCTGGTCGGACGGCGGGTCACCCAGTGCGCGCTCAGCCGGATCTGTGGGGTCTGCGCTGAGTCCCTGGGTCGGCCCGTCGTCTTCGTGGGCACGCCCACGGAGATCGGCCGCAACGCGTTTCACGCACCCCCGCTGCACGCCACCTGCGCCGATGACCTGCTCCGCGTCGACGGCGCCGACCCGGAGTGGCAGGCGGTGAACACGGCCGGCTTCGAGTTCGTCCGGCCGACCCGCGAGGACGTCGACCGCCGACCCACGTTCCAGCCGAACTCCCTCCTCTAGGCGTCTGCGACGATAGGTGGGTGGAGGCGCCGCTCGACCGGATGTGGGAGCGGAGCCGCCTGTCGGTCGGCGGACGGCTCGCGCGCTGGCGCGGCAAGTCCTTCGCCGTCGCGCAGTGCGCGATCGCCGCGGGTGTGGCCTGGTGGATCGCCGCCGACCTGCTCGACCACACCCGGCCGTTCTTCGCGCCGGTGGCCGCGGTGGTCGCGCTCGGCACGTCCTTCGGCCAGCGGCTGCGCCGGGTCGTCGAGATCACCATCGGCGTCGCGATCGGGGTGTTCGTCGCGGACCTGCTGGTGCTGTGGATCGGGTCGGGTCCCTGGCAGCTGACCCTGATCGTCGCGCTGGCGATGTCGACAGCCCTGGTGCTCGACGCGGGCGTGCTGTTCGTCAACCAGGCCGCCGTGCAGTCGATCGTCGTCGCGACACTGATCCCCGGCCAGGGCGCGGCGTTCACGCGGTGGACCGACGCCCTCATCGGCGGCGGGGTCGCGCTGGTCGCGGCCGCCGTGGTGCCCGCCGCGCCACTGCGCCGACCGCGCGAGCAGGCGGCCGGGGTCGCCCGGAAGATCGCCGAGCTGCTGCGCGCCGCAAGCCACGTGATGGTCGACGGCGACCCGGACGTCGCGCTGGACCTGCTCGCCGACGCCCGCTCGACCGACCGGATGATCCGGGAGCTCCAGGCGGCGGCCTCGGAGGGGATGTCGGTCGTGACGTCCTCGCCTTTCCGTGCGCGGCACCGCGAGCCGCTGCGCCGGATGGTCGAGCTGGTCGACCCGCTGGACCGCGCGCTGCGCAGCACCCGGGTGCTCGTGCGTCAGACGGCCGTGTCGGCGTACCGGCACCGTGAGGTGCCGTCGTCGTACGCCGATCTCGCGGCCGACCTCGCGATCGCCGTCGACGCGGTCGCCGACGAGCTGGCCGCGAACCGGATGCCGGTCGCCGCTCGCGAGAAGGTGCTGGAGGTCGGGCAGGCGACCGGGCTGGTGGAACGGACGCGCGAGCTCACCGGCGAGGCGATCCTCGCGCAGCTGCGCTCGATCGTCGTCGACCTGCTGCTCGTCACGGGGATGGAGCAGCTGGAGGCGACCGACGCTCTCCCGCCGCCCCGCTGAGGCTTGCAGGTTCCCCAAGGGATGCAGCGAAGTGTGCGCCTCCCAGTGGTTGTACGACGTGGGGGGCGCGGGTTTCGCTACATCCCTTGGGAAACCTGCAGCTCGCGCAGCCACCGCTCCGCGGTCCCGTCGTACGGCGTGACGCCCGCCCGCACCGCGGCGAACACCTCCCGCGCGGACGCCTCCGCCATCGCGACCACGTCGGCGGGGTAGCCGTACTCGACCGTGTGCTCGGCGAACTCGTCCTCGTCGTCGACGTACACGGTGCCGTCCTGCAGCTTGACCACGTCCAGGTCGAGGTCGACCGACCGGAGGACGCGCCCGTCCCAGGCGGCGGGCGTCGCCATGTCCACGTAGATCGCCGCCTTCGCGGCCTGGTCGTTGAACGCCGCGAGGTGCGCCGCCCCGCCGGCCGGGACCAGCATGACGCCGCTGAAGGTGGCGACGAACTCCATCCCGGGCCGGCGATAGAAGGTCCCGACGCGGAAGCCGAGCCACTCGCCGTGCTCGTCCGCGCCGAGGTAGACGCCGTCGTACTCCCAGTGCGGGCGGCCTTCCCACTTCGTCATCTCGACGCGGATCGGATCGCCGGGAGCCACGTACCGCTGTCTACCAGAACTCTGCGAGCATCGGGAGCATGGACGAATCGCGCCGGCTCGCCCAGACCCTCGATCTGTGCCTGCGGATCGGGGAGGTGCTGCTCTCCTCCGGGGCGGGGGCTGCCGACGTGACCGCGACGATGCGGGTGGTCGCGCAGGCGCTGGACGTGCGCAACCCCCAGGTCGACGTGACGTTCACGTCGCTGTCGATGACCGCCCAGCACGCCGACGAGCTGCCGGTCTTCCAGATGCGCCAGGTCATGCAGCGCGACATCGACTACGAGGACCTGACCCGGGTCGACCACCTGGTCCGCGACATCGTGGCGGGTCGTGCCGACATGCAGACCGCCCGCGCGAGGGTGGCCCGCATCGCCTCGTCGGGCCACGCCCGGCCGCGGTGGGCGGCGAGCGCCGGGTGGGGCCTGATGTGCGCCGGCACCGGCCTCCAGCTGGGTGGCTCGGTGGCGGTCGTCGTGGTCGCGTTCGTCGCGGCCGTCTCGATCGACCGGCTCCAGCTCGCGATGTCGAAGCGCCGGCTGCCGTTCTTCTACCAGCAGATCGCCGGCGGCGGCGTCGCGACGATCCTCGCCGCCGTGGCGACCAAGCTGACGGAGTCGTTCGTGCACATGGACGCCTCGCTCGTGGTCAGCGCGAACATCATCATGCTGCTGGCCGGGATCGGCTTCATGGGTGCCATCCAGGACGCCCTCTCGGGGTTCTACCTCACCGGCGGCGCGCGGGTGCTCGAGGCACTGCTCGCCACCGGCGGCATCATCGCGGGCGTCAGCGGCGGCTTCAGCCTCGCCGCGACCCTCGGGTTCGACCTCCCGGTCCTGGTGCCGGCGCGCACCGACCTGGTCGGGGTGAGCGTCGCGGCCGGCGGGGCCGCCGTCGGCGCGGCGGCGTTCGCCTACGCGTCGTACGCCCCCATGCGGTCCCTGATCCCGATCGGCCTGCTGTCCGGCTTCGCGCTCGCGATCAGCGAGACGATCGCGCTGCAGGACTTCGGGCGCCCCTGGTCGGTCGGCGTCGCGGCCTTCGTCGTCGGCCTGGTGAGCTATGCGGTCGCGTCGCGACTGCGGGTGCCGCCGTTCGTGATCGTCGTGCCCGCGGTCGTGCCGATGCTGCCGGGTCTGTCGATCTACCGCGGTCTGGCCCTGCTCACCGCGACCGGGCACCCCGCCGTCGCCGAGGGCCTGCTGTCGATGGTCACCGCCGCCTCGACCGCCACCGCCCTGGCCGCCGGGGTGATCCTCGGCGAGTACGTCGCCCAGCCGGTCAAGCGCGAGGCGCGCCGGGTCGAGACCCGGCTCGCCGGCCCGCGGCTGGTCGGCGTCACCCGGTTCCGCCGGCACCGCTGAGCGGGCGCCGCGCGAGCGGAGGGGTAACTCAGGGAGTGGTCATAACACTGAGTTGCAGCAGCGCCCGCCGGCCGCTCAGACGACCTTCTTGTTCGGCAGCACCCGCTTGGACACCGTCGCGATGACGTCCTCGTAGCGCGAGCCGGTGAACTTCTGGAAGTTGTGCAGGGCGTGGGCGTCGATGCCGACGAGGACGCGGGCCTGGTTCTTGAGGATGCCCTTGACGATGATCTCGGCGGCGCGCTCGGGGCTCATCCGGGCGAGCTTCTCGTCGAACAGCTTCGCGGTGGCGGCCTTGTCCTCGTGCTCGGAGACGCGGGCGTTGCGGGCGATCGCGGTCTTGATGCCGCCGGGGTGGACGGCGGTGACGCCGACGTTGTGCCCGGCGATCAGCATCTCCTCGCGGAGCGCCTCGGTCATGCCGCGTACGGCGAACTTGGTCGCGTTGTAGGCGCTCTGGCCGGGCATCGCGAGCAGGCCGAACAGCGAGGACAGGTTGACGACGTGGCCGTCGCCGGAGGCGATCAGGTGCGGGAGGAACTCCTTGGTGCCGTGCACGACGCCCCAGAAGTTGACGCCGATGATCCAGTCCATGTCCTTGTAGGACAGGTCGTTGAGGTCGCCGGCGAGCGCGACGCCCGCGTTGTTGACGATCACGTTGACCCGGCCGAACTGCTCCGCCACGGCGGTGGCGTAGGTCTGGAACGCGGCGCGGTCGGCGACGTCGAGGCGGTCCGAGCGGACCTCCTTGGCGCCGGCCTGCTTGACCAGGTCGACGGTCTCGGCGAGCCCGGCCTCGTCGACGTCGGAGAGAGCGAGGAGCGAGCCCCGCTTGGCGCAGTTCACCGCGAGGGCGCGGCCGATGCCGGAGCCGGCTCCGGTGATGACGACGACCTTGTCGTTGAGTGTCTTCATGCGGGGACGGACTCCTTCTCGGTGAGGGGCGCGACGTCGTACTTGTCGACGTCGAAACTGGACAGCAGCTGGCGGAACCTGAAGGTCTGGCCGGGCCAGAGGGTGGTGTTGTTTCCGAACTTGTCGAGGTACCAGCTCGCGCAGCCGCCGGTCATCCAGACCGTCGGCTTCATCCGCTCGCGCATGGCCTCGGTCCACTCCTGCTGGGCCTCGGCGGTCGGCTCGACGGCGGCCAGGCCCTGCTCGCGCAGGGTCCGCGCCGCGTCGACGATGTAGCGGACCTGGGACTCGATGATGAAGATCATCGAGGAGTGCCCCAGCGCGGTGTTGGGACCGACGATCTGGAAGTAGTTGGGGAAGCCGCTGACCGTGGTGCCCTTGTAGCCGGCCATGCCGTGCTCGCCCCAGACGTCGGCGAGGGTCCGCCCGTCGCGCCCGGTGACGTGCTGGGCCATCGGCGGCTCGGTGACGTAGAAGCCGGTCGCGACCACGAGTACGTCGATCGGCCGCTCGGTGCCGTCGGCGGTGACGACCGCGTCCGCGGTGACCTTCGTGATCGGGTCGGTGACGAGCTCGACGTTGTCCTGGGCGAGCGCGGGGTACCACGCGTTGGAGATCAGGATCCGCTTGCAGCCGGCCCGGTAGGTCGGCGTGACCTTCTCGCGCAGCTCGGGGTCGTCGATCGCCTTGGCGATCTGCTTCTTGACCTGGCCCTCGACCGCGCGCATCAGGCCGGGGAAGCGGGTGAAGGCGGGCGCCCGGGACTCGAGCGTGGCGTAGATGCCGGCGCGGACGGCGCGCTGGGTGGCGGGCACGCGGCGGAAGAGCTCCTTCTCGACGCCGGTGTACTTCCGCTCGTTGCGCGGGATCACCCAGTTCGGCGTGCGCTGGTAGACGTCGAGGTGACCGACGACCCTCTGCAGCTCGGGGACGATCTGGATCGCCGAGGCGCCGGTGCCGATGATGGCCACCCGCTTGCCGGTGAGGTCGACGTCGTGGTTCCAGCGGGCGGAGTGGAAGACCTCGCCCTGGAAGCCCTCGATGCCGTCGATCTCCGGCATGCGGGGCTCGGACAGGCCACCCGAGCCGGCGATGAGCGTGCGGGCGGCGTACTCACCGGCGCTGGTGCTGACCAGCCAGCGGCTCTGGCCGTCGTCCCAGCGCGCGTCGAGCACCAACGTGTCGAAGACGAACCGGTCGAGGGTGCCGGAGTCGCGCGCCACCCGCTTGATGTAGGCGAGGATCTCCGGCTGCGGCGAGTAGTGCGAGGACCAGTCCGGGTTCAGCGCGAACGAGAACGAGTAGAGCTGGCTCGGCACGTCGCACGCGGCTCCGGGGTAGGTGTTGGCGAACCAGGTGCCGCCGACGTCGCTGTCCTTCTCGATCACGACGAAGTCGGTCTCGCCGGCCTCGTCGAGCTTGATCGCGGCGCAGAGGCCCGCGAAGCCGGCGCCGACGACCAGGTGGTCGACGAGCGTGGGAGTGGTCTTGGTGGCCATGCGGATGACGGTATGGACTTATTGAACAAGTGTCAATAGACTGTCCGTCGTGACCGCGACCACACCCGCTCGGACCCGGCTCTCACCCGATGAGCGCCGCGAGCAGCTGCTCGAGCTGGGCGTCCGGATGCTCGCGGACCACTCGCTCGAGGAGCTCTCGATCGACCTCCTCGCGGAGGCCGCCGGGATCTCGCGCGGGCTGCTCTACCACTACTTCGGTGGCAAGCAGGGGTTCTACGAGGCCGTCGTGCAGCGTGCGGCGGACGACCTCTACGCGCAGACCGCCCCGCCCTCGGAGGGTGAGCCGTTGGAGCGGCTGCAGGCCTCGATGGAGGCGTACGTCGACTACGTCGCCGCGAACCGGGCCGGCTACGCCTCGCTCGTCCGCGCAGCCGCCGGCGGCAACGACGCGCTGCGGGCGATCTACGACACGACCTTCGACGCACTGGGCACCCGGTTCTTCGAGGAGGACACCCAGAGCCTGCTGATCGCCGACACCCCGGCCAACCGGGCGCTGATCCGCGGCTGGCAGGCGATGACCGAGGAGCTGACGCTCACCTGGTGCGACGACCCCTCGGTGCTGAGCCGCGACGACCTGCTGCGCGTCATCGCGGGCTCGCTGCCCGCCGTGCTCGCGATCCTCGCCTGACGGTCCACGGCTGGGGAACCGCCCGCGCGGTCCCGGACATGACACCGTGTGAGGGCCGGTGAGCGCGGGATCGACGAGGCGGTGCGGATGACCGACGAGGAGCTCGTCGCGCGGCTGCGTGCCGGGGACCGGGACGCGATGGCGGCGGTCTTCGACCAGTACGCCGACCGCGTCTACAACGCGTGCTTCCGCCGGACGGCCTCGTGGTCGATGGCCGAGGACGCGATGGCGGCCACCTTCCTGGAGGTGTGGCGGATCCGCGACCGCGCGACGGCGTACGACGGCGATCTGCTGCCGTGGCTGTGCGCGGTGGCGACGAACGTCTGCCGCAACACGGTGCGGTCCGCCCGGCGCCAGTCGCTGCTGCGGGCGAAGCTCACCGTCGTCGAGGGCATCGCCGCGCACGACCCCAGCGACGAGGTGGCCGGCCGGGTCGACGACGAGCAGCGGATGGGGCAGGTGCTGGAGGCGATGGACGGGCTGTCCCGCGCGGACCGTGAGGTGCTGATGCTCGTGGCGTGGGACGGACTGACCTACGCCCAGGCGGCCGCGGCGCTCGGCGTCGCGGTCGGGACGGTGCGGAGCCGGATGTCGCGGTCGCGGTCGCGGCTGGCCGGGCTGCTGGGTCAGGAGGAGGCGTGATGGACGAGCGGGTACCGGCCGAGCGGCCGCTGGACGATGCCACCAGGGCGCGGCTCCGAGCCGAGCTGCTGGAGGCGGTGGCGCGCGACGACCCCGGCTCGTCGTCGCGGTCGTGGCGGTGGCTGGCGCCGGCCGGTGTCGCGGCTGCGGTCGCAGCCGGTGTGCTGGCGGGCGCCGTACTGCTGGGGGGCGGGAACGAACGGTCCGACGAGCTCGGACCCGCGGGCGGCTCGAGTGTCGTGCAGGAGGCGAGTGACACGCCCTCGAGCACGCCGACGTCTCTGTCGGCCGACCCGGACGGCTGTCTGCCGGATTCGGTGGGCAACGCGCGGCGGCAGCTGCGCGACCAGATGCAGAGCTACCGCAAGCTGCTGCCGACGGTGCAGGCCTACCGCGACATCGTCGCCCAGCACCTCGACCCGGCCGGCGAGCACCTCGATCCGCGGGCGACCAACGTGCAGAGCAGCGGAGCGGCCTGCGGCATGTCGGGGCTCGGCACCAAGGTCGGGTGGTCGGTGCCCGGGCAGGACGGCCTCGGCGAGGTCCAGGTGGAGGTCACCACGAGCTGGCGGAACGCGCAGGTCCACCTCGCGCACGACGGCTGGATGCCCGCCGTGGACGTTCCCGGCGCGACGAAGGCGTGGTCGGTGAAGTACGACGGCGGCTTCGCGGTCGCCGTACAGCGCACCGACGGCCTGACGGTCGCCCTGTCCGCCGACGAGCTGTTCGGGAACAACTCGCTGACCGGCATCGCCGGGTTCCCGTTTTCGCCCGACGACCTGTTCGAGACCGCGGCCGACCCGGCCTTCACGCTGCCGTGACGGCGGCCGCGGTGGCGGCCCTGCCTACTTGGAGGGCTTCGGTGTCGTGCAGTGGATCTTGGGGTTCACGCCGACATAGTTGAGCGGGCCCGCCACGATCGTCAGCGCCGTGTCGCCGAACGTCTTGCAGGACACGTCCTGGTCGCTGCCGAAGTAGCCCCGCTGTGCTGCCGCGATCACGCCGATGATCAGCCAGATCACGACGATGACGCCGATCAAGCCGCCGCCTCGTCCCATTGGTCACGCCCCCTCGGTGCGGGATGCAGTCGATCCCGCACCGCAGCGGTACCCCGCTGCTGGGGCGCCAGACGGTCGAAGCCGTCAGGCGAGGACGGCCGCCAGCTGGTCGAGGCCCCACTGCAGGTCCTCCGCCGAGATGACCAGCGGGGGAGCGAGGCGGATCGTGGAGCCGTGGGTGTCCTTGGCGAGGACACCGCGCGCCATCAGCCGCTCGCACACCTCGCGGCCGCTGCCGATGGCCGGGTCGATGTCGATGCCGGCCCACAGGCCGCGCGAGCGCACGGCGACCACGCCCTTGTCGATCATCGCGTCGAGCCGCTCGCGCAGCACCAGGCCGAGCTCGGCCGCGCGGGACTGGTACTCGCCGGAGGCCAGCATCGCGACGACCTCGGAGCCGACCGCGCACGCGAGGGGGTTCCCGCCGAACGTCGAACCGTGCTGGCCCGGCTTCAGCACGCCGAGCACCTCGCGGTCGCCGACCACGGCCGAGACCGGGACGACGCCGCCGCCCAGTGCCTTGCCGAGGACGTAGAGGTCCGGCACGACGTCCTCGTGGTCGCAGGCGAACGTGCGGCCGGTGCGGCCCAGGCCCGCCTGGATCTCGTCGGCGACGAAGAGCACGTTGTGGCGGGTGCAGATCTCACGGACGCCGCGGAGGTAGCCGTCCGGCGGGATCAGCACGCCGGCCTCGCCCTGGATCGGCTCGATGAGGACGGCCACCGTGTCGGGCGTGATGGCAGCCTCGAGGGCCGCCAGGTCGCCGTACGCCACCTGGTCGAAGCCGGGCGCGAACGGCCCGAAGCCGTCGCGGGCGTCCGGGTCGTCGGAGAAGCCGACGATGGTCGTCGTACGGCCGTGGAAGTTGCCGGCCGCGACGATGATCCGCGCCGAGTCGGCGGCGACGCCCTTGACGTCGTAGCCCCACTTCCGGCTGACCTTGATCGCGGTCTCGACCGCCTCGGCGCCGGTGTTCATCGGCAGCACGAGCTCCTTGCCGCACAGGTCGCCGAGGCCGGCGGTGAAGTCGGCGAACGCGTCGTGCACGAACGCGCGGCTGGTCAGCGTCAGCCTGTCGAGCTGGGCGTGCGCGGCGGCGATGAGCCGCGGGTGGCCGTGGCCGAAGTTGAGGGCGGAGTAGCCGGCGAGCATGTCGAGGAACCGGCGACCGTCGATGTCGGTCATCCAGGCGCCCTCGGCCTGGGCGAGCACCACCGGCAGCGGGTGGTAGTTGTGCGCCGTCCGCGCCTCGGCCCGCAGGACCTCGGCCGGGGTCGCCCCGCCTTTCGACTCCATCGACGTGGTGTCGGTCGTGATGCTCATGTCGCCTCCTCTGGCTGTCCGCGCTGATGTCTCCGCAAGAGATTGTCTGACAATCTCCACGCTAACGTACGCGAACTCCAAATCCCGAAAGCGCGACACAAGTGGGCTCGGCGGGATAACGGCTGGCAGGGAGAATTGCGGCCCTGGGACAATGGGCTTGCCGTGAAGATCTCCTACCCGCCCGACCTGCCGGTCAGTGCCCGTCGTGACGACATCGCGGCGGCGATCCGGGACCACCAGGTCGTGATCGTCGCGGGGGAGACCGGGTCGGGGAAGACCACCCAGCTGCCGAAGATCTGCCTGGAGCTGGGCCGTGGGGCGCCGTCGAAGGACGGCCGGGACGCGCGGCCGCGGATGATCGGGCACACCCAGCCGCGGCGGATCGCGGCGCGGGCGGTGGCGGAGCGGATCGCCGAGGAGCTCGGGACCGAGCTGGGCGAGACCGTCGGCTACCAGGTGCGGTTCACGGACCGTACGTCGAGGCGCTCGCAGGTCAAGGTGATGACGGACGGCATCCTGCTCGCCGAGCTGCAGCGCGACCGGATGCTGCGGCGCTACGACACGATCATCATCGACGAGGCGCACGAGCGGAGCCTCAACATCGACTTCCTGCTCGGCTACCTCAAGCAGCTGCTGCCGAAGCGCCCCGACCTCAAGCTGATCATCACCTCGGCGACGATCGACCCCGAGAGGTTCGCCGAGCACTTCGCGGACCGCGACGGCAAGCCGGCTCCCATCGTCGAGGTCTCCGGACGGACATACCCGGTCGAGATCCGCTACCGGCCGCTCGTCGAGCTGCCCGAGGCCGACGAGGAGGGCGAGCCGGTCGTCCGCGACCAGACCGAGGCGATCGTCGAGGCCGTCAAGGAGCTGTCCGCCGAGGGCGCGGGCGACGTACTGGTGTTCCTGCCGGGTGAGCGGGAGATCCGGGACACGGCGGAGGCGCTTGGCGAGCTGACGCAGGGCCCGCGCGGGATCGACGTACTCCCGCTCTACAGCAGGCTTTCCGCCGCAGAGCAGCACCGCGTGTTCGCGCCAGCGAAGAACTCCCGGCGCCGCGTCGTGCTCGCCACCAACGTGGCGGAGACGTCGCTGACCGTGCCGGGCATCCGGTACGTCGTCGACACGGGCGTCGCGCGGATCTCGCGGTACTCCTCGCGGACCAAGGTGCAGCGGCTGCCGATCGAGGCGATCAGCCAGGCGTCGGCCAGCCAGCGGTCCGGTCGGTGCGGTCGGGTGGCGGCCGGCGTGGCGATCCGGCTCTACTCCGAGGAGGACTTCGAGAGCCGACCGGAGTTCACCGAGCCCGAGATCCTGCGCACGAACCTCACGTCGGTGATCCTGCAGATGACCGCGCTCGGCCTGGGTGACATCGCGCGGTTCCCCTTCGTCGAGCCGCCGGACCGGCGCAACGTGCAGGCCGGCAACCAGCTGCTCGAGGAGCTCGGCGCTGTCCGACCCGCGCCGAGTCGGCAGAAACTCGGCACCGACGCGCCGAGTCGGCTCAAGCTTGAGCCGACTCGGCGCCGAGTTTCTGCCGACTCGGCGGTGCTGACGAAGGTGGGGGAGCGGCTGGCGAGGCTGCCGGTCGACCCGCGGCTGGGGCGGATGCTGATCGAGGCGGAGCGGCTGGGGTGCGTGCGCGACGTACTCGTCATCGTCGCGGCGCTCTCGGTGCAGGACCCGCGGGAGCGACCGGGCGCGGACCAACCGGCGGAGCAGGCGAAGGCCGACCAGGCGCACGCGCGGTTCAAGGCCGAGGGGTCGGACTTCCTGACCTGGCTGAACCTGTGGCGCTACCTGCGTGGCCAGCAGCGGGAGCTGTCGGGCAGCGCGTTCCGGCGGATGTGCAAGCGGGAGTACCTGCACTACCTGCGGGTCCGGGAGTGGCAGGAGCTCGAGGGCCAGCTGCGCCAGGTGTGCAAGGAGATCAATCTGCGCATGGAGGGTCTCGATACGCCCGCTCGTCCCTCGCGGGCTACTCGACCACCGTCCGATGGCAGCGGACCGACGTCCGCGCCGTACGACGCGGACGGGATCCACCAGGCGCTGCTGTCCGGCCTGCTGTCGCACATCGGGGTGCTCGAGGAGCGGGAGAAGCCCAAGCCGGGCGCCAAGGGCAAGGAGCGGCGGCCGGGGCCGCGGGAGTACCTCGGCGCACGCGGGACGAAGTTCGCGATCTTCCCCGGCAGCGGCCTGGCGCGGAAGAACCCGCCGTACGTCATGGCCGCCGAGCTGGTCGAGACCGGCCGGCTCTGGGCGCGGCAGAACGCCGCGATCGAGCCGGCGTGGGCCGAGCGGCTGGGCGGGCACCTCGTGAAGCGGACCTACAGCGAGCCGCACTGGTCGCGGAAGCGGCAGTCGGTGGTCGCGCACGAGCGGGTGACGCTGTACGGCGTACCGCTCGTCGCGGACCGGCTGGTCTCGTTCGGGAAGGTCGACCGGGAGCTGTCCCGGGAGATCTTCATCCGGCACGCGCTGGTGTACGGCGAATGGTCCACCCGGCACCGGTTCTTCCACGACAACCGCAAGCTGCTCGAGCAGGCCGAGGAGCTCGAGCACCGCGCCCGCCGTCGCGACCTGGTCGTCGACGAGCACACGCTGTTCGACTTCTACGACGCCCGCGTGGGTCCCGAGGTGGTCAGTGGCGCGCACTTCGACCAGTGGTGGAAGCAGGTGCGGCGCGAGCGGCCCGACCTGCTCACCTTCGACCCGGCGATGCTGCGGCACGACGCGGCGGCGGAGGTGACGGAGAGCGACTATCCGGAGCGTTGGCAGGTCGGGGGAGCGGGCGAGGGCCTCAGCTTCAAGATCGGCTACCACTTCGAGCCGGGCGCCGCGGACGACGGCATCACCATCGACATCCCGGTCGCCACGCTCAACCGTGTCGACGACGACGACTTCTCGTGGGTCGTGCCGGGCCTGCGCGAGGAGCTGGTGACCGAGCTGCTGCGCAGCCTGCCGAAGCAGCTGCGCGTGAACTTCGTGCCGGCGCCGAACACGGCCCGGGAGTTCCTTGCGAACGTGCCGGCCGGCGACGAGCCGCTGCTGACCGCGCTGGAGCGGTACCTCCGGTCGAAGACCGGCGTGCACGTGCCGCGTGAGTCGTGGAACCTGGCGTCGCTGCCCGCGCACCTGCGGCCGACCTACCGGGTCGTCGACGAGAGCGGTCAGGAGCAGGCGCGCGGCAAGGACCTCGCCGCGCTCAAGGCGCCGCTGCGGCCACGGTTCGAGGAGGCGATGGCCGAGGTCGCCGCCGACAGCGGCGTCGCCCGGAGCGGCGAGACCACCTGGGTGTTCGGCACCATCCCCGAGACCGGGACGTGGACCCGCGCCGGCCACGAGGTCGAGGCCTATCCCGGCCTCGTCGACGAGGGCACGACCGTCGGCCTCGGAGTCTTCGGCTCCGCCGAGGAGCGCGACGCGCGGCACCGGCTGGGCGTGGTCCGGCTGCTGCTGATCGCGCTCGGCACCGCGCCCACCAAGGGCGTGGTCGACGGGCTGTCGATGACCGACAAGCTCGGGCTGGCGGGGACGCCGTACTCCTCGGTCGAGGGGATCGTCCGCGACTGCCTGCGCGCCGTCGTCGTGGACGCGGTCGATGCGGCGGGGGCGGTCCGCACCGAGGAGGAGTACGCCGACCTGCTGGCGCGGGTCTCCACGCAGGCCGCGGACGGCGTACGCGCGACCCTTGCGGAGCTGCTGCGCGCCCTCGCCGCGTGGCGGGAGGCCGACAAGGCGCTCAGCGGGCGGGCGGAGCTGCCGCTGCTGCCGGCGCTGACCGACCTGCAGGGCCAGCTCGGCCGGCTGGTCCACGACGGCTTCGTCGGAGAGGCGGGCGCAGCGCAGCTGCGGCGCTATCCCGTCTACCTCCAGGCGATGCGGCGGCGCCGCGAGCAGCTCGGAGCCGGAGGCACGGCGCTCCACCGCGACCGCGAGCGCCTCGACCGTGTGCAGCCGCTGCAGGACGCCTACCTGCAGCGGCTCGCCGCCCTGCCCGACGGCCGGCCGCCGTCGGCCGCGCTGCGCGCGGTGCGCTGGATGCTGGAGGAGTACCGCGTCTCGCTCTGGGCGCCCGAGCTCGGCACCGCCGGCAAGGTCAGCGACGTACGCATCCGCAAGGCCCTGGGGTGAATCGCGGTCACAACAGGCGGTTCGACGCGCCACAACAGGCGGTTCGACCTGCCACAACAGGCGGTTCGACGCGCCACAACAGGCGGTTCGACGCGCCACAACAGGCGGTTCGACCTGCCACAACAGGCGATTCGACGCAGCACAAGTGAGGATTCGGCTCGTAGGCTGGAGGGGATGACAGCGGATCGGTCCCACCACAGGCCGTCGCCCAGGACGGGCGACTTCTTCGACGCGTTCGTGGGTGGCGGGGATCCGGCGCAGGTGAGCGAGGCGGCGGACCGGGCGGCGGTGCTGCTGGTGCGGGGGGCGCGGGAGCGCGGCGACGACGAGGTCGCGGAGCGGCTGGTGCACCTGGCGGACACCGAGGGGATCGAGGCGATCGCCGAGGTGTGGTCGGGAGCGCCGGCGGACTCGCTGGCGGGGTGCCTGTGGCGGCTGTACCTGCTCCGCTCCTGGGTGTACGCCGACCCGGCGGGCGTCGCGCGCGAGTTCGAGGCGGGCCGCAGCGGAGCCGAGTTCGCGCGGGTCGTCGCCGGGGTGGCGGACCCGCCCGGGCCGGACGAGCTCCGGGCGATGATCGACGACGTGCTGCGCGGGATCGCCAGCGGCGACTTCGCCGACGTGCTGTTCCGTGCCGCCGCGTTCGCGCGGGTGGTCGCGACCGGCCGGGCGTCGCTGCCGGGCACCAGCCACGACGGCGTACGCCGGATGCTCGGGCTCGCCGACCAGCTCGAGGCGGCCGCCCACATCGAGCTGGGCCGCGGCCTGGGTTAGCCACGCCGGGCGAGGGAATGTGTGGGGATCCCCCCGCGTTGTTGCCCGTGGTCCTACAGTGGATCTCCGAGCACGTCGGGTCGCGGCAGCCCCGGGTCCCAAATTCAGCCGCCTAGAGCGGCCACGCGCCGTGAGGCGCTCCCGGCCCGACGTGCTCGGCTTTACCCCTCGGTAGGGTGGCGTCGGTCGATCGACGTACACGAAGGGGACTGCGCGCGGACATGGCGGAATACGGACGCTTCGGCTGGCGCACCGCCGTGACCATGGCCGTCGTGGCGATCGGCGTCGTCGTCGGGATGATCGTCATCGGCAATGCCAGCGACTCCGACTCACGCCCCCACCCCCGGCCGACGTCCAGCGGCGCGCCGTCCATGGCCACGCTGGTGTTCGCGACGTGGGGCTCCGACGAGGAGCTCGGGGCCTACCAGAAGATCGTCGACGCCTACAACGAGAGGTCGACCGTGGTCGACGTGCGCGTCGTGGGCTACTCCGACCCGGAGACGATGATGAACGCCATCGACTCGGGCCAGATCGACCCGGACGTCTTCCTCCTCCGGCAGGACGACCTCGCGGCGACGATGGCAGCCGAGCGCAACCAGCCGCTGCAGGACCTGATGGACGCCCGCGGCGTGCACGTGAGCGACAGCTTCCTGCGCGAGGGGATCAACGCCTTCTCCGCGGCCGACGACCTCCAGTGCATGCCCTACACGGCCTCGCCGATGGTCATGTACTACAACAAGGACCTGATCGACTTCGACCGGATGGCCAGGCGCGGGCAGCCGGTGCCCAACGAGGACCACTCGAGCTTCTCGCTCGACGCGTTCCGCGCCGCCGCCCAGTACGCCAGCCGGCCCGGCACCCACGCCAAGGGCGTCGAGATCGCCCCGACCCTGAGCGGGCTGGCGCCGTTCGTCTACTCCGGCTCGGGCCACTTGTTCGACGACGACACCCAACCGACGTCGCTCGCCCTGGGCAACGCGACCGACGCGATCCGCGACACCCTCGAGGTCCTCCGCGACCCGAAGATCACGCTCAGCTCCGAGCAGCTGGAGCGGAAGTCGGCCCTCGAGTGGTTCGAGGCCGGCAAGCTCGGGATGATCGCGGGCTACCGCGACCTGACACCGGTGCTGCGGGGGACGCCCGGGCTGCACTTCGACGTGCTGCCGATGCCGTCGCTCGGCTCCTCCGCCACGATCGGCCAGATGACCGGCGTGTGCCTGGCGAAGGGTCCCCGCGACCGGGTCGCGCAGGCCGCGGACTTCCTCGTCGACCTGATCGGCGACAAGGCGGTCAACCTGGTGACCAAGACCGGCGCGACGGTGCCGGCCAACCTCGACGTCGCGTTCCACGGCTTCCTGAAGCAGGTGCCGCCCGCGCACCCGCGGGTGTTCACGGTCGCGCAACGGTCGATCGTGCCGCCGCCGATCGACGTGGACTGGGCGAAGCTGCAGAGCAACGTCCGGGCCGGGATCGAGGCGTTGTTCACCGAGCCGGTGCTCGACGACCTGTCCTCGGCGCTGACCGACATCGACGACCAGTCGCGCGTGGTGCTCGACCCGAGCTATCAGCCCTCGGAGTCGCCGTCCGGCTCGCCCTCGGGCTCCACGGACTCCTCGGCCGGCGGGTCGTCGTCCCGCTCGGACGCTCCCTCGGACGACTGAGCCTTCTCCGCCGCCGCGGCGTCCGCGTCCAGCACGGCCTGCGTCAGCGCCTGCGCCGTCAGTCCCACCTGCCACGACCGGGCACCGAGCGCGCGGAGCTGGTCGATGAGCGCCTCCAGCAGGGCCACCGGCTCGCGGGCCCGCGGCGGTGTCCACATCACGCGGCGCAGGCTGTCCGGCGTCAGCAGGTTCTCGGTGGGCAGCTCGTTGTCCTTGGCGATCCTGGCGACCGCGGCACGGGCCAGCTCCAGGCGCCGCGCGGCGACGGGGTCCTTGTCCGCCCAGGCCCGCGGGTTCGGCGGGCCGTCGCTGCGGCCCGTACGGTGCGGGAGCTCCTCCTCGGGCAGCTCGGCGGCCGCCTTCAGTGCGGCGAGCCAGTCCTTCGCGTGCCGGGAGGCACCCCGGCCGTGGAAGCCGGGGGTGCTCATCAGGGCTCCGCGGTCGGTCGGCAGCGCGGACGCCGCGGCCACGATCGCCGAGTCGGGGATCAGCCGGCCCGGCGTCACGTCGCGCTCCTGGGCGATGGCGTCCCGCGCCTCCCACAGCAGCTTGACGGCGGCGAGCGAGCGGCGGCCGCGGACCTTGTGCATGCCGGAGGTACGGCGCCACGCGTCCACCCGGGGCGTCGGCTCGAAGCCGAGCAGGTGCTCGAACTCCTGCCGCGCCCAGTCGTCCTTGCCGGCCTCCTCGAGCTGGCGGCCCAGGATGTCCCGGAGCTCCACGAGGACCTCGACGTCCAGGGCGGCGTACTCCAGCCACGCCTCGGGGAGCGGCCGCGTCGACCAGTCGACGGCGGAGTGCTCCTTGAGCATCTGGACGCCGATCAGGGTCTCGACGAGGGTCGCGAGTCCGACGCGCGGGTAATTCAGCAGCCGGCCGGCGAGCTCGGTGTCGAACAGCGCCACGGGCCGCAGCCCGACCTCGGCCAGGCACGGCAGGTCCTGGGTCGCGGCGTGCAGGATCCACTCGGTGTCACCGATCGCCTCCTGCAGCGGCTCCAGCGTGTCGAGAGGGATCGGGTCGATCAGCGCGGTGCCCGCGCCGGCGCGCCGTACCTGGATCAGGTAGGCGCGGTTGGAGTAGCGGTAGCCCGACGCCCGCTCGGCGTCGATCGCCACCGGCCCGGTGCCCGCCGCGAGCTCGGCGCAGTAGGCCTCCAGTGCTTCCGCGGTGTCGGTGACCGGCGGGAGGCCGTCGGCGAGCCGGAGGAGGGCCACCGCCGGCGGCGCCTCGTCGGCGCCGGGAGTCTCCTCGCCGTCGACCGGAGCCGGGTCCGACGTCAACGTCCGGGGCCTCGCTGGCCACGCCGCGACGGCATCACGGCGACGCCGTCGGGAACCGGCTCGAGCCCGCCGGCGGTGCACAGCAGCTCTCCCCACGCCTCCACGTGCGCCGCCAGGTCGGGCGCGTCGAGCGGGGTCCACGAGGCTCGGATCTCGAGCTGGGCGGTGCCGCCCTCGTCGGCCATCGTGCCGTAGTTCTCGGTCTGCACCCGGGTCACGGTGCCGGAGATGGCGGTGTACGCCGCACCGTGCGCGGCGAGCGCCTCGGTCAGCCACTCCCAGCCGACGTCGGTGAGCAGCGGGTCGGTGGCGAGGTCGCCCTCGATCTCGGCCCGGCAGTAGGCGACGCAGCGGAACGTGCCGTCCCAGGCGGCGTTGCCCGCCGGGTCGTGCAGGAGCACGATCCGCCCGGTCGAGACGTCCTCGCCGTCGACCGTCACGTCGGCGGACAGCGCCGTCGCGTGCGGCGCGATCCGCTGCGGGGCCGGCATCTCCTCGCAGAGCACCTCGGGCCGGAGCACCGCCTCGCGCATGCTGGCGACGGCGGCCTCGAACTCCGGAGGTGCGGCAGCGCCGGACCCCTGGTGCGTCTCCTCCCGGGCCACCATGAGGCCAATCTAGAACCAATGACCGGAAATGAGCCTGCGGCGCGCCACGATGTGCCCGAAGCTCACCCCACCTGAGAAACTGCCCGGTGTGGGTGACCTGAGCCAGACCGCGTTGCTGAAGGCCCTCCGGGGCGAGCCGGTGCCGCACACGCCGGTGTGGTTCATGCGGCAGGCGGGACGGTCGCTGCCGGAGTACCTCGCGGTGCGCGAGGGCGTCGCCATGCTCGACGCCTGCGCCGACCCGGAGCTGATCGTCGAGATCACCCTGCAGCCCGTCCGCCGGTACGGCGTGGACGCGGCGATCTTCTTCTCCGACATCGTGCTGCCGCTCAAGGCGGTCGGCGTGGACCTCGACATCGTGCCGGGCACCGGCCCGGTGGTGGCGAAGCCGGTCGCCACGCTCGCCGACGTCGAAGCGATCCCGGACCTGACGCCCGAGCACGTCTCGTTCATCACCGAGGCGGTGCGCGGCCTCGTGGGCGAGCTCGCCGGGGTGAACGGCGGTACGCCGCTCATCGGCTTCGCCGGCGCGCCGTTCACGGTGGCGTCCTACCTCGTCGAGGGCGGCCCCTCCAAGGAGCACGCCCGCACCAAGGCGCTGATGTTCGGGGCGCCGGAGGTGTGGGAGGCGCTGATGCGGAAGATCGCCGGGATCTCGGCGACCTTCCTGCAGGTCCAGGTGGAGGCGGGCGCCTCCGCCGTACAGCTGTTCGACTCGTGGGCCGGCGCGCTGACGCCCGCCGACTACGAGCGGTTCGTGATGCCGCACTCCGCGGACGTGCTGGGCCGGATCGGTGACCTCGGCGTGCCGCGCATCCACTTCGGCGTCGGGACGTCCAACCTGCTCGACCTGATGGGCCGGGCCGGGGCCGACGTGGTCGGCGTGGACTGGCGGACGCCGCTCGACCGGGCGATCGAGGTCGTCGGGCCGACCCGCGGCGTCCAGGGCAACCTGGACCCGACCCTGGTCTTCGCGCCGACCGACGTGATGACCGCTCGCGCGGCGGAGATCATCGACGCCGGACGGGCAGCGCGCGGACACGTCTTCAACCTCGGCCACGGGGTGATCCCCTCCACCGACCCGGACCAGCTGGCCCGGCTCACCGAGTTCGTGCAGTCCTACCCGCTGGCCTGAGCCGGCTCGACCGCTCACAGGAAGTGCACAGGTCGGCGACAGGCCGACCTCAACCTGCGGACGCAGACTCGTGGTCATGACGATGACCGCGCCCCGGCCCACGATCCCTGCGGCACCCGTGGCTGCACGGGCCGACGCGGCCGTGCGGACCGGCGCCGGCCTGGCCCTGTGGGCCGGCCTGCTGCTGGTGACGTACTGGTGGGTCGCCGACGGCGGCCTCCGCGACCTCGCCACGGCGACCGGCGCGCTGACCGAGCTCGGCCGGCTGAGCGGCCTGGTGGCCTCGGTGCTGCTGCTCGCGCAGGTGCTCCTGATGGCCCGCCTCCCGATCCTGGAGGGTGCGTTCGGCCAGGACCGGCTCGCGCGGATCCACCGGATCGTCGGGTTCACCTCGTTCTCCCTGATGCTGGTGCACATCGCGTCGGTGACCTGGGGCTACGCGGGCGCCTCGCTCGCCCGGAGCCCGCGTGAGCTCTGGACGCTGACGTGGGACTACCCGGGGATGCTGCTCGCCGTCGCCGGGACCCTGGCGCTGGTCATGGTGGTCGTCACCAGCCTGCGCGCCGCGCGCCGCCGGCTGCGGTACGAGTCGTGGCACCTGCTGCACCTCTACGCCTACCTCGGCGTCGGCCTGGCGCTCCCGCACCAGCTGTGGACCGGCAAGGACCTGACCTCCTCCCCGTCGCGCACCGTCTTCTGGTGGTCCGCGTGGGGCGCCACGGCCCTGGCGGTCCTGGTCTGGCGGGTCGGCCGCCCGGTCGCGATCAACCTGCGGCACCAGCTGCGGGTGGTCGCCGTCGTCCCCGAGGGTCCCGACACCCTGTCGGTCCACCTGACCGGACGCCGGCTGGACGCCCTGCGCGCCGAGCCCGGCCAGTTCTTCAGCTGGCGGTTCCTCGGCCGACCCGGCTGGACCCGGTCGCAGCCCTACTCGCTGTCCGCGGCGCCCGACGGCCGCAGCCTGCGGATCACCGTCGCGGCCGTCGGCGACGGCAGCGCCTCGCTCGCCGCGCTCCGGCCCGGCACGCGGGCGCTGGTCGAGGGGCCGTTCGGCCGCCTCTCCCCGCGGGCCCGGACCCGGCACGGCGTCGTGCTCATCGGAGCCGGTGTCGGGGTCACGCCGCTGCGGGCGCTGCTCGAGGGCATGCCGTACGCGCCCGGCGACGCGGTGTACGTCGAACGCTTCCACCAGCAGCCGCTGTTCGCCGCCGAGGTCGACGAGATCGCGCGGCGGCGGGGCGCGCGGGTGATCCGGCTCCCCGGCTGGCGCCGCGGTGCGGGGTCGTGGCTGCCCGCGCTGAACCGTCCGGTCGACGACGTCACCGCGCTGCGCAGCTGGATCCCCGACCTCGTCGAGCACGACGTCTACGTCTGCGGCCCCGAGCCGTGGACCCGGCTCGTCATCTCCACCCTGTCCGCTGCTGGGCTGCCCGAGGCCCAGCTCCACGTCGAGCACTTCGCCTGGTGATCTGAATGCGTCGTATCTTCCTCTGGTTCGCGAGCACCGTCTCGGTCGTCGCGCTCCTCTTCGGCTACCACACCTCCCTGGGCGGCGCGTCGCCCGTGACAGCGGGCGGCCAGACCGCGATCTCCGGCTCGGCCTCAGGCGACCACAGCCGCACCACCTCCGGCAATGGCTCGGGCAATGGTGCCGGCGGCTCCGGGGCGGGCGGCAACAACGGCAACGGCGGCAGCAGCGCCGCGTCGTCCTCGACCGTGACCGGCGACGTGGCCCAGACCCAGTGGGGCCCGGTGCAGGTCGAGCTGACCGTGGCGAGCGGCAGCATCACCGATGTCTCGGTGGTGCAGTACCCGAGCGGCAACGGCACCGACGAGCAGATCAACTCCTACGCGCTGCCGCGGCTGATCCAGGAGACGCTGAACGCCCAGAGCAGCTCGATCGACATGGTGAGCGGCGCGACCGTCACCAGTACCGGCTACCTGCAGTCGCTGCAGAGCGCGATCGACCAGGCCGGCCTGTGACCGCCGCGGAGGTGGTGCCCGCTCCGGCTCGGCGCCGCGTGCTGCAGGTGATGGGGACCGCGGTGAGCCTCGCGATCCGCGGCGAGCACGCCGACGGCCCGCTGGCCGACGAGGCGTGGGCCGGCGCCGTACGGGTGCTGGAGGAGGCCGACGCGGTCTTCAGCACCTACCGGCTGGACTCCCCGGTCAGCCGGTGGCGGCGCGGCGAGCTCGCGCTCGTCGATTGCCCGCCCGAGGTCGCCGAGGTGCTCGACCTCGCCGAGCAGGCGCGCATCGAGTCGCACGGCGCCTTCGACGTCGAGTACGGCGGCGAGGGCGCGCTCCCCGACCCCGCCGGGGTGGTGAAGGGCTGGGCGGTCCAACGCGCCGCAGACCTGCTCGCCGAGCTGCCCGGCACCGACTTCTGCCTCTCGGCCGGCGGGGACATGGTCTGCCGGACCGCCGTCCCGGGCGCCCAGCCGTGGCGGATCGGTATCGAGGACCCGCGGAACACCAAGCGCCTGGTCGCGACGGTCCCGGTCTGGAACGGCGCCGTCGCCACCTCCGGCACCGCCCAGCGCGGTGCCCACATCCTCGACCCGCGCACCGGCCTGCCGGCCGACCGCCTCCTGCAGGTCACGGTCCTCGCGCCCGACCTGGTCCGCGCCGACGTCGACGCCACCGCCGCCTTCGTCCTCGGTGACCGGGCCGAGTCCTGGCTCGCCGGACGCGGGCGGACCGCGGTCGTCGTGCCGGCCGTCGGGGAGGCGGTGGTGGTCGGCGGCGGGGAATCGTCCGTCGACCGGTGACTCCCGGTGCTCAGCTCGCGCGCTTCGCCTTGTACTCGTTGCCGAGGGTGACCAGCGTGGCGTGCAGGTCGCGGACCGGCAGCGGAGCCTGGAGGGTCTTGCGCTGACGCAGCACGAGCGTGACGATCGTCCGGTCGCCGGCGATCGGGCGGGTCTCGATCATCCCGGCGCGGGTGAGCGGGTCGCCGTGCACGCTGTAGTCCGGTAGCACGGTGACCCCGAGCCCCTCGGCCACGAGGGCCTTGCCCATCTCCGCACCGTCGGTGCTGTGGCAGACCTGTGACGGCGCGCCGCCGAAGACCCGGTGGACGTAGCGGTGCATCAGGTAGCCCGCGCGCATCATCACGAACCGCTCGGACCGCAGGTCGTCGATGCTGACGTGGGACTGCGCGAGCAGCGCGTGTCCGGCCGGGAGCACTGCGACCGGCCGGCCCACGACCAGGTCGGTGCCGACCAGGTCCGGCGGAGTGTCGTCGCCGTCCAGGACGTTGACCAGGCCCAGATCGAGGCTGCCCTCGGTCAGCCCCTCGTCGATCTGCGCCTGCTGCATCGTCAGCACCTCGACCGTGGTGGCGGGGTGCGCCTCCTGGAACGCGCGGACCGCGGGCACCAGGAGCGTGGAGGTCGCCGCGTGCACCGTGCCGAGACGGATCAGGCGGGTATCGGTGCGCTGCCCGCCGGCGGCCACACGCAGGCGGTCGACCGCGGCGAGCACCTCGACCATGTAGGGCATCAGCTCTCGGCCCTCGCGGCTGATCCGTGCGCCCGAGCGGCGGCGGTCCAGGAGGGTGACTCGGAGCTCCCGCTCGAGCTTGGTGACCGCCTCGCTGAGCGCGGGCTGCGAGAGATGGAGCTTCTCGCTGGCACGGCGGAGCGAGCCGTGCTGAGTGACTGCCGAGATGTACTCCAGCTGTTCGATGCGCATGGCGTTCCTCTGTTCGCGGTCCCTAAAGACCAGTAACTCTGTAGACAAACGCTATCAGATCCGGGCGGGACGACGCCGCCAGGCTCAGCGGGCGGGTCGGACCTCGCGCCGGTCGTCCGGCAGGCGCGAGGTGAGACCGGCCCGGTCCAGGTGTGCCAGCAGCGGCAGGACCACCCGCCGGGAGGTGCCGAGCCGTTGCCGGGCCGCACTCGTCGTGAACGGCTGGGGGAGCTCGGCCAGCCACCGGGCGGCGAGGACGTCGGCGCCGGGCAGCAGCACGACCCCGGGCGCCACCCGCAGCAGCCGGCCGGCGCGGGCCGCGGCCGCGGCGCCTCGGTCGTCGAGGCGCAGCTCGCCGAGCCGGTCGGCGGTCGGCGCGGCGAACGGCGCGTCCGCCAGGTCGTTCTCGACGGCCGCGACGGCCGCCTCGACCCCGGCCGGAAGCGCCTGCGACCCGGGTGCCTCCACGCGGCCGGCGCGGACCCGCAGCGGCGGCCGCACCGCGGCGGCCACCAGGCCGGGCGACGGGATCCCGAGCCGCGCGGCGAGCGCCGGGAGCGGGATGCCGGGGTCCAGCGGCTGCGCGCGGACGTGCTCGGCCAGCGCCGACGTGATCTCGTCGGCGAGCCGCGCGCACTGCGCCGCGCTCATCAGCCAGCCGTCGGACTCGATGGCCCCGGCGGGCACGTCGTCGACCGGTACCCCGATCCGCCGGAGCAGGTCCGCCTGCACCAGGCCGCGTCGACGTACCTCCTCCGCGGGGTCGGGCTCCGCCGGCAGACCCGACAGCCGCTCCGCGCGCCGGGCCGACGCGCCGCGGCGGCGGAGAGGAGGAGGAGCCGGGTCGAGCACGCGCAGCCCCCACACCCGGCGGCTGCCCGGGTCGCGCAGCAGGGCGCGGTCCCCGACCCGGAGCGGCAGCGCGTGCGGCAGCGTGAGCCGCGCGGCCTCCAGCCCCAGCGGACGTGCGTGGACCGCGACCGCGACCGCGCCGACGTGCAGCAGGGGTCGTTCCGGGAGCGCGTCGACACCGCCGGCTACCCGGACGTCGGCCACGGCGGTGGCGTGCCAGGCGTGCTCGGTGACCAGCGCCGCCCCGCGCTCGAGCAACGGGACGCCGTCGCCGACCAGGTTCAGCGCCACTCGCGCCACCCCGCTGACCGCGTCGCGCTCGGCGCCGAGCGCCTGCACCCCGCGCACGCGGACCGTCCCGGCGCCGCGCTCGGAGAGCACGCCCAGCAGGTCGCCGCGCCGGACGGTCCCGGCAGGGAGAGTGCCGGTGACGACGGTCCCGGCTCCGCGGACGGTGAAGGTGCGGTCGACCCAGAGCCGTACGTCGCCCGCGGGGTCGGCTGCCGGAAGCCCGCCCACCATGGTCACGAGGGCCGCCCTGAGCTCGTCCAGCCCGGCCCCGGTCCGGCCACTGACCGCGACCACCGGCGACCCGGCGAGCGTCGTACGAGCGATCTCCGCCGCCGCGCGGGCCGCGGCCGGCGCCGGATCGGCGAGGTCCGACCTGGTGACCGCCACGACGCCGTGGCGGACGCCGAGCGCGTCCAGCGCGGCCAGGTGCTCGGCCGCCTGCGGCATCCAGGGGTCGTCAGCAGCGACGACCAGCAGCGCCGCGGGCACCGGCCCGATGCCGGCGAGCATCGTCGACACGAACCGCTCGTGGCCCGGCACGTCGACGAAGGCGACCTGGCCCGCGCCGGCCAGCTCGGTCCAGACGTAGCCGAGCTCGATCGACAGCCCGCGCCGCCGCTCCTCGGCGAGCCGGTCGGGCTCCATCCCGGTGAGCGCGGCCACCAGCGTGGACTTGCCGTGGTCGACGTGGCCCGCGGTCGCGACGACGTGCACGATCAGCCTCCGCTCGAGGCCGTACGCCGAACAGTAGCGACGAGCGCGGGGTCGTCCTCCGGCGCGACCGCGACCAGGTCGAGCAGCAGCCGGCCGCGGTCGACCCGGCCGACGACGGGCAGCACCTCGTCGAGGCGCAGGGGAGCGGCGAGGCGCTCGGGCAGGGCGACCGCGGCGCTCGCCAGCTCGACACCGGGCGCGCCGCCGCCGCCGACCGCGGCGACCGTCTCGACCGCGGTCGCCGGCACCACGCCGGACAGCTCGGCCGCGACCCGGCGCGCCCGCTCGAGCAGCAGGATCGCGTCGGTGGCCAGGGCGGCGGCGACCGGCGGCTCGGGGCCGCGCAAGGTCGCCTCGAGCGCCGCCAGGGTCAGCTTGTCCACGCGCAGCGCGCGGGCCAGGGGATGCCGGCGCAGCCGCTCGACGAGCTCCGCGGTGCCGAGCATCAGCCCGCACTGCGGGCCGCCGAGCAGCTTGTCCCCGGACGCCGTCACCAGGTCGGCACCGGCGCGCAGCACCGAGGCGGCGTCGGGCTCGTCGGGGAGCCGTGGATGGGGCGCGAGCAGCCCGGACCCGATGTCGACGACCACCGGCACCGGCAGGCCGGCGAGCTCGGCGACGGGCACCGAGGAGGTGAAGCCGGTGACCCGGAAGTTCGACGGGTGCACCTTGAGGACGAAACCTGTGTCCTCGCCGATCGCGGCGGCGTAGTCCTCGCGCCGCACCCGGTTCGTCGTACCGACCTCGCGCAGCCGCGCACCGACCGACTCGAGCAGCTCGGGGATCCGGAAGCCGTCGCCGATCTCGACCAGCTCGCCGCGCGCGACGACGACCTCGCGACCCTGGGCCAGGGCGCACGTCGCGAGGGCGAGTGCCGCGGCCCCGTTGTTGACGACGTGCACCCCGCCGGCGTCCGGGACAGCCTCGGCGAGGGCCGCGAGCGCGGAGCGACCCCGGCGCCCGCGCGCTCCGCTCCCCAGGTCGAGCTCGACGTCGGTGGCGCCCGCCGCGACGGCGAGCGCCTCGACGGCCGCGGCGGAGAGCGGCGCGCGCCCGAGGTTGGTGTGCACCACGACGCCGGTCGCGTTGAGCACCCGGCGCATGCCGGCCGCGCCGTCGGGCAGCGCGGCGACGGCGGCGTCGACGACCTCCTCGGCGCGGAGCTGCCCGGAGCGACAGCGGTCCAGGGTCGCGGCGACGACCTGCTTCACGATCCGCGGGCCGAGCCGGTCGGCAGCCGCCTGCAGCCGGGGATCGGCCAGCACGCGGTCGGTCCGCGGCGTCGATCGCCGCGGGTCGGCCACCGCGTCGCCGGTCGTGCCGCTGACCCGCACCTCGTCGCCCACGTGGGCATTCTGGCGCACGGCCGGTCGCGGGCCGGTTGCTACGGTGGCGGCGCTGTGCGGGGAGGCGTACCTCGTCTGGTGACGGGCGCGGTCCTCAAAACCGTAGTGGCCGAGCACCTCGGCCAGGCGGGTTCGATTCCCGTCCGCCTCCGCCAGCCGGCTCGCGGGCCGTGAGTAGCGTGGTGGCATGGTCGCCGCGCCGCCCGCACCGCCCGTCCGCCTGACCCAGTACGCCGCCGGCGGCGGCTGCGCGTGCAAGGTCCCGCCCGGCGAGCTGGAGCGGATCCTGGGCGAGCTGCCTGTCGAGCCCGCCGGTGCGGCCGGGGACCTCCTGGTCGGCACCGAGCACGGTGACGACGCCGCGGTGGTGCGGATCGACGGCGACCGCGCCGTGGTCGCGACGACCGACTTCTTCACTCCCGTCGTCGACGACGCCTTCGACTGGGGCCGGATCGCGGCGACCAACGCGCTGTCCGACGTCTACGCCATGGGCGGCGAGCCGCTCGTCGCGCTCAACCTGCTCGCGTGGCCGCGGGACCGCATTCCCTTCGAGCTGGCCGCCGAGGTGCTGCGCGGCGGCGCGGAGGTCTGTGCCGCCGCGGGATGCCACCTCGCGGGCGGGCACAGCATCGACGACCCGGAGCCGAAGTACGGCCTCGCGGTCACCGGGATGGCGGACCCGGCGCGGCTGCTGCGCAACGACGCCGCAACGGCCGGGACGCCCCTGACGCTCACCAAGCCGCTCGGGCTCGGCGTGCTCAACAACCGCCACAAGGCCACCGGCGAGCGGTTCGACGAGGCGATCTCGGTGATGACGACGCTGAACCGGGACGCGGCGCGGGCGGCGGTGGCCGCCGGTCACCGCGCGGCCACCGACGTCACCGGGTTCGGCATGCTCGGCCACCTCTTCAAGATGTGCCGCGCCAGCGGGGTCACCGCCGTGCTCGACTCGTCCGCCGTCCCGTACGTCGACGGAGCGCGGCAGGCGCTCCGCGACGGCTACGTCCCGGGCGGCAGCCGCCGGAACCTCGACTGGGTCCGGCCGCACCTCGACGCCCGGGTCGACGAGGACGAGCTGGTCCTGCTCGCCGACGCCCAGACCTCCGGGGGCCTCCTCGTCGCGGGCGAGCTGCCCGGCCACCCCGTCGTGGGCGAGCTCGTCGCGCGGCGCGAGGCCGCGGTCGTGGTGGTCTGAACGTCGGCGGGCGTGGGTAAAGTGCGAAGCACAGGGAGGTGATCGGGTGGCTGCGACGTTCCTGTCCTGGCCGGTGCTCCGACAGGTGACCGGCCGCGACCCGCTGGGTCGTGGCACGGCCGCGCGCTCGCGGCACACCGACGAGATCACCTCGCGCACCGAGACCGCGGACCGCGTGGTCAAGAGCGTCTGCCCCTACTGCGCGGTCGGCTGTGCCCAGGACGTCTACGTCAAGGACGAGAAGGTCGTCCAGATCGAGGGCAACCCCGACAGCCCGGTCAACCGCGGCCGGCTCTGTCCCAAGGGCTCGGCGAGCAAGAACCTGGTCACCAGCTCGCTGCGGCTGACCAAGGTGCGCTACCGAGCGCCGTACGCCACCGAGTGGAGCGAGCTCGACCTCGACACGGCGATGGACATGATCGCCGACCGCGTCGTGCAGGCGCGCCACGACACCTGGAACGACCTCGACGAGCGTGGGCAGCGGGTCCGCCGCACGCTCGGGATCGCGAGCCTCGGAGGAGCGACCCTCGACAACGAGGAGAACTACCTCATCAAGAAGCTGTTCACGGCGGCGGGCGCGATCCAGATCGAGAACCAGGCGCGGATATGACACTCCGCCACGGTCCCCGGTCTGGGGACCTCGTTCGGGCGCGGCGGCGCCACAGGATTCCTCCAGGACCTGTCCAACGCTGACTGCATCGTGATCCAGGGCTCCAACATGGCCGAGGCCCATCCCGTGGGCTTCCAGTGGGTCATGGAGGCCAAGGCCCGCGGCGCGAAGGTCATCCACGTCGACCCGCGGTTCACGCGGACCAGCGCGCTGGCCGACGACTACGTCCCGCTGCGGGTCGGCACCGACATCGCGTTCCTCGGCGGCGTCATCAACTACGTGCTCAGCAACGAGCTCGACTTCCGCGAGTACGTCGTCAACTACACCAACGCCGCCACGGTGCTGAGCGAGGACTACCGCGACACCGAGGACCTCGACGGGCTGTTCTCCGGCTTCGACCCCGAGAGCCGGACCTACGACCCGACGTCGTGGCAGTACGACAGCCAGGAGGACGAGGGCGGGGACCGGCAGGACCACGACATGCAGCGCGACACCGCGAGCGCGCTGCAGCACGAGACCCACGGCGTCGAGGTGCAGGGCGAGCCGCCCCGCGACGAGACGCTCCAGCACCCGCGCTGCGTCTACCAGGTCCTCAAGCGTCACTTCGCCCGCTACACCCCCGAGATGGTCGCCCGCACCTGCGGCGTCAGCGAGGAGCAGTTCCTCGAGGTCTGTCGCGCCTGGACGGAGAACTCCGGCCGCGAGCGGACGACCGCGCTGGTCTACAGCGTCGGCTGGACCCAGCACAGCGTCGGCGTGCAGTACATCCGCACCGGCGCGATCCTCCAGCTGCTGCTGGGCAACATGGGCCGCCCGGGCGGCGGGATCATGGCGCTGCGCGGGCACGCGAGCATCCAGGGGTCGACCGACATCCCGACCCTGTACAACATCCTGCCGGGCTACCTGCCGATGCCGAACGCCTCCGAGCACGGCTCGCTCGAGGAGTGGATCGGGTCCGTGCACAAGCCGGGCGCCAAGGGGTTCTGGGCCAACGCGGACGCCTACGCCGTCAACCTGCTCAAGGCCTACTGGGGCGAGCACGCGACCGCCGACAACGACTACTGCTTCGACTACCTGCCGAGGATCACCGGCGACCACGGCACCTACAGCACCGTGCTCGACATGATCGACGGCAAGGTGAAGGGCTACTTCCTGCTGGGACAGAACCCGGCGGTCGGCTCGGCGCACGGGCGCGCCCAGCGGCTCGGCATGGCCAACCTGGACTGGCTCGTCGTACGCGACCTCTTCGAGATCGAGAGCGCGACGTTCTGGAAGACCTCGCCGGAGGTCGCGACCGGGGAGATCGTGCCCGAGGAGTGCCGCACGGAGGTGTTCCTCCTGCCCGCCGCCTCCCACGTCGAGAAGGAGGGCTCCTTCACCCAGACCCAGCGGATGCTCCAGTGGCGGGACAAGGCGGTCGAGCCGCCCGGCGACTGCCGCTCCGAGCTGTGGTTCTTCTTCCACCTCGGCCGGCTGATCCGCGAGCGGCTGCAGGGCTCCACCGAGGACCGCGACCGGCCGCTTCTCGACCTGACCTGGGACTACCCGACGAGTGGGCCGCACGCGGAGCCGAGCGCCGAGGCCGTGCTCGAGGAGATCAACGGCTACGAGGTCGCGACCCGCAAGCCGCTCTCGTCGTTCAACGAGATGAGGTCCGACGGCTCGACCCTCGGCGGCTGCTGGATCTACACCGGGGTCTACAAGGACGGCGTCAACCAGGCCCGCCGCCGCAAGCCGGCGAGTGAGCAGAGCTACGTCGCCCCCGAGTGGGGCTGGGCCTGGCCCGCGAACCGGCGGCTGCTCTACAACCGGGCGTCGGCCGACCTCGACGGGCAGCCGTGGAGCGAGCGCAAGGCCTACGTCTGGTGGGACGAGGAGTTGGGCGAGTGGACGGGGCACGACGTACCGGACTTCGAGAAGGACAAGTCACCGTCCTACGTCCCTCCCGAGGACGCGGAGGGCGTCCCCGCGATCGCCGGCAGCGACCCGTTCATCATGCAGGGCGACGGGAAGGGCGCGCTCTACGTGCCGCAGGGGCTGATCGACGGCCCGATGCCCACGCACTACGAGCCCGTCGAGTCGCCGTTCCGGAACCCGCTGCACGGGCAGCAGGCGAACCCGACGCGCAAGGAGTACGACCGCGCCGACAACCCGATCAACCCGTCGCCGCCGCAGGCGCACTCCGACGTGTTCCCCTTCGTGTTCACGACGAGCCGGCTGACCGAGCACCACACCGCGGGCGGGATGAGCCGCTACGTCCACCGGCTCGCGGAGCTGCAGCCGGAGATGTTCGTGGAGGTCTCCCCGGCTCTCGCCGGGGAGCGCGGGCTCGAGCACGGCGGCTGGGCCACGATCATCACGGCGCGGTCGGCGATCGAGGCGCGGGTGATGGTGACCGAGCGGCTGCGGCCGCTGCGCGTCGAGGACCACCTGGTCCACCAGATCTGGCTGCCCTACCACTGGGGCGAGGGCGGGCTGGTCACCGGCGACTCCGCCAACGACCTGTTCGGGATCACCCTCGACCCGAACGTGTTGATCCAGGAGTCCAAGGTGGGCACGTGCGACGTGGTCGCCGGGCGGCGCCCGACCGGTCGCGCGCTGCGCGACCTCGTCGCAGGCTACGTACGCCGTTCCGGCGCGCGCAGCGCGCACGAGATCGTCACGGCACGACCGGGTGAGGACGCAGCGGAAGGTGGGGACGGATGACGAGCCTGTTCGAGCCGAACGACCTGTGGGGTCCGCTGGACCCCGCCGCAGACGCCGGGTACGGCGAGGACCGCCCCCAGCGCAAGGGCTTCTTCACCGACACCAGCATCTGCATCGGCTGCAAGGCGTGCGAGGTCGCCTGCAAGGAGTGGAACGACGTACCGGCGGATCACTTCGACATGCTCGGCTCGTCCTACGACAACAGCCACTCGCTCAACGCCAACCAGTGGCGGCACGTGGCCTTCATCGAGCAGCCCGCCGGCCGGGCGCCGGTGGACCTCGGGATGCCCGGTGTCGGTGGGCCCGGTGTCGGTGGGCCCGGTGTCGGTGGGCCCGGTGTCGGCCGTCCGGATGCGGACGGCGAGGGCGACGCGGAATCGATGGACTTCCGCTGGCTGATGTCCTCCGACGTGTGCAAGCACTGCACGCACGCCGGCTGCCTCGACGTCTGCCCGACCGGCGCCCTGTTCCGCACCGAGTTCGGGACCGTGGTCGTCCAGGACGACGTGTGCAACGGGTGCGGCTACTGCGTGCCGGCGTGTCCCTACGGCGTGATCGAGCGACGCACGGGGCCGGACGACGCGAAGAACGTGGGCATCGCCCAGAAGTGCACGCTCTGCTACGACCGGCTCGATGCCGGGAAGCGGCCGGCCTGCGCGCAGGCGTGCCCGACCGAGTCGATCCAGTTCGGTGACGTCGAGGAGCTGCGCGAGCGCGCGAACCAGCGCGTCGCGCAGCTGCACGAGGCCGGCGTGATGGACGCGCGGCTCTACGGCAACGACCCCGCCGACGGCGTGGGCGGCACCGGCGCGTTCTTCCTGCTCCTGGACGAGCCCGAGGTCTACGGGTTCCCGCCGGACCCGGTCGTCCCGACCCGCGACCTGCCGGACATGTTCCGCAAGGCCTCGCTGGCCGCCGCGACCCTGCTGGCCGGTGCGGCCTTCGCCTTCGTCGGGCGGCGGCGATGACCGAGCGTCCCGACAACGCGGTGACCCGCGGCGGCCCGGAGGGCGTGCGCTCCCAGACCACGGCCGTTCCCGGCGTGTCCGACCTGGGGCCGAAGGCGCGCCGTGGCGGCGGCGACCGCTCGATGGTGCCCGACGTCGAGTTCACCTCCTACTACGGGCGCCCAATCGTCAAGGAGTCGCCGTGGAAGGAGGAGATCCCGGCCTACCTCTTCACCGGCGGCCTCGCCGCAGGCTCCTCGCTGCTCGCCGCCGGCGCGGACCTCACCGGTCGCTCCGGGATGCGGCGGTCGGCCCGGTTCGCCGCGCTCGGTGCCCTCTCCTTCTCGATGGGCGCCCTGGTCCGTGACCTCGGCAAGCCGTCGCGCTTCCTGAACATGCTCCGCGTCGTCAAGCTGACCTCGCCGATGTCGGTCGGCACCTGGATCCTCTCCGCCTACGGACCGTTCGCCGGTGCGGCCGCCGCGTCCGAGCTCGTCGGGATGCTGCCCGAGAGCGCGCGCACGGGGCCACTGCGCCTGGCGCCGTACGCCGGTCGGCCGGCAGGGCTCGTGGCTGCGCTGTTTGCTCCGCCCGTGGCGGCGTACACCGCGGTGCTGCTCGCCGACACCTCCACGCCGTCGTGGCACGAGGCCTACCGCGAGCTGCCGTTCGTGTTCGTCGGCTCCGCCGCGGCCGCTGCGTCCGGGCTGTCCCTGGCGACCTCCCCGCTCGCCGAGAACGGCCCCGCCCGCCGGCTCGCGCTCGGCGGCGCGGCGCTGGAGCTGGCGATGGAGCACCGGATGGAGCGGTCGATGGGCATCACCGCCGAGCCCCTGCACCAGGGCACGGCGGGCAGGTTCCTGCGTGCCGCCAAGGCGCTGACGGTCGCGGGGATCGCCGGATCCCTGCTCGCCGGCCGGAGTCGCACCATGGCCGTGGCCTCCGGTGCGGCGCTCATGGCCGGCTCCTGGTGCACCCGGTTCGGCGTCTTCGAGGCGGGCCAGCAGTCGGCGCGGGACCCGAAGTACGTCGTGGTGCCCCAGCGGCAGCGGATGGAGCGCGAGGGCCCGGTCCGCTACTCGGAGTGATCCCGGGCTAGCTGCCGGCGGCCTTCTTCGCCGCGGTCTTCTTGGCGGAGGTCTTCTTCGCGGTGGTGCCGCGTCGGCGCCGCTGGGTCGGCGTCCGGAGCCGGGCGCGCGGCCTGCCGGCCGACGCGTCCACCTCGACGTAGGGCTGGGCCTGTGCGAGCGCGATCAGCTTCGGGAAGCCGTAGTTGCGCGGGTCGAACGACGTGCTCGCCGAGGACAGGAACGTGCCGATCGAGCTGAGCTGGGCCCATCCGTCGTCCTGCGAGGTCGAGTCGATCGCGCGTCGCAGCAGCGGTTCGAGCTCGGGCAGCGGCGGCGGCGCGCCGTCCTGGTCGGCGGGCTCGTCCGGCTCGTCCGCCTCGTCCCCGAGCACCTCGAGGTAGATGAACTTGTCGCACGCCGCCACCAGCGACGACGGGGTCTTGCGCCGCCCGAGGCCGTAGACCGTCATCCCGGACTCGCGGATCCGGGTGGCGAGGCGGGTGAAGTCGCTGTCGCTGGACACGATCGCGAAGGCATCGAGGTTGCCGGAGTAGAGGAGGTCCATCGCGTCGATGATGAGCGCGGAGTCGGTGGAGTTCTTCCCGGTCGTGTAGGAGAACTGCTGCACGGGCGCGATCGCGTGCCGGTTGAGCTGCGTCTTCCAGCCGCCGAGCTGGGAGGTGGTCCAGTCGCCGTAGGCCCGCTTCACGGTGGCGACGCCGTACTTCGCCAGCTCGTCGAGCAGGGCGTCGGCGTACTTGGGCGAGGTGTTGTCGGCGTCGATGAGGACCGCGAGCCGCGCTCCGGAGGAGGTCATGGGCCCATTCTCGCGTGCGGCCGAAGGTCTGAGACGCTGGTGGGGTGCGAGCGGTGGTCGTCGGCGGGGGTATCAGCGGGCTGACGGCGGCGCGCGACCTGGCGCAGCGGGGGTACGACGTCCTCGTGCTCGAGGCCACCGATCGCGTCGGCGGCAAGCTGCGGCGCGGCGAGATCGCAGGCGTCACCGTCGACGTCGGGGCCGAGGCGATGGTCAACCGGCGTCCCGAGGCTGTGGGTCTCGCCGCCGAGCTCGGCATCGAGGTCGTGCACCCGACGACGGCGACGTCCCGAGTCTGGACCCGCGGCGGGCTGCACCCGCTGCCCCGCACGCTGATGGGCGCGCCCCTCGACCTCGACCAGCTCGCCGCCAGCGGCGTGCTCTCCGAGGAGGGCATCGCCCGGGCCCGGCAGGAACCCGGTCTCGCGGCGACCGACGTCGCCGGGGACATCTCGGTCGGCGACCTGGTCGAGCAGCGCTACGGGGCGGAGGTCACCGACCGGCTCGTCGAGCCGCTCCTCGGCGGGGTGTACGCCGGCCGCGCCCGCGCCATCAGCGCCGAGGCCGCCATGCCCCAGCTGCTGGCGCTGGCTCGCCGCGGCTCGATCACCACGCAGGGCGCCGCCCTGTCGTCGCCGAGCACCGCGGAGTCCCCGGTGTTCGCCGGCATCGAGGGCGGGATGTGGCAGCTGCCCGAGCGGCTCGTCGACGACCTGGGTGGCCGCGTCGTCCGTACCGGCGTGACGGTCCGCGGCGTGCGGCGTACCGACGCCGGCTTCGAGGTCGACACCGGTGAGGCGCTCGAGGCCGCCGCCGTCGTCGTCCTCGCCACCCCCGCGGCACCCACCGCGCGCCTGCTCGCCGACCTGGCACCGGCCGCGGCGGGTGAGCTGACGGCCATCGACTACGCGTCCACCGCGGTCGTGACCCTCGCGTTCCGCGCCTCCGACGCCGCTGCCGCCCTCGACACGGGTGCCTCCGGGTTCCTCGTCCCGCCCGTCGACGGACGCCGGATCAAGGCTTCGACGTTCTCGTTCGCGAAGTGGGACTGGGTGCGCCGCGCCGGTGGCGACCTGCTGCTCCTGCGCACGTCGCTCGGCCGGATCGGGGAGGAGCAGACCCTCCAGGTCCCCGACGAGGAGCTCGTCACCGCGTCCCTCGCCGACCTCGCCGACGCCACCGGCCTCACCGCCACCCCGGTCGACGCCGTCGTGCAGCGCTGGGGCGGCGGCCTCCCGCAGTACGCCGTCGGCCACCTCGACCGGGTCGCCCGGATCCGCGCCGCCGTCGCCACCGTCCCCGGCCTCGCCGTCTGCGGTGCGGCGTACGACGGCGTCGGCATTGCCGCCTGCATCGCCTCCGCCCACCGCGCGGTCGCGGACGTCGCGGGCTGAGCGCGAGCCTGCAGATTTCCCAAGGGATGTAGCGAACTCTGCGCTTCCCCAGGGTTGTACGGCGTGGGAAGCGCAGAGATCCCTGCATCCCTTGGGGAACCTGCAGCCCCCGCCCGCAGGAGTACGCCGGCCCCACGTGTCCCGCCAGGTCTGCCGCGCTGTCCCTCCCGCCCGGGACAGCGCGCCCAGCAACCTCAGGTCATCGCACCAGACCATCCCCGAAAGGACCCCGCGATGACCACCCACATCACGACCCACAACCCGGCCCGAGCGGACCTGCCGGCCACCGGCCCGGCTCCCGCAGCGACCACGACCGACCGCCGCTGGGCGCTCGCCGGCATCGGCGCCGGCCTCGCCGGCATCGGCTCGATCATCACCACGACGATGGTCGACGGCGTCTACGACCAGGACCTGGTCGGCCACCCCGACCTGATCGCCGACAAGATCGCCGACGAGCGGGGCTGGATGTTCGCCTTCCACTCGATCTCGATGCTCGGCGCGCTGCTGATGATCGTCTTCGCGGCCGGCCTGTTCGGGCGGCTCAAGGCGACCGTCGGTGTCACGACCTCGACCATCGTCGCCCTGGCCGGCCTCGTCGGCACGGCCGTCGTCTCGGTGCTGGGCGCCGGCCTCGACACCGAGTTCATGATGTCGCTCAGCTTCGACCGCGACTCGGTCGACGACTACAACATCGCGCACTACAACCACTGGATCGGGACGATCCCGTGGCTGTGGGTCCTCGCCGGTCTCTCCGGGCTGGCGCTCTTCGCGATCGCCCGCCAGGGCGGCGTGCCCCGGTGGATCGGCCGGGTCGGGCTCGTGCTCGGCGGCCTGACCGCGCTCCTCGGTGTCTCCCCGCTCGAGTACATGTCGGGCGTCACCGGCGCGCTGCTCGTGCTCGTGACCGCGATCGGCTTCGCCGCCGGTGACCGCGTCTTCCGCGGCACCCGGTGATCATCGAAACCGCCACGGGCGGTGGCCCGGCCGACCAGAATGACCCGGTGTCGACCGAGGCCGCGCAGCTCGATCGTCGGACCCCGACCACCCTCGTGGTGGTCGGGGTCCTCGTCGTGCTCGGCTTCGCGATCTTCGGGATCTCGGTGTGGCTGGACCTCGCCGCCGCTCCGCACGGGACCGGCGCCCAGCTGGCCGAGGGTTGGGGGTCGACGTACACGCTGCTGGGCGCGCTCCTCAGCGTCCTCGCGGCCGTCATCCTGCTGAGCGGGAAGGGCCGCGGGTTCGGCTGGGGCATGGCCTGGCTGGGGCTGTTCTGGTCGCTGGACGGCCTGAGCCAGACCTACGTCCGCTTCGCCATCACCAGCGACGACGCCCTTGCCGGCGCGAACCTGGCGCTCTGGTTCTTCAACAGGGTGGGTGCCTACCTCCCGCTCAGCCTCGCCCTGCTCCTGCTCCTCTTCCCCGACGGCCGGTTCCTGCCGGGCCGGTGGCGGGTGACGAGCTGGGCGACCACGATCGCGATGGCCGCGGCGGCGACGGGCGTCGTGATCGCGCCGGCCCACGACTCCCCGACGATGGCCCTGCCGCCCGGCGTGGACCTCGACGCCGGTTCACTCCCGATCTCCGACGCGGTGATCTCCGTCGCGGCTCCGGTCTGCCTGCTGCTGTCCGTCGCCGGCCTGCTCACCGCGATGGTCACCGTCGTCGTGCGCTTCCGCCGCTCCGAGGGCCTCGAGCGCGACCGGATGCGCTGGCTCGCGTGGAGCGTCGTCGCGATGACGCTCGTCATCACCGTGTCCGCCGGGCTCGAGGTGACCCACGTCAACGACGCGGCTCTGGTCGTCGTGATGCTGCTCCCGTCGGTGGCGATGACGGTCGGCATCGTCCGGCCCGAGGTGCTGGCGATCGAGGACCTCCTCGTCCGCACCGTCGTGTGGACCGCACTCGCCGGCACCATCCTCGCCGCGGACGTCGTGGTGATCGCCGTGCTCGACGCCCTCCTCGGCGACGCGCTGCACCAGCGGCAGGTCGTGCTGACCGTCTTGCTGCTCTCGGTGGTGCTCTACGCGCCGCTGCGGCTCCGGCTCGCCCGGCTCGTTCAGCGACTGCTGGTCGGCCGGCGCCAGGAGCGGTACGACGCCGTCGCCGGCCTCGCCTCCACCCTCGAGACCACCGACGAGGGACCCGAGCAGCTCGCCGCGGTCGCCCGCGCGGTCGCGACCGCGTTCGGCGTGCGCTTCGTCGGCGTCGAGGTCGACCGCGGCGCCGGCGAGAAGCTGCTGGCGACGTACGGCGACCGCCCGCCCGCGGTCCGCATGCTGCCGATCACCTACCGCGAGGCCGAGGTGGGCCGGCTGGTGCTGCCGGCCAAGGGCATGCGCAGCCGGCTCAGCGCGCGCGACGAGCGGCTGCTCGGCGACCTGGTCCGGCAGGCCGCGACCGCCGCCCGCACCAGCCGGCTCGCCGAGGAGGTCCAGGAGAGCCGCGAGCGGCTGGTCACCGCACGCGAGGAGGAGCGTCGCCGGATCCGGCGGGACCTGCACGACGGGCTCGGCCCGGCGCTCAGCGGCGTGGTCTTCCAGCTCGACGCCGCCCGGATGACCGTGGACGCCGACCCCGAGCGCGCCAAGGAGCAGCTGGCGACGATCAGCGACCACGTCCAGACGGTGGTGGCCGACGTACGCCGGCTCGTGCACGACCTGCGCCCTCCCGCCCTCGACGACCGCGGCCTGGTCGGCGCTCTCCGGCAGCAGGCCGAGCGGCTCGACGTGCCGCTCGCCGTGGACGCGCCCGACCTTGACGGCCGGCTGCCCGCCGCGGTCGAGGTCGCCGCGTTCCGGATCGTGGGGGAGGCGCTGACCAACGTCGCGCGCCACGCCCGCGCCACCGGCGCGACGCTGCGCCTCGCCCTCGCCGACCACGCCCTCACCGTCGAGGTCGCCGACGACGGGGTCGGCATCGACGCCGACCGCCAGGCCGGCGTCGGCCTGGTCGGTCTCCGCGAGCGCGCCGCCGAGCTCGGCGGCGCCGCCGAGGTCACCTGTCCACCGGGCGGCGGCACCGTCGTCCGCGCCCGCCTGCCGCTGAGGAGCGAAGCATGACCGACCCCATCCGCGTCGTGGTCGTCGACGACCACCAGATCGTCCGCGACGGCCTGGTCGCGCTGCTCGGTGCGCTGGACGGCATCGAGGTGGTCGGCGCCGCCGCCGACGGCCGCGAGGCGCTGCACGTCGTGGGGGAGACCGGACCCGACGTCGTCGTCATGGACATCCAGATGCCGCACCTGGACGGGATCGAGGCGACGAGGTTCCTCACCGGCCGCGACCCGGACCTCAGCGTGGTCATGCTGACGATGAACGAGGACGACGACACGGTGCTCGGCGCGATACGGGCCGGCGCCCGCGGCTACCTGCTCAAGGGGTCGGGCGCCGACGAGGTCCAGCACGCCGTCCGTACCGCCGCCGCCGGCGGCATGGTCTTCGGCGCCAGCCTCGCGGCCAAGGTCGCCGCCTTCTTCGCCGGCGCCTCCGCCGCGCCCGCTGCGGCCGACGAGCCGTTCCCCGACCTCACCGAGCGGGAGCGCTCGGTGCTCGAGATGATCGCGTCCGGCCGCTCCAACGACGACATCGCGGGCGAGCTCTACGTCTCCAACAAGACGGTCCGCAACACCGTCTCCGCGATCTACGCCAAGCTGCACGCCACCGGCCGCGCCGACGCCATCGTCAAGGCGCGGGAGGCGGGCTACGGCCGCTGACGGGGCCGCGCCACAATGGGGACCATGAGCGACCCGCAGTCGGACACCCAGACGAACGCCGCGAAGATCAACGAGCTCAACGAGGCCATCCGGTTCACGATGTGGTCGGTCTTCAAGGTGGAGCGGCCCTACGGCAACGACGACGAGGCGCGCACGAAGGACGTCGCGGAGGTCGACGAGCTGATCGCCGCCCTGGCGGAGGACGACGTCGTCGTCCGGGGCCTGTACGACGTAGCGGGGCTGCGCGCCGACGCCGACCTGATGGTGTGGTGGCACGCGCCGTCCAGCGATGCCCTCCAGTCGGCCTACCACCGGCTGCGCCGTACCGCCCTCGGTGCGCGGCTCGCACCGGTCTGGTCGCAGATGGCGCTGCACCGGCCCGCGGAGTTCAACCGCAGCCACCTGCCGGCGTTCCTCTCCGAGGAGTGGGCCTACAACTACGTCGCGGTCTACCCCTTCGTGCGCTCCTACGAGTGGTACCTCCTCGAGGAGTCCGAGCGGCGCCGCCTGCTCGCCGAGCACGGGCAGATGGCGCGCGACTACCCCGACGTGCGGGCCAACACCGTGCCGAGCTTCGCGCTCGGTGACTACGAGTGGATCCTCGCCTTCGAGGCCGACGACCTGACCCGGATCGTCGACCTGATGCGGCACCTGCGCGGCTCGGAGACCCGCCGCCACGTCCGCGAGGAGGTGCCGTTCTACACCGGCGCTCGGATCGACCTCCGCCACCTCGCCGACCGCCTGCCGTAGCGAACGCGCCCGCGCAGGGTGACAGGGGATTCCGGTCGCGACGCGGCATCCATAAGTTTGGAAAGGCTACTGACTTACTTCAGTATTGCGCCATGTCCACCGACACCGCTCTCCTTCCCCTGCTCGAGGTCGTCCGTGCGCACTCCGCTGACCCGGAGCTGCTGGACCGCCTCGACCCTGCCCCGGAGGACCGGACCTGGGCCCGGATCCTCGCCACCCCCGAGGTCGAGCTGTGGCTCATCGCCTGGCCGCGTGGCGCCGCGACCGACTGGCACGACCACGGCACCTCCGCCGGAGCCTTCACGGTCCTCCGGGGCACGCTCACCGAGCACACCTTCGACGGCGGCCTGCAGCTGCACGACCTCGCCGCGGGCCAGGCCCGGGCTTTCGGTCCTGGCTACGCTCACGACGTGCGCAACCACGGCAACGAACCGGCGCTGTCACTGCACGCCTACTCGCCGCGCCTGACCACGATGACCCGGTTCCGCTTCCGCGGAGACCGGCTCGAGGTGCTCGGCGTCGAGCGTGCCGGGGAGGAGTGGTGACCTCCCTGGAGGCGCCGCCGACCTACGACGGCATCGACGCGATGCTGGCCGGGGCTCGCTCGGCGCTGGTGCGGGTACCGCCGGCGACAGCTTTCGCGGAGCTCGTCGACGGCGACGCGCTCCTCGTCGACACGCGGCCCGCCGCGCAGCGGGCGGCGAGCGGCGAGATCGCGCCCTGGCTCAACGTCCGCGTGATCGAGCGCAACGTCCTCGAGTGGCGCCTGGATCCTCGCTCGGACGCCTGCATCCCCGAGGCTGCCTACGACGCCCGCGTGCTCGTCCTCTGCCAGGAGGGCTACGCGTCCTCGCTCGCCGCACACGCCCTCCAGCAGCTGGGGATCCGCCGCGCCACCGACGTCGTCGGCGGGTTCCTCGCCTGGCAGGCGGCGGGACTGCCGGTGGCGGGTCCGTCGACGGTATGAACTTTGCCGTTCGTCGACCCGGCAGCAGCCAGACGCTCGGTAGATTCGGGGCATGACCTACAACGTCGAGAAGAGCGACGAGGAGTGGCGCTCGGAGCTCTCTCCCGAGGAGTACGCCGTGCTCCGCAAGGCCGGCACCGAGCGTGCCTTCACCGGTGAGTACACCGACACCGAGACCACGGGCGTCTACCGCTGCAAGGCCTGCCAGGCCAAGCTGTTCGAGTCCGACACGAAGTTCCACTCCGGCTGCGGCTGGCCGAGCTTCTACCAGCCGATCAGCGACACGATCGAGTACATCGAGGACAACTCGCACGGCATGAAGCGGGTCGAGGTCCGCTGCGCCAACTGCGGCTCGCACCTCGGCCACGTCTTCCCCGACGGCTACGGCACCCCGACCGGCGACCGCTACTGCATCAACTCGATCAGCCTGACCCTCGAGCCCGCCGACTCCTGACCTCGAGTGGGCCCCGCCGCACGCTCGAGTGGGGGTCGCGCCACCTAGGGTGTCGGCATGGCGAAGACCGCTGCCGCCGAGGTGCAGGCCGGGGACCGGGCGGTCCGGGTGTCGAGCCCGGACCGGGTGATCTACGAGGCGACCGAGCGCACGCCCGAGGTCACCAAGCTGATGGTGGCGGAGTACGTCGCCTCGGTGGCCGACGGCCTGATGCGGGCCCTGTGGCACCGGCCCACCGCGCTGGAGAGGTGGCCGTCCGGCGTACGGGAGGGCTTCAAGCTCGCCACCGGACCCCAGGACAAGGACGCCGAGGCGTTCTACCAGAAGCGGGTGCCCAAGGGCGCGCCCGACTACCTGGAGTCGGTGCAGGTCACCTTCCCGTCCGGCCGGACGGCCGACGAGATCTGTCCCACCGAGATCGCGGTCCCGGTGTGGTGCGCCCAGATGGGCACGATCGTGTTCCACCCGTGGCCGGTGCGACGCGACGACGTCGACCACCCCGACGAGCTGCGGATCGACCTCGACCCGCAGCCCGGCACCGCGTTCGGCGACGCGGTGCGGGTCGCCGGCGTCGCGAAGGAGCTGCTCGAGGAGCTCGGGCTCCGCGGCTATCCCAAGACCTCGGGAAACCGGGGCGTCCACATCTACGTGCGGATCGAGCCACGCTGGACCTTCGAGGACCTGCGGCACGCCGCGATCGGCTTCGGACGGGAGCTGGCCCGCCGCGACGAGCAGGTGACGACCGCCTGGTGGAAGGAGGAGCGCGGGGAGCGGATCTTCGTCGACTTCAACCAGAACAACCGCGACCGCACGATCGCGTCGGCGTACTCCCTGCGACCGATCCCCGGCGCCCCGGCCTCGACGCCGATGACCTGGGCCGAGCTGGCCGACGTGACGGACCCGCGCGAGTTCAACCTGTTCACCGTCCCCGACCGGCTGGCCGACGGCGACCCGTGGGCGAGCATCGACGACGAGGCCTTCACGCTGGACCCGTTGCTCGCGCTGTGGGAGGCGCAGGTCGACCGCGGGGAGGGCGAGCTCAACTTCCCGCCCGACTACCCCAAGATGCCCGGGGAGCCGCCGCGGGTGCAGCCGAGCAAGAAGGTCGCCGAGCACTGGGACGAGCACGGCAACCGGGTCGAGGGCACGTGAGCGAGGACCAGCGGGTTGCGCGCAAGAGCGCCGAGCCCGCGAAGACGGGTCCGTCCGGAGCGCGCCGCTGGGCCGACTACCTCGACTGGGTCCGCGCCGAGATCGCCGACGCGGTGCTGGCGCTGACGCCCGAGCAGCAGCGGGCCACGCTGGTCCCGTCCGGATGGACGCCGATCGAGCTCCTCTCGCACGTGCTCCACATGGAGCAGCGGTGGTTCGTCTGGGGCTTCCTCGGCGAGCAGGTCGACGCGCCCTGGGGCGACTGGAACGTCGACGAGCCGTGGCACTCCGACGACGCCGACGAGACCCGGCCGGTCGCGCGGTGGCAGGTCGCGGACCGCGTGACGGCCGAGGACCTCGCTGTGCGGCTGGACGCGATCGGTGCCCGGACCCGTGAGGTGCTGTCGACGTACGCCCTCGACACGGCGGGCCGGCCGGGTGGCCGGTTCGGCGAGGACCCGCCGACGCTGGAGTGGATCTGCTTTCACGTGCTGGCGGAGTACGCCCGCCACGCGGGACACCTCGACATCGTCGTCGAGCTGTCGTAACCGGCGCCCAGGACGCGTCGTTGATCCGGCATGGGGGCTGAATTCCTGGAGGTGCGTCTCTACGAGGCGCTGTCGGTCGCCGGCGGCCTGCGCCCGGTGGAGCGCGACGCGACGGTGGACCTGTGCTGCGGCCTGGTCGACGAGTGCGCGTGCCTCGACATCGACCACCGGGGCCGCGCGGTCCGCAGCGCGGTGCAGCTGATGACGGGTGAGATGACCCCGGCGCTGGACCCCTCGGTCCGCGACGAGCTCGCGCGGCAGTGCGAGGTCGAGGTCGTCCTCCGCACCCGCGCCTCCTGAGACCCGGCCCAGGGGCGGGCTGGCCCTCCACTTTTTGGGGGGATATCCCGGTATTGCCACGCACTCCCGCTCGTTAGCGTGAGCATTCCTAGACGACGACGGATCGTCACCACTGGCACCTCTCGGGAGCAGTCGCCGCTCCGGGAGACTCCGGGGAAGGAGAGGCGGTGTCCGAGCGGGAGGTCTCCACCGCGCTGCCCGACGCCGATCGGGTCCGCCTTCCTCCCGCCGCCCATCCGCCGCGCCTGCCCGCTCCCGACATCCGGGTGCCCGCCGCCGGCGGTCTGGTCCGGCCCCGGCTCGTCGCGGCGCTGAACCGGGTCCGCGACACGCGCATCTGCGCCGTCGTGGCACCTCCGGGTTCCGGGAAGACCACGGCGCTCGCCCACTGGGCGCAGCAGGCGCCGGTCGACGTGCTCTGGTGGCGCGCCGACGCGGGAGCCGCCGACCCGGTCACCGCGGTCCGGGCCGGCATCGGTGCCACGCTGCGCCCGCTCGGGCACCGGCTGCCCGCGGTGCCGGACGTCGAGAGCCTGGCCGCCGCCCTCGACGGGCACCAGGGACCGGTCGTCCTGGTGCTCGACGACTTCCACCTCGTCGGCACCGAGCGCGTCGGCTCGCTCGTGGAGCGGCTCGTGCTGACGACCGGCGACCACGTGCACCTGATGATCGGGAGCCGGGTGATCCCGCCGCTCAACCTGGCTCGCTCGGAGCTCGCGAGCCGGATCGTGGGCCCCTCGGACCTCCGGTTCCGCGCCGTCGAGGTCGCCGAGCTCTTCCGCGTCGAGTACCGCACACCGCTCGGGCCCGAGGACGCGCGCGAGCTGACCCGCCACACCGAGGGCTGGGCGGCCGCGCTGCACCTGTTCCACCACGGGGTCACCGGCCGCGGCCCGCACGCCCGGCACCGCGCGCTCGCCGGTCTCGGCGACGGCGCCGGCTACGCACGTGAGTACGTCGTCCGCACGTTCCTCGCCGATCTCGACACCGCGGACCTGCTGTTCCTCCAGCGCTCGGCGCCGTTCGAGGCACTGGTCGGCGGCTTCTGCGACCGCTACCTCGGGCGCTCCAAGAGCGAGGAGACGATCGCGCGCCTCGCCAGGCGAGGCGTCCTGACGGCGCTCGAGGACGGCCGCGGCTTCGCGTTGCCGCGGATCCTGCGGCACCACCTCCTGGCCGCGACGACGACCGACGCGGGACCACGGACGACGGCGCAGGCGTTCCGCGCAGTGGCCGGGATCCTGACCGACGCCATCGGCTCGACGGTGCCCTCGACCGCGCCGGAAGCGGCGCGGGCCTGGGCTGCCGGCGGCGGCTGGCCCGACGCGCTGACCGTGCTGGCGGAGTCCTGGGAGGACGTGCTCGCCGACCCGGACCTCGCCTGGCTCGACGCTGCCCCACCGGACATCAGCGCCCACCCGATCGTGCGCACGGCCCGTGCCGAGCAGGCCCGCCGTGACGGCCGGCTCGGCGCCGCGCTCCGGCTGCTCGAGGCAGGACCGCCGCCGGCCGCGCCGGCGCCGGCCGCGACCGCCGCCGCGATCGCCAGGTTCTGCCGGACCTGGACGGCTGGTGACCTCCAGCCGGAGGGGCGCTGGCCCGAGTACCTCCGGGCCGCCGTACGGCGACCGCGCCCCGATCGGCGTACGCCGCTCCCGCGGGAGCAGCGGGAGGTGCTGTCCGCGCTCGAGCTGACGATCAGCGGCAACGTGCGCGCCGCGCGGCACCAGGTCGCGCAGGCCGCCGACCGGCTGACGGACCCCGTGCTCGCGTGCGCCGCCGACCTGCTCGGGGCCGCGCTCCACCCCGACCAGCCGGACCGCGCCGACGCGGTCGCCCTCCTCGCCGAGGATCTCGGCTTCCCGTGGTTCGCGCGGATCGCGCACGGCGTCACCCACGCCGGGGACCCCGACGTGGTGGCGGCCGAGGTCGACGCGGCCGACGATCGCGGTGACGTCTGGGGCGCGCTGCTCCTCACCTTCTGCGGGGCGGTGGGGGACCTCCGTGCGGGCAGGCCGGCCGTCCGGGCGTTCGACGACGCCGCCCGTCGGTGCCGGGAGCTCGACGCCCCCGCGCTCGAGGCGTGGGCCCGCAGCGGGCAGGCGTTCAGCGCGGTCGTCACCTCCCAGCCCGACGCCCTCCGCGAGGCCGAGTCCGCCGTCGGGTTCGCGCACAGCGCCCAGGTCCCGGGCGCCACCGCTCTCGCCCACCTGGCGCTCACCCGGTGCCGCCGGGATCGCGAGGCGAGCGTGGCGGCCGAGGCCGAGCTCGACCGGCTGGGCCTCCGGCCACCGGCCCCTGGGGCGCCGCCGACGGCCGCTCCCGCGGTGGTGGTCGTACGACGCGCTCCGGTCGACGTGCGCTGCTTCGGCGGGTTCGCGATCGAGGTCGACGGGACCGTCCCCGACCTGCATGCGGTGCGACCGCGGGCGCGGGCGCTGCTGCGGCTGCTGGCGCTGCACGCCGGCCAGCCGACCCACCGCGAGGTGATCGCCGAGGCGATGTGGCCGCAGCTCGACGCCGCTGCCGCGCTCCACAACCTGCACGTATGCGTCTCCGGGCTCCGAACGGCGCTCGAGCCCGGCGCTGCCCGCGGCGCGAGCAGACTGCTCGTCCGGGACGGTGAGCGCTACCTGCTCGCCCTGCCCGCCGGATCGGTGTCCGACCTCCGGGCCTTCGATCTCCGGACTGCCTCGGCAGAGTCGGCGTACGCGGCCGGGGGCGTCGACACCGCGATCGCCGACCTCGAGGAGGCGCTCGCGCTCTACACGGGCGAGGTGCTCCCCGAGGACGGTCCGACCGAGTGGGTGCTGCCGCACCGCGAGCACTACCAGGCCCGCGCCGCCGAGGCTGCCGCCCAGCTCGGCCGGCTGCACCTCGAGCAGGACCGCCCGGAGGACGCCGCGGGCGCGGCCCGGCGCAGCATCGACATCGACCCGTTCCGGGACGGCAGCTGGCGGCTGCTCATCGCCGCGCACGAGGCAGCCGGGAACCTGGCCGAGGCCGAGGAGGCGCGTCGGTCCTACGCCGACGTGCTCGCCTCACTAGGCGTCGCCACGCAGGCGGCGACCTCGGTCACCCGCCAGCACTGACCGTCCGGGCAACGGATCCTGCCCTGTTGAGTCGCCGTTGAGTGGGCGGTAAGGGCCGTTTGCTTCAGTGCTCCCGGGTCCGACGGACGGACGGGGGCAACGAGATTCGGGGAATGGCCATGGCAGCACCGTTGCACCGGGTGGGCGTGTACGTCGACGCGTTCGACCCCATCCTCAAGGCCGGTGTGGTGAGCCACCTGCGGCCCCGCCCGGAGGTCAAGATCCTGACCGACTCCGAGCGCGAGGGCGCCGAGGTCACGGTGGTCGTCGTGGACCGTCCGGACGACCGGGCGCTCGAGATGCTCAAGTGCTACCAGCGGAGCTCGGACACGCGGCTGGTGCTCGTCGCCGGCGAGCTCGCCGACGGCGACCTGGTCTCCGCCGCCGAGGCGGGCGTCGTGGCCCTGCTGCGGCGGCACGAGACGACCGCCGACCGGTTGGTCGCGGCGATCACCGGCGCCGCCTGCGACGAGGGCACCGTGCCGGCCGACCTGCTCGGGCAGCTCCTCGGCCAGGTCGGCGCCCTGCAGCGCGGCGTACTCGCTCCTCGCGGTCTCGCCTTCAACGGGCTGGCGACGCGCGAGGTGGAGGTCCTCAAGCTGGTCGCCGACGGCTGCGACACCAGCGAGATCGCCGAGCGGCTCGCCTACTCCGAGCGGACCGTCAAGAACGTCCTGCACGACGTCACCTCCCGGCTCCAGCTCCGCAACCGGTCGCACGCCGTCGCCTTCGCCATGCGCCGCGGGCTCATCTGAGCCTTTCGGCGCGAGCGTGTCGCAGATCGTGCGGCACCGCCCGGGCCGTCGCTCCGCTCGGCCCAGGGGCGTCGCACGATGCGGCTTCGCCGCTGTGCGACACGCTGCCGCGCGCGCAGTCGAGGTGAACATGGCTCGCGGTTGCTCGGCGGCCCCGCTGCCGTCCGTGGGGGACTGCCCGATCGGACCTCGGGGGGTGCCCGATCGGAGGTCTGCGGCCGACTGTCGGCCGGGATCGGCCCGTAGGACAGTGACGTCGTGATCGCACAGGTGGACGCCGCCTTGCGGGAGATCGTGACGAGCGACGCCCTGGAGGGCGCCGACCTCGAGGTGGTCTTCGACGCGCCGACGAAGGACTGGGCCGCGCGCCGGAACGCGCCGACGATCAACCTCTACCTCTACGACATCCGCGAGGACGTGCGCCGCCGGCCCGCGGGCTATCTCGAGGAGCGCAACGAGGACGGCATCGTGCAGATGCGGCGCCCGGCACCCCGCTTCTACAAGCTCTCCTACCTCGTGACCGCGTGGACCCAGCGCTCCGAGGACGAGCACCAGCTGCTCGACGGCCTGCTCCGCGCCTTCCTCAAGTACGACGCCCTGCCCGACGAGCTCGTCGTCGGCCCGCTGGCCGAGCCCGGCGAGGGCGTGAAGATGACGGTCGGCCTGCCCCCTCCGGAGGACCGCGCGTTCGCCGACGTCTGGTCGGCGCTCGGTGGCGAGCTCAAGCCGTCGCTCGACCTGGTCGTCACCGCGCCGATGTGGACCGGCCGGGAGTACCCCGCCGGGCCGCCGGTGGAGGAGGGCGTCTACCTCGACGTCCACGACACGGTGGACGGCGGCTTCGACCAGAAGCGGCACCAGCACGTGCCGCCGCCCAAGGCGGAGCCGAAGCCGATCGCCCCCGCGCGGCGCCGGAGGAGCCGGTGACCTCGCCGAGCCTGGCGCACGTCCTCGGCCGGCTCGGCGTGCTCGAGGAGCGGATCCGCCACGCCGTCGCCGTACGCCGCGCTGCGGACCCTGCCCCCGACGACCCGTTCCGCGGCCTCTACCTCAGCGAGGAGGTGGTCGACCACCTCCTCGAGGGCCGGCGGCCTCCGATGAGCTGGGCGGAGACCTCCGCGCGGCTGGAGGCCTGCGAGTCGGCGGCCGACGCCGCCGAGGAGGCGGGCGTCACGCTCCGGCTGCGCGACGTGAGCGCGACCTTCGGGCTCGACCCCGTCGACGTCGACCTGCTCCTGCTCGGGATGGCCGCCGACGTCGACCCGAGGTTCGAGGCGTTCTTCGGCTACCTCAACGACGACGTGAGCCGGCGGCGCCCGTCGGTCGCCGTCGCCCTCGAGCTCGCGGGTGTGCCGGTCGCGTCCGCCAACGGCTTCGCCCGGCTCCTGCACGGCCCGCTGGTCCGGCTCGGGCTGGTCGAGCTCGACGACCCCGACCGCCCGTTCCCCGGTCGGGCCCTGCGCGTGTCCGACCGGGTGGCCGCCTACCTGCTCGGCAGCGACGCGCCCGACGCCGAGCTCGAGCCGGTCCTGGGCTCGGTCCCCGACGTGCCCTGGGGTGACCCGTCGCCGCTGGCCCGGGCACTCGGCGCGGGCGCGACGCTCGCGTACCTGCGCGAACCCGCCACCGGCTCGGGTCGCGTCCTCGCCGTCGAGGCGCTCCGCCTCACCGGGCACCGGCCGCTGGTCGTCGACCTCGATCGGCTGGTCCGGCAGCCCCAGGCCGCCCGGCTGGCGCGGGTCGCGGCCCGTGAGGCCCGGCTCGGCGGCTGCGGGATCGTCGCGGGCCCGGTCTCCGCGGTGGCCGAGCGGCCCGAGCTCCTCGAGCACCTCGTGGCCGACCCGCGTCCCCTGCTCGTGGTCGGTGAGACCTCCTGGGACCACGCCTGGATGAGCCGGCCGCCGCTGATGGTGCCCGTGGCCGCGAGCACGCACGAGGAGCGCAGCACGGTGTGGCGGTTCGCGCTGGCCGGCAGCGTCACGGACCCCGAGACCTTCGAGGCGACGGCGCAGTTCCGGATGCGACCCGACGAGGTCGCCCGCGCCGCCGAGTCCGCCCGCGTCCAGGCCCTGCTCGAGCCGGACGGCCGGATCGCGGCCACCCACCTGAGGACGGGCGCCCGGTCCGGCAACGGCTCGGCGCTGGAGCGGCTCGCGCGGCGGGTGGAGCCCGCCGTCTCGTGGGCCGACCTGGTGCTGCCGCCTCCGGTGCTGACCGCGCTGCAGGAGGTGGCGCTGCGGGCGCGGCACCGCGAGCAGGTGCTGGGGGACTGGCGGATGCGCCCCGGCGGTGGCCGCGGCGTCGGGGTCGCCGCGCTGTTCGCGGGCGACTCGGGGACCGGCAAGACGATGGCGGCCGAGGTCATCGCGCACGACCTCGGCCTTGAGCTGTACGTCGTCGACCTGGCCACGCTGGTCGACAAGTACGTCGGCGAGACCGAGAAGAACCTCGAGCGGGTGTTCACGGCCGCCGCGGGCGTGAACGCCGTACTCCTCTTCGACGAGGCGGACGCCGTGTTCGGCAAGCGCTCGGAGGTCCGCGACGCCCACGACCGCTACGCCAACGTCGAGAGCGCCTACCTGCTGCAGCGGATGGAGTCCTTCGACGGCCTCGTCCTGCTGGCGACGAACCTGCGGGCCAACATCGACGAGGCGTTCACCCGGCGGCTCGACATGATGGTCGACTTCCCGATTCCCGACGCCCATCACCGGCACGCGCTGTGGGACAGCTGCCTCGGCACGGTCGTACGCCGGTCGCCCGACGTCGACCTGCGGTTCCTCGCCGGCGCGTTCGAGCTCGCCGGCGGGTCGATCCGGTCCGCCGCGGTCACGGCTGCCTACCTGGCCGCCGCAGACTCCGGCGTGATCGGCATGAGCCACCTGGTCGGGGCGATCCTTCGCGAGTACCGCAAGCTCGGTCGGCTGTGCCGCGAATCGGAGTTCGGCCCGTACTGGTCGATGGTCAGGGAAACCGCCTGACCTCACCTGCCGGGAGGGGCGACGAGGCCGTGCACCTTTGCCGGGTCGACGTCGATCCCGCCGATCTGGGTCTGCGCCTGGGCGAGCGCCTCGGTCTCCTTGTCCTGGGGGATCCAGCGACGGAAGACGATCTCGTTGTCCTCGCCTCCGACCTCTGCATAACGGATCCGACCCCAGGCGTCCATCCTCACGATGCGCGTCTGCATGATGACCGGGTCCGGCAGCTTGTTGGCGATCAAGCCGGGATCCAAGGGTTCACCGGGGTTCTGCTGCTGTCCGGCCACGTAGTCGACCATCCCGGGCGGCACCCACGCGATGAACATGTAGTTCGCCGAGGTGGTGTTGTAACGCACCTTCGCCCAACGTAGGCGGCCGTAGGCGTTGATCTGCACGAACGATGTCGGCTTGGCGCCAGGAGCCGCAGCCATGATGTCGGCGAATTGGGTGGCGCGACCGCGGAGGTCACCGACGTACGCCTGACGCAGGTTGGGGTTGCTGTAAGCGGCGTACATCGCCGCAACCTGGTTGTCCGACATGGTGCCGACGAGTCCTGACAACGTTCGCTTGCTCGCCTCGTCGGCGCATCCGTCGAGGTAGCTCAAGGTCTGCTGCAACGCGGTGGACCCGACGACCGTGCTCTTGGCTATCTCCTTCCATCCGTCCGACGCAGCCTTGTAGGCCGTCTTGAGGTTGTCGGGCTTCGCGAGCATGCCCGCGATCTCGGCCATCGCGTTGTTGGCATGGTCGTCAAGCGTCGGCTGCGAGAACGGTAGAGGGTTGCGGCTGATCATGTCGGAGATGACGCGAGCCTTGAGTGTTTCCCGTACCGGACCGGCCATCGCCTCCAGAGCAGCCACGGCGATCGCTTCCCACGGCACGAGCGCCATCCCGACGGCGAGCAGGACGTCCAGAGGCTTCGTCTCCGGAGGAAGCTCGATCTTCTTGGCGAGCACCTCCGAACGAATGGTCGAGACGGCCGACTCGTAGTCGACGTAGGCCTTCGTCACCAAGGAGGGGAGCGTCGCCCGCATGGCACCGACGGCTACAGCGTGCGGATCGATGGCCGGCTGCGGGGTGCCGGGTAGCTGTTGTCGCTGAAGCGCTGCGGAGACCGCTCGGTTCCCCGCGGCGTGCTGGAGGGAACTGAACGACGGTGGGCCGTCGCTGGACGCCTCGCGCGCTGAGCGCTCGTCGGCCGCTACCGGTTGCGGCCGGCGCACGTGTGCCTTGGCCATGCCTCAGGCTCACACGAGGACCGCGCGACCTCGGCGTCCCAACGGCCGATGTCAGGGAAGGGCGTGGTGCCCGATCGGGCACCCGCGCGGTCCTTACGGCTGCGCCGGGGCATCTGGTGGTCGCTGATGTCGAGGGGCAGCGTGGTGAGCCCACGACTCTGGAGGTCGGCATGCGCCACCACGACCACGACCACCCCGAACTCGAGGCCGACGCCGCCCAGCACGCCCGGACCGAGAGCCTGGACCCGACCACGGGTGCTGCCGCAGCCGCCCGACGGCCGGACGTGCTCGGCGCCGCGGGCATGCTCGGTATCCAGCGGACGGCCGGCAACGCGGCCGCAGGCGCCGTGGTCGAGGAGCGCTCACCCGTCCACGACGTCGTCTCCGGCGGCGGTGCGCCGCTCGCCGACGACGTACGCACCGACATGGAGACGCGAATGGGACAGGACTTCGGCGACGTCCGCGTGCACACGGGCGACGCCGCCGACGCGTCCGCACGGTCCGTGAGCGCCCACGCCTACACGGTCGGCTCGAACGTCGTGTTCCAGCGCGGCGCCTACGACCCCGACTCGTCGCAGGGCCGCACCCTGCTGGCGCACGAGCTCACGCACGTCGTGCAGCAGCGCAGCGGCCCTGTGGACGGTACGCCGACGGCAGGCGGTGTCTCGGTCAGCGACCCGTCTGACCGGTTCGAGGTCGAGGCGGCGAGGAACGCCGAGCGGGTGATGAGCCAACCGGCGCCGGCGGTGACGGCCGCGCCGTCGGGACCGGCAGCCCCGGCGGCGCCCCTCCAGACAGCCGTCGATGCCTCGCTTCCAGCGGTCCAGCGGGAGGCCGAGGAGGAAGAGGAGGCGCAGGCTGCCCACGACGACTCCCTGGGTCCGGTTCAGCGTGAGGCGGCCGAGGAGGAAGAGGAACAGGCCTGAGCGACCGCTGCCCGGAGCCGGAGATGAGCGGCGCGCACGAGCGTCCTGTCGGCCCGATCGGCGAGCGACTGACCGAGGGGCGCGAGCGGGCCCGGAGCAGCGGTCGACCGGCCGGGCCCGCCCGGCTGTTCGCGCTGCAGCGAGCCGCCGGCAACTCGGCGGTCACCGCGCTGCTGTCCGGGAGGCTGAAGTCCTCCGGTGACGCCGTGGCGGACATCGACAAGGCCCTGACCGAGGTGCGGGGCAACGATCCGGACGTCTCCATCGTCGAGAAGGGCCTCAAGGCCACCAAGGCGGCAGGCGTCCCCGTGGACCTCGAGGGCGAGGCCAACAAACCGCCTGCTTCCGCGCTCGCCGTGGTCACCACGGGCTTCGGCCCCGGCGCCGTTGCGCCGAAGAAGCCCGTGCCACCGCCCAAGCCGACCAAGCCCGTCTCGCCGCTGGGCAAGGCCGCAGCGAAGGCACCGAAGCCCGCAGGGTCGGCCAAGCACCACGCGGGGAAGGCTGACGCAGGCGCGACGACGGGTGTCGCCGGCGGCGCGGGCACCGCCGCTGCGCCGGCGGCGCCGACCCCGTTGCCGGCCGACAAGCTGCTGCAGCCTCCGGTGCCGCCGCCGGGGGTCACACCCGCGGAGGACCCCGCGTTCGCCCAGGTCAAGGCCAACGTCAAGGGATTCGCAAAGGCCAAGAAGGCGCACCAGCCGGCGTCGGCGAAGGCCAAGGAGGCGCAGGGCGCGGCCCTCCCGCCGACCGACGACGTGTCCGGCCAGGCGAAGGCGGCCAAGGTCGACTCGATGGACGCGCAGCAGGCCGGCACGTTCGACAAGAAGGCGTTCATCGCTGCGGTGAAGACGGCCATCGAGGCCAAGTCGCCGAAGTCGCTCAAGGAGGCCGACGACTACAAGGAGTCCGGGAAGGCGGGTGAGGTCAAGGGCGAGGTCAAGGGCATGGTGACCCAGGGCAAGGAGGGCTCCGCCAAGGACATCGAGGCCGCGACCGACGCCACGCCCGACCAGTCCAAGGCAGTGCCCAAGCAGGTCACGCCACTGCAGCCCGAGGATCCCGGCAAGGCAGCGTCCATTCCGGCCTCGGGCGCCGCGCCGAAGCCGGCGCCGGCTGAGCAGACGAACCTCGCCGCAGGCAAGCACGAGGTCAACCAGGAGATGGCCGACGCCCAGGTCAGCGACGAGCAGCTGGCCCGGTCCAACGAGCCGGAGTTCCAGGGGGCGCTCGCGGACAAGCAGAAGGCCGCCGAGCACGCCGACACCGCGCCAGCAGAGTTCAGGGAGCAGGAGAAGGCGACTCTCGCCGAGAACAAGGCACAGGCCGGCGCCCAGACCGCTGCCGGCGTCGCCGGCATGCAGGGCGCGAAGGGCGCGGCGGTCGCGAAGCTGGTGTCCGCGAAGGCGCAGACCAAGTCCAAGGACGAGGCCAAGCGGGCAGAGGTCACCGGCAAGGTCCAGGAGATCTTCGCTGCCACCGAGGCCGACGTGAAGAAGATCCTCGAGGCCATCGACCCCAAGGTGGAGAAGGCCTTCGACGAAGGGGAGGCGGGAGCCCGCGCCAAGTTCGAGACCTACGTCGCCGCCAAGATGTCGGCGTACAAGGCCGACCGGTACGGCGGCTGGCTCGGCGGGCTCCGGTGGGCCAAGGACAAGCTGCTCGGGATGCCCGACAAGGTCAACGAGTTCTACGAGGCCGGCCGCGAGCTCTACCTCAAGGAGATGGACGGGGTCATCTCCCGGGTCGCCGACATCGTCGGCGGGGACCTGACCGCCGCCAAGCAGCGGATCGCCAAGGGACGCGCGGACATCGCGGCGTACGTCAAGACGCTCTCGCCCGACCTGCAGAAGGTCGGCGACGAGGCGGCCAAGGACATCGGCGACAAGTTCGACCAGCTGGAGTCCGACGTCAACGACAAGCAGAACTCCGTCGTCGACACGCTGGCGTCGAAGTACGTGGAGGCGCGCAAGGGGCTGGACGAGCGGATCGAGGCACTCCAGGCCGAGAACAAGGGGCTGGTGGACAAGGCCATCGGCGCCATCAAGGCGGTGATCAACACCATCAAGAACCTGACGGAGATGTTGAAGAACACTCTGGCCCGGGCCGCCGCCGCGATCGGCGACATCATCAAGGACCCGGTCGGGTTCCTCGGCAAGATGGTCGACGCCGTCAAGGGCGGCATCAACAAGTTCTTCTCCAACATCGGCGCCCACCTCAAGAAGGGCCTGATGGGGTGGCTCTTCGGTCAGCTCGGCGACGCCGGGATCGAGATCCCGGACACCTTCGACATCAAGGGCATCATCAAGCTGCTCGCCTCGATCTTCGGCCTCACCTGGGCCAACATCCGGAACCGGATCGTCAAGCAGATCGGCGAGAAGGCGATGTCCGCGATCGAGACGGGCGTCGACATCTTCCAGAAGATCGCCAGCGGCGGGCTCGGTGCCGTCTGGGAGCTGCTGATGGAGAAGCTCGGCGACATCAAGAACATGATCATGGAGCAGATCGAGGACTTCGTCCTCACCAAGATCATCACCGCCGGCATCACCTGGCTGATCAGCCTCCTCAACCCCGCTGCGGCGTTCATCAAGGCCTGCAAGCTGATCTACGACGTCGTGATGTTCTTCGTGAACAACGCCGACCGGATCCTGAAGTTCGTCAACACCGTCATCGACGGCATCGTCGACATCGCCAAGGGCAACATCTCCTCGGTCGTCGACAAGATCGAGGACGCCCTGAGCCAGATGGTGCCGATCCTCATCGGCTTCATCGCCAGCGTCCTCGGCATCGGCGGCATCGGCGAGAAGATCAAGTCGATCATCCAGGCGCTGCAGAAGCCGGTGAACAAGGCCCTCGACTTCGTGATCAAGACCGGCCTCAAGCTCGCCGGCCCCGTCATCCGCGCCGTCGCCGGCATCGGCGCCAAGATCAAGGGCAAGGTCGCCGCCGGCAAGGCGTGGGTGAAAGGGAAGGCCGACGCCGCGAAGGGCTGGGTGAAGGGCAAGGTCGCCGGGGTGAAGGACAAGGTTCTGCCTGGCAAGTTCGAGTGGTGGAAGATCGCGATGCCCTTCACCGACAAGGCCGGGCGGGGGCACCGTGTCTTCTTCGCGGGTGAAGGAGCGGCCGCGCGGCTGAAGGTTGCGAGCCACGAGCAGTTCGACGAAGAGGTCATCGCAAAGGCCGAGGCGGTGATGGCGACGGACAAGGTCGCCGAGTCCGTCGGACGGGGGCCGCTGAGCAGAGCGCGCCAGGACGAGGCCGAGATCAAGCGCTTGACCGGGTTGATCGAGGGACTCAACCAGCGTGGCGAAACGATGGCTGCCAAGGGCTACAAGTCAAAGCTCGAGAATGCCGTGAACTCCCAGCGCACGCAGATGCGCGTCCTGATCGACATCCTCCCCGAGAACGCAGACCCATCCTTCCCCGTGCAACCCGGCCAGTTCGTGACCATCAAGTACAAGGACACGAAGCGGAAGGGCGAGATCCTCGTGGTGAGCAACCTCCGCGTCCGCTATAAGGTCGACGCGGTCGACGGGACGATGGAGATGGACGCCAAGACGTTCAAGTCCAAGTGGGGCACGGAGATCCTCGAGTACGTCGAGGACACCCGCCGCATCCAGTACCTCGGGGCGACCCCGGGCAAGGCCTCCACCACGGGACGGAAGCTCATCGCCACCTACCAGACGCGGACCACCCCGACCGGCGTCGTCGAGGTGCTGCTCAAGCCGCCCGACACCCGGTGGTGGCCTCTTCTCGACTGCGACATGAGCCACAGCCCGGTCGACGCGGTCGACTACTGGAACAGCACCGGACGGCACACGGGCCGGAAGTCCGAGGAGGTGCGCACCTGGATGCTCGACCACAAGAACTACATCCTCGAGCCATCGAAGGAGAACCAAGGGCGCGGTTCGCGCAACAAGGCCAACTACCTTCTCCCCACCAAGTAGGCCTTCGCCTTGCCCGTTCGGGCAGCCGACGCTTCCTCAGTAGCCGTCCACGGGGACGTGGGCGGGGGCGCGGGCGCGGACGACGCTGGATGTTCCAGTCCATCCAGCCGTTTGGGAGGCAGCATGCCCACGTATCTCTCGCCCGGGGTCTACGTCGAGGAGGTCCCGGCGGGATCGCGCCCCATCGAGGGCGTCGGGACGTCTGTCGCGGCGTTCGTCGGCCTGGCCGCCAAGGGGCCGGTCAACGAGCCGACGCTGGTGTCCAACTGGACCCAGTTCACGGACGCGTTCGGCGACTTCGTCGAGAACTCCTACCTCGCCCACTCCGTCTACGGCTGGTTCCTCAACGGCGGCGGCAACTGCTTCGTCGTGCGGATCGCGCCGGGCGGCGGCGGCAAGGAGCCGAAGGCGATCGAGGCGCCCAAGCAGGCGACGCTCGGCGGCTACCGCGTGCAGTCGATCGCCAAGGGCGCGGCGGCGAGCAAGGACATCCAGGTCACGATCGAGGCGGCGGGCGGCCAGGGTGCACCCGACGACGAGTTCAAGCTCGTGGTCCTCGTGGACGGCAAGGCCAGCGAGACCTACGACAACGTGACCACCAAGCCCGGGGACAACAACGTCGCGACGAAGGTGAATGCGGCCTCGAAGGTCATCAACCTCGAGGAGACGAGTCCCGGCAGCGCGCTCACGCCGATGTCGAAGGGACAGGTCGACCTGATCGCGCCCGAGCCGGCTCCCGAGCCGCCGTCGACGGACAACCTCGGCACGGGGGACTACGTCGGCGACGCTGCGAAGCGCACGGGCTTCGGCGGCCTGGAGGCGGTCGAGGAGGTGACCATGGTCGCCGTACCGGACCTCGCCGCCGCGCTCGAGAACGGCGCCATCGACCTCGACACGTTCAAGGCCGTGCAGCTCGGGATGATCGCGCACTGCGAGCTGATGGGCGACCGGATCGCGATCCTCGACACCCCGCCCGGCATGAACGCCCAGGAGGTGCTGAACTGGCGGACCCGCGACGCCGGCTACGACTCGAAGTTCGCCGCCCTCTACTGGCCGTGGATCCAGGTCTTCGACCCGGTGTCCGGGACCAACAAGTACGTCCCGCCGTCCGGCCACATGGGCGGCGTCTGGGCCCGGAACGACGACACCCGCGGGGTGCACAAGGCGCCCGCCAACGAGGTCGTCCGGGGTGCGATCTCGCTGCAGACCCAGATCACCAAGGCCGAGCACGACCTGCTCAACCCGGTGGGGATCAACTGCATCCGCACCTTCGCGGGTCGCGGCGTACGGGTGTGGGGTGCGCGGACGCTGTCCAGCGATGCCGAGTGGCGCTACCTCAACGTGCGCCGGCTCTTCAACTACCTCGAGGAGTCGATCCTCGGCGGCACGCAGTGGGTCGTCTTCGAGCCGAACGACCACCAGCTGTGGGCGCGGATCAACCGGACCATCAGCGCCTTCCTCGTCAACGAGTGGCGCAAGGGCGCGCTGTTCGGCACCACGCCGGACGAGGCCTTCTTCGTCAAGTGCGACGACGAGACCAACCCGGCCGAGGGCATCGACGCCGGCCAGGTGGTGTGCCAGATCGGGGTCGCGCCGGTGAAGCCGGCCGAGTTCGTCATCTTCCAGCTGTCCCAGTTCTCGGGCGGCACCAGCCTCGTATCCGAATAGCCAGCCCAACCAGCAAGGAGATCCAGGATGGCACTCGCAGACCCGCTCGACTCCAGTGCGGCGAACGGCTTCATCGTCACCGTCGACGGGATCCAGATCCCCAAGGTGAACGAGGTGAGCGGCCTCAAGGCCGAGGTGGACAAGATCGAGCTGAAGCAGCAGACCAGCGACGGCAAGTACGTCGTACGCCAGCTGATCGGTCGCCAGAAGGCCGGCGAGTTCACCGTGACCCGCGGCCTCACCGACAGCAAGACGATCACCGACTGGCTCAAGACGGTCGCGCAGGGGGACGTCGCCGGGTCGCGCAAGACCGCGTCGGTGCAGCTGCTGGACTTCTCCGGGTCGCCGATCAAGACCTACAACTTCGTCAACTGCTGGGTGCGTTCGGTCGAGATCAACTCGCTCAAGGCCGGCGCTGCGGAGCAGGCGACCGAGAAGTTCACGATCTGCTACGACGAAGTGACCGTCTCCTGATGCAGCGCGGACCCGCTCCCGTCCTGGACCCGATCGCCGTGGCGGCCGGGCCGGGTGCTCCCGAGCGCGCCACGATGCGCACGGAGTTCGACTTCGAGCTGCCCCGCGGGTACGTCGACAGCGACGGCATCGTGCATCGGCACGGCACCATGCGGCTGGCCACGGCCCGCGACGAGCTGCTCCCGCTCTATGACGAGCGGGTCCAGGAGAACCCCGCCTTCACCACCGTCGTGCTGCTCGGCAGGGTGATCACCCGGCTGGGCAACGTGCCGGTGGTCAACGCACAGGTCGTCGAGAACATGTTCGCCAGCGACGTGGCGTTCCTCCAGGACTTCTACCGGCGGATCAACGCCGAGGGCCACACCCGCGCCGCGGTGACCTGCCCCAGCTGCTCCCACCGGTTCACGATCGACCTCGCAGGTGGGCGCCTGGGGGAATCGTGACGTACGCGCCCCAGCGGCTCTACGAGGAGGTCGCGTACGTCGCCTACCACTTCCACTGGGGCCTGCAGGACATCCTCGACCTCGAGCACCCGCAGCGGCTGCGCTTCGTCAGTGAGATCGCCAGCATCAACACCCGGCTCGCCGAGGAGCGGTGATGCGCTGGCCGTGGACCCGCCGGGAGAGCGACGCGGCCGCGCCGGCACCCCCGGCGCCCGCGGCCGCGCCGGCGCCCGCTCAGCCCTCCCCGATGGGCTGGGCGTTCCTGCCGCCGATCCAGCGGTCGCTCGACACCCCGATCGAGGCGGTCACGCGGCCGGCTGCCTTTCCGGCCGACCTCCCGGCCTGGCGGTCGCCCGCCTTCACCGGCAGCCTCGGCCACGCGGTCGCCGACACGGTCCCCGGCGGTGTCGTCGACGCCGACGGCGGCGGGCTCGGTACGCCGACGTACTCGGCCGGCGCAGCCCCGGAGCTCACGCTGCTGCCGCCCCCACGACCGACCGCGGTCCAGCGGTCCGCTGCGGCAGCCGACCCGCCGTCCACGGCGCCGCTCGTCGCACCGCCCGCCGTCGACGATCGCGCGGCCGACGTCGTGCGGCCGGAGCCGCCGGCCGCCACGCTCCTCCGCGCAGGGCCGGCCGGCCTCCCGATCGTGCAGCGCGCCGCCGTGGCGGAGCAGGCGCGGGTCGAGCCGGTGCCCCCTCCCGCGGACGACCCGGTATCGCCGCCGGACCTGCCCGTCCGTGCGCCCCTCGGCGCGCGCGAGCCCACGGTCGTGCAGGACGCGCGGCCGGCACCGGCCGTCCAGCGGACGACGACGACACCGACGGCCTCCTCCGCGCCGACGCCGGCAGTGTCCGCGGCCGTGGTGCGGCCGCGGCTCGGCCTCGGGGCGCCGCTCGACGCGGCACCCGCCACCGCGGTCCCGACACCCGTCGAACCGGACCATCTGCGGCCAGACGCGGCCGTCACCACCTCCGTCGTCGATCCCGGTGCCGGGTTCACCGAGGTACCGATCCAGCGGGCCGCCGTCGCCGCGCCGCTGCCTCTGGCACCTCCCGCGGCCCCGTCGGGCGAGACGCCCGCGTCCCCACCGGCCGAAGTGGCCGCCGCGCCGGAGGCGCCCGCCGACGCGGTGACGCCGGCGCCGTCCGGCCCTCCCGCGCCGGACGAGCCCGGGACCTCGCTCCCCACCGACGTACCCGACTCCGACGAGCCCTCCCGGTCGTCCGAGCCTGCCGTCGCCGTCGAGCCGGCGCCCGCGTCGCTGCCGAGCGTCCCGCTGCCCCTCGTCTCCGGCATCAGCACGTCGATCCAGCGCGCGGCCGTGCTCCCCGGCCCCGGCCTCCCCAGCCCGTCGCTCGTGGTCCGACCCGCTCCGCTGATCCCCACCCGGTCGTCCGGCCACGACCGTGTCGTCCCGATCCAGCGGCTCCCCGCCGATCCGCCGCCCTCGGCCGCGTCGACTCCTGCGCCACCACCACCCCCCGCCGAGCCGGCTCGTCTCGGCACCCCTGAGACGCCGAGTCGGCTCATCTCGAGACGCGCCGACCCGGCGATGCCACCGGTGGGTCCCGAGGGAGCGTCGGTGCAGGGGGCGGCCGTGCAGAAGGCGGCCGTGGGGACGGCGGCGGTGCAGGCGCCCGCCGTGCAGACGGCCGCCGTGCTGACGACGATGCAGAGCGCGGCTGCCCAGGGAGCGGCGGTTCAGCGCACGCCGGTGCAGCGAACGACCGCACCGGCCCCTCCGCCGCCGGTCCGCGTCACTCCCAGCGAGCCGGGCGTGCCCGAGCCCGGGGCCACCGTCGAGGACCCGCCCGTTCCGGTGACCGACCGGACCACCGTCGCCGTCGAGGCGACGCCCGTACGGATCGACCCCACGCCCCTCGCGCCCGCCCCGTCGCAGGGGTCACCCGTGATCTCGCGGGCGGTCGTCGCCCCGGCTGCTCCATCGCCCATGCCGATGCCGCTCGCGGTACCGCCCGCCCCGCCCGAGCCGGTGACCGTGCAGACCGCGGCGACCGGCGGCGAGGCGCCGTCCGTCACCGAGACGGATCCGGCCGGGCCCGCCGCGCCGCCGCCCGTCGCGGTGCAGACCGCGCCGGCCGCCGGTCCCGCGCCCGCGGGCGCTGCGCCGGCCGCGGGAGGCAGCGCGACCGGCGACGTCGACGCCCTGGCACAGAAGCTGTTCCCCGCCGTGCTGCGCCGGATGAAGGCCGAGCTGCTGCTGGACCGCGAGCGGCGCGGCGTACGGACCGATCCGTGGTGAGTCGGTGCTGAGCGATGAGTGATACCCCGGACCCGACGATGCGAGAGGAGCGTCCATGAGCCAGATGACGCAGGACGTCGACACCGCGGTGGGCGTGCACTTCGTGGTGAGCATCGACGACACCAACCTCGGCGCGTTCTCGAGCTGCGAGGGCATGACCTGCGAGGTCGTGATGGAGACCCGCGAGGAGGGCGGCAACAACGCCTACGTCTGGCAGTTCCCGACCCGCTTGAAGTACGGCAACATCAAGCTCTCCCGGCCGCTCGGCGCGAACACCGCGAAGGTGGCGCAGTGGGTGTCCTCGATGGCCGCCGGCTACGAGCGCAAGACCGGGGTCATCGAGGCGAAGCGGGCCGACGGCAGCACCGTCGCCACCTGGGCGGTCATCGACATGGTGCCGGTGCGGTGGACCGGGCCGAGCTTCAACACCGACTCGCCCAAGGTGCTGACCGAGACGCTCGAGATCGCCCACCACGGCTTCACGGTGAAGGGCTGACATGGGCGGCAGTCCGGTCTCCTTCGACGCGGCGCAGTCCGGCGGCACGGCCGCCGCGGACGGGCGCCCGAACCTCCAGCACGCCTACCTCCTCGTGCACGAGCCGTCGAAGGACGGCTCCCTCTCCGCCCCCGGCGCGCAGCTCTTCAAGCTCGACTTCCAGTTCAACCCCAAGGAGCTCCAGCTCGCCAAGCAGGCCACCTGGAAGCGCGAGCAGGCGAAGGGCAACAAGAAGGCCTCGCCGCCGCAGTTCACCGGGTCGCAGCCGTCGAAGCTCACCCTCGAGCTGTTCTTCGACGCGTCGGCGAAGCAGGACAGCACCGTGGTGAAGAACGTCGAGCAGCTCTTCTCCCTGACCGTCCCCACCGAGGCGTCGATGACCTCCAAGAAGGCGTCGCCGCCGTGGGTGATCTTCCGGTGGGGCGGGCTGACCGGGTTCCTCGCCTACGTCAGCCAGGTGCAGGCGAAGTACACGCTCTTCACCGCCTCCGGCCTGCCGATCCGGGCCACCTGCCAGGTGACCCTCGAGGAGCTGTCGGGGGACGCGCCCAAGCAGAACCCGACGTCCGGCGGCCTGGTGCCGCACCGCGTGCACCAGGTGATCGCCGGGGACACCCTGCCCGCGATCGCCTACCGCGAGTACGGCGTGCCCGCGCTCTGGCGCTCGATCGCGGTCGTCAACGACGTCGACGACCCGATGCGGCTGCGGCCGGGGCGCCGGCTGCTGCTGCCGCCGCTGGAGGAGATCACCGAGGGGAGCGCGTCCCGTGCCGCACGGTGAGGAGTTCAGCAACACCGTCCTGGTCAAGGTCAACGGGACGCCGCTGCCCGACGACGTCCGGCCCCTCCTGGTGAGCGGGTACGTCGACGGCAGCCTCAACGTCCCGGACCTCTTCGTCCTCCGCTTCTCCGACGAGGCCGGCACCGTGCTCGCCAAGGGACAGTTCGAGATCGGCGCCAAGGTCGAGCTCAGCCTCCAGTCCACCCAGCCCGGGGGACCGGGTGTCCTGCTGGACGGCGAGGTCACCGCGATCGAGATCGACGTCAGCGAGGCCGGCGTCTTCACCGTGGTCCGCGGCCTCGACCCCTCGCACCGGTTGTTCCGCGGCACCCGGGTCGAGGCCTACGTCAACATGACCGCCTCCGACATCGTGCGGAAGGTCGCGCAGCGGGTCGGGCTGCAGTGCGAGGTGGAGGCCACCACGGCCCTGCTCGACCACACCACCCAGGAGGGCGTGAACGACTGGGACTTCCTCCAGCGGTTGGCCACGCAGAGCGACCGGATGCTGACCATGGCCGAGGGCAAGCTCCGCTTCGTCGCGCGGCCCCCAGCCTCGGAGGCTCCCGGTGGCACCGCCGGCGCCCGCACCGACCCGCTGGTGCTCGAGCGCGGCGTCAGCCTGGTCAACCTGCGCGGGACGCTCACCTCCGACGGCCAGGTGAAGAAGGTCGAGGTGCGCGGCTGGGACCCGCAGCAGAAGAAGGAGGTCGTCGCCGTCAAGGACGCGACCACCGACAGCGCGACGCCGGGCGGCGGCATCACGCCCGCCTCGATGGCGGCGAAGTTCGACGGGGCGTCGTACGTCGTCGGCCACGCCACGTTGTCGCAGCAGGACCAGGTGACCGCGGTGGCCACCTCGCTCGCCGATCATCTCGCGGGCGGCTTCGCCGAGCTCGAGGGCACGGCCCGGGGCAATCCGGCGCTGCGCGCGGGCACCGCCGTGCAGCTGGCCGGCCTGGCCGCGCCGTTCGCCGGCAAGTACGTCCTCACCTCGACCCGGCACGAGTTCTCGCCGGAGTTCGGCTACCGGACGGCGTTCACCGCCAGCAACACCTCCGAGCGCTCGCTGTTCGGCGCTGCCAGCGCCACCAGCCGGCACCGCCCGGAGATCAGCGGCGTGGTGCCCGCGATCGTCACCAGCGTCCAGGACCCCGACCACCGCGGCCGGGTGAAGATCAAGCTGCCGTGGCTGGCCGACTCCTACGAGTCCTGGTGGGCGCGCACCGTCCAGGCAGGCGCCGGGAAGGACCGAGGTGCCGCCGTGCTCCCGGAGGTCGGCGACGAGGTCCTGGTCGCCTTCGAGCAGGGCGACCTCGGGCACCCCTACATCCTCGGCGGGCTCTACAACGGCAAGGACCAGCCGCTCGGCGGCTGGCCCGCCAACATCGACGCCGGCTCCGGTCAGGTGGTACGTCGGGGCCTGGTGTCGCGCACCGGCATGAAGGTCGACTTCCTCGAGGCCGCCGGTGCCGAGTCGATCCTCATCAGCTCCAACGACGGCGCGCAGAAGATCGCCCTCACCCAGAGCGGGACCAAGGGGATCGAGATCGTCTCCGAGGGTCCGCTCACGGTCACCGCCAAGCAGGCCGTCGCCGTCACGACCGCCACCGGCGACCTCACGATCAAGGCGGTGAACGTCGACATCCAGGCCCAGGCCAACCTGACCCTCACCGCCGCCAACGCCCAGCTCACCGGCTCCGCCGTCGCCACGGTCAGCGGCGCCCTGGTGAAGATCAACTAGGCGAGGAGGAGGACCAGGCGATGCCAGCGGCCGCACGCGTAGGCGACCTGACCCCGCACCCGGGCGTCATCACCGGACCGGGGGTCACGACGGTCCTCATCGGCGGTCTGCCCGCGGCGGTCGTGGGCGACCTGCACACCTGCTCGTTCCCGCCGCCGGCCGGGCCGCACCCGCCGTCCCCGATCGCGAAGGGCTCGGCGACCGTGCTGATCGGCGGCCGGCCCGCCGCCCGGGTCGGCGACCTCAGCGGCTGCGGCGCGCCGATCCTGCCGCCGGGCTGCCCGACCGTGCTGATCGGAGGTTGACGATGGGCGAGGAGTTCGTCGGCTCCGGATGGGCCTTCCCCGTCCGGGCCGACCCGACCGGCAAGGTCGCGCTGGTCACCGGCACCCGGGAGATCGAGGAGAGCATCCGGCTGATCCTCATGACGGCGCCGGGGGAGCGGCCGATGCGTCCGGAGTTCGGGTGCGCGGTCCACGACTACGTCTATGCGCCGGCCGACGCGTCGACCGCGGGCGACATCGCCTACGCCGTCCGGGTCGCCCTCACCCGCTGGGAGCCGCGGGTCGACCTCGAGGCGGTCACCGTGCGCTTCGACGCGGTCGACCGGGGCGTCCTCTACGTCGACATCGAGTACGTCGTCCGCGGCACCAACGACCCGCGCAACCTCGTCTTCCCGTTCTACGTCATCCCTGCCCACGAAGAGGCGACCCCATGAGCCTGCCGATCCCCAACCTCGACGACCGTCGCTTCCAGGACCTCGTCGACGACGCCAAGCGGATGGTGCAGCAGCGCTGTCCCGAGTGGACCGACCACAACGTGTCCGACCCCGGCGTCACCCTGATCGAGACGTTCGCGTTCATGACCGACGAGCTGATCTACCGGCTGAACCGGGTGCCGGACCGGATGTACATCACCTTCCTCGACCTGCTCGGCGTCAGCCTGCACCCGCCGACGCCCGCGCGCGTCGACGTCACCGCCTGGCTCTCGTCGCCGCCCGAGGAGCCCGTCGTCCTGCCGGCCCACGCGGAGGTGGCCACCCTTCGCACCCTCCAGGACGACGCCATCGTCTTCTCGACCGCCCAGGACCTGACGATGCCGCCGCACAGCCTGCGTCACGTCCTCACCCAGGCCGCCGACGGGGAGCCGGTCTCGCGCGACGACGAGCTCAGCCTCCGGACCGAGTTCCCCTGCTTCTCCCCGCAGCCGGCGTACGGCGACGTCCTGCTCCTCGGCCTGGACGACGCGGCGCCCCGCTGCGCGATCGCGCTCCGGTTCGAGTGCGACGTGCAGGGCGTCGGAGTCGACCCGACGGCGCCGCCACTGGTCTGGGAGGCATGGGACGGGTCCGCCTGGGTCGGCTGCGACGTCGACCGGGACGAGACCGGCGGCCTCAACCGGCAGGGCGACGTGGTGCTGCACGTCCCGTCCACGCACACCGCGTCGCTGGTCGGCAACCATCGCGGTGGGTGGCTCCGCTGCCGCACCGTGCCGGCGGTCGAGGGCTACCCCTTCTACAGCGCGAGCCCGACGCTCACCGCGGCGTCGGCCTTCACCATCGGCGGCACCATCGACGCGGTCCACGCCGAGGTGATCGAGGACGAGGTCCTCGGGCTGTCCGAGGGCGTCCCGGGCCAGGTGTTCCGGCTCTCCCACGGCCCGGTGGTCTCCGACGGCACTCCGCTCGAGGTCGAGGTCGCCGCGGGCTCCGGCTGGGAGCGCTGGCGGGAGGTCGACTCGTTCGCTGGGTGCGCCGAGAGCGACCTCGCGTTCCGCGTCGACCGGGCGACCGGTGACGTGCACTTCGGTCCCGCGGTGCGCGAGCCGGACGGCTCCCTGCGCCTCTACGGCGCCGTGCCCCCGAAGGGCGCGCCCCTGCGCGTGCCCGGCTACCGGGTCGGTGGCGGGCCGACGGGCAACGTCTCCGCCGGGACGATCCGGGTGCTCCGCTCCACGGTGCCCGGCGTCGACCGGGTGGAGAACCGCCGGGCGGCGATCGGGGGAGTCGCGCCCGAGACCGTCGCCGAGGCGCGGCTGCGCGGACCGCTGGCGCTGCGCACCCGGGACCGGGCCGTGACGGCCGAGGACTACGACCAGCTCGCCCGCGACGCGGCACCGCAGGTCGCCCGGGTGCGGACGGTCCCGGCGGAGTCCGCCGACGAGGCGGGCGGCGTCCGGGTCCTCGTCGTACCGGCCGCGCCGGCCGACGCCGAGGGACGGCTGCGGTTCGACGACCTCGTCCCGAGCGAGGAGACGCTGCAAGCGGTCGCCGAGTACATCGACGAGCGCCGCACGGTCGGCGCCCGGGTCGTCGTCGAGCCGCCGTACTACCAGGGCGTCACCGTGGTCGCCACGCTGGTCGCCCGGCTCCGGACGTCACCGGAGGAGCTGGAGCTGGCCGCCCTGCTCGCGCTCAACCGCTACTACAGCCCGCTCGTGGGCGGCCCGGACGGCACCGGCTGGCCGTTCGGCCGGCCGGTCCAGGCGGGCGAGGTGTACGCCGTGCTGCAGCGGTTGCCGGGGACCGAGCTGATCGAGGAGGTCGTCCTGTTCGGCGCCGACCCGGTCACCGGCAAGCGCGGAAAGGCGACGCCGCGCCTCGACCTGGATCGCAACGCGCTCACGTTCTCCTACGACCACCGGATCCGGGTGGTGACCGGTGGCTGAGCAGTCCGCACGGCGCACGGTCCGGGGGCTCGGCACCCCGGCGCCGGTGCTGCAGCGACTGCCCGGGGTGCTGCAGGACGACGAGTTCCTGCAGCGGTTCGTGACCGCGTTCGACGACGCCTACGCCCCGATCCTCGCCACCCTCGACTCGCTCACCTGCTACTTCGACCCGCACCTCGCGCCCGCCGACTTCCTCGACCTGCTCGCGGCCTGGGTCGGGGTCGAGATCGACGACTCCTGGGACCTCGACCGCCGCCGGGCCGTCATCGCCGGGGCCGCACTGCTGCACCGGCGCCGCGGCACCTCCCGCGGCATCCAGGAGGCGCTGAGCGTCGGTCTCGGCGCCGACGTGGACATCCAGGACACCGGCGGGTGCACCTGGTCGCGGACTCCCGGCGGGGCCGTCCCCGGGAACGCGCTGCGGCGGGTAGCCGTCCGGGTCCGCGCCGCCGAGCCGTCGTCGGTCGACCCGCGGCGCGTCGAGGCGCTGCTCGAGGCGACCAAGCCCGCGCACGTGTGGCACGACTTCATCGTGACCGACCTCCGCGGACGGCAGCCCGGGGCTAGCCTCGACGCAGCCCAGGACGACGGGGACGGTGGATGACCGAACAGCGGATCTGCAAGACGTGCGGCACGCCGGCCGACGGGTCGGCGGCGTTCTGCAGCGTGTGCGACACCTACCTCGGCTGGAGCGTCAACGCCTCCGCCCCCGAGGCGCGGCAGCCCGACGCGGCGCCGCGGGGCCGGGTCGGCGTACCCGGGGGAGCCGGCGGCGCCCCGCCCCAGGAACCGGACCCGCGCGTGGCGCAGCAACGGGAGGCTCGGCCCGACCGGGTGGTGGTGCCGGTCGCCTCGGTCAAGCAGGCCGAGGTCACCCTGACCGCCGCCGCTCCGGCGACCTTCGAGGTCGACGTGAAGAACGACTCGACCATCGTCGACTCCTACACGATCCAGGCCGCGGACCCGCCTCCCTGGCTCACCGTGACCCACGGCGAGGCGAACCTCCTGCCCGGCGTGCTGCGGACCGTGCAGGTGACGTTCGCGATCACACCCGGCGTGCTGGCCGTCGCGCAGCGTGTCACCGTTCCGCTGTTCGTGCGCTCGGGGGTCGACGCGACCCGTGCCACTCCGCTGTCGATCGTGGTCGACGTGCCGCGGTCGGGGCCTGCGGCGACCCTGGTCGCGCGGCCGAACCTGATCCGCCTCGTGGACTCGGACAGGGGCTCGCTGCACGTCCAGCTCGACAACCGGGCGGCCAACTTCGCTCGCCAGTACGTCCTGACGGCGACCGATCCCGAGGGCGTCGTGCGCGTCGAGTTCGTGCCGGCCGCGGTCGACGTACCGGCAGGTGGCAGCGCCGAGGCCGAGGTCCGCTTCGCCGCACCGCCCCCGCCTCCGGGCAAGGACCTGGCGCGGCAGCTGACGCTGACGGCGACCGACTCCGAGGGGCAGGTCGGCGTCGCCGTCACGGTCGAGCAGAGCACGTCGCCGCCGCCGGAGAGCCTGCCGGCCCGGATCCGGCTCGAGCCCGCGGAGATCGCGATGGCCGACCGGACGACGGCGGAGCTGAACGTCGTCCTGGACAACCGCGGCGGCCACGAGGCGGTCAAGTTCAACCTCAGCGGGCGCGACCCCGGCAACCAGGTGGGGTTCCGGTTCGAGCACGCCCGCGTCGCGGTGCGGGAGGGCAGCCTCGGCTACGTGGGCCTGGTCGTGCAGACGGCCCCGATCGCGCGGGGCGAGTCGGACTCCCGGCCGTTCTCGGTCGTGGCGACCACCGACGACGGCCGCGAGATCGAGGCGGCCGGAAGCCTCGAGCTCAGCGCCCACCCCGACCCGATCACGACGGCGCGCCTCTACATCCAGCCCGAGCACCTCGTCGTGAAGGGGCGCAAGGGCAAGTACGCCGTCGACGTGGACAACCGCCAGGGCGGTGAGCCGCTCCAGGTCCGGCTGAGCGGCTCCGACGAGTTCGGCCGGGCCCGGATCACCTTCCAGCCCGAGCTCCTCGCCGTGCCTCCGGGTCAGGTCGGGCGGTCGATCGCCGCCATCGACCACCCACGGCCGGACGGCGGCAGCTCATCGACCCGCCAGGTCCAGGTCGCGGCGACGTCGCTGACCGGCAGCGTCGACGGCCGGGCGACGTTCACCCAGCAGACCAACAGCTACCGCAAGCTGTGGGCGGTGCTGCTCGTGCTGCTCGGCGCGACCCTGCTCGCGGTCGCGGCCATCGGCTGGGCGGCCAACCCGCCCGTGGACGGTGTCACCGGCGCCGTCGACCGGCTGACCAGCGTCGGCTCGGCGTCCGACGTCCAGGCCGCGGACGTGGTTTCCGTGACCACGACCGTGTTCCTCGGGCTGGTGCTCTTCAGCATCGCGATGATGCTGCTGGGGCTGATCGGTGCCGGCAGGCTGGTGCGGGTCTCCGCGATCTTCGCCGCGCTGTGGACGGGGGCCGTCGTGGCGACCCACCCGGTCGCAACCTTCTTCACCGATGACCCCCTCGGCTCGGTGCCGGCCGGGCTGGGGCTGGCGTTCGCCCTGCCCGGAGCCGTCCTCGCCTTCATCGGCGGCATCCTGCTGAAGCCCTGAATCACTCCGGCTCAGGCGCCGCTGATGCCCTCGGGCCCGCCGGCCTGCTCGTCGAAGTTCTCGTGCTCCAGCAGGTGCAGCACCGGTACGCCGAGCTTCCGGCGTGCGCGCGAGGTCCAGTCGACGTGGAAGAACTCGGCGACGACGTGGGAGCGGGTGAGCACGATCGCCTCCTGGCCGTCCTGCGCCTTGACGGTGTCGATGAGGGCGTCCACGGCCGGGCCCGCCACGACCTGCGAGCTGCCGATCGTGGCGCCGGCCGCCTCCAGCACGGTGAGCGTCGCAGCGAGCTCCCGCTCGGCGCGCTCCTGGTTCTCATCGCGCAGGGCGTCGATGTCGTCGGGGCTCGGCGTCATCGGCGTGGCCATCATGTCGACGCCACCCATCGCACCGAGGGAGGCCTCGACCGCAGCCGCGGCGTCGGCCATCGGCAGCAGCACGTGGTAGACGACCTCCGCGTCGAGCTCCTCGTGCAGCGACCGCACCCGATGGGCGTCCTCGCTGCTCAGCGACTGCTCGACGAGGAGCACGACGTCGTACCGCTCCCGGATCTCGGTGCTCATGGGACCAGTATCTCCTGCGCCCGGCTCAGCCGCCGAGCACGTCCGCCAGGTCGTAGTTGACCGGCTGCTCGAGCTGGTCGTAGCCGCACGACTCCGGGTCTCGGTCCTCGCGCCAGCGCTTGAAGTGGGCGGTGTGCCGGAAGCGGCGGCCCTCCATGGCGTCGTACTTCACCTCGAGCACGCGCTCGGGCCGCAGCGGCGTGAAGGAGAGGTCCTTGCCCTGGCTCCACCGGCTCTGCGTCCCGGGCTGGCGGCCCGGGTTCGCCACCAGGAATTCCTGCCAGCGTCCCCAGGGGTGCTCCTCGATCGGGCACACCAGGGGCTGCAGCTCCTGCCACAGCTCGGCCCGCCGCGCGTCGGTGAAGCTGGCCGACACCCCGACGTGCTGCAGCTCGCCGCCGTCGTACAGCCCGAGCAGCAGGCTCCCGATCAGGGGCCGTTCCGGGGTGCTGGTCTTGTGCTCGCGGTAGCCCGCGAGCACGACGTCGGCGGTCCGCTCGTGCTTGATCTTCAGCATCGTGCGCTGGTTGGGCTGGTACGGCGCACCCATCGGCTTGGCGACCACGCCGTCCAGGCCGGCGCCCTCGAAGGTGTGGAACCACTCCTCGGCGACGGCGGGGTCGGTGCTGGTCCGCGTGAGGTGGCACGGCCCTTCGGCGGGCAGGCCGGCGAGGGCCTCCTCGAGCGCCGCACGGCGCTCGGAGAACGGGCGGTCGACGTACGACGTGTCGCCGAGCGCGAGCAGGTCGAACGCGACGAAGCTCGCCGGCGTCTGCTCGGCCAGCAGCTTGATCCGGCTCGCGGCCGGGTGGATGCGCTCCTGCAGCACCTCGAACTGGAGCCGGTCCCGCCCATCGGTCGGCAGCGCCACGAAGATCTCGCCGTCGAGGACGCAGCGGTCCGGCAGCTGCGCCCGCGCCGCCTCCTCCAGCTCGGGGAAGTAGCGCGTCAGCGGCTTGGTGTTGCGGCTCGCGAGCTCGACCTCGTCGCCGTCCTTGAAGACGATGCAGCGGAACCCGTCCCACTTCGGCTCGAAGCTGAGCCCGCCGAACTTGTCCGGGTCGGGCACGCCCTTGACGGCCTTCGCGAGCATCGGCAGCACGGGCGGCATCACGGGGAGGTCCACGTCGTGGAGGTTAGCCGCTGGTCGAGTGACCGAACGCTCACCCCAGGAGGCGTATCGAGACCGTCCACATCGGGCACTGGGACACCCATGACGGGACAAGTGGTCGTGGTGACGGGTGCCAGCGCAGGGGTCGGCCGCGCGACGGCGATCGAGTTCGCCAAGCGCGGGGCGAAGGTGGCGCTCCTCGCCCGCGGCGAGCGCGGTCTCGAGGGCGCGGCCCGCGAGGTCGAGGAGGCCGGCGGCACGGCGCTGACGATCCCGACCGACGTCGCCGACCACGACCAGGTGCAGGCGGCCGCGGCACGTGCGGAGGACGAGCTCGGGCCGATCGACGTCTGGGTCAACAACGCCTTCTCCGCGGTCTTCGCGCCGTTCATGGAGACCACGATGGAGGAGTTCCACCGCGCGACCGAGGTCACCTACCTCGGCGTCGTGCACGGGACCCGTGCCGCGCTCGACCGGATGCTGCCGCGCGACCGCGGAGTGGTGGTCCAGGTCGGCTCGGCGCTGGCCTACCGCGGCATCCCGCTGCAGTCGGCGTACTGCGGCGCCAAGCACGCGATCCAGGGCTTCGCCGAGTCCGTCCGCTGCGAGCTGCTGCACGACGGCAGCCAGGTCCGCACCACGATGGTGCAGCTCCCGGCGCTGAACACGCCGCAGTTCGACTGGGTGATGAGCCGGCTGCCCGACCACCCCCAGCCGGTGCCGCCGATCTTCCAGCCCGAGGTGGCCGCGCGGCAGATCGTCTACGCCGCCGACCACCCCCGCCGCCGGGAGTACGTCGTCGGCGCGAGCGCGGCCGCGACGATCCTCGGCAACTACGTGGCACCGCGGGTGCTCGACCACTACCTCGCCCGCACCGGCTACGGCTCGCAGCAGACCGACGCCCGCGGGCTGCGGCGCGCCCCGGGGCCCGGCAACCTCTGGGAGCCGGCCGACGGCAAGGACGGGCGTGACTACGGCACGCACGGGTCCTTCGACGACCAGGCCCGGCCGCGGTCGGCCCAGGCGATCCTGTCCCGGAAGCTGAGCCCGGCGCTGGTCAACGGCGTGGGCGCGGCGGCGGCCGGCAGCCTGATGGTGGCCCAGGACCTGCGGCAGTTCGTCGGGGCGATCCTGGACCGGCGCTCCTAGCGCCGGCCCTAGCCGGTCCGCATCTCCTCGCCGTCCAGGTGCCGGGCGGTGTTCACGATGCCGACCATGCTGAAGGCCTGCGGTGTGTTGCCGAGCTGACGGGCGTGCTCGGCGTCGTACTCCTCGCTGAGCAGGCCCACGTCGTTGCGCAGGCCGAGGAGCTTCTCGAAGAGCGCTTCTGCCTCCTTGTCCCGGCCGGTGGCGAGCAGGGCGTCGGCGTGCCAGAAGCTGCACGCGAGGAACGCGCCCTCGCCGTGCGGCATCGGATCGACGTCGCCATCGGCCTCCGGGTCGTAGCGCATCAGCAGGTCGCCGTGTCCGAGCTCGCGCTCCACGGCGGCGATCGTGCCGGCGACCCGCGGGTCGTCCCCGGGCAGGAAGCCGACGCGGGGGAGCAGCAGCAGCGCGGCGTCGAGGCCGCGCGAGCCGTAGAACTGGGTGAACGTGTTCCGGTCGCTGTCGTAGCCCTTGCGGCAGACCTCGTCGTGGATCTCCTGCGCCAGTGCCCGCCACCGATCGGGGTCACCCTCGAGGCCGGCGCGCTCGACGGCGCGCACCGCCCGGTCGACCCCGGCCCACGCCATCACCTTCGAGTGCACGAACTGGCGGGGGTCGCCGCGCATCTCCCACAGGCCGTTGTCGGGCTCCTGCCAGTGGCCCTCGAGCCAGTCGAGCAGCCCGCGCTGCAGGTCCCACGCGCTCTCCTCGGGGCCGAGACCCGCCTCGCGCGCGAGGTGCAGGCCGGCGAGCACCTCGCCCCACACGTCCAGCTGACGCTGGCCGGCTGCGTCGTTGCCGATCCGGACCGGCCGCGAACCGGCGAAGCCGGACAGGTGGTCGAGGGTCAGCTCAGGCATGAAGCGGTCGCTGTCGACGGTGTACATGATCTGCAGGTCCGCCGGGTGCCCGGCGACCGCGCGCACCAGCCACTCGCGCCACGCCCGCGCCTCGTCGACGTACCCGGTCCCGAGGAGGGCCTGCAGGGCGAAGGTCGCGTCCCGGAGCCAGCAGTAGCGGTAGTCCCAGTTGCGCACGCCGCCGATCTCCTCCGGGAGGGAGGTCGTCGCCGCCGCCACGATGCCGCCGGTCGGCGCGTAGGTCAGCGCCTTGATCGTCAGCAGCGCCCGGCGCACCGGCTCGGCCCAGCGGCCGCCGTAGGCGCAGCCGCCGATCCAGTCCTCCCAGAACCGGGTGGTGTCCTCCAGCGCGCGGTCGGCGTCGACCGGCTCGGGGCGGGGCAGGTGCGACGCGGCGTAGGTCAGCACGAACCGGGCGCGGTCGCCCTCCCGGACCGTGAACTCGGAGGTGAGTACGCCGTCCGCGTGCTCGACCGGCGGGTCGGCGCGCAGCCACAGGGCGTGCGGCCCGGCCACGACGTGGGCGTCCGGTCCCTCCTGGCGGATCCAGGGTGCCTGCCGGCCGTAGCCGTACCTCGCCCGCAGCTCGGACCGCATCCGCACGGTGCCGCGCACGCCCTCGACGATCCGCACGACGTCGGCGTGACGGTCGCGCACGGGCATCAGGTCGACGACGCGCACGCACCCGTCGGTCAGGTCCCAGGTCGTCTCGAGCACGAGGGTGTCGCCGACGTAGCGGCGCGAGGTCGCGCGCCGGGCGCCCTCGGGTGCCAGCCGCCAGCGGCCGTCCTCGGGCTCCCCGAGCATCGCGACGAAGCACGACGGGCTGTCGAACCGCGGCAGGCACAGCCAGTCGATGCTGCCGTCGGTCGCGACCAGCGCCGCGGTGTGGAGGTCGCCGATGACGGCGTAGTCCTCGATCCGCTTGTCCGGCCCGCTGCGATCGGTCATCGGTGGGTGAAGATCTCCTGCGCCTTGGTCTTGACGCCCTCCTTGATCACGCCCCAGCGGTCCTCGTCGCCCTTGATCAGCGACTCGGCCGTGTTCTTCGCCTGCTCGAAGGTCGCGTGCGGCGGGATCGGAGGCACGTCCGGGTCGCAGTGCACGTCGAGCACCGTCGGTCGGTCCGCGGCGAGCGCCCGCTCCCACGCGGGACCGACCTCCTCCGGGTCGGCGACGGTGATGCCGAGCAGGCCGATCGACTCGGCGAAGCCGGCGTAGGAGACGTCGGGAAGAGTCTGCGACGCGGCGAACTTGGGCGCGCCGCCCATCCCGCGGAGCTCCCAGGTGACCTGGTTGAGGTCGTTGTTGTGGAGCACCGCGACGACGAGCCGTGGGTCGCTCCAACGCTCCCAGTAGTGCCGGATCGTGAGGAGCTCGGCCATGCCGTTCATCTGCATCGCGCCGTCGCCCTCGAGCGCGATCGCCGGTCGTTCGGGGTGCGCGAACTTGGCGCCGATCGCGTAGGGCACGCCCGGACCCATCGTCGCGAGGGTGCCGGAGAGCGAGCCACGGACGTTCCCGCGGAACCTCAGCTGGCGGGCGTACCAGTCGGCGGCAGAGCCGCTGTCGGCCACGACGATCGCGTCGTCGGGAAGGCGCGGCGAGAGCTCGCTGAAGATCCGCATCGGGTTGATCGGCTTCGCCTCGACGGCCGCCTCGGCCGCCATCGTCTCCCACCACGAGGCCACCTGCTCCTCGATCCCCTCCCGCCAGCCGCGGCCGGTCTTGCGCTCGAGCAGCGGGATCAGCGCGCGCAGGGTCGCCGCGGCGTCGCCGACGAGGTTCACCTCGTAGGGGTAGCGCATCCCGATCATCGCGCCGTCGATGTCGATCTGCACCGCCCGGGCCTGGTCGAGCGGCGGCAGGAACTGGCTGTAGGGGAAGCTCGAACCGACCGTGAGCAGCGTGTCGCAGTCGTTCATCATGTCGTAGCTCGGCCGGGTCCCGAGCAGGCCGATGGATCCCGTCACGTAGGGCAGGCCGTCGGCCAGCACGTCCTTGCCCAGCAGCGCCTTGGCGACGCCGGCGCCGAGCAGGTCGGCCACCTGCGCGATCTCGTCCTGCGCGCCGCGAGCGCCCTGGCCGACGAGAATCGCGACCTTGCTCCCGGAGTTGAGCACCTCGGCAGCACGACGTACGGCGACGTCGTCGGGGACCGCGGTCGGCCAGTCGATGTCGAGGCTGGACGGGACCATCTTGAACTCGTGGCCCGGCGGCGTGTACTCCAGCTCCTGCACGTCGGCCGGGACGATCACCGCCGTCGGTGCGCGCCGCGTCATCGCGACCCGGATCGCGCGGTCGATCACGTTGGGCAGCTGCTCGGGCACGGTGACCATCTGCACGTAGTCGCTGGCGACGTCCTTGAACAGGCTCGGGAGGTCGACCTCCTGCTGGTAGGACCCGCCGATGGCCGACCGAGCGGTCTGCCCGACGATCGCCATCACCGGGACGTGGTCGAGCTTGGCGTCGTAGAGGCCGTTGAGGAGGTGGATGGCACCCGGGCCCGAGGTCGCCATGCAGACCCCGACGCGGCCGCCGAACTTGGCGTAGCCGACCGCCTGCAGGGCGCTCATCTCCTCGTGCCGCGACTGGATGAACGACGGCTGGTCCTCCGCCTTGCCGAACGCGGCGATCAGGCCGTTGATGCCGTCGCCCGGGTAGCCGAAGACGTGCTCCACGCCCCACTGTCGCAGCCGCTCGAGCAGGTAGTCGGCAACCGTCGTGGTCATCTCGTCCCTCCTTCTGCCGGGGCGTCCCCGGACAGCTCGGCGGTACCCGAGAAGCGGCCCTTCAGGCGGTCCCCGGCGGCGGGGTGACGAGCTCGTCCGGTCGTCCCGGCAGGACGGTGGCGATGTAGTCGGCGGCGGTGTCGAAGATGTCGACCTCGTGCCCGGCGCGCTCGGAGAGGTACCAGCGGTGCACGAGCACCTCGTGGAAGAACTCGGCGGGCTCGATCTTGCTCCTGTGCTCGGCCGGGAGGAGGGCGACGAGCGGCTCGTAGACCTCGGTCAGCCACCGGCTCGCGACGACGTGACGGTCGAGATGACCGAGGTCGTGGTGCGCCGCGTAGGCCGCCAGGTCGTTGAGCAGCCGGCGTGCCTGGTTGTCCTCGACCACGAGGCCGGTGAGCGATTGGAGCTCCCGCTGGTGGTGGCCGGCCTCCACCACCTTCGGCTGGATCCGCACCCGGTCGCCCTCGAGGTCGGTGACGATGTCGATCTCGTCGACGTCGAAGCCGAGGTCGTTGAGCCGCTCGATGCGCTGCTCGATGCGCCACATCTCGCCGCGCTCGAACTCCTCGGCCGTGGTCAGGTCGTTCCACAGGTGGTCGTAGCGCTGGCGCAGCAGGTCGACGATCTCGTCCGCACGCACGTCGGGGTCGAGCTCGGCACCGGCCTGCAGGTCGAGGAGCTCGGCGAAGATGTTCTCGGTGGCCACGGTGAGGTCGTGCTCGCGCATCCGGTCCGACAGGCTCGGCTGCAGCTCACCGGTCTCGGCGTCGACGAGGTACGCCGCGAACCCGCCCGCGCTGCGCCGGAACAGCACGTTGGACAGCGACACGTCGCCCCAGTAGAAGTCGGCCAGGTGCAGCCGGACGAGGAGCACCACGAGCGCGTCGACCAGGGACGGCAGCTCCGCAGCCGGGAGCCCGTTCTGGAACAGGGTCCGGTAGGGGACCGAGTAGTGCAGGTGCTCGGTCAGCAGCGCCGCGGGCAGCGCATCGCCGTCGCGGTCGGTGCGTCCGGTGACGACGGCCTTGGGCGCGACCGTCGGCAGGCCGAGGCGCCGCAGGTCGCGGAGCAGCCGGTACTCCCGGAACGCCAGCGCCTTCTCGGTCTCCTTCGCGACCAGCATCTGGCGGCGCAGCTGGACGATCCGCACGACGTGGCGGGACAGACCTCGCGGCAGGCGCACCACGGGCGGCTCCGGCCACTCCGCCAGGGCCGAGTCCCACGGCAACGTCAACAGGTCCGGGTCGGGCCGGATGGCGACGACATGCAGCGCCATGGGTGAAACCTACGCCGAACTGGGCCGTCACGGCTCCAGCAGCACCGCGCCCTTGCCGCGCTGGGCCGCGACGTCGTCGGGGTTGGAGAGCCAGCAGCTCTTCATGCTCAGGCAGCCGCAGCCGATGCAGCTGTCGAGACGCGCGCGGAGCAGCTCGATCCGGCGGATCTGCTCGTCCAGGCGCGGTCGCCAGTCCTTGCTGATCCGGTGCCAGTCGGACTTGGTCGGGGTGCGGTTGTCCGGCAGCGTCGCAAGCGCCTCGCCGACCTCCTCCAGCGTCAGCCCGACCCGCTGCGCCGCCTTGATGAACGCGACGCGGCGCAGGGTCGACTGCTCGTAGCGGCGCTGGTTGCCGGTCGTCCGCGTGGAGTGGATCAGCCCCTCCGCCTCGTAGTAGCGGATCGCGCTGGTCGCCACGCCGGCACGGTCCGACAGCTGGCCGATGGTCAGGAGGGTCACCCGGACAGCGTGACGCGCAGGTCGACGTACTTCAAGGATGGTTGAGGTTGGAGCCGGTGACAGGACTCGAACCTGCGACTCTCTTATTACAAGTAAGACACTCTACCAACTGAGTTACACCGGCGATCGCCCTGGAAGGGCTGCCTCATCGTAGTCAGCGGGCGGGCCGCCGACCGAACCGCGGCGCGCAGTTGGAGCGGGCGCGCGGGATGGTGCACGATGTGGGCCGGTCCCCATGCTCCGCGACTCTCGGGAGGACGTTCGTGTCCGCAGCGAAGACCTACAGCCGCCGCCTGTTCCTGACCTACCAGGAGCTCATCGAGGGGCGCCACGGCCGCGACCTCGAGGCGGCGGTCCACAAGTACGCGATCGCGAACCGTGGGGTGAACCTCGACCAGCCGATGACGTTCCGGCAGTGGTTCGCCGAGACGGCGCCGGCCAGGCGGGCGCACTCCAAGTAGCGCTCAGCGCAGCCGCCGCGCCTCGAACCGTCGTGGCGGCTGGGCGATCGCGTCCTGGGCGCCGACGATCTGGAGCTCGCGGGTTCCGGCCGCCAGCGTCGCCTCCAGCACGCCGAACACCGAGCTCGCGGTCCGCTCGAGCGCCGTCGCGGGCGAACCCGTGTCGAGCAGGTGCGCGAGGTAGAGGGCGGCGGTGATGTCGCCGCCGCCGTTCGGCGAGATCCGCAGCAGCGGCGTGGTGACGGCCCAGGCGCCGCCGTCGGAGACCGCCACCAGGTCCAGCGTGTCCTCGTCCCGCTCGTCGTAGAGCACCGACGTGACCAGCACGTCGTCGGGCCCGTGGTCGCGGACGGCGTCGACAGCGGCGAGCAGGTGCTCCGGCGTACGGGCCTCCCGGCCGGCGAGGAACTCCAGCTCGAAGTGGTTCGGCGTGATGATGTCCGCCTGCGGCACCACCTCGTCGCGCATGAACTCCGGGATGCCCGGGCGGACGAACATCCCGCGGCCGACGTCGCCCATCACCGGGTCGCAGCAGTAGACGGCGTCCGGGTTGAGCGCCTTCACCTTCGCGACCGCCTCCAGGATCACCGCGCCCACGGCGGGATCGCCCTGGTAGCCGGACAGGACCGCGTCCGCCGTACCGAGCACCCCGCGGTCCTCGATACCGGCGATCACCTCGCGCACGTCGTCCGGGGCGAGCAGCGGGCCGCGCCACGCGCCGTACCCGGTGTGGTTGGAGAAGTGCACGGTGATCACCGGCCACGCCTCGTGGCCGAGGCGCTGGAGGGGGAACACCGCGGCGGAGTTGCCGACGTGCCCGTAGGCGACGGAGGACTGGATGGACAGGATCCGCATCCGGCCATCCTTCCAGGACGGGATGTGAAACCCTTTCGGCAAGAAACTAGAACGCGTTACAGTTGGTCGGCCGTCCCGCTCGTGGGGCGATGCTGGTAGGACAGGGAAGGGACTCGCACATGGCCAAGCGCCCGTCGTACACGAACGAGGCCGACTACGTGGTGGTCGGCTCGGGGAGCTCCGGCTCGATCATCGCCGGGCGGCTGGCCGAGGCGGGCGAGAGCGTGATCCTGCTCGAGGCCGGCAAGTCCGACGACCAGATGCTCACGATGATCCCGGGCATGATCGGCCCGATGCACGCCGAGCCCAAGCTCAAGGCGCGCAACGACTGGGGCTTCTACTCGGTCCCGCAGGAGAACCTCGGCGGCCGCCGGATGCCGGCGCCCCGCGGCAAGGTGCTGGGCGGGTCGAGCTCGGTCAACGGCATGGTCTACGTGCGCGGCAACCGCGCCAACTACGACTCGTGGGCGGCCGAGGGCAACACCGGCTGGAGCGCCGACGAGGTCAACCCGGCGTTCAAGCGCTACGAGGACTTCGAGGACGGCGAGAACGCCTACCGCGGCGCCGGCGGACCGATCCGGATCACCCGGTCCAAGACGCCGCAGGCCGCGACCCAGCTCTTCATCCAGTCGACCGCCGACACCCTCGGCGTGAAGATCCTCGACGACTACAACGCCGCCGAGCAGGAGGGCATCGCCCGGATGCAGCAGAACGCTGCCGACGGCCTGCGCTACTCCTCCGCGCGCGGCTACGTCCACAACCTCAACAAGGACAAGCCCAACCTGCAGGTGCAGACCCGGGTGCACGCGACCAAGGTGGTCGTCGAGAACGGCCGCGCCACCGGCGTCGAGGTCGCCGACCTCGACAAGACCGGCACCAAGGCCACCACCCGCCGCTTCATCCGTGCCGGCAAGGAGGTCATCGTCGCGGCCGGCTTCATCGGCAGCCCGCAGCTGCTGATGCTCTCCGGCATCGGACACCCCGACCACCTCGCCAGCCTCGGCATCGACGTCGTCGCAGACCTCCCGGTCGGCGACAACCTGCACGACCACCTGTTCCACCCGCTGACCTTCCACGTCCCCGCGGTGACCCACCGCGGCAAGCCGCTCTACTTCGGCAAGGGGCTGCTCAAGGAGAAGATGCGGCCCGGTACGTCGTTCCTCGCGAACTCCGTCTTCGAGTCGGTCGGCTTCGTGCGGACGTCGTACGCCGACCCGGCGGGCCCGCCGGACCTGCAGCTGCACATGCTCCCGTGGGCCTACGTCAGCCCCAACCAGGACGCACCGATCAGGCACGAGGTCGACCCGCGGCCCGCGATGACCGTCTTCTCCACGCTCATCTACCCGCGCAGCCGGGGCACGCTGCGGCTCGCGAGCAGCGACCCGCTGGCCGCGCCGCTCATCGACTACGGCTACTTCAAGGAGCCCGACGACGCCGCCGTGCTCGCCGAGGGCACCGAGATGATCCGCGAGATCATGGCGGGCGCCGCGTTCGGCGGCGGCGTCAAGGAGGAGATCCACCCCGGTGCGGGCGTGCAGGGCAAGGAGCTGCGCGAGGCGCTGAAGATCCGCTCCACCTCGGTCTACCACGGCGTCGGCACCTGCCGGATGGGCGTGGACGACCGCGCGGTCGTCGGCCCGGACCTCAAGGTCCGCGGGATCGAGGGGCTGCGGGTCGCGGACGCCTCGATCATGCCGTCGATCACCGGCGGCAACACCAACGCGCCGTGCTACATGATCGGCGAGCGAGCGACCGACTTCATCCTGGGAAGGGCCTGACCACCCCATGACCACGCCGCTGCGACGTCCCGCGTCCGTCACCGACGAGCTCCTCGAGCGCCTCGTCTCCCGGGTGCCGGGGTCGACCGGCGCCACCTGGAAGCTCACCGAGGTCTACACCGGCGAGGTCGTGGTCGAGCTGCCGCAGTCGACCCCTGCCGACATCGAGCGGGCCTTCCACGAGGCCCGGGCCGCGCAGAAGCTGTGGGCCGAGTGGCCGGTCAAGAAGCGGCTGGAGGTCTTCGACCGCGCGCACGCGCTGCTGGTCGACAACGCGCAGACCACCGCCGACCTGCTCCAGGTCGAGAGCGGCAAGAACCGGCGGATGGCCATCGAGGAGACCTGCGACCCGCCGATGGTCATCAGCCACTACCTCAAGCGCGCAGCCAAGCTGCTCGCGCCGACGAAGCGGGGCGGCCCGGTCCCGTTCCTGTCCAGCTCCACCGAGGTGCACGTGCCCAAGGGCGTGGTCGGGATCATCGCGCCCTGGAACTTCCCGTTCGCGACCGGACTCTCCGACGCGATCCCGGCACTCATGGCCGGCAACGCCGTCGTCGTGAAGCCCGACAACAAGACGGCGCTGTCGCCGCTCTACGGCATCTCGCTGCTCGAGGAGGCCGGGCTGCCGAAGGGGCTCTTCCAGGTCGTCTGCGGGGAGGGCCCGGACATCGGTCCGACCCTGATCGACAACGCCGACTACGTCATGTTCACCGGCTCCACCGCGACCGGCCGGGTCATCGGCGAGCGCGCCGGGCGGAACCTGATCGGCTGCTGCCTCGAGCTGGGCGGCAAGAACCCGATGGTCGTCCTCGACGACGTCGACGCTGAGGAGTGGGTGCAGGGCTCGCTGTTCGCCGTCTTCGGCAACACCGGGCAGATCTGCATGCACATCGAGCGGATCTACCTGCCCGAGTCGCGCTACGACGAGCTGCGCGAGGCGTTGGTGAAGGCTGCCGCGGGCCTCGAGATCGGGGCGGCGTACGACTTCGGGCCGGAGATCGGCTCGCTGGTCTCCGTCGACCACAAGGATCGCGTCGCCTCGCACGTCGCCGACGCCGTCGCGAAGGGCGCGACCGTGCTCACCGGCGGCCGCGAGCGGCCGGACCTCGGCCCCGCGTTCTTCGAGCCGACCGTGCTCGAGGGCGTCACCAAGGACATGCTCGCCGGGCAGACCGAGACGTTCGGCCCGGTCGTCGCGCTGCACCGCTACCGGACCGTCGACGAGGCCGTCGCGCTCGCCAACGACACCGACTACGGCCTCAACGCCTCGGTCTGGTCCTCCGACATCTGCCGCGCTGAGGCCGTCGCCGCCCGGATCGAGTCCGGCAACGTGAACATCAACGACGGCCTCGCGACGGCGTACGCCTCCAAGGGCACGCCGTCCGGCGGCGTGAAGAACTCCGGGGTCGGCGCCCGCCACGGCGACCAGGGCCTGCTGAAGTACACCGACGTCAAGAACGTCGCGGTGCTGAAGAAGCAGGTGATGGGCCCCCGCCCGGGCCAGGAGTACGACGCCTACGTCAAGCAGATGCTCAGCTCGCTGAAGCTGATGAAGCGGCTCCGCGTCCGCTGACTCCTCGCCGAGCCGGCAGAAACTCAGGACGAACGACGCCGAGTCGGCTCAAGCTTGAGCCGACTCGGCGATCCGGCGGCTCAGGCCTCGATGGCCTCGGTCTGGTTCGCAGGCTGCACGCCGGCGATCTGGACCTTCCGCGGCTTCGCCCTCTCGGCGACCGGGACGACCAGGCGCAGCACGCCGTTGTCGTAGCCGGCCTCGATACGGTCGAGGTCGAGGTTGTCGCCCAGCACGAGCTGGCGGCTGAACTGGCCGTGCACGCGCTCGGACGCGAGCCGCTGCCAGTCGCCGTTGCCGGCGACGCGCTCGGCCCGGACCGTCAGCACGTTGCGCTCGACGTCGATGTCGATGCTCTCCGGGTTGATGCCCGGGAGGTCGAACTCGATGACGAACCGGTCGCCCTCCCGCCAGGCGTCCATCGGCATGACCGCCGGCCGGTTGGTGGTGCCCAGCGAGGAGCCCAGCAGCTGCTGGGTCAGACGGTCGAAGTCACGGAACGGATCGGTGGAACGCAGCAACATGGTGTCCTCCTCGGAGTGTCTCGGGGTGGTTGATCTGTATTGACTGTTATAGATAATCTGTTTCCAGGATTCAAGAGGCGAAAGGCAGGAAGTGGCGGACCAGGCACGCGGGGTCTTCGCGATCTCCGTCGCGGCCGAGCTCGTGTCGATGGAGATCCAGAACCTCCGCGTCTACGAGCGCCGGGGGCTGGTCGAGCCCACCCGGAGCGCCGGCGGGACCCGGCTCTACTCCGAGCAGGACATCGAGCGGCTGCACCGCGTCCGCGACCTCCTCGCCGAGGGCCTCAACCTCGCCGGCATCCGGCGAGTCCTCGAGCTCGAGGACGAGGTGGCGCGGTTGCGAGCGCGGCTCCGTCGGCGCGGCTAGGGTCGGCGGCGTGCCGACCGATGCCGCGTTCGACGACGTCCGCGACGACGTGGCGGCGGCGGCCCGCCGGCTGGCCGCCGAGGGCTTGCTGATCGGGACGGCGGGCAACGTGAGCGCCCGGCTGCCCGGGACCGACCTGGTGGCGGTGACCGCGACCGGCGTCGTGCTGGGGGAGTGCGCCGTCGAGCACATCAGCGTCGTCGACGCGGCGGGTGCCGTCGTTGCCGGAGACCTTGCGCCGACCTCGGAGCTCGACCTCCATCGGGCGGTCTACGCGTCCGGCGGCGCCGGCGCGATCGTGCACACGCATGCGCCGTACGCGACGGCGGTCGCGTGCGCCGTCGACGTCCTCCCGGTGCTGCACTACCAGCAGCTGCTGCTCGGGGGAGAGGTGCGCGTGGCGCCGTACGCCACGTTCGGCACGCCCGAGCTCGCCGCCCACGTGGCCGCCGCGCTCGAGGGCCGGAGCGCGGCGCTGATGGCCAACCACGGTGCCGTGAACCATGCGGCCGATCTCGGCGCGGCGGTCGACGGCGCGCTGCTGCTCGAGTGGTGCGCGCGGCTGTACGTCAACGCGAGCCGGCTCGGTGAGCCGCGCGTCCTCGACGAGGCGCAGCAGGCCGCGGTGATCGAGGCCGCGATCGCGCGCAGCTACGGGAGGACCAGACCGTCCGCGGAAGGAACAGCATGAGCCAGATGACCGTCGCCGCCGTCGGGGTGCACGTCCTCGACACCCACGTGCTCCGGGTGGAGTCGATCCCGGAGGGATCGGACGGGCAGCTGGTCGACACGATCCGGATGTCGCCCGCCGGGACTGCCGGCGGGACCGGGGTGGTCCTGCGTCGGCTGGGCGCCGACGTGCACTCGATCGGCGCGATCGGGTCCGACCCGGTCGGCGACACGCTGCTCGCCCTGCTCGAGCGCGAGGGGCTCGACGTCAGCCGGCTGGTACGGCGCGGCGACCAGCAGACGTCGGCATCGGTGCTGCCCGTGCGGCCGAACGGCGACCGGCCCGCGTGGCACGTCGTCGGCGCGAACGGGACGCTCACCCTCGACGACATCGACCTCTCCTCGGTGCCGGGGCTCACGCACGTCCACCTCGGCGGGCCGGAGTTCCTCGGCGGGCCTGCGGCCGGGGAGCTGCTCGCCGCCGCGCACGAGCTGGGGTGCACGACCTCGGTCGACGTACTCGCTCCGGGGGACCCGGACATGCTCGCCTGGATCGCCGACTGCCTCCCGCACGCCGACTACCTGCTGCCGAACGACGAGCAGGTGCTCGGCTTCACCGGCGCACCCACCCTGAACGAGGGCGCTCGCGCGCTGGTCGACGCCGGCGCCGGGTGCGTCGCGGTCACCCAGGGCGCGAAGGGCGCGCTCGTCGTCACCTCCGACGAGAGCCACGAGGTCCCGGCGTTCGCGATCGACGTGATCGACACGACCGGGTGCGGCGACGCGTTCTCGGCCGGGTTCCTCCGGGGCCTCTCGCTCGGCCACGACCTCGCCTCCGCCGCGCGCCTCGGGTGCGCCACCGCGGCCCAGGTCGCCCAGGGCGTCGGCACCGACCACGGCAGCTACGACCTCGACGTGGTCCTCGCCTTCGCCGAGTCGGCAGAAACTCAAGCCTGAGATCGCCGAGTCGGCTCAAGCTTGAGCCGACTCGGCGTCAGGCGACCTGGAGGCTGCGCTTGGAGAGGCCCATCCAGAAGCCGTCGATGACCTGCAGGCCGGGGGTGGAGGGGTCGGTGGCGGCGCCGAGGGTGACGAAGAGCGGCGTGTAGTGCTCGACGGTGGGGTGGGCGTAGGGCATGCCCGGCGCCCTGGTGGCGTACGACGCCAGCGTGTCCACGTCGCCGGTGGTCAGCGCCTCGGCGGCCCAGGCGTCGAAGTCCCGGGACCAGCCCGGTGCCTCGGCGTCGATCCGGAACTCCTTGAGGAACGGCAGCCCGTGGGTCAGGAAGCCGGAGCCGATGATGAGCACGCCCTCGTCGCGCAGCGGCCGGAGCCGCTCGCCGAGCCGGAGCAGCCGCGCCGGGTCCTGGGTGGGCAGCGACATCTGCAGCACCGGGATGTCGGCCTCGGGGTACATGATCCGCAGCGGCACCCACGCGCCGTGGTCGAGCCCGCGCGACACGTGCTGGTGGACCGGCTCGGTGTCCGGCATCACCGCGGCGATCCGCTGCGCCAGCGCCGAGGCGTCGGGAGTCTCGTAGGTCATCCGGTAGTACTTCGGGTCGAACCCGCCGAAGTCGTAGACCAGCGGCGCGCCGCTGGCGGTCAGCGAGACCGGTGCCGACTCCCAGTGGGCGCTGACGATCAGGATCGCCTTGGGGCGCGGCAGGTCCTGTGCCCAGGCGGCCAGCTGGCCGGACCACAGCGGGTCGTCGAGCAGCGGCGGCGCCCCGTGCCCGATGTAGAGCGCAGGCATCCGGTCGGCGTACGGCTCGGTCATGGTCACCTCAATGGTCAAAGATTCAACTTTATTCCGGGATGGACCAGTCGACGGGAGCGCCGCCGCGCTCGACCAGCAGCTCGTTGACCCGGCTGAAGGGCCGCGACCCGAAGAACCCGCGGTACGCCGACAGCGGCGAGGGGTGCGGGGACTCGACGGCAGGGATCGGGCCGAGGTGCTGCTTGAGCCCGCGCGCGTCGCTGCCCCAGAGGATCGCGGCCAGCGGCGCTCCCGCCTCGGCCCGCCGGACCAACGCCTCGATCGCGCAGGCCGTGACGTGCTCCCAGCCCTTCCCGCGGTGGGAGTTGGACTGGTTCGGGGTCACGGTCAGCACTCTGTTGAGAAGCATCACGCCCTGGTCGCTCCACGCGGTCAGGTCGCCGTGCCCGGGGACGGCGACGCCGACGTCGCTCGCGAGCTCCTGGTAGATGTTCACCAGGCTCGGCGGCAGCGGCCGCACGTGCCGCTCGACGGCGAAGCTCAGACCGATCGGGTGGGCCGGCCGCGGATAGGGGTCCTGCCCGACGATGAGCACCCGGACGTCCGCGAGCGGCCGCGCGAAGGCGCGGAACACGCGGTCGCCGGCAGGCAGGTAGCCGCGTCCCGCGGCGACCTCCTCCCGCAGGAACCGGCCCATCGCGGCGATCCGCTCCTCCACCGGAGCGAGCGCCTCCGCCCAGTCCGGCGCCATCAGTCCCTTGTCGACCAGGCCCGCCAGCGTGCTCACGGGTCCAGACGCTAGGCCATTACCTTGGCGTCATGGAGACCACCGTGACCCGCAACGAGGAACGCAGCCGCTTCGAGATCACGACCGACGACGGCACGATCGCCGGCTTCGCCGAGTACGTCGTCCGCCCAGGCGTCGTCGAGTTCCGCCACACCGAGGTGGACGACGCGTTCGAGGGACACGGCATCGGCAGCACGCTGGTGCGCGCGGCGCTCGACGAGGTGCGCGCGTCCGGCGACCGGGTCGTGCCGACCTGCCCGTTCTTCAAGAGCTGGATCGAGAAGCACGAGGACTACCAGGACCTGGTCGCCTAGAAATGCGTGATGGCGCCCCTCTCCCTCCCAGGGGCGCCATCGACTGCATGCAGCGGCATAGCGCCGACGCGGACCACGGCTCACGGTCGGACCACCGGCGGCAGCCTCAGAGAGGCGCCTGGCCCGGGGGGCTCCCTCCGGCCACTGGCCGTGGTCCCGCGTCGGTGAAAGAGAATCTACGGACCGCGACAGGGTCTGCGGATCGGGCAGCCGGGCGGAACCGTCTAGTCCTTTGGGACTAACGACCCGGAAGCGATCGGCAGCGGCTCACTTGGCCTTGAGCGCCCGCGACGCGGCCGAGGAGTGCCGCCGGCTGCGGTTGGTCCCGATCCGGGTCGAGGCGGAGCGCGCCGATCCCGACTTCCCCGCCTGCCCCGGCTGCTCTGTCGGCTCGCTCGCGTCCGTGGACCACTGGGAGATCCACTCGTCCATCGCGACCCAGGTCGTACGGCGAGCGGCCCGCCCGGTGAGCATCCCGAGGTGTCCGCCCGGGACCACCTCGAAGCGGACCTCCGGCGAGCCGGTCAGCAGCGGCACCACGGCGCGCACCGCCGGCACCGGGGCGATCCCGTCGACGGAGCCGCCGAAGGCCAGCACCGGCTGCCGCACGTTCGCCAGGTCGATGGTCCGGTCGTCGAGCTCGAAGGTCCCGATCGCGAGCTGGTTGCCCTTGGCGAAGCGGTGGTAGAGCTGCCCGAACGTCCGGCCGGGGTAGGCGATCATGTTCTCGGTGAACCGGTCGACGGCCTCGATCTGCGCGAGGAACTCCGCGTCGTCGAGGTGGCTGGCGATGGCCAGCGGCTTGGTGACCAGCTTCTGGAACGACGAGAGCTGGAAGGCCCACTTGACGATCGGCTTCGGGGCGCCGCCGAGCAGCTGGTAGCCCTTGGTGATCGGCCCGCGGCCGTTGAACCAGTTCAGCAGCGGCCGCAGCGGCGCGACGAGCGGGACCAGCGACACGTCGATCGGCGACCCGACGACGGTCAGCGAGGCGATCGGCAGGTCGGGGGAGTCCGCGGCCGTCAGGAGCGCGAAGATGCCGCCGAGGCTCCAGCCGATCACGTGCACCGGCCGCCCGCCGGCGTGCTCGGACACGACCTTGATCGCAGTCGGCACGACCTCGTCGACCCAGTGCTCGATGCCGAGGTTGCGGTCGCGGAACGACACCTCGCCGTACTCCAGGAGGTACGTCGGCCGCCCGCCGGTGACGAAGTGCTCCACCAGCGAGCACCCGCGCCGCAGGTCGTAGCAGATCGCCGGCGCCGCCAGCGGCGTCACCAGCAGCATCGGGTCGCCGGTCTCCTTGACGGTCCCCGCCGGCCGGTAGTGGTAGACCTCGCGGAGGGTCCCGTCGTCGATCAGGGTGCGGGGCATCGGACGCAGGTCGGCGAGGCCGCCGTACAGCATCTTGTGCGCGACGTTGCTGGCGGCGGCGACCACCTGGTCCGGGCCGGGGAGGCCCGGCACGCCGGGGAGCGCCGGCAGCTTGGGAGCCTTGGGGCGCGGCACCAGTTCCATGGGCGAAACCTAACGCTTCCGGAGCGGTTCCTACGACCGGTTCGCGGGCCGGACCGTCTTCTGGTGCTCGACGCCGGAGACGTCCTCCAGCTCGGTCATGAAGCTGCTGGCCCAGGCCTTGACGTCGTTCTGCGCGATCGTCTTCCGCATCGCCCGCATCCGGCGGGTGACCTCCTTGGGCTCGGCCTCGTAGGCCTCGAGCAGCGCGGCCTTCATCCCGTTGATGTCGTAGGGGTTGACCAGCCACGCCTGGCGGAGCTCGTCGGCGGCGCCGGCGAACTCCGAGAGCACGAGGGCGCCGTCCTCCTCGACGCGGCAGGCGACGTACTCCTTGGCCACGAGGTTCATCCCGTCGCGGTACGGCGTCACGACCATGATGTCGGCGGCCCGGTAGAGAGCCGCCATCTCCTCGCGCGGGTAGGACGTGTGCAGGTAGCTGATCGCCGGACGCCCGATCCGGCCGAGGTCGCCGTTGATCCGGCCGACCAGCCGGTCGATCTCGTCGCGCAGGATCCGGTACTGCTCGACCTGCTCGCGCGAGGGCACCGCGACCTGCACGAAGACGGCGTCCTCGACGTCGAAGTGCCCGTCGCGGATCAGCTCGCTGTAGGCGCGGAGCCGGGCGTAGATGCCCTTGGTGTAGTCGAGCCGGTCGATGCCGAGGAAGACCTTGGTCGGGTTGCCGAGCGCCTCGCGGATCGCCTTGGCCCGGTCGGTGACCGCGTCGGACTGGGCGAGCTCCTCGAACCCGGCGGCGTCGATCGAGATGGGGAACGCGGCTGCGCGGACCGACCGCCCGTCGGGGAGGTAGACCAGGTCGCGGTGGGTCTTGTGCCCGACCCGCTGCCGCACCAGGCGGACGAAGTTCTGCGCGGCACCGGGCAGCTGGAACCCGACCAGGTCGGCGCCGAGCAGGCCCTCGAGGATCTGCCGGCGCCAGGGCAGCTGCTGGAACAGCTCGCCCGGCGGGAACGGGATGTGCAGGTAGAAGCCGATCTTGAGGTCGGGCCGCAGGTCGCGGAGGTACTGCGGCACCAGCTGCAGCTGGTAGTCGTGCACCCAGACCGTCGCGTTCTTGGCCGCGAGCTCGGCCGCCTTCTCGGCGAAGCGCTTGTTCACCGACTGGTAGGCGTCCCACCACTCGCGGTGGAACTCGGGCTTGGCGACGACGTCGTGGTAGAGCGGCCAGAGCGTTCCGTTGGAGAAGCCCTCGTAGTACTCCTCGATCTCCTGCTCGGTCATCGCCATCGGCACCAGGGACAGGCCGTCGTCCTCGAACGGCTCCATGTCCTGGTCGGTGCCGCCCGGCCAGCCGATCCAGACCCCGCCTCCGTGGGTGCGCATGACCGGCTCGATCGCCGCGACCAGCCCGCCGGGCGAGCGCCGCCACGTGGTCTCCCCGGACGGCGTCGTGACGCGGTCGACGGGGAGCCTGTTCGCGACGATCACCAGGTCGTGGCCCACGGGAGCAGCCTATGTGAGTGCTGTGCGGTGCGAGCGCTGTGATCGTCAGCGAGCCGCGACCTGCGCCCGCAGGTCGTCGATCTGGCCGAGGATCGTGAGGGTCTGCTCGTGGGGGACCCACGGCGACTCCCGCAGGTCCGCGCGCAGGCAGTCGCCCACGTGCGCGACCTCGTTGCCGTAGCCGACGCCGATGATCGGCGTCGCCGGCTCGAAGCGCACCGGCTCCGGCGGGCTGGTGCGCGAGCTCTTGCGGTGGAAGGTGAAGTGCGGCGGGAAGTGGAAGTCGCCGGGCACCTCGATCCAGCCCTCGTCGGTGGTGATGGTCGCGGTGCAGGGGGAGTAGGACGTCAGGCTCGTCCGCAGCTCCGCGAGCACCTCGCCCGGGTAGCGGCCCGCGATCGCGACGTCGAGGTCCACCCCGGCGCCCTCCGACTCGGGGTCGAGCACGCCGGTCGCCCGCAGCTCGAGCGCCTCCCCGAGCATCACGTGGGCGAAGGTCAGCGGGTAGATCCCGATGTCGAGCAGCGCCCCGCCACCGAGCGCGGGGTTGCGCAGCCGGTGCTCCCGGCCGACGCCGGCGAGGAAGGAGAGGTCGGCCGCGAGGTGCCGCGGCGTGCCGAAGTCGCCGGCCCGCAGCCGGGCCGCCAGGTCGCGCCACACCGGGTGGCACGCGCTCCACATCGCCTCCATCAGGAACCGGTCGTGCGCACGGGCCGAGGCGAGCAGGCCCTCGGCCGAGGGCCGGTCGAGGGTCAGCGGCTTCTCGCAGAGCACGTGCTTGCCGGCCGCGAGCGAGAGCGTCGCCTGCTCCAGGTGCAGAGCGTGGGGCGAGGCGACGTACACCACGTCGACGTCGGGGTCCGCGACCAGCGCGCCGTAGTCGCCGTACGCGTTCGCGCGGAGCGCGTGGCCCCGGACGAAGTCCGCCGCCCGCTCCCGGGACCGCGAGGCGACCGCCGTGATCTCGGCGCCCGGCACCTGCGCGAGGTCCTGCGCGAAGACGCTCGCGATCGCGCCCGGTGCGATGATCCCCCAGCGGACCGTCGTCTGGCTCACGTGCCCGACCCTAGTGCCCCGTTCCGGCGTGGGAATGACACTCGTGTGATTCGGCGTCTACCATGGGTGCCATGGAGACCCAGCGGAGCAGCCAAGGGGAGGCCGCGGCCCCGGAGTCGTCCGCACTCAGCGACCGGGACCGCGAGATCCTCGAGTTCGAGCGCCAGTGGTGGAAGTACGCCGGCGCCAAGGAGACCGCCGTTCGCGACAAGTTCGACATGAGCTCGACCCGCTACTACCAGGTCCTCAACGCGCTCATCGACCGCCCGGAGGCCCTGGAGGCCGACCCGCTGCTCGTACGCCGGCTCCGGCGCCTCCGCTCGCAGCGCCAGCGCCAGCGGTCCGCGCGGCGGCTCGGCTTCGAGATCTGAGCCGATGGCTGCGCTGCGTCGGAACGAGCGAGGGGCGGTGCTGCCCTCGCCGGTCGTGCTGTTCAGCATCGTGGTCCTCGCGGTGGCGGCCGTGACGTTCTTCGTGACCCGCGGCGACCAGCCGACCGAGCGCGAGATCACCCAGGCGTCCCAGGAGTCCACCCCGAGCGGCAGCGCGTCCGGCTCCTCCGACCCGACCGACGGCGCCTCCGACGACGCCTCCGACCCGGCGAGCAGCCCGACCGAGGAGCCGACCAGGACGCCGCCGCCGCCGATCCAGAAGGACCAGGTCGGCGTCAACGTCTACAACAACACCACCGTCGCCGGGCTCGCCGGCGAGGTCCTGGCGAAGGTCGACGACATCGGCTGGAACGGGCTGGCCGCCGACAACTGGTACGGCAGCGTGCCCGCGACCACCGTCTACTACCCGGACGGGATGAAGCGCGAGGGCCGCCAGCTGGCGCTCGACCTGGGGATCCAGCGGGTGCTCCCGGCCGACACCGACAGCGACATGAGCACCGACAACCTGACGGTCATCCTGACCGGGGCCCTGGGCTGATTCCACGGCCGACCGTGCCCTGACGGGGTCACCCGTGATTGGGTGTTCTCGTGCAGTTCTCGTCGACGGAGGGTGAGCATCGCTACGCGGACCTGGTCCGCGTCGCCCCGCACACCGTCGTCGGGCTCGACTTCGACGGCACCCTGGCCCCGATCGTCGACGACCCGACCCGCGCCCACATCCACCCTGACGCCAGCGAGGTGCTGGTCGACCTGGCGGGGGAGATCGCCGCGATCGCGGTCATCACCGGCCGGCCGGCACGCCAGGCCCTCGACCTCGGTGGGCTCGAGGACGTCGGGGACGCGATCGCCGCCGTCGGCAAGGAGCTCTTCGTCTTCGGGCAGTACGGCAACGAGCGCTGGACCTCGACGCACCGCCGGATCGTCGCCCCCCGGCCGCCGCGCGGGCTCGCGACCTTCGAGCGGGAGCTCCCACGGGTGCTCCGGCGGGCCGGCCTCTCGGAGGCCTACGTCGAGGACAAGGGGCTCGCGATCGCGGTGCACACGCGGCGGCTGGACGACCCCGACCAGGCGTTCCGGGACCTGCTCGAGCCGTTGAAGGAGCTGGCGGCGCGGCACGAGCTGGTCGTGGAGCCCGGCCGCTCCGTGATCGAGGTGCGCTCGGCGGGCTCGCACAAGGGGATGGTCGTGGAGCGGATCGCGGAGGAGACCGCTGCGCAGGGGTTCCTGTTCGCGGGCGACGACCTCGGTGACATCGAGGCGTTCGACGCCGTCGACGATCTCGCGGGCCGGGGCCTCGCGACGCTGCGGGTGTGCTCGGCGTCCAACGAGGAGAGCGCCCTGATGTCGCTATCCGACGTCGTCGTGCGCGGCCCCGAGGGCGTGCTCGACCTGCTGCGACGGCTCACCGCCGACGCCCGCAGCGCGCGCGTCGCCTGACCTCACGCACCGAGGGCGGCCCGCTGCTCGCGGAGCACGGCCAGCTCGACCTCGTTCGCGCAGAGCGCGATCGCGGTGTCGTACGCCGTCCGCGCGCCGGCGTGGTCGCCGGTCCGGGCGAGGAGCTGCGCGCGGACGGCGGGGAGCCGGTGCCCCGGCACGGCGAGGCCGGCGAGGGCGTCGAGGCCCGCCTCCGGGCCGCGCGCCTCGGCGAGTGCGACGGCGCGGTTGAGCCGGACGACGGGCGAGTCGCCCAGCGTCAGCAGCTCGTCGTAGCGCGCCACGATCCTGTCCCACGCCGTGTCCTCCGCCGACGCCGCGATCGCGTGCTCGGCGGCGATCAGCGCCTGGAGGAGGTACGGCGCCGGCGCCCCGACCGCGAGCGGCGCCAGCAGTGTCAGCGCCTCGCCGATCTCCTCCTGCCGCCACAGCGACCGGTCCTGGTCGGGCAGCAGCACCAGGCGGTCCCCGCTCACGCGGGCGGCGCGGCGCGCGTGCTGGAGGAGCATCAGGGCCTGCAGGGCGTCGAGCTCCGGGTCGTCGTACGGCAGCAGCGAGCGGAGCGCCCGGACCAGCCGGATCGCCTCTCCCGCGAGATCGGCCCGGACGACGTCCGGACCGGTGCCGGGCGCGTAGCCGGCCGTGAACGCGAGGTAGGCGACGTCCGCGACCCGCGCGACCCGATCGGTGAGGTCGGACCCGGACGGCACCCCGAGCCGCTCGCCGGCCAGCTTCTTGCGCGCCCGGGTGAGCCGGGCCGCCATCGTGGCGGGGGACTGGAGGAAGAGCCGGGCGACCTCCGGCGTCGGCACGCCGAGGACCAGCCGCAGGGTCAGCGCGGCCGCGGCCTCACGGGAGAGCCGTGGGTGGGTGCACAGGAGGACCAGCCGGAGCCGTTCGTCCCGGAGCTCGTCGCCGGGGTCGACCAGCACCCGCTGCGCGTCCTGCGCGAGGTCCGCCTCGACCTCGAGCAGCGGCATCGACCGGGCCAGGACCCGCTCGGAGCGCAACCGGTCCAGCGCCCGGCGTCGGGACGTGGTCAGCAGCCAGCCGGCCGGGTTGGCGGGCACCCCCGTCTCCGGCCAGGTCCGGGCCGCGGCCTCGAACGCGTCGGCGAGTGCGTCCTCGGCGAGGTCGAGCCGGCGGAAGTGCGCGACGAGCAGGGCCACGATCCGGCCCCACTCGTCGCGCAGCGCCTGTTCGAGCGCGGTGTCGACGCTCAGGCTCGCCTCCCGAGGCTCACGACATGCCTGCGTCACCGCTGTGGTCGACGACCTCCCGGACCTCGATCGAGGCACCCTCGGCGTTCGCGAGGATGCCGCAGACCTGGAGCAGGTCGTCGAGGTCGTCGGTCTCGACGGTGTAGAAGCCGGTGAGCTGCTCGACGGTCTCGGCATAGGGGCCGTCGGTGACGAGGACGTCGCCGCCGGCGGACTTCCGCACCTGCTGGGTGGTCCGGGAGTGGGTCAGCTCGGCACCGCCGGTGACCTTGTGGCCGCGCTCGGCGAGGACGCGCGCGAACTCGCCGTGTCGCTCGTACATCTCGGCCCGCTGCTCGGGCGTGGCGTTCTCCCACGTGCTCTCGTCGCCGGGGAGGAGGACGGCGTACTGGGTCATGATGGTGATCCTTCCGCTGTGGAGGTGTTCTGTCATCGGGATGACTCCGGACCCCGGGCCGGATCGACAACCCACCGCGACCATCTCGACATCCGGACGTCCGTCTCGGATGCCGGGATTTCGATTCGGCGCCGCGAGGGCCGCCCGATAAGTTGAGGACCGCTCATCCAGAGGGACTGAGGGATACGGCCCGACGAAGTCCCGGCAACCGCCACGAGCCTCCTGCCGCACCAGCGGCGGCAGTCGTGGAGACGGTGCCAAATCCGGCCCGGCGCGACGGACGCACCGGGACAGATGAGAAGGAGGACCCCCATGAGCGCCGTCGTGACAGAGGTCGAGTCCGACACCACCGCCCGATCCGGGCTGCGCGAGGGCGCGTTCGGCCACGCCGTCGCCCTCTCCTGTCGGGAGTGCGGTCACCGGGTCGACCTCGGCCCGTTCTACGCGTGCCCGGAGTGCTTCGGCCCGCTGGAGATCGCCTACGAGTTCCCGCGGGTGACCCGCGAGGAGATCGAGGCCGGCCCCCGCAACATCTGGCGCTACAAGGCGCTGCTGCCGGTGCCGGCGGACATCGAGCAGAGCCCGAACATGGAGCCCGGCTTCACCCGGCTCCTCAAGGCGAACAACCTCGCCGCCGAGCTCGGCCTCGCGAAGCTGTGGGTCAAGGACGACTCGACCAACCCGACGAACTCCTTCAAGGACCGGGTCGTCGCGTGCGCGCTCAGCGCCGCCCGCGAGCTCGACGCGAAGGTCTTCGCGTGCCCGTCGACGGGCAACCTGGCCAACGCGGTCGCCGCCGCTGGCGCCCGGGCCGGGATCAAGACCGTCGTCTTCATCCCGAGCAACCTGGAGACGCCGAAGCAGGTCAACTCCGCGATCTACACCGAGAACCTGGTCGCCGTCGACGGCAACTACGACGACGTGAACAAGCTCGCCTCCGAGATCGCGGGCGAGGAGGACGGCTGGGCGTTCGTGAACGTCAACGTCCGGCCCTACTACGCCGAGGGCTCCAAGACCCTGGGCTACGAGATCGCCGAGCAGCTCGGCTGGCGGCTTCCGGACCAGATCGTCATCCCGGTCGCCTCCGGCTCCCAGCTCACCAAGGTGCACAAGGCCTTCCAGGAGCTGATCAAGGTCGGCCTGGTCGAGGACAAGCCCTACAAGGTGTACGGCGCGCAGGCCACCGGCTGCTCGCCGGTCTCGGTCGCCTACAAGACCGGCACCGACGCGATCCGCCCGGTCAAGCCGGACACCATCGCCAAGAGCCTCGCCATCGGCAACCCGGCCGACGGCATCTACGTCCTCGACATCTGCCGGGAGACCGGCGGCGCCGTCGAGGACATCACCGACGACGAGGTCCGCGCGGCCATCGTGCTGCTCGCCCGGACCGAGGGCATCTTCACCGAGACCGCGGGCGGCACGACCGTCGGCTGCCTCAAGAAGCTGGTCGAGACCGGCCAGCTCGACCCCGAGCTCGAGACCGTCGTCATCAACACCGGCCACGGCCTCAAGACCCTCGACGCGATCGCCGACACCGTCGGCGCCCGTGCGACGATCGCACCGACGTACGACGCCTTCCAGGCGCTCGGCATCTAAGGAGACAGCAGCAACATGAGCGTGAGCGTCCGGATCCCCACCATCCTGCGCACCTACACCGGCGGCGACTCCGAGGTGAGCGCCGAGGGCGCGAACCTGGCCGAGGTGCTCGACGACCTCGACGGCCGGTTCGCGGGGATCAAGGGCCGGATCGTCGACGAGAACGGCAAGCTGCGCCGGTTCGTCAACGTCTACGTCGGCAACGACGACGTCCGGTTCCTCGACGACCTCGCCACTCCCACGCCGGACGGCATCCAGGTCTCGGTGATCCCCGCCGTCGCCGGCGGCTGCTGAACCGATGATCGGCGGCGTGGCAGCCGGCGCGGTCCTCGGGCTGGCCGCGGCCGAGCTGTCCGCGCGCGTCTCGGGCTCGCGGCTCGCCCTGGCGAGCGGCGCCGGACTCGTCACCGCGGCGGCGATCTACCCGCTCGCCCGCAGGGAGCGAGGAGAGGGCGTAGCGCTGGAGGGCGCCGTGCTGGCCGGCGCCGGCCTGTTGACGGCGCTCGCCGGCACCCGACCGACGGACCCGCGGATCCGTCGGACCCTCGCTGGAGCGTGGGCGGCGCACGCGCTGTTCGACCTGCTCCGGGGCCCCACCAGCGACTCGCGGCTGCCCGGCTGGTACCCGGCCGTCTGCGCCGGCTACGACGTGGCGTACGCCGCCCGCACCGCACTCTGAGCTGGAATGGCCCGGTGACCGACCACCACTACACCCTCGGTGTCACCTGGCAGGGCAACCGCGGCTCGGGCACCAGCGGCTACCGCGACTACGGACGCGCGGTGCTGCTGACCGCGGCCGGCAAGCCGGACCTCCTGGGCTCGGCGGACCCCACGTTCCGCGGTGACGCCGACCGCTGGAACCCCGAGGAGCTGCTCGTCGCCGCGCTCAGTCAGTGCCACCTGCTGTCCTACCTGCACTCCGCGGTGAACCACGGCGTGGTCGTGACGGCGTACGAGGACAACCCGGTCGGCACCATGGCCCAGGCCGGCCAGGGTGGCCGCTTCACCGACGTGCTGCTGCGCCCACGGGTGACGGTGGCCGACGCGTCGATGGTCGAGGCCGCCGCCGCGATCCACCACGAGGCCAGCGAGAACTGCTTCATCGCGGCATCGGTGAGCTTCCCCGTGCGGCACGAGCCGGAGACTCTGGTCGCCGCTCACTGACCCGCCACCAGGCGGCCACGGTCCGTTCAGGTCCCTCTGGCAGACAGCACCCATGATCCGCAAGCGGACCCTGGTCGCGATCGTCGCCGGTGTGGGGACCGCCAGCCTCACGGCGGGCGGGACCCGGGAGATGCTGCGCCGCCAGGCGGCGGTCGCCCGGCGGCGGATCGGCAAGGATCTGGGCGAGGTCGCGCCGGACGCGTCGAGGACCTGGAGGAAGTCCTACGGCGACCGGCTCGAGCTCGTGCTGCTCGGCGACTCGATCGCGGCCGGCCTCGGGGCCGAGCGGCCGAAGGACACCCTCGGCGGACGGCTCGCCCGCGGGCTCGCGAAGGAGCTGCAGCGCTCGGTGCGGCTGCGGACGGCCGCGGTCGTCGGGTCGGAGTCCGCGGCGCTGGCGGCGCAGATCGGGTCGCTACCGGAGAGGTACCGGCCCGACATCGCCGTCGTCGTGGTGGGCGGCAACGACGTGACCCACCGGGTGCCGGTCGCGACGTCGGTCCGGCACCTCGAGGACGCGATCGTCGCGCTCCGGACCCGTGGCGCCGAGGTCGTCGTCGGCACCTGCCCCGACCTCGGTGCCCTGCGGCCGGTACCCCAGCCGCTGCGCTCGCTCGGGTCGCGGATGTCGCGGCAGCTGGCGACCGCGCAGGCGGCGGCCGCCGTACGGAACGGCGCGCACGCGGTGTCCCTCGCGCACGTCGTGGGCCCCTTCTTCATCACCAACCCGGACGAGATGTTCAGCCTGGACCGGTTCCACCCGAGCGCACTGGGCTACAAGCGGACCGCCACGGCGCTGCTGCCCTCGCTGCTCACCGCGCTCGGCGAGCGGGACGCGCCGCCGTTCGGCCACCACGCCCCGAGGTCGGTGGAGCCAGGGCCGGAGGTCGTCGAGGTCGACCCGGGCACGGACGTCTGACCGGGACAAGGTCGGGACAGCCTGCACGAAAGTCGGGACACCGGACTCTCGGACGCGGGACGCCGGGTCTCGGAGTCTCGGGTCATCGCCTGACGGCCCGACCCGAGGAGAACCTCATGACCGCGATGCCCCTGTCCCGATCGACGATGCCTGCGCGACCCGAGCTGCGCCTGGTGCGACCGAGCGAGCCGCGCTGGGTGCGGTACCTCACCCGTCGCGAGGTCGAGGTGCTGCACTGCGTGGCGCGCGGCCTCTCCAACGCCGAGATCGCCAAGGAGCTGTGGGTCTCGCTCCCGACGGTCAAGAGCCACGTCGCGCGGCTGCTGCACAAGGTGGGCGTCCGGGACCGGGTGCAGCTGGTCGTCGTCGCGTACCGGTCGGGTTTCGTCACGGTCTGAAGCGGCGTCAAGAAAAATCGGCCGGCGCCAACCTTTTGAGGGCACCCGTGCGTTCTACTGGTGACACCTTCATCGCCCCAGGAGGGCACCATGTGGCTGGCCATCGAGATCACCGCCGCCGTGCTGTTCGTCGCGGCTTGCGTCTACGCCGAGTTCTTCTCCCGGTCGCGCAAGAAGATCGAGCGCAACCCGGGTCTGACGGCGAACATGATGCTGGTCCAGGAGGCCTGGCACCACAACGCCGGCGACCAGAGCACCGGCGGCATCTGAACCCCAGCCTCGCGGCGGCCTACGCCGCAACGCGCGTGACGTCAGTCAGGCCGTGCCCTGACTGACGTCAAGGTGCTGGTGACGCCCTGCCTGACGTCCGTCAGGGTGAGCCCTGACTGACGTCATGCAGGGTCGGAGGCCGCGGTCGCGCTCGGGCCGCCCGGTGCAGGCGCGGTGGGTCGTCAGCCACGCAGGAACCGGGCCAGGGTCGCGGCGAGCTGCTCGGGAGCCTGTTCGGCCATGTGGTGGCCGGAGTCGATGACGGCCGATGCGACGGCGTCCCGGCACCACGGCTGCCAGACGGCCACCGGGTCGCCGTACAGGTCCTCGAGGTCGTCGTGCCGTGACCAGCCGACGAGGACCGGGCACTCGACGAGCCGACCCGCCGCACGGTCGGCCTCGTCGGCGGCGCGGTCGACGTGGGGGGACGCTGCGTAGTCCTCGACCATCGCCCGGACCGTCCGCGGATCGGTGACCGCGGCGACGGCGTCGGCGTGGTTCTCCTCGCCCATCGACGTCGGCCGCCATCGCGCGGTCGCCGTACACCGAGTGCTCGGCATCCGGCTCCGGCTTCGACGACCGTCCGTAGCCGCGCAGGTCGGGGCAGACCACCCGGAACCCCTCGGCAACCAACAGCGGCGCCACCCGGTGCCACGTCGTGTGCGTCCGCGGGTGGCCGTGCAAGAGCACCACCGCCGGCCCGGTGCCTCCCACGCGGACCCGGAGGTCGACGCCGTCGGCGCCGGGCACCGTCAGCAGCTCGAACCCTTCGAACATCCTCGTCGCGTCCGCTAGGCCGTCCGCGGCTCGCCGCGGGTCAGGTCGTCCTCCGTCGTGAGGTCGGCCTGGACCCGCGGGTCGTCCCGGTCCGCGAAGTAGTCGCCCGGCGCCGTCCGGTCGCGGCCGTTGGAGACCTTGAGCAGGTTGAGCACGACCGTGAGCACGGCAGCCACGACCACGTTGAGCACGAACGCGGTCAGCGCGATGTAACCCAGGTCGCCGAGCGCCGGGATCTCCGCGAGGCTGCCGCCGAAGTGCTTGGTCGCCGGGCTGGCCACCTTGTAGGCCTCGACCGTGCCGTAGACCATGCCGACCGCCCAGCCCGCGAGCAGCCCCCACCGGTGGAACCATCGGGTGAACAGGCTGAACACGATCGCCGGGAAGGTCTGCAGGATCCAGATGCCGCCGAGCAGCTGGAAGTTGATCGCGTTCTGCCGGTCCAGGGTCAGCACGAACACCAGCGCGAACGCCTTCACCACCAGCGACATGATCTTGGCGACCCGCGCCTCCTCGGCCGGGTCGGCGTCCTTGCGGATCCACTCCTTGTAGACGTTGCGCGTGAACGTGTTCGCCGCCGCGATCGACATGATCGCGGCCGGCACCAGCGCGCCGATCGCCACCGCGGCGAACGCGACGCCGGCGAACCACGAGGGGAACTTGTCCTCGAACAGCTGCGGGATCACCAGCTGCGCGTTCGGCTCGCCGTCCGCCCCGATGGGCTGGGTGCCCGCCGCGATGGCCACCCAGCCGAGCAGGGCGAGCAGGCCGAGCACGAAGGAGTACGCCGGCAGGATGGCCGCGTTGCGCCGTACGGTGTTGCGGCTGTCGGAGGACAGGCTCGCGGTGACCGAGTGGGGATACATGAACAGCGCCATCGCCGAGCCGAGGGCGAGGGTCGCGTAGGCCCAGAACTGCGGGTCGCCCGGGATGAACGCCCCGGTCGGGGCGTTCGTGGCGGGGTTGGTGGTCGCCATCTTCTTCTCGGCGGCGCCGAACACCGCGTCCCAGCCGCCGACCTTCGACGGCAGGTAGATCACGGCCACGATGACGACCAGGTAGATCAGGAAGTCCTTGACGAAGGCGATGACGGCGGGTGCCCGGAGGCCGGAGGAGTAGGTGTACGCCGCGAGCACCGCGAACGCGATGAACAGCGGCAGGTCCCGCAGGAACGCGTTGTCGTTGCCGCCGAGGCCCGCGACCTCGAGCACCGCCTGGATGCCGACCAGCTGGAGCGCGATGTAGGGCATCGTCGCGACGAAGCCCGTGACGGCGACGGCGAGCGAGAGGCCGCGGTCGTCGTACCTGCCCCTGACGAAGTCGGCCGGGGTGACGTAGCCGTGCCGGTGGCTGACCGACCACAGCCGCGCCATGAACAGGAAGACGATCGGGTAGAGCACGATCGTGTAGGGCACCGCGAAGAACCCGGCCACGGCACCGGTCGCGAACATCGCGGCCGGTACGGCGACGAACGTGTAGGCCGTGTAGAGGTCGCCGCCGAGCAGGAACCAGGTGATCCAGGTGCCGAACCGGCGTCCGCCGAGGCCCCACTCGTCGAGGGAGTTGAGGTGCGGTGCCTGCCGGAAGCGCGCCGCCATGAACCCGAGGACCGTGACGACGAGGAACAGGGCGATGAGGACGGACAGCGCCACCCAGTTGATGCCGGAGGACGCCGCCAGGTGAAGCGGCGCCGTCATCGCCGGGCCGCCAGGGTGAGCTTGTAGGCGGTCCAGGTCAGCGCCGAGGTCACGAAGACCCAGACGAACTGGTACCAGAAGAAGAACGGGAAGTCCCAGAGCTCGGGACCGTCCTTCGCGTAGCTGGGCACCCACAGCAGGGCCACCAGCGGGATGACCAGCAGCACGCCGGCGATGGCCATCAAGGTCTTGTTGGTGCGCGGGACCTCGGCGTCGTCAGGGGACGCCGGAGCCCGGTCATGATTGCCCGAGGTCATGGACCGGAAACTACTCACGCGCGGCCGGGCGTCAACCCCGCTTGCACTCGCAGGGGTCGAGTGCTAAACATTGAGTTGGCACTCTCGCCATGAGAGTGACAAAACTCCCGGCTCGGGGAGTCGAGGTCAGGCAGCGTCGGCGGGAAGGGTCCGCCGGAACGGCCCGACCGTCCGTCGCGGGCGACGAACCGGGTCCACCAGACATCTCTAATGCGAAGGAATCGCAGGAGCTATGCCGAAGCTGATTGCTTTCAACGAGGAGGCCCGACGCGGGCTCGAGCGGGGCATGAACACCCTCGCCGACGCCGTGAAGGTCACCCTCGGCCCCAAGGGTCGCAACGTCGTCCTGGAGAAGAAGTGGGGCGCCCCCACGATCACCAACGACGGTGTCTCCATCGCCAAGGAGATCGAGCTCGAGGACCCCTACGAGAAGATCGGCGCCGAGCTGGTCAAGGAGGTCGCGAAGAAGACCGACGACGTCGCCGGTGACGGCACGACGACCGCGACCGTCCTCGCTCAGGCGATGGTCCGTGAGGGTCTGCGCAACGTGGCCGCGGGTGCGAACCCGATGGGCCTGAAGCGCGGCATCGAGGCCGCTGTCGAGGCTGTCTCCGAGCAGCTCCTCGGCATGGCCAAGGAGATCGAGACCAAGGAGCAGATCGCCTCCACCGCGTCCATCTCGGCCGCCGACCCCACCGTCGGCGAGATCATCGCCGAGGCGATGGACAAGGTCGGCAAGGAGGGCGTGATCACCGTCGAGGAGTCGAACACGTTCGGCCTCGACCTCGAGCTCACCGAGGGCATGCGGTTCGACAAGGGCTACATCTCCGCCTACTTCGTGACCGACCCGGAGCGGATGGAGACCGTGCTCGAGGACCCCTACGTCCTCATCGCGAACTCCAAGGTCAGCAACGTCAAGGACCTGCTGCCGCTGCTCGAGAAGGTCATGCAGTCGGGCAAGCCGCTCGTCATCATCGCCGAGGACGTCGACGGCGAGGCGCTGTCGACCCTGGTCGTCAACAAGATCCGCGGCACCTTCAAGTCCGTCGCCGTCAAGGCTCCGGGCTTCGGTGACCGCCGCAAGGCCATGCTGCAGGACATCGCGATCCTGACCGGTGGCCAGGTCATCTCCGAGGAGGTCGGCCTCAAGCTGGAGTCGGCCGGTGTCGAGCTGCTGGGCCAGGCCCGCAAGGTCGTCATCACCAAGGACGAGACCACCATCGTCGAGGGTGCCGGTGACGCCGCCCAGATCGAGGGCCGGGTCAACCAGATCCGCGCCGAGATCGAGAAGTCGGACTCCGACTACGACCGCGAGAAGCTGCAGGAGCGGCTCGCCAAGCTGGCCGGCGGCGTGGCCGTCATCAAGGTCGGCGCGGCCACCGAGGTCGAGCTCAAGGAGCGCAAGCACCGCATCGAGGACGCCGTCCGCAACGCGAAGGCCGCCGTCGAGGAGGGCATCGTCGCCGGTGGCGGCGTCGCGCTGGTCCAGGCCGGTCAGGGCGCGTTCGCGAAGCTCGAGCTGGAGGGTGACGAGGCCACGGGCGCCAACATCGTGAAGGTCGCGATCGAGGCCCCGCTCAAGCAGATCGCCATCAACGCCGGCCTCGAGGGCGGCGTCGTGGCCGAGAAGGTCCGCAGCCTCGAGCCGGGCCACGGCCTCAACGCGGCCACCGGCGAGTACGTCGACATGATCGCCGAGGGCATCATCGACCCCGCCAAGGTGACCCGCTCGGCGCTGCAGAACGCCGCGTCGATCGCCGCGCTGTTCCTCACCACCGAGGCCGTCGTGGCCGACAAGCCGGAGAAGGCCGCCCCCATGGGTGGCGACCCGACCGGTGGCATGGGCGGCATGGACTTCTGAGTCCGTCGAGTGGGGGTCTTCGCACCCTCGAAATGTGATCGAAGCCGACCCGGCGCCAGGCAACTGGCGCCGGGTTCCGGCTTTTTCTGACATCTCGAGGGTGCGGAGACCCCCACTCGACGATCAGGATGGATGACGTGATCCACGGACTGCTGCTGGCGGCGGGGGCGGGGACCCGGATGGGTACGCCGAAGGCGCTGGTGCCGGGCTGGCTGGCGGGGGCGGTCGAGGCGCTCCGGGACGGCGGGTGCGCCGAGGTGACCGTCGTGCTGGGGGCGGCGGCCGACGAGGCGCGGGCGCTGCTGCCGGACGGCGTGGACTGTGTCGTGGCCGAGGACTGGGAGAGCGGGATGTCCCGGTCGTTGAGCGCGGGCCTGGTCGCGCTGGCCGGGACCGAGGCGACCGCGGCGATGCTGCACCTGGTCGACCTGCCGGACGTCGGCGCCGACGTCGTGCGGCGGCTCGCCGCGTGCGGTGGCGGGCGCGACGTGCTGGCGCGGGCGACGTACGACGGCAGGCCCGGCCACCCGGTCCTCATCGGCCGCGACCGCTGGGCGGGTGTGCTCGAGGGCGCGACGGGGGACGAGGGGGCGCGGGCCTACCTGCGCCGCAACGACGTCGTGGCCGTCGAGTGCGGGGACCTCGCCGGCGGCCACGACGTGGACCGGCGCTAGCTGGCCGCGGACCCTCCCGAGCCGGAGGACTGGTCCTCGGAGTCGTCACGCGGGACGCTCGGCAGCTGGCCGCCCGGAGGGGCGCCGGGGAGCCGGCCCTCGCCGCCGGGCAGCTGCCCGCCACCCGGGAGCGGCCCGCCCGGGAAGCCCTCCCGGTCGGACAAGCCGTGCTCGCTGCGGTCGGAGTGGTCGGCGAGATGGGTGATCGCCGTGCCGCCGAGACCGCCGAGGACGACACCGGCCGCGGCCACCGCGAGAACCGACCGGAGCCGGAACATCCGCCCGGGCGCGGCTGGGGCCGGGGGCGCGTAGGCCGGCGGGGTCGGCCGGTCCGAGGGAGCCTGCGCGGGCGGGTCGAGAGGCGTGCCGGTCCACGGCTGGACCGGCTCGATCGGGGTGTCCTCGTTGCTCATGTCTCGCACGGTGACCCTCCGACCTGTGCGGACGCTGTGCCCGCGCCGTGTGCAGGCCCTGCACAGTCGTGCCACAGCAGACTCACAGGTTCACCCGCGAGACTTCCCCCATGCCCGCAGAGACCAGCACCCCGCCCACGAGCGTCGACGGCACCCCCCTGCGGGCGCTCGTCGTGGACGACGAGGTCAACATCGCCGAGCTGGTGGCGATGGCGCTGCGCTACGAGGGCTGGTCGGTCGACACCGCTCACAACGGCAGCCAGGCCGTGGCCGCCGCGCGGGCGGCCCAGCCCGACGTCGTGGTGCTCGACCTGATGCTGCCGGACTTCGACGGCATGGAGGTGCTCCGTCGGATCCGCTCGATCGACCCGGCCGTCCCCGTGCTGTTCCTGACCGCGCGCGATGCCGTGGAGGACCGCGTGGCGGGACTGACCGCGGGCGGCGACGACTACGTGACCAAGCCGTTCTCCCTCGAGGAGCTGGTCGCGCGGCTCCGTGCACTCGTACGGCGGGCCGGCGTCGCCGCCGAGACCCGTGGCAACGCCGTGCTCACCGTCGGGGACCTCGTCCTGGACGAGGACAGCCGGGAGGTCACCCGCGGCGGGGAGGAGATCGGCCTGACGGCGACCGAGTTCGAGCTGCTGCGCTTCCTCATGCGCAACCCGCGCCGGGTGCTCAGCAAGGCGCAGATCCTGGACCGGGTGTGGAACTACGACTTCGGCGGCCAGGCCAACGTCGTCGAGCTCTACATCTCCTACCTCCGCAAGAAGATCGACGCCGGCCGCGAGCCGATGATCCACACGATGCGTGGGGCCGGCTACGTGCTGAAGCCGGCGGGCTGATGCGGATCGGCCTGCCACGGACCCTCACGTCCCGGCTCGTCATCACCGCCGTCGGGCTGGTGGCCGTCGCCTCGCTCCTGCTGGGTGGGGCGACCGCGCTCGTCATGCGCGGCTACCTCACCGACCAGCTCGACGCGAAGGTGCAGGCGTCCCTCGACCGCGTCGAGAACGGCCCGCGGCCGGCTGCCGGCGGCCTGCCCGTGCCCCCGGTGCCCAAGGAGAACGACGGCGACGACCACTACAACGAGGGTGAGCTGGGCGCGGGCAACCAGGAGCCCGGCACCCTGATCGCCTTCCCGCAGGACGACTTCGGGGTGATCCTCAGCGACCAGCGGGGGCAGGGGCAGGTGCTCGACGCCGCGACCCGGGACCTGCTCGCGAAGGTGCCCGTCGACCGCCAGGTCCACGTCGTGCAGATCCCCGGCCACGGCAGCTACCGGGTCGCCGCCGTGCGGGACAAGGACGAGGACCGGACCTTCGTGACCGGCCTGCCGACGGCGGAGGTCGACTCCGCGGTCGGCTCGCTGGTGCGCTGGGAGCTGGCGCTCGCGCTGTTCGGGACGGTCGCGGCCGGGGTGGCCGGCACGTTCGTCGTACGCCGCCAGCTGCAGCCGCTGGAGGAGGTTGCCGCGACGGCGCACCGGGTGGCGGGCCAGACCCTCGACACCGGCGAGATCGGGGAGCTCGACCGGGTGCCGGAGCGGCTGACCGACGAGCGCACCGAGGTGGGGCAGGTCGGCCAGGCGCTCAACACCCTGCTCGCGCACGTGGAGTCCTCGATCGACGCGCGGCACCGCAGCGAGCAGCAGGTGCGGCAGTTCGTCGCGGACGCCTCGCACGAGCTGCGCACGCCGCTGACGACGATCGCCGGCTACACCGAGCTCGCGCGCCGGCGGCCGGACGACGCGACCAGGGGGATCGCGCTGGCGAAGGTCGAGGAGGAGGCGAGCAGGATGACCGAGCTCGTCGAGGACCTGCTGCTCCTCGCCCGGCTGGACGCCGGCCGGCCGCTGGCCCGGGAGGTCGTCGACCTCTCCCGCCTGCTCGTCGAGGCGGTCGACGACGCCCGCGTCGTCGCGCCCGACCACCGCTGGCTGGTCGAGCTGCCCGAGGACGGTGAGCCCGTCGAGGTCACCGGCGACCCGGACCGGCTGCACCAGGTCGTGACCAACCTGCTGACCAACGCCCGCAAGCACACGCCGGCCGGCACGACCGTCACGGTCCGCGCTCGGCCGGGTGGCTTCGACGTCCGCGACGACGGCCCGGGGTTCCCCCCGGAGCTCGCGGCGAGGGCCTTCGAGCGGTTCACCCGCGGCGACGCCGCCCGGCAGCGTGAGGGCGGGGCGGGACTCGGCCTGTCCCTCGTCGAGGCCATCGTCACCGCCCACGGCGGCTCCGTGGCGCTCGACAGCCGTCCCGGCGACACCACGATCCGCGTCGACCTCCCCGCCCCCGTCGCCGAGTCGGCTCAAGCTTGAGCCGACTCGCGGGCGAATCGCGGGCAGATCGCGGGCCAACCGCGGGCCAACGTCGCCGCCCGTACCGTCGTAGGCGTGGACGACCGTGTCGCCGGGCTGGCGCGCCGGCTGGAGAGCACCGGGTACCTGTGCGACGACAGCCTCGCGACCGTGCTCTTCCTGGCGCTGGAGATGCAGCGCCCGCTCCTGCTCGAGGGCGAGCCCGGAACCGGGAAGACCGCGCTGGCGGAGGCGCTCGCGGACTCACTCGAGGTGCCGTTGATCCGGCTGCAGTGCTATGAGGGGATCGATGCGACGCAGGCGCTCTACGACTGGGACTTCCCGCGGCAGATCCTGCACCTGCGCGCGCTCGAGGCCGCCTCGTCCGCGGGCGGCTCGGCGCCCGACGTCGAGGAGGCGGAGAAGAGCCTGTACGACGAGCGCTTCCTCCTCGCCCGGCCGGTCCTGGCGGCGTTGCAGCAGAGCCCCGCGGTGCTCCTGGTCGACGAGATCGACCGGGCCGACGACGAGTTCGAGGCCTTCCTGCTCGAGGTGCTGTCGACCTACCAGGTGACCATCCCCGAGCTCGGCACCGTGCAGGCGGCCGTGCCGCCGACCGTCGTGCTCACCTCCAACCGGACCCGCGAGCTGCACGACGCGCTCAAGCGGCGCTGCCTCTACCACTGGATCGACCACCCCGGTCTGGAGCGCGAGGTCGCGATCCTGCGCTCCCGTGCGCCCGAGGTCGGCGAGAAGCTGTCCCGGCAGGTAGTGGTCGTGGTCCAGCAGCTGCGCGACGACGACCTGCTCAAGCCGCCGGGTGTCGCCGAGACCCTGGACTGGGCCCGCGCGCTGCACCGGCTCGGCACCACCGAGCTCGACCTCGAGACCGCCGCCCGGACGATCGGCGCGCTGGTGAAGTACCGCGAGGACGCCGACCGGGTCCGCGCCGCCCTCGACCGGATGCTGACGACGTGACCCCGTCGACCACCGGGGCGGACGAGGTGCTGGTCGGATTCACCCGGGCGGTCCGGTCCGCGGGAGTGCCGGTGACGGCGGACCGCACCCGCGCCTACCTCTCGGCGGTCGCGACCGTCGGGCTCGACGACCGCGCAGCGACCTACACCGCCGGCCGCGCCACCCTGTGCGGCTGCCCCGAGGACCTCGAGCGGTACGACCGGGTGTTCCGGGAGTGGTTCGCCGTCGAGGCACCGCCCGCCACCCGCCCGGTCCCGCCGCGCCCGGCGACGTACGTCGACCTGACCGACGAGGGGGACGAGGGCGAGGGGAGTGGTGACGCCGAGGCCGCCCGTGCCGCCGCGTCGGCCGACGAGGTGCTGCGGCACCGCGACGTCGCTGCCCTCTCGACGGCCGAGCGGCAGCGGCTCGCCGCGCTGTTCGCCACCCTGCAGGTACGCCCGCCGCTGCGCCGGGCCGCGCGCCGCGTTCCCGCGCGGCGGGGCGACATCGACCCCTCCCGCACGCTCCGCGCGAGCCTGCGGCAGCTGGGCGAGCCCGCGGAGATCCGGCTGCGCCGCCGCGGGCGGCGTCCGCGGCGGGTCGTGCTGCTGCTCGACGTGTCCGGCTCGATGAGCGGCTACGCCGACCCGCTGCTGCGGCTCGCGCACCGGGTGGTCCAGGGTGGAGGTGGCCGCGCGGAGGTGTTCACCGTCGGCACCCGGCTCACCCACATCACCCGCGCCCTGCGCACCCGCGACCCCGACGCGGCGCTGGTCGCGGCCGGTGCCGTCGTGCCCGACTGGTCCGGCGGTACCCGGCTGGGGGAGACGATGCGCGCCTTCCTCGCCCGCCGCCGCGACCTCGCCCGCGGGGCGGTGGTCGTGATCGCGAGCGACGGATGGGAGCGCGGCGACCCGGCGCTCCTCGCCGAGCAGGTCGCACGCCTGCACCGGATCGCCCACCGCGTCGTCTGGGTCAACCCGCACGGGGGCAAGGCGGGCTACCAGCCGGTCCAGCGCGGGGTGGCTGCCGTCCTCCCGCACGTCGACTCCTTCCTCGCCGGCCACTCACTGGCGACCTACGCTGAGCTGATGGAGGTGGTGGCGCGTGCGTGACGTGCTTCCGGAGCTGCTGCGCTGGTGGGAGGCCGGCGAGACCGTCGGCATGGGCACCGTGGTGGCGACGTTCCAGTCCGCGCCCCGGCCCCCCGGCGCATCGATGCTGGTCGGCCCCGAGGGCACGGCAGTCGGCTCGGTGTCCGGCGGCTGCGTCGAGGGCGCGGTCTACGAGCTCGCGCAGGAGGTCGCCGGGAGCGGCGTGCCCGTGCTGCAGCGCTACGGCATCTCCGACGACGACGCCTTCGCCGTCGGGCTGACCTGCGGCGGGATCCTCGACGTGTACGTCGAGAAGGTCTCCCGCGAGACCTTCCCCGAGCTCGGCGAGATCGCCGTCGCCGTCGAGCGGGGCGAGCCCGTCGCCGTCGCCACCGTCGTCGAGCACCCGGACCCGTCGTACCTCGGCCGTCGGATGCTGGTCACCCCCGACGCGGTCCACGGGACGCTCGGGTCGGAGCGGATGGACGACGCGGTGCGCGACGACGCGCTGGGGCTGCTCGCCAGCGGGCACAGCGCGACCCTCGGGTACGGGCCCGACGGGGAGCGGCGCGGCGAGGGGATGCGGGTGTTCGTGTGGGCGTTCGCGCCGCGGCCGCGGATGCTCGTGTTCGGGGCGATCGACTTCGCGGCGGCCGTCGCGCGGGTCGGCAGCTTCCTCGGCTACCAGGTCACGGTGTGCGACGCGCGGCCGGTGTTCGCCACCCACAGCAGGTTCCCGGAGGCCGACGACGTGGTGGTCGAGTGGCCGCACCGCTACCTCGAGGCCGAGCGCGACGCCGGCCGGATCGACGCCCGCACCGTCATCGCGGTGCTCACCCACGACCCGAAGTTCGACGTACCCCTGCTCGAGGTCGCCCTCCGGCTCCCCGACGTGGCGTACGTCGGCGCGATGGGCTCGCGCCGTACCCACGAGGACCGCGAGCAGCGGCTCAAGGAGGCCGGGCTGACCGCTGAGGAGATCGCCCGGCTGTCCAGCCCGATCGGTCTCGACCTCGGCGCGCGGACCCCGGCGGAGACCGCGATCTCGATCGCCGCGGAGATCATCGCCGGCCGGTGGGGCGGCACAGGCAGCCGGCTCGCCGAGCTCGGCGGCCGGATCCACCACGACGACGCGCTCCTGGGTGACGCCCGTCACACCGCGACCTAGGCTGTCGGTATGGCCCGTGCCGACCTGCAGGTGAAGCGTCTCGAGGCAGTGCGCGCATGGACGTCGTTCGTCGAGCACGGCGACGGCGTCGAGCGGCTGGTCCGGCCGGAGATCTTCCGCAGCTGGACCCGCTCGGAGTCCGCGATCTCGACCAGCGTCGAGGCCGCGCCTCTCGCCGACGAGTCCGAGACCCGCGCGCTCTGGCGCGACTCCCCGCTCCAGATCGCCGTCGAGCGCGTCGAGGAGGAGCTGCGGCGTACCGCCGAGGACGGCGACCTCGTCATCGCCGTGACCGACCCGGAGACCCGGGTGCTCTGGACCTACGGCGGCCGGGTCATGCGCCGCAAGGCGGAGTCGGTGAACTTCGTGGCCGGCGGCCGCTGGGACGACCGCTCGGTCGGCACCAACGCCCTCGACCTGGCCAACCGCCTCGGCCAGCCGGCGATGGTCTTCAGCGCCGAGCACTACGCCCCGATCGTGCACAACTGGGTCTGCTGGGCCGCCCCCGTCCACGACCCCGTTACCGGCGCCCAGCTCGGCGTCCTCGACCTCTCCACGACCTGGGACCGCACCCACCCGATCGGGCTCGCGACCGCCCGGGTGATGGCCCGGCTCGTCGAGCAGGCGATGCCGCACAGCAGCTACTACGGGGGCGCCGAGGACACGGCCGACCCCGGCCTGGTGATGACGCTTCTCGGCACCGCCGAGGCGCGCCTCGACGGTCAGCGGCTGCTGCTGACGCGCCGCCAGACCGAGGTGCTGGCCCTCCTCGCTCTGCATCCCGAGGGCCTCTCGCTCGAGCAGCTGCACGCGCACCTCTACGGCGACCAGGCCGTCACCTTCTCCACCCTCAAGGCCGAGGTCTCCCACCTCCGCCACGCCCTCGGCGGCCAGCTGGCCTCCCGGCCCTACCGCCTCCTCATGCCGGTCGCCACCGACGTCGACCACGTCCTCGCCCTGCTCCGCCGCGGCCAGGTCGCGGCCGCCGTCGAGAGCTATGGCGGCGACCTCCTCCCCGGCACCAACAGTCCCGCCCTCGTCGAGATGGGCGAGTACGTCGCCGTCGCCGTCCGCGAGGCCCTCCTCGCCGACCCCCAGCCCGATGCCGTCGTCCGCTACATCGAGCAGGCCCCCTACGACGCCCAGGTTCTCGAGGTCTGCCTCGCCTCCATCGACCCCCGCCACCCCGCGGTCCCGCTGCTCAAGGGCCGGCTGGCGGTCGCGCGCGGCTGACCAACGGTCGGCCAACCACCTCTCCCTAGCGTGACCTGTGCCACAGGTCACCACCTCAAGGGAGAGCCATGACCCGGATCAGCCTCACTGTCGACGGCCAGAAGGTGGCCGACGACGTCGAACCCCGGATGCTGCTCGTGCAGTACCTCCGCGAGCGTCTCGGCAAGACCGGCACCGTCATCGGTTGCGACACCAGCAACTGCGGCGCGTGCACGGTCCATCTGAACGGCAAGAGCGTGAAGTCCTGCAACGTGCTCGCGGTGCAGGCCGACGGTGCCGAGGTCACCACCATCGAGGGGCTGGCGCAGGGCGGGCAGCTGCACGCGGTGCAGGAGGCCTTCCGCGAGTGCCACGGCCTCCAGTGCGGCTACTGCACGCCCGGCATGATCATGCAGACCGTCGACCTCCTCAACGACAACCCGGACCCGTCGGAGGAGGCGATCCGGCACGGTCTGGAGGGCAACCTCTGTCGGTGCACCGGCTACCACAACATCGTCCGGGCCGTGCAGCACGCCGCCGGGTCGACCTCCGGCCAGCAGTCCGAGGGGGTCGGGGCATGAGCACCACCCAGGAGACCGCGGCCCCGACCCAGGAGATCGGCCGCGACCGGCGCCGCAAGGAGGACCAGCGGCTGATCACCGGCCGGACCCGCTGGACCGACAACATCACCCTCCCGGGGATGCTGCACCTCGCGATGGTCCGCAGCCCGTTCGCCCACGCGAACATCACCTCGATCGACACCGCGGCCGCGAAGGCCGCGCCGAACGTCGTCGACGTCCTCACCGGCGCCGACTTCGGCGAGGACCTCGGCGTCTGCATCAACGCCTGGCCGATCACCCCCGACCAGAAGACACCTGCCCACTCGCCGCTGCCGGCCGACCGGGTCTCCTTCGCCGGAGAGATCGTCGCCGTCGTCGTGGCCCGCAGTGCGGCCGAGGCCCGAGATGCGGCCGAGCTCGTCGACGTCGAGTACGACGAGCTGCCCGCCGTCGTCGACCTCAAGGAGGCCGCCGAGGACAAGGTCCTCGCGCACCCCGACCTCGGCACCAACAAGTCGGCGCTCTGGGTCTTCGACTCCGGCGAGGCCGGCACCGGCGGGAACGTCGAGGACGCGATCGCCAAGGCGCGCGAGGACGGCATCGTCATCGAGCGGGAGTACCGCCAGCAACGGCTGATCCCCGCCTTCATGGAGCCCCGCAGCGTGGTCGTCGACCCCACCGGCGAGCAGCTCACGATGTGGAGCGCGACCCAGATCCCGCACATCCTCCGCTTCGCCCTGGCGGCCACGACCGGCGTCCCCGAGTCCAAGATCAGGGTGATCGCGCCCGACGTGGGCGGCGGCTTCGGCGGCAAGCTCCAGACCACGCCCGAGGAATGGATCACCTGGGCGATCGCCCGGAGGATCGGCAAGCCGATCAAGTACACCGAGACCCGCAGCGAGAGCCTGATCGCCGGCCACCACGGCCGCGACCAGTGGCAGCGGCTGACCCTGGCCGCCGACAAGGACGGCACGGTCACCGGCCTCAAGGTCGACCTGCTGGCGAACCTCGGCTCCTACGTCGCGATCGTCGGCGGCGGCGTACCGGTGCTCGGCGCGTTCATGTTCAACGCGATCTACAAGTTCCCGGCCTACCGGTTCGCGTGCCAGACGGTGCTCACGAACACCACCTGGACCGACGCCTACCGCGGCGCCGGCCGCCCGGAGGCGACGTACGCCATCGAGCGGCTGATGGACGAGCTCGCCGCCGAGACCGGCATGGACCCGCTCGAGGTCCGCGAGAAGAACTGGATCAAGCACGAGGAGTTCCCGTTCACCACGGTGGCCGGCCTCGAGTACGACTCCGGCAACTACGAGGCCGCGACGGCCCGGGCCAAGGAGATGCTCGGCTACGACGAGCTGCGCGCCGAGCAGAAGCGGCGGCGCGACAGCGGCGACCGGGTCCAGCTCGGCATCGGCGTCTCGACGTTCACCGAGATGTGCGGGCTGGCGCCCTCCCGGGTGCTCGGCCAGCTCGACTACGGCGCGGGCGGCTGGGAGCACGCCAAGGTGCGGATGCTCGCGACCGGCAAGGTCGAGGTGGTCACCGGAGCGTCCGCGCACGGCCAGGGCCACGAGACGGCGTTCAGCCAGATCATCGCGGACCGGCTCGGCGTGCCGTTCGAGGACGTCGAGGTCCTGCACGGCGACACCCAGATCGCCCCGAAGGGCCTCGACACCTACGGCTCGCGGAGCCTGGTCGTCGGGGGCGAGGCGCTGGTCCGGGCCGCCGACAAGGTGATCGAGAAGGCCAGGCCTCTCGCTGCCCATGTGCTCGAGGCGTCGGCCGACGACCTCGAGTTCAGCGGCGGCCGGTTCTCGGTCCGCGGCACCGACCAGGGCGTCCCGCTCACGGAGCTGGCGACGGCCGCGTTCGCGGCGCACGACCTGCCTGAGGGGATGGAGCCGTCACTCGACGCGTCGGCGACGTTCGACCCGGTGAACTTCAACTTCCCCCACGGCACGCACCTGTGCGCGGCGGAGGTCGACACCGAGACCGGCCAGGTGAAGCTGCGCAAGTACGTCTGCTGCGACGACATCGGGGTGATCATCAACCCGCTCATCGTGTCCGGCCAGGTGCACGGCGGCCTGGTCCAGGGCATCGCCCAGGCGCTCTGGGAGGAGGCGGTGTACGACGACCAGGGGACCCTCGTCTCCGGCTCGTTCGTCGACTACCTCCTGCCCACGGCGGCCGACACGATCAGCTTCGACATCGATCACACGACGAGCCCGAGCACGACCAACTCGCTCGGGACCAAGGGCGTCGGGGAGGCGGGCACGATCGCCTCCACCCCGGCGGTCGTCAACGCCGTCGTCGACGCGGTGCGGCACCTGGGTGTCGACGACATCGTGATGCCGTGCACGCCCGAACGGGTGTGGCGGGCGATCAACAGCGGATCGGCCGGTGGGGACACCACCGGCGCGGCCGCTCCCCACTTCGACTCCTCGACGGGCATGAGCGGCACCGTCGACCGCAGCACTGGAGGTGCCGAATGATCCCGGCCAGCTTCGAGTACGTCGCCCCGACCAGCGTGGAGGAGGCGCTGGCGGCGCTCGCCGAGCACGGCGACGACGCCAAGATCCTGGCCGGCGGCCAGAGTCTCCTCCCGGTGCTGCGGATGCGGTTGAACGCTCCCGAGTGGGTGATCGACCTCGGCCGGATCGAGTCCATGCGCGGGGTCCGCGACGGTGACGACCACCTCGCGATCGGAGCGATGACGACCCACGACGTGGTCGCGCACGACCCGCTGGTCGCCGAGCACGCGCTGTTGCTCACCAAGGCGGTGACCCAGGTGGCGGACCCGCAGATCCGGCACCGGGGGACGTTCGGAGGAGCACTGGCCCACGCCGACCCTGCGGGTGATCTGGGGGCATGCGTACTGGCGCTGGGCGCGTCCTTCGTCGTCCAGGGAGCCGGCGGCACCCGGGTCGTTCCGGCCGACGAGTTCTTCGTCGGGCTGTTCGAGACAGCGATCTCCGAGGACGAGATCCTGGTCGAGGTACGGCTGCCGAAGCGGCCCGGCTGGGGCGCCCACTACGACAAGTTCGTGCGGGTCGCCCACCAGTGGCCGATCGTCGCCGTCGGCGCCACGGTCCGGATGGACGGTGACACCATCGGCGAGGCACGGATCGGGCTCACCAACATGGGCAGCACGCCGGTGCGGGCCAACGCCGTCGAGGACGCGCTCGCCGGGCAGCCGGCCACCGAGGACGCCGTACGCGCGGCAGCGGAGCTGATCGGCGACGGCAGCGTCCCGGTCGAACCGCCGTCGGACCTCAACGGCGACGCCGACTACCGGCTCCACCTCGCGACCGTGCTCACCCGGCGTGCCGTCCTGGCGGCCGCCGGTCGCAACGGCACGCAGGCCTGACGGGAGCGGCGTGGACCTCACCCACTCGTTCACCGTCCCCACCCCGATCGAGGAGACCTGGGCGCACTTCCAGGACATCGCCGCGCTGGCGGAGTGCTTCCCGGGCGCCCAGGTCACCGGGTCCGACGGCGACACCTTCGAAGGCACCTGCAAGGTGAAGCTGGGTCCGATCGCGCTGGTGTACGCCGGCTCGGGCACCTTCGTCGAGCGCGACGACGAGGCGCACCGCTTCGTCGTCGACGCGAAGGGCAAGGACAAGCGCGGCAACGGCACCGCCGGGGCGAAGGTCACGCTGACGATGGTCCCGACCGACACCGGGACGGCGGTCGAGGTGCTGACCGACCTCGCGATCACCGGCAAACCGGCGCAGTTCGGGCGCGGCGTGATGCAGGACGTCTCGGACAAGCTGCTCGGGCAGTTCGTGGCCTGCCTGGAGAAGCGGCTGGGGGACGAGGCCGCGCCCGCGCCGAGCACGGCCGACGCCGCGGACCAGGACGCGGAGCCGGCGTCCGTGCCGACCGGTGCGGCCGCGGTGGCGGCACCCGCCGGCGACCCCGATGCCGGCCCCGCCTCGGCTCCGCCGCCGCGCGCCGTGCCCGCCGACGACGACGCGCTCGACCTCGGCTCGGCGCTGCTGCCGGTGCTCGTCCGGACCTACGGCAAGCAGGTCGTCGCCCTGGTGGCCGGGCTGATCGTGCTCAGGTGGCTGGTGCGCCGGGCCCGGAGCTGATCCGGCGGCTCACCACTGCTGGCCGTCGAAGTTGAGGTCGCTGTCCAGCTCGTGCTGGAGCTCGTCGTTCTGCTTCTGGTCCGTCAGGCCCTTCTGGTTGCGCTGCTGGAGCCGCTGCTCCCTGTCCTGCTCGTCGTGCTGCTGACCCTGCTGTTCCTGGTGGTCCTGGTGCTGTTGCTGCTGGTCCTGGCCGCCCTGCGACTCCTCCTGGTCGATCTTCTGCTTGAGTCGCTCGTCGACCGCCTTGGCGTCGGCGGTCTGGTCGGCACCGCGGCCGGAGTCCACCGGGCAGTCGCCGTCCTCGAGCGCCTTCACACCCGCCCGCCAGGCCTCGAGCGCGGCGTCCCGGTCGGGCATCTTGATCTTCGCGTCGCCGATGGCCTCCTCGGCCAGGGCCAGGTTGATCCGGACGGTGCACTCGTCCTCGATGGGCACGTCCTCGAGCGCCGCGCGGTAGGCGGTGACGGCGCCGTCGTCGTCGCCGTTCGCGAACCGCGCCGCGCCCTCGTCGAAGGCGGCGACCCAGGACTCGAAGACGTTGAGCGAGCGGTTGTGGGAGAACTGCGCGGCCGCGTCGTCGTACCGGGTGTCGTCGAAGCTGCCGCGGCCGTGGTCGTCGTGGGTCAGCATCAGTGCGACCTTCGCGGAGAACAGCAGGACGAGCAGCAGGGGGAGCAGCCCGGCCAGGTAGAGGGTGCGGCGCCGGCTCATCGCTTGCCTCCCGCCCGCCGGGGCTGCAGCACGCTGCGCGTCGTCCACACCGCGCGCCAGACCACGAACAGCTCCCACAGGACGAGCAGCGCGAGGACCAGGCCGGCTACCCAGACGAAGTCGACCTTCGCCGGCCGCTGCTCGTCGCTGTCCAGGCTGTAGTCGGCCTTGAAGCCCGCGGCGATGTCGTCGACGCCGCCGGGCGCCGTCCGGTGGTCGAGCGGCACGCCCAGCTGGTCGGCGATCGTCCCGAGGTTGTGGAGGTCGGCGTGCGAGACGGCATCCGTGCCGGAGTCGTAGTCGTAGACCCAGCCCTCGCTGCGCCCGAGGTCGTCGGCCTCGGGCATCTTGCCGCCCTCCTCGGTGCCGTAGCCGAGCACCGCCCCGCCGGAGATGTGCTTCGCGACCTCTTCGTAGGACTCCTGCTCACCCTGGTCGTCGGTGTTCTCGCCGTCACCGAGGAACACGACGAAGCGACGCTCGTCCGGGTTGGCCTTCTCCGCACGCTCGAGGGTGGCGAGCACCAGGCTGAGCGGCCGGTCGGCGCGCGAGCCCTTCGCATAGAGCACCGGCTCGACGATGGTCGTGTCGACGGCGGACTCGAACGCGTTCGCGTCGGTCGTGAACGGCAGGTCGAGGTGCGCCGTCGAGCCGAACGTCACCAGCCCGAACCGCGCACCCGGCAGGGCGGTGGTGAGGTCCTCCAGGTCCTGCTTCACGCCGTCCCAGCGGGGCTTGTCGCCGTCGTAGTCGTAGGCCGCCATCGAGCGGGTCCGGTCGAGCACGACCAGCACCTCGACGTCGGCGGTCTGCGTGGGGGCGGCCTGCTCGCCGTGCTCGAGGGGTACGGCGAGCGCGACCACGGCGGCGACCAGGATCAGGCCGCGACGGACCAGGGTCAGGATCACGACGCCCTCCCCGGAGCACGGCGACCGCGGCGCGCGGCGAGCGCGAAGCCGGCCTCGACCGCCCACACGAGCGCGAGCAGGCCGACGCCGATCCCGGCGACCACCTTGCCGGTCCGCGGCTGGTCGACGACCTGGACCAACGGCGGCTTCTCGATCTTGGCCGCCTCGAGGTCGTTGATCGAGGCGACGACCGAGTCGGCCGACCCCAGGTCGCCGAGCTGGTGGTAGGTGCCACCGGTGCGCTGGACGACCTCCTCGAACGCCGCGCTGTCGCCCGGCTTCGTCGCGGGCGCGGCGATCCCGTGCACGACGACGTGGTGCTGCTCGGCGTAGTCGCCGGCCTGCTCGAGCGTGTAGACCCCGTGGCCGTAGACGTCGTTGTCCGAGGCGAGCACGATGGCGCGACCGCGGGTCTGGTCGATCCGGTCGAACCGCTGGACGCAGGACGCGAGGCCGTCGCCGATGAGCGAGGCACCGCTGCGGCCGCTGAGCGTCCCGTAGATGTAGTCGAGGTCCTCGGCCTTGAGGGCCCGCGCGGCCCGGGAGAGCTGCTCCCGGACGAAGTCGTAGTCGTCGGTGAGCGGGAAGAGCGTGATCGACGTGCTGTTCCAGACGGTCAGGCCGATCCGCGCGCCGTCCAGGCCGTCGACGATCTTCTCGAACTCGCCGATGACGGCGGCGTCGACCTTGGTCATCGAGCCGGAGACGTCGAGGCACAACATGATGTCGCGGGTCTGCTCGTCCCGCTCCATGCTCCGGGTCTGCTGCAGCCGCCCGGCGAGGATGATGCCGCCGAGGCAGGCGACCAGCGCGAACAAGGTCGCGACGGCCGCGACCGCCGTGCGCCGTACGACGAGCGCGCGGTAGCGGGGCAGGGCCCGCAGCCGGGCCGCGTGGGCGACGTACGTCGGGTGCGACGGCAGCCGCCGCCAGCGGACCAGCGCCGCGACGAGGAGCACGACCACGACCAGTCCGGCCAGCAGCCAGATCAGCCACCCGTAGGCGAACGACGAGTCGCCGACCTTCCAGCTCAGCTCCACGAGGTCACCAGCCTACGGCCGTCGCGGACGGCCAGGTCGAACCGCTCCTGGGCGACTGCCGGCTCCGGGGCGAACTCGGGCGGGTACATCAGCTCGATCGCGTCCGCGAGCGGCGCCGGCGCGTGGGCGCGGAAGTCCGCGAGCGCCATCGTGCGCGCCGGAAGGGCGCTGACGGCCTCGACGTAGGACCGGACCACCTCGCTGAGCCGCTGGTGACCGACCCGCGCGGGGATCCGGCCGGCGCGCACGTCGGCCTCGATCGCGTCGATCCGCTCGAGGTGTTCGCGCCGGGCGCTGGGTACGTCGGTCGTCCGGCTCCACCGGCCCGGGCCGGTGGGCCGCGGCCGGGTCAGCAACCAGGCAGCGAGGTAGTAGAGCGCCACCAGAGCGACTCCGGCGACGGCGAGCCACAGCCAGAGGTCGCTGTAGCCGACCGGGCCGTGGAACTCCTCGGGCAGGTCGCCGTCAGCGGTGGCGAGCATGACGGTGCCTCTCCAGCAGCCGGAACACGGCGGTGATCGCGGAGTCGTTGTCGTGGACCCGTTCGTGGACGACGCCGAGCTGCTCGAGGCCACGGCGGAGGCCGTCCTCCTCGGCGCGCACCAGGGCGGCGTACTCCTCGGCGAGACGGCGGTCGTCGCGCAGCCAGTCGGGAACGGCGCTGCGGGCGTCGACGTCGACCAGGTCCCGGAGGTGCGCGCCACCGGGGGAGACGGCGGTCGGATCGAGGTCGCCGATGGTGAAGAAGAGGACCTCGTGCTGCGCCCTCAGCCGGCGCAGCGCATCGGCGGTGTCGGGCGAGACGTCCGGTTCGTCGGAGATCACGACCAGGATCGTGCGGCGGCGGATCGCGCGGACGGCGTACTGCAGCACGGCGGCGAGGTCGCCGGGGTCGCCGTCGGGGCTGATCGCGTCGTGGACCGTCGCGAGGAGTCGCTCGAGGTGCAGCTCACCGGTGTCGGGCGGCCGGACGTGCTGGGACCTCGCGTCGCCGTGGACGAGGGCGACCATGTCCTTGTGGCGGGTGGCGAGGTAGCCCATCACCCCGGCGATGAAGACGGCGAGCTCGCGCTTGGAGTGCTGGGCGTCGTTCATCGCGGCCATCGAACGACCCGTGGAGACGCAGAGCAGCACCGTGTGGCGGCGCTCGGCGACGTACCGCTTGATCAGCAGGGTGCGGGTGCGTGCGGAGGCCTTCCAGTCGAGGTCCTTCACGTCGTCACCGCGCACGTACTCCCGCAGGTCCTGGAAGTCGATGCCGCGGCCGATCTGGATCGCGGCGTACTCACCCTCCAGCAGCCCGCGCACCTTGCGGTGCGCGTGGATGGAGAGCCGGGCCTTGACCCGGGTGAGGTGAGCCATCGCTGCGTCGTTCCGGGCTCAGGGGGTCGGGACGGCGCGGAAGACGGCGTCGATGACGGTCTCCGGCGCGACCCGGTCGGCGAGCGCCTCGAAGCTCAGGTGGATCCGGTGGCGGAGCACCGCGTGCCGGAGCTCGCGGACGTCCTCGGGGATCACGTAGTGGCGTCCCTGCACGACCGCCATCGCCCGAGCCGCCTGGAAGAACGCGATCGAGCCGCGCGGGCTGGCGCCGATGTCGACGTACGCCGCGAGCTCGGGGCCGAGCAGCGGGCCGATGTCCCGGGTGGCCCGGATGAGGGAGATGACGTAGCGCTTGATGGCCGGGTCGACGTACACCCGCCGGACCAGGGCCTGGAGCCCGACCACGTCGGGGGTCGAGATCACCGGCTGGACGGCGGTGGCGTGCTGGCCCAGGGTGCCGTCGTCGATCCGGTCGAGCACCGTCAGCTCGTCGGACTCGGCGGGGTAGTCGACGACCTCCTTGAGCAGGAACCGGTCCATCTGGGCGTAGGGGAGGACGTAGGTGCCCTCCTCCTCGATGGGGTTCTGGGTGGCCAGCACCATGAAGGGCTGCGGAAGCCGGTGGATCTCGCCGGCGATCGACGTCTGCCGCTCCTGCATCGCCTCGAGCAGCGCGGACTGGGTCTTGGCGCTGGCGCGGTTGATCTCGTCGAGGAGGACGAAGTTGGCGTGCACCGGACCGAGCTGGGTCTCGAAGGTGTGGTTGCGCGGGTCGTAGACCTGGGTGCCGACGATGTCGCTGGGCAGCAGGTCGGGCGTGCACTGGATCCGCGCGAACTCCGCGGCCACCGCCTGGGACAGGGTCGACGCGGCCAGCGTCTTCGCCAGGCCGGGCACCGACTCGAGCAGGATGTGTCCCTCCGCGAGGAGGGTGACGAGCAGCGCGGTGCGGACCTTCTCCTGGCCCACGACCCGGCTGGAGAAGGCGGCGGACACCCGCTCGATCGAGTCCTTGGCGCTGGCCAGCTCGGCAGCCGTCAGGGGAGCGGCTGAGGTGGCGGTCGACGTCATGCGGCTGGCTCCTGTCGTGGTGTGCAAGCCCGTGGAGCGTGCCGCCCCGAAGACACGCGTAAACCTTAGGCGATCGAGTGAGCGACAGCGCCGAGCGAGGAACGAGCTCGTGTGCTGGCCGCGAGCGAGTGAGCCAGGCGCGACGCGCCTAGTAGCCCGTGGTCAGCCGGGACCTCGCCCGGTCCTCCCGGCGCAGCCGGGCCAGGTCGCGCTCGCGGCGTTCGGCGATCACGGCCGCGAGGACCTGCTCGGGCGGGGCGCCGGCCGGGGGCGGCGGGGCGACGTACTCCATCACGTCGGTGAGGAGCGCCGTCCCGACCCGGTGCCGCGTCGCCGGGTCGATCCCGGGCAGCCGGCCGAGGAACTGGCGTACGGCGAGCGCGAGGCCGGTCGGCAGGGCGGCGATGTCGGCCCGTCTCGCCCACCCCGCGAGCTGCGGCGGCATCGGCGGCGGGAGCGGGAGCCGCAGCGGGACCCGGTCCCGGACGACGTACGTCCCCGCGGCGAAGTCGCCGAGCCGCTTGCCGCGCCGGCTGACCATCATCGAGAAGAACGCGGGCACGCCCGACATCGCGTAGATCTCGACGAACCCGATCAGGGCGCGCACCAGTGCGTGCTGGGCGCTGATCGGGCCGCCGTCGTCGCGCACGGTGCGCAGCCCCATGGCGAGCTTGCCGAGGGTCCGGCCGCGCGTGAGCGTCTCGACCGTCGCAGGGTAGGCGAGGAAGACCAGCATCAGGCCGAGGACGAACGCGGCCTCGAGCAGTGCCTCGTCGGTGCGGATCGAGGCCACCGCCAGCACGAAGAAGATCACGAGCGCGAGCACGAGGGTCGCGATCACGTCGAGCAGCCCGGAGACCAGCCGGACGCCCAGCCCGGCGGCGGGCAGGTCGAGCGCGACGCCCTCGCCGGTGACGAGGTCGTCCTCGGTCAGGGTGGCGAACTCCGCGGGCACCCGCTCACCCTAGATCTAACCTTTCGCCATGCCGCGGATCGACATCGACGCCTACGTCGCCGTCCACTCCCACGAGTGGGCACGCCTCGAGGAGCTGATCCGGACCCGCGGGCGCAGCGGCGCGGTGAGCGACGAGCTGGTCGACCGCTACCAGCAGGTCGCGACGCACCTGTCGGTCGTGCGCACCTCGGCGCCGGACGGCGAGCTGGTCTCCTACCTGTCCTCGCTGCTCGGCCGCGCGCGGATCGCGATGCTCGCGACCCGGGTGCCCCGCTGGCGCGCGGTGACCGGCTTCTTCACCGGCCGCTTCCCGGCCGCGCTCTACCAGCTGCGCTGGTGGTGGCTCGGCTGCCTGGCCGGGAACGTGCTCGTGACCGCCGCGATGATGCTGTGGCTGCTCCACCACCCCGCCGCCGAGCAGACGCTGCTGTCGAAGGCCGAGATCGACCAGCTCGTCAACAACGACTTCGCCGGCTACTACAGCGAGCACGCCGCGACGTCGTTCGCCAGCCGGATCTGGCTCAACAACACCTGGGTGTCGGCCGAGTGCATCGCACTCGGGATCCTCGGGATCCCGGTGCTCTACGCGCTCTACAACAACATCGCCAACCTGGCCGTCATCGGCGCGATCATGATCCACCACGGCCGCGGCTCCCTGTTCTGGGGCCTGATCCTCCCGCACGGGATGCTGGAGCTCACCGCGGTCTTCGTCGCCGGGGGCGTCGGCCTGCGGCTGTTCTGGTCCTGGGTCGAGCCCGGCGACCTCACCCGCACCGCCGCCATCGCCCGCGCCGGCCGGACCGCGATCACCGTCGCGATCGGCCTCGCCGCGGTGCTGTTCGTCAGCGGCATGATCGAGGCCTTCGTGACCCCCTCCGGCCTCCCCACCTGGGCCCGGATCGGCATCGGCGCCGTCGCCGAGCTGCTGTTCCTCTCCTACGTCTTCGTGGTCGGCCGCGCCGCCGCCTCCCGCGGCGTCACCGGCGACCTCGACCCCACCCTCCTCGAGGACCGGGTCGCCGCCCAGTCCTGACCGCGAATCTTTTCTCGTGTGGCATCGAATCTTGAGGGATGCCGACATGGCCCAAGATTCGACGCGACACGAGTCAAGATTCGGCCGCTCAGAGGAGCCCCTGGGCCTTGAGGGCGAGATAGTGGTCGGCGAGGGCGGGAGGGAGGGACTCGGCGTCGGCCTCGAGCACGTCGACGGCGTGCTGACGGAGGACGTCGGCGATCCAGGTACGGCGACGGAGCTCCTGCTCGGCGGCGGCGGCGCCGTAGACCTGGTCGACGTCGTCGCGCTCGTCGGCGAGACGGCTGAGCTCGGGGTCGCGGACCGAGGCGAGCACGACGCGGTGGTGGCGGGTCAGCGTGGGCAGCACCGGGACGAGCCCCTGCAGCACCGCGGTCGGCTCGAGCGGAGTGAGCAGGACCAGCAGGGCGCGGCCGCGACCGAGGCCCTGTACGGCGCCGGCGAGCGCGTCCCAGTCGGCCTCGGCGAGGACGGGGTCGAGGTCGGCCATCGCGTCCTGCATCCGGGCGGCGACGTCGCGGCTGCCGCCCAGCCGGAGCCGGGTGCGCACGCGGCGGTCGCCGGCGACGAGGTCGACCCGGTCGCCGGCGCGCGAGGCCAGCGCGCCGAGCAGCAGCGCGGCGTCCATCGCCGCGTCGAGCCGCGGCTGCCCCTCGCCCGCCCCGACCCGGCCGGCCGAGGTCCGCGAGGTGTCGAGCACGAGCACGACCCGCCGGTCGCGCTCCGGCTGCCAGGTCCGTACGACGACGTGGGCCGAGCGTGCCGACGCCCGCCAGTCGATGGACCGGACGTCGTCGCCGCGCACGTACTCACGCAGCGAGTCGAACTCCGTGCCCTGCCCGCGCACCCGCACCGCCGCGCGGCCGTCGAGCTCCCGCAGCCGCGCCAACCGCGACGGCAGGTGCTTGCGGGACTCGAACGGCGGCAGCGCACGCACCACGCCCGGCACGCCGTACCTCCGCTGCCGCGCCGCCAACCGCAGCGGCCCCCACGAGCGCACGGTGACCCCGTCGGCCCGCAGGTCCCCGCGCCGGCGGGGGAGCAGCGGGGTCCGCAGGGCCACCCGGTCACCCGCGCCGAGCCGCGCCCGGTGCCGGTTCCCGGTCGCGCCCGCCGACGGCTGCCAGGCGTCCCGCACCTGCAGCCGCAAGGTTCCGTGGGCCGCCGGTCCGTCGTTGCCGACCGTCAGCACCGACTCCGCCGGGTCGCCGAGCCGCACCGTCCCCGGCTCCCGGCGCCGCAGCACCGCCCGCGCCGGCGACGCCGCCAGCCAGAGGTCGACCAGGGTGAACGCCGCGACGACGAGCAGCCACAGGCCGACCGTGCTGCCGGCCGGCCGCAGCCAGACCGCCACGACGCCCAGCGCCAGGAGCAGGGGCACCCGCCCCGAGATCGCCACGTCTAACCTCCGCCGAGCCGATTCGCGGTCATCGGGGGACGGGGACCGAGCCGAGGGCGGAGGAGAGGACCTGGGCGACGTCGACGCCCTCGAGCTCGGCCTCGGGACGCAGCCCGAGGCGGTGCACGAGCGTGGCGTGAGCGAGCGCCTTCACGTCGTCGGGTGTCACGAAGTCGCGCCCCGAGAGCCACGCCCACGCCCGCGCGGCCCGCAGCAGCGCGGTCGCACCGCGGGGGCTGACGCCGAGGGACAGCGACGGCGACTGCCGGGTGGCGCGGGCGATGTCGACGATGTACGTCGCCACCTCCGGCGCGACCTGGACCTTCGCGACCGCCGCCTGCCCGGCCTCGATGTCGGTCGCCGAGGCGACCGCGGTCACCCCGGCGCCCGCCACGTCGCGCGGGTCGAAGCCGGCCGCGTGCCGGCCGAGGATCGCGATCTCGTCGTCGCGCGGCGGCACCGGCAGTACCACCTTGAGCAGGAACCGGTCCAGCTGCGCCTCGGGCAGCGGGTAGGTGCCCTCGTACTCCACCGGGTTCTGCGTCGCCGCCACCAGGAACGGCCGGGGGAGCGGCCGGGTGACGCCGTCGGCCGAGACCTGGCCCTCCTCCATCGCCTCCAGCAGCGCGGACTGGGTCTTCGGCGGCGTCCGGTTGATCTCGTCGGCGAGCAGCAGGTTCGTGAACACCGGCCCCTCGCGGAACGACAGCTCGCCCGCCTTGTTGTCGATCACCAGCGAACCGGTGATGTCGCCGGGCATCAGGTCGGGGGTGAACTGCACCCGCCGGGTCTGCACCGACAGCGACGCGGCCAGGGTCCGCACCAGCAGCGTCTTCGCCGTGCCGGGCACGCCCTCCATCAGCACGTGCCCGCCGCAGAGCAGCGCGACGAGCAGCCCCGACACGGCGGCCTCCTGCCCGACGACGGCCTTCGCGACCTCGTGGCGTACGGCGAGCAGCCGCTCGCGCGGGTCGCCGGTCGCCGTCGGGTCGGGAGGCGGGACCTCGGTCGGGGCGGGGGTGGGCTCGGTCATTCCGGGCGTACCTCTCTCGTCATCGTGCTGAGCTCCTGGCCGAGACGGACCAGGTCGTGGTCGGTGGCGGGCGGCGGTGCCGAGCGGGCCAGCACGAGGGCGACCTCGCCCTGCGTCCGCCCGAGCCGATCGGCGACCGCCGCGACGACGGCGGCCTCCGGAGCGTGCCGCCCGAGCGCCAGTCGCTCGGCCAGCCGGCGCTGGGCCGCCACGCGCAGCGCGTCGGCGGCGTGGGCGCGGTCGCCGCCCTTCCGGTACATCCGCCCGCGGCTCTGCGCCGTCTCCACCGCGCGTACGACGACCGGCAGCGGCTCGGTCGACAGCGGCCCCAGGCGGCGCACCCGCCAGAGCAGCAGGCCCACCAGCGCCAGGAGCACCATCCACAGCGCTGGCTTCAGCCACCGCGGCAGCAGCGTCGACAGGCCGACGGACTCGCCCGGCGCGGTGTCGTCGAGGGACGCGACGTACCAGACCAGCCGGTCGCGCTGACCGAGCAGCCGCAGCGCCACCGCGGCGTTGTCACCGCGGAGGATCTGGTCGTTGGTGAACGCGTCGGTCGCGCCGACGTAGACGGCCCCGGACGGCCCGGTCGCGACCAGGTGACCGCCGGAGCTCGGGAAGCAGCCGTCGGCGTCGTAGGACGTCGCCGAGTCGACGGTCAGCTGGAGGTCCTCGGTGAGCCCGAGGGTCGAGCAGTCCGCGGTGACGCTGTGCACGTCCCCGTCGATCCGGGTGTCGAGCCGGTCGAGCTCCCGCAGGACGTAGGCCGGCGGGTCCGCCAGCACCAGCAGTCCCGGAGCCGCCTGCTCCTCCAGCCCGCGGATCGTGCTCGGAGCGAGGTTGGCGGTGTCGGTGACCAGCACGGTCGTCCGGTCGTCGACGCCGGCGCGCTCCAGCTCTGCGGCCGAGCGCGCGATCGTGACGTCGACACCGTCGCGGTCGAGCACCTCGGCCAGCGCCTGCGCACCGTTCTCGCCGGGGTTCCGCGGGTCCAGCGGGTCGGGGTACTGCTGGCTGTCCTGCCCCGCCCACGCCGCCACCGCGATCGCGATCACCAGCGCGCCGACGACGATGACCGGCACGCGGTACCGCCGCCACAGGCCGGCGGGTGGCTGGGCGGCGACGCCGGCCGCGGGCGCCTCGACGGTCATCGGCGCGCCACCCGTCCGGCGAGCTCCTCGTCGAGCGCCAGTACGCCGACCGCCTGCTCGCGGTCCCCGGGCCGGTCGCCGTACAGGACCGCGTCGAAGGCGTCGGCCGCCGCGAAGATCCGGTCCCGCTGCGCGGGGAAGGACGCGGCGAGCGCGCCTGCGAGCTCGTGCGCCGTCGCCTCGGGCACGTCCTCGATCCGGTCCCGCTCGACCTGCCGCACCGCCAGCGCGCGATAGCCGTCGACGAGCGCGTCCGCGAACCGCGCCTCCGCGAGCGCCCGCTCCGCACGGTCGCGCAGCTGGGCTGCCGTCACCCGCTCGCCGGTGAGAGCCGGAGCGGAGCGCGCCCGGCGCACCTGCGCCGTCCGCCGCGCCCGGCTGACCAGCAGCACGACGGCCAGCGCGATGCCGACCAGCACCACGGTGGCCAGCAGCCAGACGACCGTCGGCGACGTGCCGGCCTTGGCCACGCCGTTGTCGAAGATCCGCTCCACCCAGTGGAGCACCCGGCGGAGCAGGTCGTCCTGGTGGTACTCCGGCCGGGCCAGCTCCTTGGCCAGCTGCGACCGGGCGTCGTCGCCGCTCGGGTCGAGCGGCGGGTCGAGGGGTGGGGGGCTCATCGCGTCATGCGGGCAGCAGCCCCGCCTCGCCCATCAGCTCCACGTCGTAGGCCTCGCGCCGCATCCGCAGGTCGACGTACAGCAAGGTGGCGACGCCGGCGAGGAACGGCGCGACGAACGCGTTCTGCGCGACCGCGCCGAGCGACTGCAGGGCCAGCGCGAGCACCAGGCCCTGGTCGGGCCAGATCGCCGGGGCGACCACGGCCGCGATCGAGAACGGGGTGGCCAGGATCCCCCCGCCGAACGACCCGATCAGCCAGGTGAGCAGCGCGATGCCGAGCACCCGCCAGAAGCTGCCCCGGGTGAGCCGCCAGCTGCGCGCCAGGGCGGCGAAGACGCCCGTCTCCGGCTCCAGCATCAGCGCCGGAACCGGGATGTAGAAGAGGCGCGCCCAGGTCCACAGCAGCAGCACGACCAGGCCGGCGGTGCTCGCGAGACCCCACAGGATCGAGACCAGCACCGACTGGGTCAGGACGATGACCGCGACCAGCAGCACGGCCCAGAGCACCAGCATCAGGGAGAAGAGCAGCCCCACCAGCAGCGAGAGCCCGATCAGCCGCCACCGCTTGCCGCGGGTCGCGGCCCACGACTGCTCGAGGCCGATCTTGCGGCCGACGGCGGCGTCGTGGACGACGTGGGCGATGGTCCCGGTCACCAGCGTGATGCCGACCCAGGAGATGAGGCTCCCGAACACGCTGCTGCCGTAGTAGGCCAGCAGCCCCAGCGTCTCGCTGTCGGTCATCTCCCCGGAGGAGGAGTCGGCGGTCAGGTCCAGGGTCAGCCCGGCGGCGTAGGTGAGCACGATCCCGACCACCACCGGGATGATCATCGCGACCGCGGTCACCAGCACGGCCGCGCCGACCGTCGCCTTCGGGTTGTAGCGCATGATCCGGAACGCGCCGTCATAGATCGACCCGAGCGTGAGCGGCCGCAGCGGGATCGCGCCGGGCTTGTGCGCGGCGCCGAGCGTCTGCCACGCCGGCCCGCCGGCGCCCGGACCCTGCACCGGGTAGGAGGGGTACGCCGACCCCGGCGCGGGCGCGCCGGGTGGTGCGGGCGGTGGTGGAGGTGCGCCGTACCCGGGCGGTGGCGCGCCGTACGCCGGAGGCGCAGGCTCCTGCGGTGGCGGCGCACCCGGCGGCGGGAAATTGTGCGGGGCACCGGCGGTCATCGCGCTCCTTGCTTTCCGATTTGGTTCCGCTCCGGGATCTCTGCCAAGATATCCAGGTTGCTCCGGCGGCTCGTCGGGGCGCGGCACATCTTGACTCCTGAATCAGTTCTCCCAAAGCGGGTGGCTCGCTGCCCGCGATGAGCTTGCTCGGCGGTCGACGTGTGTCACGCCTCGGGAGGACCGACCAGGACAACGGCGGCTCGACTTCCCCGTGGGAGACGTGCGTGCCGAAACAGGCACGACACGCCCGACCTCGGGGGTCGGAGATGAGCTGCAAACCAAGAACCCGGTGAGCCAAGACGTAAAGGACGAGAGAGACCTATGGCGGGACAGAAGATCCGCATCAGGCTCAAGGCCTATGACCACGAGGTGATCGACACCTCGGCGCGGAAGATCGTTGACACGGTCACCCGGACGGGTGCGAAGGTCGCCGGCCCGGTGCCGCTGCCGACCGAGAAGAACGTCTTCTGCGTCATCCGCTCGCCGCACAAGTACAAGGACTCGCGCGAGCACTTCGAGATGCGCACCCACAAGCGCCTCATCGACATCATCGACCCCACTCCGAAGACCGTCGACAGCCTGATGCGCCTCGACCTGCCGGCCGGTGTCGACATCGAGATCAAGCTCTAGGTCGAAGGGAGCTGTTGACACCATGACTATCGAGCGCAACGTGAAGGGTCTGCTGGGCACCAAGCTCGGCATGACCCAGCTGTGGGACGAGAACAACCGGATCGTCCCCGTGACCGTGATCGACGCGACCACCAACGTGGTCACCCAGGTCCGCCAGCCCCAGCCGGACGGCTACAACGCCGTCCAGATCGGCTACGGCGAGATCGAGGGCCGCAAGGTCAACAAGCCGCAGGCCGGTCACTTCACCAAGGCCGGTACGACGCCCCGTCGCCACCTGGTCGAGATCCGCACGGCGGACGCCTCGACCTACGAGATCGGCACCGAGCTGCCCGTCGACACGTTCGAGGCCGGCGAGCAGATCGACGTCACCGGCACCAGCAAGGGCAAGGGCTTCGCCGGTGTCATGAAGCGGCACGGCTTCGCCGGTGTGAGCGCGTCCCACGGTGCCCACCGCAACCACCGCAAGCCCGGCTCGATCGGCGCGTGCGCCACGCCGGGTCGTGTGTTCAAGGGCCTCCGCATGGCCGGTCGCATGGGTAGCGAGACCGTGACCACGCAGAACGTCACCGTGCACGCGGTCGACGTCGAGAAGGGCCTGATCCTCGTCAAGGGCGCCGTGCCCGGACCCAAGGGCGGCGTCGTCGTCCTCCGCACGGCCGCGAAGAAGGGCTGATCGCCATGGCTGACAAGAAGACGAAGGGCTCCTCCGTCGACCTCCCCGCGGAGATCTTCGACGTCGAGGTCAACGTCCCGCTGATCCACCAGGTCGTCGTCGCGCAGCAGGCCGCTGCTCGTCAGGGCACCCACGCCACCAAGACCCGCGGCGAGGTCCGCGGCGGTGGCCGCAAGCCCTACAAGCAGAAGGGCACCGGCCGCGCCCGCCAGGGCTCGACCCGCGCGCCGCAGTTCGCCGGTGGTGGCACCGTCCACGGCCCGCAGCCGCGCGACTACAGCCAGCGCACCCCCAAGAAGATGAAGGCCGCCGCGCTCCGCAGCGCCCTCTCCGACCGGGCCCGCAACGACCGGATCCACGTCATCGAGTCGCTGGTCAGCGGCGACAAGCCGTCGACCAAGGCCGCGCTCGCGTCGCTGTTCGAGGTCGTCGCCGACCGCCGCAAGTTCCTGGTCGTGCTCGAGCGCACCGACTCGATCACCTGGCTCTCGCTGCGCAACGCGCCCGAGGTCCACCTCGTGGCCGTCGACCAGCTCAACACCTACGACGTGCTGGCCGCTGACGACATCGTCTTCAGCAAGGGCGCCTTCGACGCCTTCGTGTCCGGCACGGCCCACGGCAAGAAGGAGGCCGACCAGTGAGCACCCTGCACAAGGACCACCGCGACATCCTGCTCGCGCCGGTCGTCTCCGAGAAGAGCTACGGCCTGCTCGACGCCAACAAGTACACCTTCCTGGTGCACCCGGACGCCAACAAGACCGAGATCAAGATCGCGGTCGAGAAGATCTTCAACGTCAAGGTCACCTCGGTGAACACCCTCAACCGGCCGGGCAAGACCCGCCGGACCCGCAACGGCATCGGCAAGCGCAAGGACACCAAGCGCGCGATCGTCAGCCTGCGCGAGGGCGACCGCATCGACATCTTCGGGGGTCCGGTCTCCTGACCGGGCCTGAGTAAGGACGAGACAATGGCTATCCGCAAGTACAAGCCGACCACCCCGGGCCGTCGTGGCTCCTCGGTGGCCGACTTCGTCGAGATCACCCGGACCACGCCCGAGAAGTCGCTGACCAAGCCGCTCCCGAAGAAGGGCGGCCGCAACAACCAGGGCCGGATCACCACCCGGCACCAGGGCGGCGGTCACAAGCGGGCCTACCGCATCATCGACTTCCGTCGCTACGACAAGGACGGCGTGCCGGCCAAGGTCGCGCACATCGAGTACGACCCCAACCGCACCGCGCGCATCGCGCTGCTGCACTACGCCGACGGCGAGAAGCGCTACATCGTGGCGCCGAAGGACCTGGCGCAGGGCATGCGGGTCGAGTCGGGCGTCGGTGCCGACATCAAGCCCGGCAACAACCTGCCGCTGCGCAACATCCCGGTCGGTACCACGATCCACTGTGTCGAGCTGCGGCCCGGCGGCGGCGCCAAGCTGGCCCGCTCGGCCGGCAACAGCGCCCAGCTGGTCGCCCGTGAGGGCTCCCGCGCGACGCTGCGGCTGCCGTCCGGCGAGATGCGGTTCGTCGACGTCCGCTGCCGCGCCACGGTCGGCGAGGTCGGCAACGCCGAGCAGTCGAACATCAACTGGGGCAAGGCCGGCCGGATGCGCTGGAAGGGCAAGCGCCCGACCGTCCGCGGTGTCGTCATGAACCCCGTCGACCACCCGCACGGTGGCGGTGAGGGCAAGACCTCCGGTGGTCGCCACCCGGTCAGCCCCTGGGGCAAGCCCGAGGGCCGCACGCGCAAGCGCAAGGCCTCCGACGCCCAGATCATTCGTCGTCGCAAGTCCGGCAAGGGTAGGAAGTAACTGTTATGCCTCGCAGCCTGAAGAAGGGCCCCTTCGTCGACGGCCACCTCCTGAAGAAGGTGGACGCGGAGAACGAGAAGGGCAGCCACAACGTCATCAAGACCTGGTCGCGCCGGTCGATGATCATCCCCTCGATGATCGGTCACACGATCGCCGTCCACGACGGTCGCAAGCACGTGCCGGTGTTCATCAGCGACTCGATGGTGGGCCACAAGCTCGGCGAGTTCGCGCCGACCCGCACCTACCGCGGCCACGTCAAGGAAGACCGGAAGGGACGTCGTCGATGACCAGCACCGATCGCGTGCGCACGAGCGCCCGCCGCGACTCGCTCCTCGGCGACCAGCCGGGTGCCTTCGCGACCGCGCGCTTCCAGCGCATCACGCCGATGAAGGCGCGCCGCGTCGTCGACCTGGTCCGCGGCCTGCCCGTGGACGAGGCGCTGGCGCTGCTGCAGTTCGCCCCGCAGTCGGCCAGCCAGACCGTCTACAAGGTGCTCGAGAGCGCCATCGCGAACGCCGAGACGACCGAGGGGCTCAACGCAGCCGACCTCGTCGTGGCGGCCGGCCGGGTCGACGAGGGCCCGACCATGAAGCGGTGGCGTCCCCGTGCCCAGGGCCGGGCGACCCGCATCAACAAGCGGACCAGCCACATCACGCTCGTCGTCCAGCCTGCAGACGCCGTGGCGAAGAAGGGGAAGAACTGATGGGTCAGAAGATCAACCCGAACGGCTTCCGTCTCGGCATCTCCACCGACCACAAGTCGCGCTGGTACGCCGACAAGCTCTACAAGTCCTACGTCGGCGAGGACGTCGCGATCCGCAAGCTGCTCTCCAAGGGCATGGAGCGGGCCGGCATCGCCAAGGTCGAGATCGAGCGCACCCGTGACCGGGTCCGCGTCGACATCCACACCGCCCGGCCGGGCATCGTCATCGGCCGCCGCGGCGCGGAGGCCGACCGGATCCGCGGCGAGCTGGAGAAGCTCACCGGCAAGCAGGTGCAGCTGAACATCCTCGAGGTCAAGAACCCCGAGATCGACGCGCAGCTGGTCGCCCAGGGTGTCGCCGAGCAGCTCTCGGGCCGCGTGCAGTTCCGCCGCGCGATGCGCAAGGCGATGCAGACCTCGATGCGCTCCGGCGCGAAGGGCATCCGGATCCAGTGCTCGGGCCGCCTCAACGGCGCCGAGATGTCGCGGACCGAGTTCTACCGCGAGGGTCGCGTCCCGCTGCACACGCTGCGCGCCGACATCGACTACGGCTTCTATGAGGCCCGCACGACCTTCGGCCGGATCGGCGTGAAGGTCTGGATCTACAAGGGCGAGGTCGCCGGCACCCGTGCCGAGCGCCAGGCCCAGGCCGCTGCCCGCGCCGGTGTCCCCGGCCGCGGTGGCCGTCCCACCCGCGGCGGCGACCGTCCGACCCGTGGGTCGCGCGGCGACCGTCCGACGCGTTCGGACCGCGAGGCTGCTCCGGCCGACACGGCGACTGCTCCGGCAGACGCCGGTCGATCGGGCGAGGCCGCTGCGGCTCCCGCGTCCGAGACCACCGGAACGGAGTCCTGACCATGTTGATGCCGCGTCGCGTCAAGCACCGCAAGCAGCACCACCCGAACCGTCGGGGTGCTGCCAAGGGTGGCACCAGCCTGGCGTTCGGTGAGTTCGGGATCCAGGCGCTCGAGGGTCACTACGTGACCAACCGGCAGATCGAGTCGGCCCGTATCGCCATGACCCGTCACATCAAGCGTGGCGGAAAGGTCTGGATCAACATCTACCCGGACCGTCCGCTCACCAAGAAGCCCGCCGAGACCCGGATGGGTTCCGGCAAGGGCTCGCCGGAGTGGTGGATCGCCAACGTCAAGCCCGGCCGCGTCATGTTCGAGCTGTCCGGCGTGGACGAGGACGTCGCCCGCGAGGCGATGCGCCGTGCCATGCACAAGCTGCCCATGAAGTGCCGGTTCGTCACCCGAGAGGCTGGTGGGTTCTGATGGCGACGAGTGCCACTCGCGCGCACGAGCTCGATGAGCTCAACAACGTCGACCTCGAGGCCAAGCTGCGCGAGGCCAAGGAGGAGCTGTTCAACCTGCGGTTCCAGGCGGCCACCGGCCAGCTCGAGAGCCACGGTCGGCTGCGCACCGTGAAGAAGGACATCGCCCGGATCTACACCGTGGTGCGCGAGCGCGAGCTCGGCATCCGGAGCACGCCCGGTGCGGAGGAGGAGAACTGATGGCTGAGCAGACCGAGCAGACCGAGCAGCGCAACACCCGCAAGACCCGCGAGGGTCTCGTCGTGAGCGACAAGATGGACAAGACCGTGGTCGTGTCCGTCGAGGACCGCGTCAAGCACGCGCTCTACGGCAAGGTCCTGCGCCGCAACACGCGGCTCAAGGCGCACGACGAGCAGAACGAGTGCGGCGTCGGCGACCGGGTTCTCATCATGGAGACCCGACCGCTGTCGGCGACCAAGCGCTGGCGCGTCGTCGAGATCCTCGAGCGAGCCAAGTAACCACCGAAGTTCGGCAAGGCTCATCGCTCCCGAAGCGATGAGAACCGGCACGACAACCAGGAGAAACTGATGATTCAGCAGGAGTCGCGACTCAAGGTCGCCGACAACACCGGTGCGAAGGAGATCCTCTGCATCCGGGTGCTCGGCGGCTCCGGCCGTCGCTACGCCGGCATCGGCGACGTCATCGTCGCCACGGTCAAGGACGCGATCCCCGGCGGCAACGTCAAGAAGGGTGACGTCGTCAAGGCTGTCGTCGTGCGCACCGTCAAGGAGCGCCGCCGGCCGGACGGCTCGTACATCCGCTTCGACGAGAACGCGGCAGTGATCCTCAAGAGCGACGGCGAGCCGCGCGGCACCCGCATCTTCGGCCCCGTCGGCCGCGAGCTGCGCGACAAGAAGTTCATGAAGATCATCTCGCTCGCGCCGGAGGTGCTGTGATGACGAACATCAAGAAGGGCGACACCGTCAAGGTGATCGCCGGCAAGGACAAGGGCGCCGAGGGCAAGGTCATCAAGGTTCTCCGTGAGGAGGACCGGGTGATCGTCGAGGGCGTCAACCGGATCAAGAAGCACACCAAGGTCGTCAACCAGGGCGGTCGCGCCGGCACCACCGGCGGCATCATCACGACCGAGGCGCCCATCCACGTCTCCAACGTGATGCTCGTCGAGGGCAAGGGCGTGACCAAGATCGGCTTCAAGCGGGTCGAGGTCACCAAGCGCCGCCCGGACGGCTCGGAGTACAAGGCGACGCGCAGCGTCCGCATCTCCCGCAAGACCGGAAAGGAGATCTGAGGATGACCGAGTCTGCCACCATCGAGGGCGCCGAGAAGGTCACGCCTCGGCTCAAGACCAAGTACCGCGAGGAGATCCTCCCGGCGCTGAAGTCGGAGTTCGAGATCGCGAACGTCATGCAGGTCCCCGGCCTGGTCAAGATCGTCGTGAACATGGGTGTCGGCGAGGCCGCTCGCGACTCCAAGCTGATCGAGGGTGCCATCAAGGACCTCACCTCGATCACCGGCCAGAAGCCCGCCGTGACCCGCGCCCGCAAGTCGATCGCGCAGTTCAAGCTGCGCGAGGGCATGCCGATCGGCGCGCACGTCACGCTGCGCGGTGACCGGATGTGGGAGTTCCTGGACCGGCTGCTCGCCCTGGCGCTGCCCCGGATCCGCGACTTCCGCGGCCTGTCGCCGAAGCAGTTCGACGGCCGCGGCAACTACACGTTCGGTCTGACCGAGCAGGTCATGTTCCACGAGATCGACCAGGACAAGGTCGACCGCCAGCGGGGCATGGACATCACGGTCGTCACGACCGCCACCAACGACGATCAGGGGCGCGCGCTGCTGAAGCAGCTCGGCTTCCCCTTCGCCGAGCGCTGAGCAGGAACAAGGGAGAACTGACATGGCGAAGACTGCGCTGAAGGTCAAGGCCGCGCGGAAGCCCAAGTTCGCGGTCCGCGGCTACACCCGCTGCCAGCGGTGCGGCCGTCCGAAGGCGGTCTACCGCAAGTTCGGCCTGTGCCGGATCTGCCTGCGGGAGATGGCCCACCGCGGCGAGCTGCCGGGCGTCACCAAGTCCAGCTGGTAATCACCACTAACAGCTGAAGGTCCGATCCGCCGGAGAGCGGGCGGAAACCGCAGCAGAAGGAAACAACAGATCATGACGATGACCGACCCGATCGCAGACATGCTGACTCGTCTGCGCAACGCCAACCAGGCGTACCACGACGCGGTGTCGATGCCGTACAGCAAGCTCAAGCAGGGCGTCGCGGAGATCCTCAAGCAGGAGGGCTACATCACCTCCTTCGACGTCGCCGACAACGAGAACGGCGTGGGCCAGATCCTGACCATCACGCTGAAGTACGGCCGCAACCGCGAGCGCTCGATCGCCGGCGTCCGCCGGATCAGCAAGCCGGGTCTGCGGGTCTACGCCAAGCACACCGGCCTGCCGAAGGTGCTCGGCGGCCTGGGCGTCGCGATCATCTCGACGAGCCAGGGCCTGCTGACCGACCGCCAGGCGAACCAGAAGGGCGTGGGTGGGGAAGTCCTCGCCTACGTCTGGTGACGAGGACCAGGAAAGAGGAGAAAAAGCTATGTCGCGCATTGGCAAGCTCCCCGTCCCGGTCCCGGCCGGCGTGGATGTCACCATCGACGGCGCCCAGGTGACCGTCAAGGGCCCGAAGGGCCAGCTCAGCCACGTGGTGGCCGAGCCGATCATCGTCGAGAAGAGCGAAGAGGGCGGCTCCGCTGTCCTCGACGTCAAGCGTCCCGACGACGAGCGTCGCAGCAAGGCCCTCCACGGCCTGAGCCGCACGCTGATCAACAACATGGTCGTCGGTGTCACCGAGGGCTACGAGAAGAAGCTCGAGATCGTGGGCGTCGGCTACCGCGTCCTGTCCAAGGGCCCGACCCAGCTGGAGTTCCAGCTCGGCTACTCGCACCCGATCATCTTCGACGCGCCGGAGGGCATCTCCTTCACCGTCGAGGGGCCGACCCGGCTCGGCGTCGCGGGCATCGACAAGCAGCTCGTCGGCGAGGTCGCGGCCAACATCCGCAAGCTCCGCAAGCCCGAGCCGTACAAGGGCAAGGGCGTGCGTTACGCGGGCGAGATCGTCCGCAAGAAGGTCGGAAAGGCTGGTAAGTGACCATGGCCATCACCATCAAGCACCAGCGGAGCCTCGCCGGCAAGGCGAAGTCGCGGCTGCGCCGCCAGGTCCGCGGCCGGAAGAAGATCTCCGGCACCGCCGAGCGTCCGCGCCTGGTCGTCACCCGGTCGTCGAAGCACATCTCGGTCCAGGTCGTCGACGACCTGGTCGGCAAGACGCTCGCGTCGGCCTCGACGATGGAGGGCGACGTGCGCTCCATCTCGGGCGACAAGACCGCCAAGGCGAAGAAGGTCGGCGAGCTCGTCGCCGCCCGCGCCAAGGACGCCGGTGTCGACGCGGTCGTGTTCGACCGTGCCGGCAACAAGTACCACGGTCGCATCGCGGCCCTCGCCGACGCCGCCCGTGAGGGCGGCCTGAGCTTCTGACCGCGTAGAAAGACTTAGGGAGACAGACATGAGTGGACCCCAGCGCGGACAGCGTTCGGGCGGCGACCGCCAGCGCGGCGGTCGTGACGACCGTCGTGGCGGTTCCGACAAGAACCAGTACGTCGAGCGCGTCGTCGCGATCAACCGCGTCGCGAAGGTCGTGAAGGGTGGTCGTCGCTTCAGCTTCACCGCCCTCGTGATCGTCGGCGACGGCGACGGCCTGGTCGGCGTGGGCTACGGCAAGGCCAAGGAGGTGCCGGCCGCGATCGCCAAGGGCGTCGAGGAGGCGAAGAAGAACTTCTTCCGCGTCCCCCGCGTCCAGGGCACGATCCCGCACCCGGTCCAGGGCGAGAAGGCCGCCGGCGTGGTGTTCCTGCGCCCGGCCGCTCCCGGTACCGGTGTGATCGCCGGTGGCCCGGTGCGCGCCGTCCTGGAGTGCGCAGGCATCCACGACGTGCTCAGCAAGTCGCTGGGCTCGTCCAACCAGATCAACATCGTGCACGCGACCGTCGCGGCGCTCCAGATGCTGGAGCAGCCCGAGGCCGTCGCCGCGCGGCGCGGTCTGCCGGTCGAGGACGTCGCTCCGGCGGCCCTGCTCAAGGCGAAGGCCGAGGGCGAGGCCGAGGCGAAGGACAAGCGGGCCGACCAGGCCGCGCTGGCCGGAGGGAACGTCTGATGGCGCAGCTCAAGGTCCAGCAGAAGAAGTCGTCGATCGGGCGGAAGGCCAACCAGCGGGAGACCCTGCGCAGCCTCGGCCTGAAGAAGATCGGTGACGTCGTCGTCAAGGAGGACCGGCCCGAGATCCGCGGCATGGTCCACACCGTCCGTCACCTGGTGACGGTCGAGGTCGTCGGAGAGGAGTGACACGATGACGCTCAAGCTTCACCACCTGCGCCCGGCACCCGGTGCGAAGACCGCCAAGACCCGCGTGGGTCGCGGTGAGGGCTCGAAGGGCAAGACCTCGGGTCGTGGCACCAAGGGCACCAAGGCCCGTTACCAGGTCCCGGTGGCGTTCGAGGGTGGCCAGATGCCCATCCACATGCGCCTCCCGAAGCTCAAGGGCTTCAAGAACCCGTTCAAGGTGACTTACCAGGTCGTCAACCTCGACCGGATCAGCGAGCTGTTCCCCGACGGTGGCGACGTCACCCCGGCCGAGCTCGTCGCGCGCGGCGCGGTCCGCAAGGGCCAGCCCGTCAAGGTCCTCGGCCAGGGCGACCTGACCGTCAAGGTCGCGGTCAGCGCGGAAGCGTTCTCGACCTCCGCCAAGGAGAAGATCGAGGCGGCCGGCGGCTCCGTCACTGTCCTGTGACATCGCGGGCATGACCTTCGACAAGGGCGCGGTCCGGTCCCAGTGGCCGACCGCGCCCTTGTCACACCCCTGTTAGGCTTCCCGACGGCCCTGCTGCGTCGACCGGCCCTGTCAGAAAGAGGACCTGAGTGCTCACCGCGTTCGTGAACGCCTTCCGGACCCCGGACCTTCGGCGCAAGCTCCTGTTCGTCCTGATGATCATCGTGATCTTCCGGGCCGGCTCCCAGATCCCCGCACCGGGCGTCAACGTCTCCAACGTCCAGGGCTGCCTCAACGCGGCGCAGAACGGCGACAGCGCCGGGATCTACAACCTGATCAACCTGTTCTCCGGTGGCGCGCTGCTCCAGCTGACCATCTTCGCGCTGGGGATCATGCCCTACATCACCGCGAGCATCATCCTGCAGCTGCTGGTGGTGGTGATCCCGCGGCTGGAGGCCCTCAAGAAGGAGGGCCAGGCGGGCCAGACCAAGATCACCCAGTACACCCGCTACCTCACCCTGGGCCTCGCGCTGCTGCAGGCCACCGGCATCGTCGCGCTGGCCCGCTCGGGCAACCTGCTCCAGGGCTGCCAGGACCCGCTGCTGCACAGCAACGACACCAAGACGTTCCTCGTCATGGTCGTGACCATGACCGCCGGCACCGCCGTCATCATGTGGCTCGGTGAGCTGATCACCGAGCGCGGCATCGGCAACGGCATGTCGATCCTCATCTTCACCCAGGTCGTCGCGACCTTCCCCGTCACGCTCTGGCAGGTCGGCAAGACCCAGGGCTGGTGGACGTTCAGCATCGTGATCCTGATCGGCCTGGTGCTGGTCGCAGCGGTCATCTTCATCGAGCAGGCCCAGCGCCGGATCCCGGTGCAGTACGCCCGCCGGATGGTGGGCCGCAAGATGTTCGGCGGCAGCTCGACGTACATCCCGCTGAAGGTCAACCAGGCCGGCATCATCCCGGTCATCTTCGCTTCGTCGCTGCTCTACCTGCCGGCGATGGCGGTGCAGTTCAACCAGAACAGCAACGCCGCCTGGGTCAAGTGGATCTCCGACTACTTCGTCCGCGGCGAGCACCCGCTCTACATGGCGTCGTACTTCCTGCTCATCATCTTCTTCACCTACTTCTACGTGTCGATCACCTTCAACCCTGAAGAGGTGGCGGACAACATGAAGAAGTACGGCGGCTTCATCCCCGGGATCCGGGCGGGCAAGCCGACCCAGGACTACCTGTCCTACGTCCTTTCCCGCATCACGCTGCCGGGAGCTCTCTACCTGGGTCTGATCTCGCTCATCCCGCTGGTCGCACTGGTGCTGATCAACGTGAGCCAGAGGTTCCCGTTCGGCGGTACGTCCATCCTCATCATGGTCGGCGTCGCCCTCGACACGGTGAAGCAGATCGAGAGCCAGCTCCAGCAGCGCAACTACGAAGGATTCTTGCGATGAGGCTGCTGCTCATGGGCCCTCCGGGTGCCGGGAAGGGCACCCAAGCGAAGTTCGTCGCCGACCACTTCGGGATCCCCGCGATCTCGACCGGCGACATCTTCCGCGCCAACGTCTCCGAGGGCACCCCGCTGGGTGTCGAGGCGAAGAAGTACATGGACGCTGGCGAGTACGTCCCCGACGAGGTCACCAACCTGATGGTGCGCAACCGGATCGACGAGCCCGACGCCGAGCCCGGCTTCCTGCTCGACGGCTACCCGCGGACGCTCGCCCAGGTCGAGGAGCTCGACGGGATGATCAAGCACACCGGCCACCGCCTCGACGCGGTCGTCGTGATCGCCGCCGACTCCGAGGAGCTCGTCTCCCGGCTGCTGCACCGTGCGCAGACCGAGGGGCGTGCCGACGACACCGAGGACGTCATCCGGCGCCGCCAGGAGCTCTACCTCGAGGAGACCGAGCCCCTGATCGCGGTCTACCAGGAGCGCGGCCTGGTCCACGAGGTCGACGGCATGGGCGAGGTCGAGGACGTCACGAAGCGCATCTTCGACGCCCTCGACGTCGTCGCGCAGTCCTAAGGGCCGAGCGTGGCGCAGTGCCGGGTCTCCCGGCGGCAAGACCGTCCCGCCTGATGTTCGGGTCCGGGCTGGAGATCAAGACGCCCGACGAGGTCCTCGTCATGCGCGAGGCCGGTCTGGTCGTGGGTCGCACGCTCGAGCTGCTGCGGGGCGCCGTACGGCCTGGCATCACCACCGCCGAGCTGGATCGGCTCGCCGAGGAGCACATCCGCGACTGCGGCGCGGTCCCGTCGTTCCTCGGGTACGGCGATCCGCCCTTCCCCGCCACGATCTGCACCTCGGTGGACGACGAGGTCGTGCACGGCATCCCCGGCTCGCGCGAGCTGGTCGAGGGTGACGTGGTGTCGATCGACTGCGGTGCGATCGTCGACGGCTGGCACGGCGACGCGGCGATCACGGTGCCGGTCGGCGAGATCGCCGACGACGTCGCGGAGCTGCTCCGGGTGACCGAGGAGGCGCTGTGGCGCGGCCTCGCGGCCGCCCGCCTCGGCGGTCGGGTCGGCGACATCTCGCACGCCGTCGAGAGCCACGTCCGGTCCCAGGGCGGCTACGGCATCGTCGAGGGCTACACCGGGCACGGCATCGGCAGCGAGATGCACCTGAACCCCGACGTCCCCAACTACGGCAAGCCGGGCCGGGGGCCCCGCCTCCGGCGCGGCCTCGCGCTCGCCGTCGAGCCGATGATCACTCTCGGCAGCCCGGAGACCGATCTTCTCGACGACGACTGGACGGTCGTCTCCTCCGACGGCTCCTGGGCGGCGCACTTCGAGCACACCCTCGCGCTCACCGCCGACGGCGTGTGGGTGCTCACCGCCGAGGACGGCGGCCGGGAGCGGCTCGAGGCGCTCGGCGCGGCGTACGGCGGTCCCGCTGCCTGACCGGGCGCCCGGATGACCGGCCGGGCGGCCACTCGTGCGAGAATGGACGGGTCGAGGGGAGTACTCCTTCGCCGCGGGGTCGTCATCACGACCGGGTTGTTCGCCGGTCCGGGTCCGCGGGTCGTCCGTCCGGGCGGCGGAAGAGACCTCGGGTGTACATCCGACCCCGAGCCCTGAGGACCTCCCGTGGACGTCACCACCATCGAGTGGACCCTGACCATCGCCGTCACCGTCGGCGTGCTCCTGTTCGACGTCGTCGTCATCGCCCGCGACCCCCGCGAGCCGACGCTCAAGGAGTGCGCGATCGCGCTCGTGTTCTACATCGGCGCCGCGGTGGCGTTCGGCGTGTGGACCCTCGTCCACCACGGCCACGACTACGGCGTGCAGTTCTTCGCCGGGTGGCTGACCGAGTACAGCCTCTCCGCCGACAACCTCTTCGTGTTCATCGTGCTGATGACGACGCTGAAGGTGCCGCGGCGCTACCAGCAGGAGGCGCTGCTGGTCGGGATCATCCTGGCCTTGGTGTTCCGCGGCGTGTTCATCGCGCTCGGCTACACCCTGATCGACACCTTCTCGTTCGTCTTCTACGTGTTCGGGGCCTTCCTCGTCTACACGGCGGCCAAGCTCCTCGGCGACTACGCCCGCGACGAGGACGACCACGCGGAGGAGAGCCGGATCGTGCGATTCGCGCAGCAGCGGCTGCGGACCGGGACGCGCTACGAGGGACTGCGGCTCTGGTACCACGAGAACGGCGCCCGGGTGTTCTCGCCGATCCTCATCGTGATCGTCGCGCTCGGGTTCACCGACCTGCTGTTCGCGCTGGACTCGATCCCGGCGATCTTCGGCATCACCCAGGAGCCCTACCTGGTGCTCGCCGCCAACGTGTTCGCGCTGATGGGGCTGCGCCAGCTCTACTTCCTGCTCGGCGGCCTGCTCAAGCGGCTGGTGTACCTGTCCCTCGGCCTGTCCTTCATCCTCGCGTTCATCGGCGTGAAGCTGGTGCTGCACGCGCTGCACGAGAACGAGCTGCCGTTCGTCAACGGCGGCGAGCCGGTGGACGTGCCGGAGATCTCCTCGCTGCTCAGCCTCGCGGTCATCCTCACGACGCTCGTGGTGACCACCGTCGCGAGCCTGCTGCGCACGTCGGGCATGCCCGCAGAAGTGGTCCCTTCGGACGATCTCGATGAGACCCCGGGTTCCGACTGGCGGCACTAGGGTAAAACGCCATCGACCAGACCCGAGCCGACGACGAGGAAAAGTGGACCGACTGCAGGTGCAATGGGCCGGCTCGACCCGGACGTTCGACGGTGACCGCGTCGTCATCGGCCGCGACCTCGGCTGCGACGTGCCGATCGCGGACGCGCGGGCGTCGCGGCACCACGCCATCCTCCAGCGCGAGAACGGCGCCTGGGTCGCGGTCGACTCGAGCACCAACGGCACCTTCGTCGGCGGGCAGCGGATCACCCGGCTGCCGCTCGGGCCCGCGCCGACCAGCCTCAACCTCGGTGGGCCCGACGGCGAGCCGGTCGTCGTGGCCGTCCTCCCGGCACCCTCCCGGCCCGCGCCCGCGCCCGCGTCACCGGCTGCGCAGCAGCCGGTCGCGGGGGACTGGTGGCGCAACCTGCCGCCGCCGCAGCTGCCCGCAGGAGCCAGGTCCGCGGACGCCTGGCAGCCGCAGCACGTCGTACCTCCGGGGCAGCTGGCGCACGGGCAGTCCGTGGTGCTGCCGCAGCAGGTCCAGGCCGGTCGGAGCCTGAGCATCGGCCGCGACCACAGCAACGACGTCGTCCTCGACGACCCCCTGATCAGCCGCCGGCACGCCGTGCTCGACCCGGGCACCCCGCAGACGCCGGCCGTGCTGCACGACCTCGGCAGCTTCAACGGCTCGTTCGTCGACGGCCGCCGGGTGCAGGGCAGCGCGCCGCTCCAGGTCGGGGCCGAGGTGATCTTCGGCAACCAGACCTTCCGGTGGGACGGCACGCAGCTGCTCGCCTCCGCGACCACCCACGAGTTCACGCTGTACGCCGACGGCCTGACCACCGTGCTGCCCGACGGCCGACAGCTGCTGCAGAACGCTTCTTTCCAGCTCGGACCGTCCAGCCTGACCGCCGTCATCGGGCCCTCCGGCGCCGGCAAGTCGACGATGCTCGGCGCGCTCACCGGACTTCGGCCGGCGACCCATGGCCGGGTGATCTGGCAGGGCCACGACCTCTACGCGCACTACGACCAGCTGCGGTTCCAGATCGGGCTGGTGCCGCAGCAGGACATCCAGCACCCGCAGCTGAAGGTGAAGCAGGCGCTGGGCTACGCCGCGCGGCTGCGGCTGCCTCCGGACACCACCTCTCAGGAGCGGGACGCCCGGGTGCACGCCGTCGCCCAGCAGCTGCAGCTGACCGAGCGGCTCGACAACCGGATCGGCACCCAGCTCTCCGGCGGCCAGCGCAAGCGCGTCTCGATCGCGACCGAGCTGCTGACCGCGCCGCCGCTGCTGTTCCTCGACGAGCCCACGTCCGGGCTCGACCCGGGTCTCGACCTGGAGGTGATGAAGCAGCTGCGCGGGCTCGCCGACGACGGCCGCGTCGTCATGGTCGTCACCCACTCGGTGCTGGCGCTGGACCTCTGCGACAACGTGATGGTGCTGGCGCCCGGGGGCCGCATCGCCTACTTCGGGCCGCCGGCGGGCGTGCTCGCGCACTTCGGCAGGGCCAGCTATCCCGAGGTCTTCGACCTGCTCGACGACCCCGACCTGTGGCAGCGCATCCCCGCGCCGCGGCAGTCGGTCGACACCGCGTCGATGCCCGCCGTGGCGGCGCCGGTGCCGGCCCCGCCTCGCCAGTCGCTGGGCCGGCAGCTCGGGACGCTGGTCGCACGCAACGCGGCGGTCGTCGTCGCCGACCGCCTGCTGCTCGGGATGCTCCTGCTGCTGCCGCTGATCCTCGGCGGGCTCAGCCGGCTGGTGCCCGGCAAGGCCGGGCTCTCCCTCGACGACACCCGGTTCTGTCCACCCGGGACGCAGATGGTCCCGCGCGGCTGCCTGCGCCCGGACGGTGCGGTCACCGCGCTGCTGTTCAAGCAGCAGGAGTCGACCCAGCGGCTCATCGTCCTGATCGTCGCGGCGTGCCTGATGGGGACCGCGATAGCCATCCGCGAGCTCGTGGCCGAGCGGCCGATCTTCCGGCGCGAGTACGCCGTCGGCCTGTCCCCGACCGTCTACTTCGCCAGCAAGGTCTTCGTGCTGGGCAGCGCGGCCTTCTTCCAGGGCCTGGTCGTCACCGTCATCGCGACCGTCGGGCTGCCGGGTGCGGACGGGCGGGTCGGCACCCTGCGGATCGCGATCACGATCGCCTCGCTGGCGTTCACGATGGCGGTCGCAGGTCTCGCGCTGTCCGCCCTGGTCACCAGCACCGAGCAGACGATGCCCGCGCTGGTCGGCGTGATCATGGTCGAGCTGGTGCTCTCCGGCGCGCTCTTCCAGGTCAACGGCCGGGTGCTGCTCGAGCAGGTCGCGTGGCTGTCGCCGTCGCGGTGGGCCTACGCGGCCTGCGCGTCGGCCATGGGACTGGTGCGCGGTCAGGCCGACCGGGGCGAGAAGGACTGGATCGCCCTGGCGGGACCGTCCCACTGGCTGATGGACATGTTCGTCCTCGGCGTGCTGTGCCTGCTCACGCTGGTCGTCGGGCTGCTGCTGGTGCGACGCAGCGCCACCTCCGACAAGTGACCGGCGCTCAGCCGACCGGCCAGCCGACCTCGGTGACGTGGTCGAGCAGGTCGTCGGCCGTCCCGCGCGGCAGGTAGCGCTCCCGCACCGGGCCGTCCGCCGTACGCGCCTGCTCCGCGACCCACAGGCCGACGGCGCTGTAGGCCTGGTCGAGATCGACCATCGGGCCGTCGTACTGCGTGACGGCGAGCCGTGCGGCCGGGATCTCGGTCAGCTCGACCCGGCCCCGCGGCAAGGGGCCGGGCTCGACGGGGACGAACGCGACCAGCTCACCGACCTCCTCGGTGAATGCCGGTGTCGGGAAGAGGGCGCCGTCCGGGCCCGTGCGGCGCAGCCCCGAGGAGCGCAGCGTCCGGTGCAGCTCGGCGAACGCGTCGAGCCACCAGGCCACCCAGTCCTGCGCCTGCACGGTCTCGCGCACGGCCAGCGCGGTGGTGGCGGGATCGTCGCGGTAGGTGACCTGGCCGGGACCGGGGGTGGTCAGCATCCGGCGCAGCGAGTCCACGGTCTCCTGGGTCTCGCGGAGCTGGGCGCTCATCCGGTCCAGGTGCGCGGCGACGGCGTCGTTGAGCGTGGTGCGGTCGGGTGCCGTGAGGACCGTGCGGACGCCGTCCACCGGCATGTCGAGCGCCCGCAGCCGCCGGATCAGGTGCGCGGTCGCGACCTGGTCGGTCGCGTAGTAGCGGTAGCCGCTGTGCTCGTCGACGCGGGCGGGCACCAGCAGCCCGACGTCGTGGTAGTGGCGCAGCGCCTTGACCGACAGGAAGGTCATCCGCGAGAAGTCCCCGATGCTCAGGAGGTCCGTCATGCGGCAAGCCTCCACCCTCCGGTAAGGGGAGGGTCAACGGGCTTGACCCTCCGGTTGGGGGAGACCCGAGAACGGTGTCATGACCACACGCACTCTCGATCCCACCACTGCTCCGACCCGTCGTGGCCGGACACCCGCGCTCAGCGAGTGGCTGCCGCTGGCAGTCCTCCTCGGCGGCACGTTCCTCGTCGTCCTCGACTTCTTCATCGTCAACGTCGGCCTGCCCGAGATCCAGCGCGACCTCGGCGCCGGTGACACCGCGCTGGAGTGGCTGGTGGCCGGCTACGGGCTCAGCTTCGGTGGCCTGCTGATGGCCGCCAGCCGGCTGGGGGAGCGCTGGGGCAGGCACCGGATGTACGCCGCCGGCGTGCTCGTCTTCGTGCTCGCCTCGACGGCCTGCGGACTGGCGCGCGGAGTCGAGGTGCTGGTCGTCGCCCGGATCGCCCAGGGGTTGGGCGCCGCGATGCTCGCGCCGATGGTCCTCGCGCTTCTCGGCGACGTGTACGACGGCCCGCGGCGGCTGCGGGCGCTCGCGGCGTACTCGACCGTGATGGGCGTCGCCGCCGCGTGCGGCCAGCTCGTCGGCGGCGCACTGATCGCCGCCGACCCGGCGGGCCTCGGCTGGCGCTCGATCTTCCTGGTGAACCTGCCGCTCGGGCTCGTCGTGCTGGCCGGTGCCGCGCGGGTGCTCCCCCGGAACGCGGGTGACCGCGACAGCCGGGTCGACGTCCCCGGCCTGGTGCTGGTGACCGCGGCCACCACGGCCGTGATCCTCCCGCTCCTCGAGGGGCGCCGGCTGGGCTGGCCGGAGTGGACCTGGGGCAGCCTCGCGCTGGGCGGCGTGCTCGCGCTGGTGCTGGTGCGCCGTACGCGCTCCCTCGCCCAGCGGGGCGCTGCGCCGCTGTTCCATCCGGCGGCCTTCGGCAGCGGCCTCGTGCGCCGCGGGCTCGTCGGGCAGGCGCTGCTGTTCTGCGGCATGGCGTCCTACTTCATGGTGCTCGCCCTCTACCTGCAGGTCGGCCGGGGCCTGGGCCCGCTGCCGTCGGGGCTGGTGTTCACGCCCATGGCGCTGGCCTACATGGTCGGCACCCGTCGGGCGGCCCCGCTCGTGGCGCGGTTCGGCGGCGGGGCCGTCGTCGGCGGTGCGGCCGCCTTCACGTGCGGGCACCTGCTGGTGCTGCTGGCCGTCGGCTCGATCGGCACCGGCGGCGACGTGCTGTGGCTCGTTCCGGGGCTGGTCGTGGCGGGCGCCGGCATGGGCGTGTGCCTGAGCGCCCTGGTGGGCTCGGTGATGGGCGCGGTGGAGCCGCGGCACGCCGCGACCGTCAGCGGTGCGCTCTCGACGGTCCAGCAGCTCGGCAACGCGGTCGGGGTGGCGCTCATCGGCATCGTCTACTTCGGTGCCACGGCCAGGGGCGCCGACGTCGCCTTCGAGCGGAGCCTGTGGTGGCTGGCGGCCGGCACCACGGCGCTCGCGGTGCTCGCGACCCGGCTCACCGGGAATGCCGGCCGGGTGTCCCGCCTTGACCAGGGGTGACCGATCTCGCCCTCTCCGTGCTCGACCTGGTGCCGGTGCGCACCGACCAGACGACGGGGGACGCGATCCGCGCGTCGTTGTCGCTCGCGCGGGTCGCGGACCGGCTCGGCTACCGCCGGTACTGGCTCGCGGAGCACCACAACATGCCCGCGGTGGCGGCCACGAACCCACCGGTGCTCATCGGCATGGTCGCCGCGGGCACCGAGCGGATCCGGGTCGGGTCGGGCGGCGTGATGCTGCCCAACCACGCGCCGCTGGTGGTGGCCGAGCAGTTCGCGCTGCTCGAGGCGGCGTACCCCGGCCGGATCGACCTCGGCATCGGCCGCGCGCCGGGCACCGACCCGGTCACCAGCTGGGCGCTGCGGCACGGCGCAGGCGGGGTGTCCGACGAGGCCGTCAGCCACTTCCCGGAGTACGTCGACAACGTGCTCGCGATGATGGAGCCCGACGGTGTGGGGCTCGCCCTGCGCGGCAGCACCCACGTCCTGAAGGCGACGCCGGCCGCGGGCTCGGTGCCCATGATCTGGCTGCTCGGCTCCTCGGACTACTCGGCCCGGCTCGCGGCGGAGAAGGGGATGCCCTACGTCTTCGCGCACCACTTCTCCGGCCGCGGCACCGCGGAGGCGCTGGAGCTCTACCGCAGCACCTTCAAGCCCTCGCCCGAGCTGGCCGAGCCGCGGACGTTCCTCACCGTCAACGCCGCCGTCGCCGACTCGGCGGAGGAGGCCGAGCGGCTCGCCGCGCCGCAGCTGCTCCAGATGGTCGCGCTCCGGACCGGGCAGCAGCTCACGCCGCAGCCGCTGGTCGAGGAGGCCCGGGTGCGGCTCGCCGAGGGCCTCGCGCCCGGCCACCAGCAGCTGCTCGACTCGATGCGCAGCCGCTGGGTCGTCGGGGACGCGGACCAGGCGCGTGCGGAGCTCGAGGAGCTGGCGGCGACGTACGACGTCGACGAGGTGATGGTCAACCCCGTCGGCGGAGCCGTGGCCGGCACCCCCTCCGACGCGGCACCCGCCCGGGAGAGGACCTTGGAGCTCTTGTCGATTGGGAGATCGTGAAGAGGTCTGACTAGACTGGCATGTCGGCCCAACGTGGGTCTGTGTCGTCGTGCTCGCGGCTGCCCGTCTCCAGGTGCTCCTGGGGGAGGGATTTGAGCACGTCGCCATGGCTGCACGAGGTCCACCGCGCCAGCGGAGGTTCCCGGGCCGGCCGGAAGACAGCACCCAACCAGAAGGACGGCATGGCGAAGAAAGAAGGCGTCATCGAGATGGAGGGCTCCGTCGTGGAGGCCCTTCCTAACGCGATGTTCCGCGTGGAGCTGAGCAACGGCCACAAGGTCCTTGCTCATATCAGCGGGAAGATGCGCCAGCACTACATCCGGATCCTCCCTGAGGACCGGGTCGTCGTGGAGCTTTCGCCGTACGACCTCTCTCGCGGGCGCATCGTCTACCGCTACAAGTGACCCGCCGCAACAGAAAGGGCTGACTCATGAAGGTCAACCCGAGCGTGAAGCCGATCTGTGACAAGTGCAAGGTGATCCGTCGCCACGGCCGCGTCATGGTGATCTGCGAGAACCCGCGCCACAAGCAGCGCCAGGGCTGAGCCCACCGGCTCGACCACCGACTGGTGCCCAACTGAATACACCTCAACCACGTGATCGCTTAGGTCTCGAGGCTCGACCAACGGGCTGAGACCGAACCACCTCCGGAACGGATGGCCGGAGCTGAGATCAGACATCTCAGACGCATCACGACCAGACCACCGTGAAACCCGAAGGGACCGCCATTCATGGCACGCCTCGTTGGTGTCGACCTCCCGCGTGACAAGCGCATCGAGGTCGCTCTCACCTACATCTACGGCATCGGCCGTACCCGCGCCCAGCAGCTGCTGGCCGCGACCGGGGTCAACCCGGACCTCCGCGTCCACGAGCTGGGCGACGAGGAGCTGGTCAAGCTCCGTGACGAGATCGAAGCCAACTTCAAGATCGAGGGTGACCTCCGTCGCGAGGTCCAGGCCGACATCCGTCGCAAGATCGAGATCGGCAGCTACCAGGGTCGCCGTCACCGCATGGGCCTTCCGGTCCGCGGTCAGCGCACCAAGACCAACGCTCGTACCCGCAAGGGCCCGAAGCGCACGGTTGCCGGCAAGAAGAAGGCCAAGTGATCTGACCGGTGATTGAGGAGGTCGCGCAGCGACCGTCCCGAAATCCGATCTCACTGACCTCCGACCAGCTTTACTCAAGGAGATAACGCATGCCTCCCAAGGCTCGCGCAGGCGCCGCGAAGAAGGTGCGCCGCAAGGAGAAGAAGAACGTCGCTCAGGGCGAGGCCCACATCAAGAGCACGTTCAACAACACGATCGTCACGATCACCGACCCGACCGGTGCGGTGATCTCGTGGGCGTCCGCCGGCACCGTCGGCTTCAAGGGCTCCCGCAAGTCCACCCCGTACGCCGCGCAGATGGCCGCCGAGGCCGCGGGGCGCCGGGCGATGGAGCACGGCATGAAGAAGATCGACGTCTTCGTCAAGGGCCCGGGCTCGGGTCGCGAGACGGCGATCCGGTCCCTGGGTGCGATCGGCCTCGAGGTCGGCACCATCCAGGACGTCACCCCCACCCCGCACAACGGTTGCCGCCCGCCCAAGCGCCGGCGCGTCTGACCCGAGACTGAGAAAGAGAGCGTAGGAACATGGCCCGCTACACCGGCCCCATGACCAAGAAGTCGCGCCGTCTCGGTGTCGACCTCATCGGCGGCGACGCCGCCTTCGAGAAGCGCCCCTACCCGCCGGGCCAGCACGGCCGCGCGCGGATCAAGGAGAGCGAGTACCGCAACCAGCTGCAGGAGAAGCAGAAGGCCCGCTTCACCTACGGCGTGCTCGAGAAGCAGTTCCACCGTTACTACGAGGAGGCCGCTCGTCGCCAGGGCAAGACCGGTGACAACCTCCTCCAGCTGCTGGAGTGCCGCCTCGACAACGTCGTCTACCGCGCCGGCTTCGCCCGGACCCGCCGGCACGCTCGCCAGCTCGTGGCCCACGGTCACTTCCTGGTGAACGGCCACAAGGTCGACATCCCGTCGTTCCAGGTGTCGCAGTACGACATCATCGACGTCCGGGAGAAGTCGCTCGAGATGACGCCGTTCATCGTCGCCCGTGAGACTCACGGCGAGCGGATCGTGCCGGCCTGGCTCGAGGCCCTGCCGTCGCGGATGCGGATCCTGGTGCACCAGCTGCCGGTGCGCGAGCAGATCGACATCCCGGTCCAGGAGCAGCTGATCGTGGAGTACTACTCCAAGAAGTAGTTCGCCGTCCCTCTCCCCACCAGCACCACGTCTGGGCCCTCATATAGCGGTCGGCCCGGAAAGGAAAGAACACAGTGCTCATCGCACAGCGCCCCGCCCTTTCGGAGGACTCGGTCGACCAGTTCCGGTCGAGGTTCGTCATCGAGCCGCTGGAGCCGGGTTTCGGCTACACGCTCGGCAACTCGCTCCGCCGTACCCTCCTGTCGTCGATCCCCGGTGCCTCGGTCACGAGCATCAAGATCGACAGCGTCCTGCACGAGTTCTCGACCGTCGAGGGCGTGAAGGAGGACGTCACCGAGATCATCTTGAACCTCAAGGGTCTCGTGGTCTCCTCCGAGCACGACGAGCCGGTCACCATGTACCTGCGCAAGTCGGGTGCCGGTGACGTGACGGCCGCCGACATCGCGCCCCCGGCCGGTGTCGAGGTCCACAACCCCGACCTGAAGATCGCGACCCTGTCCGACAACGGCAAGCTCGAGATGGAGCTCGTCGTCGAGCGCGGCCGCGGCTACGTCTCGGCCGTGCAGAACAAGGGTGCCGACAACGAGATCGGCCGGATCCCGGTCGACTCGATCTACAGCCCGGTCCTCAAGGTGACCTACAAGGTCGAGGCCACCCGTGTCGAGCAGCGCACCGACTTCGACAAGCTGATCATCGACGTCGAGACCAAGCCGTCGATCCTGCCGCGCGACGCCATCGCGTCGGCCGGCAAGACGCTGGTCGAGCTGTTCGGCCTGGCCCGCGAGCTCAACGTCGAGGCCGAGGGCATCGACATCGGCCCGTCGCCCGTCGACGAGCAGCTCGCTGCCGACCTCGCCCTTCCGGTCGAGGACCTGCAGCTCACGGTGCGGTCCTACAACTGCCTCAAGCGCGAGGGCATCCACACCGTGGGTGAGCTCATCAGCCGCTCGGAGCAGGACCTGCTCGACATCCGCAACTTCGGTGCGAAGTCGATCGACGAGGTCAAGGCCAAGCTGCACGAGATGGGTCTGTCCCTCAAGGACAGCGCGCCCGGCTTCGACCCGCACGCGGCCCTGGCGGCGTACGGCGACGACGAGGGCGACGAGACCACCTACCTCGAGACCGACGAGTTCTGATCGATTCCGGGACCACCCGGAAGCCACTACCCCGGTACCTAGCACGGCCGGGGAGAAACGAGAGAAGCAATGCCCAAGCCCAAGAAGGGTCCCCGCCTCGGCGGTAGCCCGGCCCACCAGCGGCTGATCCTCCGCAACCTGGCGACCCAGCTGTTCGAGCACGGTCGGATCACCACGACCGAGGCCAAGGCCCGCACCCTGCGGCCCTACGCCGAGAAGCTGATCACCAAGGCGAAGAAGGCCCACCTGGGTGAGAACCCGCTGCACCAGCGCCGCGAGGTCCTCAAGGCGATCACCGACAAGGGCGTGGTCCACCACCTCTTCACCGAGATCGCGCCGACCTTCTCCGAGCGTCCGGGCGGCTACACCCGGATCACGAAGATCGGTCCGCGCCACGGCGACAACGCGCCGATGGCCGTGATCGAGATCGTGAGCGAGGCCTACAAGCCGGCGGCGGCCAAGCCGAAGGCGAAGAAGGCCGCCGACCAGCCCGCCACGCCGGCTCCGACCGCCGTCGAGGAGCCGCCGACCGAGCTCGCCGAGGAGGCGTCGCCGGAGGGCAGCGTCGTGGCGGACGAGGCTCCGGAGGTCGAGGCCACCGAGCCCGAGGTCGAGGCCACCGAGCCCGAGGTCGAGGCCACCGAGCCCGAGGTCGAGGAGACCGCCGCGGAGCCGGAGTCCGACAAGGACTCCGACGCCTGAATCATCGCCGAGTCGGCAGAAACTTGGGCCCCGCGCCCACAAGTTTCTGCCGACTCGGCGCGTTTTTCTCCAAGTTCCTGCCGACTCGGCGAATTCGGGCGGGGACGACGCGACCGTAGACTCGAGGGCATGAGCAGCAGCACCACCGACCTGGGCACGCCCCGCTTCCTGTCCGCGGAGGACGCGGAGCGGCAGGTGCTGCTCGCGGACCCGCGCGGCTACTGCGCCGGTGTGGACCGCGCGGTGGTGACCGTCGAGCAGGCGCTCGACCTCTACGGCGCCCCCGTCTACGTCCGCAAGCAGATCGTGCACAACAAGCACGTCGTGTCGAACCTCGAGAAGCGCGGCGCGGTCTTCGTCGAGGAGCTCGACGAGGTCCCCGAGGGCCAGACCGTGGTCTTCTCCGCGCACGGGGTCTCCCCGGCCGTGCACGCGCAGGCGGCCGAGCGCGGCCTGAAGACCATCGACGCCACCTGCCCGCTGGTCACCAAGGTCCACCACGAGGCCCGGCGGTTCGACCGCGAGGGCTACACGATCCTGCTGATCGGCCACGCCGGCCACGAGGAGGTCGAGGGCACGGCGGGGGAGGCCCCCGAGAAGACCGTGCTCGTCGAGCACCCCGACGACGTCGACGGCCTGGAGCTCCCCGCCGATGCCAAGCTCGCGTGGCTCTCGCAGACCACGCTCAGCGTGGACGAGACGATGGAGACCGTACGGCGACTCCGCGCGAAGTTCCCGCAGCTGGAGGACCCGCCGAGCGACGACATCTGCTACGCCACCCAGAACCGGCAGGTGGCGGTCAAGGAGATCGGCGCCGACGCCGACCTGGTGATCGTCGTGGGGTCCGGCAACTCCTCCAACTCGGTCCGCCTGGTCGAGGTCGCGCTCGAGGCGGGCGCCAAGGCGGCCTACCGCGTGGACGACGCCTCCGAGATCGACGAGGCGTGGCTCGAGGGCGTCGACAAGGTCAGCGTCACCTCGGGCGCCTCGGTGCCCGACGACCTGGTCCAGGGCGTGCTCGGCTACCTCGCCGAGCACGGCTACCCCGACGGCCGTGCGGTGCTCACGGCCGAGGAGTCGCTCACCTTCGCCCTGCCGAAGGAGCTGCGCCGCGACCTCAAGGCCGCGGGCCGGATCTGATCCCGCTGCGATGGCGCGCTTCCTCGACGTACACCCGGACAACCCGCAGCCGCGGCTGCTGCAGCAGGTGGTCGACGCGCTGCACGACGACGCGCTGATCGCCTACCCGACGGACTCCGGCTACGCGCTCGGCTGCCGGATCGGCAATCGCGACGGCCGCGACCGGATCCTGCGGATCCGCGGTCTGGACGACCGGCACCACTTCACGCTGGTGTGCCGGGACTTCTCCCAGCTGGGCCAGCTCGTGCACGTCGACAACGCGGCGTTCCGTGCGATCCGCGCGGCGACGCCGGGGCCCTTCACGTTCATCCTGCCCGCGATGCCGGAGGTGCCGCGCCGGCTGATGCACCCGAAGAAGCGCACGGTGGGCGTCCGCATCCCCGACCACGTCCTCGTCCGCGAGCTGCTGGACCTGCTCGGGGAGCCACTGCTGTCGAGCTCCCTGATCCTGCCGGGCGAGACCGAGCCGCGGACCATGGGCTGGGAGATCAAGGAGGACCTCGACCACGACGTGGACGTCGTCATCGAGGCCGGTGAGACGCCGGCCGAGCCGACGACGGTCATCGACTGGTCCGAGGGCTATCCCGAGGTCGTGCGGAAGGGTGCCGGCGACCCGCACCTGGTCGGCGCCGACTGATTATCGACCCGTCGGTCTAGACCGGGGTTTTGCCGGCTCCCGGGCGCGGTATGTGATGGCAGCCCCGTGCACCCGCCGGGCGCCAACTACCCGTCAGGAGAGCGGATGCTTCCCACAGTCAAGATCTGCGCGGCCAGCCTCGTCGCCGCCGGAACCGTGATCGCCGGTGCCACCATCCCCGCCCACGCGGCCGGATCCGTGGAGAGCACCGTCACGGTCACGGGGTTCGACGGTTCCGACGTCGACCACGTCAAGTTCTTCGGCAAGGTGAAGTCCGACAAGGCGATCTGCGAGGCGGGTCGCCACGTGGTCCTCCGCCAGACGGACGACGGCGTCCGTGCCGGTGCGGACACCACCAATGCCAACGGCAGGTGGTCGATCGTCTTCGACGGCAACAAGATCAACCCCGGCCACTTCAAGGCGATCGTGGACCGGAAGGTCGTCAAGAAGGGCGGCCACCGGATTGTCTGCGCCGCCGACACCGTCAAGTACGACGGCGCCGTCCCCCAGGGCTGACCGCGGCCTCAGCGCTGTGCGTCGGCGACCCGCCGACGCACAGCGAGCAGGCCCAGGCAGAGGAAGTAACCGGTCACCAGCGCCACGCCGTGGCGCGAGAGCCCGGACACCGTCGCCTGGACCACGCCGTCGTGGGGGCTGGCCACCGCCTCGGGCTCGGCGATCGCAAGCAGCAGCACCGTCGTGAGCATCGCCAGCGGCGGCAGCACCCCGACCACGAAGAAGTCGGAGGGCCGTACGGCGAGCGCCGCGCCCACGCACAGGGTGACGAAGGCCAGGTCGAAGAACAGGCCGAGCGGGTGCGAGAGCAGCACGTCGACGACCATCGCGGTGAGCAGCAGCGCGACGAGCAGAGCCGCGACCTCGTTCCCGGGCTCGCGGCCCTCCTCCCAGATGGTCGGCGCATGATTCATCGCAGCTCCACGCTAGGCGCGCCACCGGCCTTCGTGGGCGCGGCACGCCGTACGCAGAGTGGTCAGGCGCCGAGCCTGAGCCCGGTCGCCGTGTCGAAGACGTGCACCGCGCCCGGTCGGACGGCGACGTGGACGATGCCGTCGGCGGGCACGGCGTCGCGCCGGGGCAGCCGTACGACGACCGGCACGGCCGTGCCGTCGAGCCCGGCCTCGCCGTAGGCGAAGCTGTCCGAGCCGAGCTCCTCGACCAGGTCGACCCGTACGGCGAGCCCGTCGCCGGCGCCGACCAGCTCCCACCCCTCGGGCCGTACGCCGACCGTGACCAGCGCCGGCAGGGGCTGCTGGCCCACGACGGCGCCGAGCGGGACGTCCTGTCCGCCGAGCCGGACGGACCCGCCGTCGCTCGGCATCGCGAACAGGTTCATCGGGGGCGAGCCGATGAAGCCCGCGACGAACAGGTTGGCCGGGCGGTCGTAGAGCGCCAGCGGCGTGTCGACCTGCTGGATCTCGCCCTCGTCCATGACCGCGACCCGGTCGCCCATGGTCATGGCCTCGACCTGGTCGTGGGTGACGTAGACCGTGGTGACGCCGAGCGAGCGCTGCAGCCGGGCGATCTCGCCGCGGGTGCGCACCCGCATCTTCGCGTCGAGGTTGGAGAGCGGCTCGTCCATGCAGAACACCTGCGGCTGGCGCACGATCGCCCGCGCCATCGCCACCCGCTGCCGCTGACCGCCCGAGAGCGCCTTCGGCCGGCGGTCGAGGTACTCGGTCAGGCCGAGCATCTCGGCAGCGGCAGCGACGCGCTGCTCGCGCTCGGGTCGAGGGACCTTGGCCATCCGCAGCGCGAAGCCGATGTTGTCGCGCACCGACTTGTGGGGGTAGAGCGCATAGCTCTGGAAGACCATCGCGATGTCGCGGTCCTTCGGTGGGAGCTCGGTGACGTCCCGCGGGCCGATGAGGATCCGGCCGTCGTCGACCTGCTCGAGGCCGGCGAGCATCCGCAGCGTCGTCGACTTGCCGCACCCGGACGGCCCGACGAGCACGAGGAGCTCCCCGTCGCGGACCTCCAGCTCGATGCCGGGGACGGCCGGGCGGTCGGCGCCGGCGTACCACCGCTGGGCCCGGTCGAGGGTGATGGTGGCCATCGCGTTCTCCTTGCCTGAGCGGGGTCGACGTGACCCAGATCTCTCCGAACGCTTGCCACCGTATATGTAAGTATGCTGAACTAACAAACATGTCCGGACGCAGCCCGCTCGACCGCCCGCTCCGCGGCCGCACCAAGCTCCAGCGTGCGGACTCCCGCCGGCACCACCGGTCCATGCTGCTCCAGCACCTGTTCGCCGCCGGCCCGGCCAGCCGCGCGGACCTCGCCCGCAGCAGCGGGCTGACCCGGGTGACGGTCTCCGACCTCGTCGCCGAGCTGCTGCAGGAAGGACTGGTCGCCGAGCTCGGCGCCCCCACCGAGAACCGGGTCGGCAAGCCGCCCACGATGGTCGGGCTGGTGCCGGACGCGAAGCACGTGGTGGCCGTCGACCTCTCGGTGGACGACCAGGTCGCCGGCGCCGTCCTCACCCTGACCGGCGAGGTGATCAGCCGCGACGCCCGCCCGCTCCGGGGGCTGCGCGGCGCGGAGGCGCTGGCGGTCGTCCGCGACTTCGCCGGCGGCCTCACCGCCTCGAGCTCACGGCCGGTCCTCGGCGTCGGGGTCGCGACCCCCGGCGTGGTCTCCCGCGAGGGTGACGTGCTCGCCGCCCCCAACCTGGACTGGTTCGACGTGCCGCTGGCCGAGGCGCTGACGAAGGCGCTGGACGTCCCGGTGTACGTCGCCAACGACGCGAACACGGCGGTGATGGGGGAGTACACGTTCGGCGGTGGAGCCGAGGGCGGCCTGATGCTGCTCCGGCTCAGCACCGGTGTGGGCGCCGGTGTGGTGCTGGGCGGCACCCTCGTCCACGGACGCGGCGGAGCGGCCGGCGAGATCGGCCACGTCACCGTCGACCCCGACGGGGACGAGTGCGCGTGCGGGCGGCGCGGCTGCCTGGAGACCTTCGTGGCCGTGCCGCGGCTGCGCCGCCGGATCGCCCGCGGCGAGGCGACCGCCGACGTGATCGCCGACGCCGGCCGCCGCCTCGGTACGGCGCTCGCGCCCGTCGTGGCGACCCTCAATCTCGGCGAGGTGGTCCTCAGTGGACCGTCCGACCTCGTCGCTCCGCTCGCCGAGGTGGCCGCGGCCGCCGTACGGGAGCGGGTCATGCCGGTGTCCGCGGACGACTTCGACGTCCGCGTCACCAAGCTCGGGGACGACGGAGTCCTGGTCGGTGCGACCGGGCTGGTCCTCGCCGGCGAGCTCGGGGTGTCCTGACGCCCCTCCACCACGGTCCCCCAACGGGTCCGTCCGAGAAGTGAAGGAACGAAGCGGTGCGCATCTACAAGACAGTGGCCGTCGCGGCCGTGACCGCCCTGCTGGGCGTCACCAGCGCGTGTGGCTCCGACGACAGCGGCGACGCTAAGGGCGGGGGTCCGGAGAAGGCCGACATCGTGGTCTGGCTCAACGGTGCGGACACCCCGCAGGACGCCCGTGACTGGTTGAAGAAGACCTTCGAGGACGACCACCCCGGTTCCACGCTCACCATCGAGGAGCAGGACTGGGACGGGCTGGTCGAGCGGCTCACCACGGCACTGACCTCGGCGGACCAGACGCCCGACGTGGTCGAGGTGGGCAACACCCAGGCGCCCACCTTCACGACGGTCGGCGCGTTCAGCGACCTCACCGACCAGCTGTCCGACCTCGGCGGGGACGACCTGCTGCCGGGCTTCGTCGACGGCGCGACCGTGGACGGCAAGACCTACGCGGTGCCCTACTACGCGGGGTCGACGTACGTCTTCTACCGCAAGGACCTGCTCGCCGACGCCGGCCTGGAAGTGCCGACGACGATGGACGAGTTCGTCGACACCGCGATCAAGCTCAAGCAGGCCAGCGACGACCCGAACTTCTCGGGCTACTGGCTGCCCGGCCAGGACTGGCGCGACGGCGCCGCGTTCCTCTGGGACGCCGGAGGCGACTTCGCCGTCCAGGACGGCGACGGGTGGAAGGGCGACCTGTCCGCGCCGGAGTCGATCGACGGGCTCACCACCGTGCAGCAGGTCTTCCAGCAGGCGTCGGGCGCACCGGCGGACGCCAACGAGGCCGACCCGGTCACGCCGTTCTGCGCCGGCCAGATCGGCATGATGTCGCGGCCGGGCTGGGTGATGGGGATGCTCACCGACCCGAAGTCGGGGTGCCCCGACCTCGCCAAGAAGATCGGCGTCTTCGCGCTGCCGGGCTCCGACGGGCAGCCCGCTCCGGTGCTGCTGGGCGGTTCCGACATCGCGATCTCGGCGAAGTCGCCCAACCAGGACCTCGCCCAGGACGCCGTCGCGCTGATGCTGAGCGACGACTACCAGAAGATCCTGGCGGCCAACGGCCTCACCCCGGCGCGGCAGTCGCTCGCCTCCGAGCTGGGCGACGATGAATTCGCCCACGCGACGATCGAGGCCGCGTCGAACGCCAAGCTGACCCCGGCCGCGCAGAACTGGGCCTCGGTCGAGGGCAGCAGGATCCTGGAGGACCTGTTCAGCCAGATCGCCCAGGGCGGCGACGTCGAGCAGCTCGCCTCCGACGCCGATCAGAAGATCGAGGGCGAGCTGAACTGAGGCCATGAGCACGAGTACGGCGCCCGCCCGGCGCGACCCCAGCGCCGGCGGTGCGCCGTACCGTGAGCGGACCGACCACCCCGAGGAGACCCCGATGTCCGGCCGGCCCCGCGCGCGGCGTACCCCGCTGCCCTACGGCCTGGTGCTGCCGGCGGCCGCGCTGCTGCTGCTCGCCCTCGGCTATCCGCTGGGCCGGCAGGTGGTGCTGTCGCTGCAGGACTTCGGCCTGGCGCAGCAGTTCGGGCAGCCGCCGGACTGGGTGGGCCTGGACAACTACACCCAGCTGGTGAGCGACCCCTACACCTGGCAGGTCGTGCTCCGGACGGTGGTGTTCTGCTTCGTGAACGCCGGCCTGACGTTCGGGATCGGGCTGGGCATCGCGCTGCTGATGACCCGCATGCACGGGATCGTCCGGGTCGCCACCCAGGTCGGGCTGCTGGTGGCATGGGCGATGCCGGTGGTGGCGGCGCTGACGGTCTGGCAGTTCCTGTTCGACACCGAGTACGGCGTCGTCAACTGGCTGCTGACTCGCGCCGGCGGCGACTTCGACCACCACTCGTGGCTGCTGCACCCGCTCTCGTTCTACGCGGTCGCGACCCTGGTCGTCGTGTGGATGAGCGTGCCGTTCGTGGTGTTCACCCTGTACGCCGGCCTCACCCAGGTGCCCGAGGACGTGCTCGAGGCCGCCGAGATCGACGGCGCCGGGGCGTGGCAGCGGTTCGTCCACGTCGTGCTGCCGGCCGTGCGGCCGGTGCTGCTGGTGGTCGGGCTGCTGCAGGTGATCTGGGACCTGCGGGTCTTCACCCAGATCTACACGCTGCAGAAGGCCGGCGGCGTCACCCACGACACGAACCTGCTCGGGACCTACATCTACGCCCTCGGGATCAAGGGCGGCCACTTCGGGACGGCAGCGGCCGCCGCGATGTTCATGCTCGTGCTCACCGTGGCGCTCACGGCGCCGTACATCCGGATGATGCTGAGGCAGGAGGAGGACTGATGGCTCGTCGTACCTCACCCGCGGTGCGGGTCGTCGCCGACGTCGTCGGCATCGCCGTCCTGCTGACCTGCCTCTTCCCGGTGTACTGGATGGTGAGCCGGTCCTTCCTGCCGCGCAACGAGATCCGCAGCCCCGACCCGGTCTGGCTGCCGTTCGGCGGGAACCTGGACAACTACGGGAGGGTCTTCGCCGGCCACGCCTTCGCGGACGCGCTGGTCTCCAGCCTCAGCGTCACCCTGCTCACGGTCGTCGCCGCGCTCTTCTTCGCTTTCCTCGCCGCGGTGGCGGTCAGCCGGTTCCGGTTCCGCGGCCGCCGGACCTTCATCCTCGCGCTGCTGCTGATCCAGATGATCCCCGCGGAGGGACTGTTCATCAGCCAGTACAAGATGCTCGAGGGGATGAGCCTGCTCAACTCGGTGCTCGGCCTCACGCTGGTGTACGTCGCGAGCGTCCTCCCGTTCACGGTGTGGACCCTGCGCGGGTTCGTCGAGGGCGTCCCGCGCGAGCTCGAGGAGGCCGCGATGATGGACGGCTGCTCGCGGTTCCAGGCGTTCTTCCGGGTGACCCTGCCGCTGCTCGCGCCCGGGCTGGTGGCCACCGGGGTGTTCGGCTTCATCCAGGCGTGGAACGAGTTCACGCTCGCGCTCGTGGTGATGACCGATCCCGGCAAGCAGACCCTCCCGGTGTGGCTCGTCGGGTTCGCGGAGTCCCGCACCCGCGGCGTCGACTGGGGCGCGATCATGGCCGCCTCGACGCTGATCACGATCCCCGTGATCGTCTTCTTCCTGCTGATCCAGCGCCGGATGGTGTCGGGGCTGACAGCGGGGGCGGTGAAGGGATGACCGCACCTGTCGAGGAGCAGGCCCTGCGGGTGCTGCTCCCGTCCTTCCGCGGCCCCGAGCTCCCCCCGGAGTGGGCCCGGCTGCTCGCCGACGGAGCCGGAGGGATCTGCCTGTTCGGGTCGAACCTCACCGGTCGCACCGAGGACGCCGCGGCCCTGACCGCTGCCATCCACGCGGCCCGCCCCGGCGCGCTCGTCGCCGTCGACGAGGAGGGCGGCGACGTCACCCGCCTCCACGTCCGCACCGGCAGCCCGGTGCTCGGTGCCGCCGCGCTCGGTGCGATCGACGACCTCGCGCTCACCGAGGCCGTCGGCAGCATGGTCGGCGCGGACCTCGCCGCGGTCGGCATCGACCTCGACCTGGGCCCGGTCGCCGACGTCAACAGCAACCCGGACAACCCGGTGATCGGCACCCGCAGCTTCGGCGCGGACGCCGACCTCGTGGCCCGCCACGTCGCCGGGTGGGTCGGCGGGCTCCAGGCGCACGGCGTCGCGGCCTGCGTGAAGCACTTCCCCGGGCACGGGGACACCGCGCAGGACAGCCATCTTGCGCTCCCGGTCGTGGACGCGCCGCTCGCCGCCCTGGCCGAGCGCGAGCTGGTGCCGTTCGCCGGCGCGGTCGCGGAGGGCGCGGCGGCCGTGATGACCTCGCACATCCTGCTGCCCGCGATCGACGACCTCCTCCCGGCGACGCTGGCCCCGGCGGTGCTGGAGATCCTGCGGGATCGGCTCGGTTTCCAGGGCGCGATCGTGAGCGACGCGCTGGACATGGTCGGCGCCTCGGCCGGTCGCGGGATCCCCGAGGCCGCGGTGCTCGCGCTCGCGGCCGGCTGCGACCTCCTCTGCATCGGTCCGCTCGAGGACGAGCCCGGGATCCGACGCATCCAGGCCGCGATCGTCGAGGCGGTGCGCACCGGCCGGTTGCCGGCTGCGCGGCTCGCCGACGCCGTCGCCCGTGTCGACCGCCTGGCAACGCACCTGACGGATCCGTCCCCTTCGAGGACAGCTCCGGACGAGAACGTCAGGTGCGCGGGACTGACGGAGGCGGCGCGGGGGGCGTTCGTCGTGGAGGGGGAGCTCCCGGACCTCGCCGGAGCACGGGTGGTGAGCGTCGGTACGCCGGCCAACATCGCCGTCGGCGAGGGCCCGTGGGGCCTCGAGCCCGACGTCGTCGTACCGCCGGGGGACGTGCTGCCCGCCGGGCCGGTCGTGGTGCAGGTGCGCGACGCGCACCGCCGGCCCGAGGTCGGTGCCATGCTGCAGGCGGTGGAGGGACCGGCGGTCGTGGTCGAGTGGGGCTGGCCGGGGGAGCGCACGGGATGGGCGGACCGGCCGCACCCGCGGATCTGCACCCGGGGGAGCTCCCGCCCGGCGGTGCGGGCGGTCGAGGGAATCATGCGAGAGGCAGGGTGGGACAGGTGAGCGCGGCGACGATGGTGGGCCTCGACATCGGGGCGACCAAGGTCCTGGGAGTCGCGACCGACGGCGACGGCCGGGTGCTGGCCGAGGTCCTCACCACCACGCCGCTCGGTGCCGATGCGGTGGTGGCGGCTGCAGCAGACGTCGTGACCGAGCTGCGAGCGCGGACCGGCCACCGGCTGGAGGGGACCGTCGGCGTCGGCATCCCCGGCATCGTCGACGTCGCGCGCGGCGCGGTGAAGCACGCGGTCAACCTCGGCGTCGAGGAGGAGTGGCTGCCGCTGGCCGACCTGCTCTCGGTCGCCACCGGCGCACCGGTGGTCGTCGACAACGACGTCAATGCCGCGGCGCTGGGTGCCGCCCACGTCACCGGACACCAGGACCTGGTCTACCTCAGCATCGGCACCGGGCTCGCCGCGGCGTCGATCCTCGACGGCCGGCTCCGCCGTGGAGCCCACGCCGCCGCGGGGGAGATCGGGCACATCTCCGTCGACCCCGCGGGCCGTCCCTGCCGGTGCGGACAGGTCGGCTGCCTGGAGATCGCGGCCTCCGGGTCGGCGGTCGCCGAGCTGTGGCCCGCGACCGACGTACCCCCGGCGCGGGCGCTGTTCGACGCGGCCGCCGCCGGTGACGCCAAGGCCGTGCGGGTGCGGGACGCGTTCGCCGCCCGGGTGGCCGATGCCGTGCGCCTGGTCGCCCTGACCGTGGACCCCGAGGTGGTCCTGCTCGGCGGTGGCGTCGCGCAGGTGGGGGAGGATCTGCGGGTCGCGGTCGCCCGGGCCCTCGCCGTTCAGGCCACGGCGTCGCCGTTCCTGCGCTCGCTGGAGCTCCCGTCGCGACTCGAGCTCGTGCCGTCCGACGTGCCCGTCGCGGCGGTCGGAGCGGCGCTGCTCGGCCGGGTCTCCCCGTGAGCGACCTCCTGGTCCGAGGGGGCAGGACCGCCACGGGCGACGCGGTCGACGTGGCGATCGTCGACGGGGTCGTCGTCGCGGACTCCGCGCCTGGCGCCACGACCCTCGACGCCACCGGCCTCGTCGTGGTGCCCGGCCTGATCGACCTGCAGGTCAACGGCGCGGCGGGCATCGACCTGACCCTCGAGCCGCACCGGCTCTGGGAGCTCGCAGCGCTGCTGCCGGAGTACGGCGTCACCGCGTTCCTGCCGACGGTGATCACCTCCTCCCCGGAGGCCCGCGAGACGGCGCTGGCGACCTATCGCGCCGGACCGCCCCCGGGCTGGGCCGGCGCGGTACCGCTCGGCGTGCACCTCGAGGGACCGATGATCGCGCCGGCGCGCAAGGGCGCCCACCCCGAGCGGTGGCTGCGCGACCCGTCCGCGGAGCTCGTGGCGGGGTGGTCGCGCGAAGCGGGCGTCGCGATGGTCACCCTCGCCCCCGAGCTGCCCGGCGCCCTGGACGTGGTCGAGCGGCTCGTCGGGCGTGGTGTGCTGGTCTCGGTCGGCCACACCGCCGCCCCGGCCGACCAGGTCACCGCCGCCACCGATCGAGGCGTGCGGCTCGTGACCCACCTCGGCAACGCCATGCCCCCGATCGGTGCGCGGGAGCCCGGCGCCGCCGGCACCGCCCTGGCGGATCGCCGCCTGGTGGCCGGCGTCATCGCCGACGGCCACCACCTCCACCCGGCCACTCTCGCCGTCTTCTGGCGCGCGCTCGGCCCGACCCGGTTCCTGTCCGTCACCGACTGCACCGCCGCTCTCGGCCTGCCGGACGGACCGGCCCGGCTGGGCGACCAGCACGTCGAGGTCCGCGACGGAGCCGTCCGCCTGGACGACGGCACGCTCGCAGGCTCGGCAGCGTCGCTCTCCCAGTGCCTCCGGGTCCTCCGTGAGACGACCGGCTGCACCCAGGCCGAGGCCGTCACGACCTGCACCGCGACCGCCGCCGGGTTGATGGGCGAGGACCAGCGCGGCCGGATCGAGGCCGGCGCGCGCGGTGACCTCACCCTGCTCGACGATCGCCTCGACGTGGTCGCCACGGTGGTCGGGGGCCGCGTGCTCCACCGGAGGTCGTAGTGGAGGTCGTCCCGCTCCCCAGCGTCGAGGACGTCGCCGTGCTCGCGGCGGACACCGTCGAGGCACTCGTCCGGACCAGGCCCGCCGCGGTGCTCGGCCTCGCCACCGGCTCCACGCCGCTCCCGACCTACCGCGAGCTGATCCGCCGGCACCGCGCCGGCACCGCGCCGGCGTACGACGACGTCCGCTGCTTCACCCTCGACGAGTACGTCGGCCTGCCCGCCGGCCACCCGGAGAGCTACCGGTCGACGATCGCGCGCGAGCTGACCGACGACCTGGGGATCGCCGAGGACCGGGTGCAGGGACCCGACCCGTCGCCCGAGGGGCTGGCCACGGCCGGCGAGCGCTACGAGGACGCCCTTCGCGAAGCCGGTGGCGTCGACCTGCAGGTGCTCGGCATCGGCTCCGACGGCCACCTCGCCTTCAACGAGCCCGGCTCCTCGCTGGGCTCGTCGACCCGGATCAAGACGCTCACCGAGCGGACCCGACGGGACAACGCCCGGTTCTTCGGAGGCCCCGAGGAGGTGCCCCGGCACGTGCTGACGCAGGGCCTCGGCACGATCCTGCGGGCCCGGCACCTGCTGCTGCTCGCGACGGGTGCCGGCAAGGCCGAGGCGCTCGCTGCCGCCGTCGAGGGACCGCTCACCGCGCAGTGCCCCGCGTCGGTGCTCCAGCTCCACCCGCACGTCTCGGTGCTCGCCGACGAGGCCGCGGCCGCCGGCCTCGCGCGCCTGGAGCACTACTGCGACGTCTACGCCGCCAAGCCGGCCTGGCAGCGCCTCTGACCTCCCGGGGTCCTCCGGAGGATGGGAACCGCCGTAGCGGGCACCACCGGGTCACCGAGGCGACGGACGACGGGCGGAACCAGTGGACGACGAGACCGAGCACGCCACCGACGACCGCCGTTCGCTCGGCGACACCGACGGGCCGATGGAGGACGTCCTCGAGGAGTCCTTCACCCGCCAGGTCGAGGAGGGCATGCAGCGGCTGAGCCGGCCGTGGCGAGAGGTCCTGGTCACCGGGTTCGTCGGTGGCACCGAGGTCTCCATCGGGGTGCTGTCGATGCTCGTGGTGCTCCACGAGACCGGCTCGCAGCTCCTTGCCGGCATCGCCTTCTCCGTCGGCTTCATCGCGCTCCTGCTCGGCCGCACCGAGCTGTTCACCGAAGGCTTCCTGGTCCCGGTCGTGACCGTGGTGGCCAAGCGGGCGAAGGCCCGTCAGCTCGCGAAGCTGTGGTCGGGCACGCTCGTGGCGAACTTGCTCGGAGGCTGGCTCATCATGTGGCTGGTCGTGTGGGGCTACCCCTCGCTCAACGCCCAGCTGGTCGAGTCCGCCGCCCACTACGCGACCGCACCGCTCAACGGCGAGACGATCGTGCTCTCGGTGCTCGGTGGCGCGGTGATGACCCTGCTGACCCGCATGCAGCACGGGACCGACGACATGACGGCGAAGATCGTCGCGGCCGTGATCGCCGGGTACCTGCTCGCCGGCACCGAGATGTTCCACTCGATCCTGGACTCGCTGCTGATCTTCGGCGCGCTGCACACCGGGGACGCGCCCTTCGGCTACGGCGACTGGCTCGCGTTCGTCGTCCCGGTGCTGCTCGGCAACATGGCGGGCGGGCTGGGGCTCGTGACGCTGCTCAGGCTGATCCGCAGCAAGGAGCGCCTCGAGGAGGAGCGGAGCAGCTGATCGGCGAGGTCAGTCCAGGTCGACGACCACGGGCGCGTGGTCGGAGGGGGAGCCGGTGCCCTGGGCCGGGTCGCGCTCGTCGCGGTCGATGAAGGCACCGGTCACCCGGTCCGCGAAGGAGGGCGAGCCGAGGACGAAGTCGATCCGCAGTCCGCGGTTCCGCTCGAACCGCTGCCGGTAGTAGTCCCAGTAGGTGTAGACGCCGGGACCCGGGCAGTAGGGGCGCACCACGTCGGCGTACCCGTCGTCGAGGAACCGCTGGAACGCCGCCCGCTCGGCAGGGGTCACGTGGGTGGAGTTCTTGAACTGCTCGGGGGCGAACACGTCCTCGTCGGTCGGGCACACGTTCCAGTCGCCCACGAGCGCGGTCTGCTCGCCGAGCCACGCCTGGGCGGCATCGCGCAGCCGGTCCATCCAGTCGAGCTTGTAGACGTAGTGCGGGTCGTCCGGCTTGCGGCCGTTGGGGATGTAGAGGCTCCAGAGACGTACGCCGCCGCAGGTCGCGCCCACCGCCCGGGCCTCCGCGGCGAGCGGCTCACCCCAGCCGGGCATGCCGGGAAAGCCGACGGCGACGTCCTCGATCCCGACCCGGCTGATGATCGCCACGCCGTTCCACTGGTCGACCCCGGCGGCCGCGATCTCGTACCCCCGCGCCTGCAGCCCCATCAGCGGCAGCTGGTCCTCGCGCGCCTTGGTCTCCTGCACGGCGAGCACGTCGATGTCGTGGCGGTCGAGGAAGGCCTCGACCCGGTCGATCCGCGAGCGCAGCGAGTTGACGTTCCAGGTGGCGATCCGCACGAGGACCGAGGCTATCCGCTGGTGCGGTCAGGCCCGCCAGACCGGGGCGACCTCGCGCCGGTAGCCACGCCCGAACAGCCCGCCGATCAGGAGCAGCACCGGTCCCGGCACCTGCTCCTTGATCGCCGCGGTCTCCTCGGGCGAGGCGCCGTCGCTGACCCAGGCGAAGAACCGGCCGGCCGCCATCGGCGAACGTTCCCGGCCGAACTTCCTACCCATCTCCTTGAGCGGCTCCGAGCCCTCGTTGGCGAGGAAGACCGGCTCGATCTCGGCCTCCTCGTGGGTCATGTGCGTCTCCATCACCGCCTGCAGCGACGCGACCGCCTCCCGGGCGACGTCCGCGTCCCCCTTGGTGGCGCTCACGGCGAAGGTCTTCACGGCGCCGCGCGCCTTCTCCAGCGCGGTGACCATCGCCTCGTGCTCGCCGTCGAGCTGGGTGATCAGCTCGTCGCTGACGCCCACGGCCCGCAGCGCCGGCCACGCGATCTCGTGCTCGCCGTGGTGGTGGTGGTCGAGCTCGGTGTCGAAGTTCTGCCACGCCCGCCCCAGGTCGGCGGCCCGTCGGGTGTCGCCGTCGGAGAAGCGGTCGAAGGCGTCGAGGAACCGAGCCAGGTCCCGCCGGAAGGCGCCGTGGATCGCCTTGTTCATGCTCATCTGGGCCATGGCCCGACAGTAGGCGGCGGAACTGGGTACCGGGTCGTTATGGCGCCAGGAATTGTCCTGATCATCATCGGTGCGATCTTCACGTTCGCGATCCGCTCCGACGGCACCTGGATCGACACCCGCGTGCTCGGCGTGATCCTGATGCTCGGCGGGGTCGGCTTCATCCTGCGGTCGCGGGTGAAGCGGCAGGAGGTCGTCACGCACGAGTACGAGTCCGCCGACGGCACCGTGGCCGCGGACGAGACGCGGGTCGTGGAGCGCCGCGTGGAGTGAGTCCTCGTGATTCGGGGCGCGGTGCGCTCCGCACCTAGACTCCGCCCACGTGGCACTCACCATCGGCATCGTCGGACTCCCCAACGCGGGCAAGTCGACGCTCTTCAACGCGCTGACCAAGAACGACGTGCTCGCGGCGAACTACCCGTTCGCGACGATCGAGCCCAACGTCGGCGTGGTCGGCGTACCCGATGCGCGGCTGCCCGTGCTCGCGGAGCTGTTCTCCTCCGAGCGGATTCTGCCCGCGACCGTGGAGTTCGTCGACATCGCGGGCATCGTCCGCGGTGCCTCCCAGGGTGAGGGCCTCGGCAACAAGTTCCTCGCGCACATCCGCGAGTCGGCCGCGATCTGCCAGGTGACGCGTGTCTTCCGCGACGAGGACGTCACCCACGTGGAGGGCGAGGTCAACCCGGGCAACGACATCTCCACCATCCAGACCGAGCTGGTCCTGGCCGACCTGGAGACGGTCGAGAAGGCGATCCCGCGGCTGGAGAAGGAGTCGCGGAAGGTCAAGGACCTGGTCGCGAACCTGGAGGCCGCCAGGGAGGCGCAGGCCGCGCTCGAGGCCGGTACGCCGATCATCGCCACCTCGATCGACCGCGCGGCCCTGCGCGAGCTCTCGCTGCTGACCGCCAAGCCGTTCATCTACGTGTTCAACTGCGACGCCGACGAGCTCCAGGACGAGGAGCTCAAGGACCGGATGCGCGAGCTCGTCGCCCCGTCCGAGGCGATCTTCCTCGACGCCAAGTTCGAGTCCGAGCTCATCGAGCTCGACGACGAGGAGGCGGTGGAGTTCCTCGCCGAGGCCGGCGTCACCGAGCCCGGCCTCGAGGTGCTCGCCCGGGTCGGCTTCGACACCCTCGGCCTGCAGACCTACCTCACCGCCGGCCCCAAGGAGTCGCGCGCCTGGACGGTCCGCAAGGGTGCTACCGCCCCCGAGGCCGCCGGCGTGATCCACACCGACTTCCAGAAGGGCTTCATCAAGGCCGAGATCGTCTCGTTCGACGACCTCGTCGCCGCCGGCTCGATGACCAAGGCCCGCGAGGCCGGCAAGGTCCGCATGGAGGGCAAGGACTACGTCATGCAGGACGGCGACGTGGTCGAGTTCCGCTTCAACGTAACCTGACAACGCTGCCGGGGCTGGATGGGGCGATGTGGAGAGCGCAATAGCAATCGCTTGGGAGTAGTCCAACCGACCCTGCTGGCCATCGCACACGTCAAATCACGCCCTGCGGGCTTGGCTTTGCTTAGGGTGGGCGGCGCGGCGCGACGCGAGCGACTCGCACCGCAAGGGAACAAGCAACCAAGCCCGCCGGGATGCCCGATGGACGGTCAGCCTGCAGCAGCCTGTCTGCAGCCAAGCGACCTAATCGACGACCACGAACTTTCGACGGTCGACGAGGATCGACTGGCGCACGAAGGGATCGCGGACCAACTCGCCGCACTCGTGCGCACCGTGAAGGCGCCGTCGAACATCGCGCTTTATGGACCCCCGTTCATACCGCCGACCTGTGAGACGCCGTCGGGGGGTAGCGACCAACCGCCGTGCGACGCCGCTGCCCTCGCCGAGGTAGTAGTCATCGGCCCGCGAGCGATCCCGCTCGACGTAGGCACGCGCGGCCTTCGCCGCGCCGCGGTAGAACTTCACCCCGCCATGCACCCGGACCACCGCCTCCACGACGTCCGTCGACAACCAACGGACCCCTAGAAATGCCGTGTGGGCCGCCCGATTACGGGCGACCCATCTACGAACCTTCGTAGCATGCGTGCCGTTGTGAAAGAAGGTGGTGTGGCAGGCAGGTGAGGGGTGACGAGCAGAGGATTTTGGGGACAGTGAAGAGCCAACGGTTGTAGATGAAGTCGAAGGTAGGAGGGTCGGGAAGAGCGAGAAGATCAGGACTCGGCGGAAGAGGCTTCAAGTGCGGCGGCGACGGCCTCGAACTCGACGAGCGCAGCGGTCAGGTCCTCGACGATCTCGCGGGCGATGACCTCGGGTGCCGGCAGGTTGTCGGCGTCCTCGAGTGATTCGTCCCGCAGCCAGGTGATGTCGAGGTTGGCCTTGTCGCGCGCAACGAGCTCGTCGTACTCAAAGGACTTCCACCGCTCGGACTCCACCCGCTCCGCGCGGTCCTTGCCGGACAGGTACAACGTCACGAAGTCATCGAGGTCTGCCCGGCGCAGCGGGTTCTGCTTGAGAGTGAAGTGCATGTTGGTCCGGAAGTCGTAGACCCACAGCTTCTGGGTCCAAGGCTGCTCGGCCGCCGGCTTCTTGTCGAAGAAGAGCACGTTCGCCTTCACCCCGGGTGCGTACCAGATGCCGGTGGGGAGCCGGATCATCGTGTGCAGATCGAAGTCCGCGAGCAGCTTGCGGCGCAGCGTCTCGCCGGCACCGCCCTCGAACAGCACGTTGTCGGGCAGGACGACCGCGGCGCGACCGTTGATGTCCAGGACCGTCATGATGTGTTGCAGGAAATTGAGCTGCTTGTTGGACGTCGTCACGACGAAGTCTTGGCGCTCGATGTCGCGGTCTTCGCGCACGGCCCGGCCGTCCGCGCCGACCATCGTGAGCGACGACTTGCGGCCGAAGGGCGGGTTCGTGAGCACGACGGACCAGCGCTGGCCGGGGTCGGCGATCAGGGAGTCGCGTACGTCGATGAGGGAGTCGCCGTTCGGTGTCCCGATGCCGTGCAGCAGCAGATTCATCGCGGCGAGCCGTGCGGTGCCGTCGACGAGCTCGTAGCCGGAGACGAACTCGTCGCGGAGGTGATCGCGCTCGGTCGGCGTGAGGCTGGCGGCGTCGCGGGAGGCGTGCTCGTGGGCGACCAGGAGGAAGCCGCCGGTGCCACAGGCAGGGTCGACGACCGTGTCAGTGGGTTTGGGGTCGATGACGTCGACGATCGCCCGGATCAGCTCGCGTGGCGTGAAGTACTGACCGGCGCCGGAGCCCTTGTCGGAAGCGCCCTTCGAGAGCAGTTCCTCGTATGCGTCGCCCTTGAGGTCGGTGCCAGAGGCTGACCAGTTCTCCTGGTCGATGAGGTCGACGATGAGTCGCTTGAGCTTGGCGGGGTCCTGGATCCGGTTCTGGGCCTTCCGGAAGATCGTGCCGAGCGTCCCCGGCTGTTGTGCAAGACCGACCAGAATCTGGGTGTAGGTGACCTCCAGGTCGGTGCCTTCAGCGTCGAGGAGCCTCTGCCAGGAGTATTCGGGCGGCACGACCTGCTGCGGGTTCAGCCTCCGGGTGGCCCGCTCGTGCGCCATCTTGAGGAACAGCAGGTAGGTCAGCTGCTCGGTGTACTCGATGACGCCCACGCCGTCGTCACGCAGGACGTTGCAGTACGACCACAGCTTGTCGACGAGGCGGCGCGAATCAGACACGAGCGTCAGCCTTCCATCAGCAGGGAAAGGCCCGGAGCACCCTGGTAGATGCCATCGCCGCTCATCAGGGGTAGCCCCTTGGCGACCGCGCAGGCAGCGACCCAGCGATCGGCCGTGTGGACCTTGGCGTGCAGCGCGTGGCCTGCGCGAAGGCACAGCGAGGTCAGCTCCGCATAGGAGTCGATGACCTCGCGGTCGGCGGGGATGGTGGGTACGGCGTCCAACTTCGCCAGGGCAGTCTGGCGCCGGCTGTCCCCCCAGTTTCCGGCTCGAAGACCCGCGAGTACCTCGGCGCGAGTCTGGAAGGAGATGAGCACTCGGTCCCCCGCCAGGGCCTCGAGCCACGTGGTGACAGGAAGTCCACGACGCTCGGCGCGCTCAGGGTCGGTGTAGAGAGCGCTGTACACGTCAGTGTCAAGGACGACGTTCTTGGGCGCCACTCAGAGCCCCATCGCCTCGAAGAACGAATCGAACTCCGCGTCGGTCAGGCCCTCGATGCCCCCTGGCTCGACCCCAGGGGCACTCGCGAGGATCTCGTCGAGCGACACTGCCGCCGGCACGACGCTCCCGTTCAGCGGGTCCGGGGCAGCGATGACGGCGGCGTCGTGGATGTGGGTGAGGCGTCCCCGTGCGTCGCGCTCGGGGGCACCTGTCACCGTCACGTAGCTGCCGATGAGCCGGCTCACCTCGGCGTCGTTGGACACCTTCGGCAACGCGACCTGGTGGCCGACGTCGTCCTGCACCTGGAGGCGGTGCGTGTTGAGGTTCACCGCGTAGAGCCTCCCGGCGACGGTGATGAAGTCGGGACTCGACGTTGGATCGACGCGCCAGGTCTCGCGGTGAGTCTCTTCGGTCTTGAAACGGCGGTGTGCCTTCCCGGCGACCTTGAACTCGACCTCGGGCGCCGCCTGCTGCAGGGCAGCGGTGAGGTCCGCAGCAGCGAGCGAGAGGGAGTCGCCGACCCAACTGGGACGCTGGTCGAGCGCGATCGACTCGACGAGGGCGGCGAACTTCTCGTCGAAGGCCTGCTCATCGGCGAGGTCGAACTCCAGAGCGTCGCCCGCGCCGGTCCTGCGCGCGAGCACAGAGGTGCTCCCAGGAGCCAACCCGATGGTGAGCTTCGCGACCCGTTGGGTCCTCTTCGGCGCCCGGCCGACCGGTTCCGCGTCGGTCTCGACACGCCCGATCTTGGTTGCGATCTCCTTCAGGCTCGTGACTATGGCGAGGAGCTGCTCGGCTTCGAGTTCGCCGTCGGGCGCGCTCGCGCCGATGAGGCGGAACTCGAACTGCGTGGTCATGCGGATCACCTCCCTCGGGCGTCGAGCGTGTCGGCTTTCATCTGACCATTGTGCCGTCGACGAGGAACAACTGGACCTGCTTGCCACTCACGCGCCGATCATGTCCTCGGCCGCCGACAGATCGGACTCGGCGCCGTTGAGGCGGCCGGAGAAGGCGGTGGCGAGAAGGGACCGACGGAGGGTAGAGGTCCGATCTGCCTGATTTTCGAGTGTGACCTTGAGTCGACTCACTTCCTCGTTGAGCTCCCGGCACCGTGCGACTGCAGCCTGTTGGACGTCGGCGGGTGGCAACTCCAGCGGGAGAGTCGCGAGGCGCGCACGTCCCAAGTGGTTGATACCGACGCCGCGCGATGCAGGCATGAACCGACCCGCGCGGGCTTCGGCCAGCAAGTACGCCTGCACAAAGTCGGGGTTGGCTGAATGGCATCGAACTCGGAGGAGCGTGTTCTGGAAACAAACGTCAGCTGGGATTCCGCGATAGGTCACGGACTTACCCACCTCTGCAGGACTCCCGGAAGCCTCGGTGAGCAGAATGTCTCCGTTGCGGAGGCGGTATGTCTCCTCCTCTGCCTCGGTGAACTGCATCTCCTTGATGTCGTCGAGTCGCAGCCGTCCCCAATCAACGTTCGCTGCACGGAGATACGGACGCATCCGATTGCCAGAGTGGTTCTTCGGTGAGCGCTGCCGGCCCAATCGAACCTCAGCAATCGACTGCAGTTCGACCCGCGCGGCCCCGGCAAGTCCGTGGGTGCTCTGCCATAGTCCAGATGTGAGTAGGGATTCGCAGCGCCGGAGCCCGACGCGCAAGCCTCGTGCGGCGGCGTCGAGGCGGGAGAGGTGATCCTCGAGGATCTCGACGATGCGACGCTGATCGTCGAGCGAAGGAAGATAGTGGATCGGGATCCTTCGAACATCTGCGACGTTGAGGTGTAGCACGGTCGAGCCTGCGGAATTTTCCTTGATCCAGGTTTGAGAATGGGGAGACATCAAGGCGTACAGCAGGAACCGATGGTCGACCTTTTGGTGGTCGAGGCGCATTAGAACCGTGCGCTGTCCGAGGCACACCCGAACGTCGCCGGGGACCATGCCGACCTCGCCCATGGGTGCCTCCCGGGAAAAGATCAGGTCACCGACCCCTGGTGTGGCCCGTCGTGTCCACGAGACATAGGTCTCCTTCGAGATCGGCTTGGCGCGCGCGAGATCGATCCGACCATGGCGGACGGCGCTGGTTCCCACTGAGAACCCGTAGGGGACCTCTTCAGTCTTCGGCGCCGTCCGATGCTCGCAGTCGATGACCTTTGCGATGTCGCCGAGAACCTTCATGCAGTGAGCTCCGAGTTCAGTTCGTCGATGAGTTCGGCCGCGCGGTCGCCCAGGTCGCGCAGGGCGCCGTCTGTGCCACCGCGCTCAATGAAGGGGGCGTCATCGAGATCCTCAGAGCGGATGCCGGCAGAGTTCGCGATCACCTCGACCATGTTGTCGAGCCACCAGCGCTCTGCGTCCGAGAATGTCACGCCGGCTTGCTCCTGCTGAGCCAGCCAGGCGGCGTATCTCTCCTGGACTCGTTCGACGTAGGGGACGAGCTTGTCGTCGACCCCGACGGTGAAGCGGACCAGCGAGACGAGGTCGGTCAACATGCGGTGGTGGTTTCGTGACGGGCGCTGCGCGCCCTCCTCAACCACCGAGGCTTGGTACTCGGGGTCCAAGGCGACGTACGCGTTCCAGATGATGTCGGGCGTCCAGTTGTAGGGCGGTCGGGCGATGCGGTCCGCAAGCTCCTTGATGTCGCTAAACGAGATTCGCCGTTCCTTTGCTTCGGTGAGGAGCTGGATGGCGGTGATCTCGGCGCGGTGCTCGTCGAGGTAGGCGCGCCAGGACTCGACGACGGACGTTGCTTTGTTGGAGTCGACCACGCCGTACGCGTCGAGCAGGACGTCGGCGGAAACCTCGTCGACCACGCGGTCGTGGGTGCGGCGGAGCTCGAGGATGCGGGCTCGCAGGTCAGGGTTCGATGCGAGTGGCTTCACGGCGTCGATGATCAGCTGCTGACGGACCGCGTCCGGGTCCTCGGCACCCTCGATGGCTTCGGCCTGCCGGTCGGGGTCGACGGCATCGACGAGGTGGCGGACCACCTTCCGCACAGACCCGCCGGCGACGGAGTCGAGCTCGGAGCGCTCCTCGGGAGTCAGCTGGTGTTCGAGGGCGGCGAGCCGTGATGCGAGGGTTGCCGCCTCGTCTTCGGTGATGGTCAGGTTGGCGGCCTTCTCCAGCAGCTTCTGGAGGCTGACCGACTTCTCGCGGTTGAGCGGCGGCTCGACGAAGTCGTGCTCGGTGACCCCGATCGCATCGATGAGCACGAAGCGGGTCTTCTGCTTGGCGTCGGGGGTGACTGCCTGGAAGTCGGCTGACGGGATAGTGCGAGCACCACGACCCTTCATCTGCTCGAAGTATTGCGGCGAGCGCACGTCGCGCATAAAGAACACGCACTCCAGCGGCTTCACGTCAGTTCCCGTGGCGATCATGTCGACGGTGACCGCGATCCGGAGAGCCGGGCTAGTGCGGAAGGCGGCGAGCTGCTGGTCGGCGTTGCGGGCTGTGTAGGTGATCTTGGCGGCGAAGTCGTTGCCCTTGCCGAACACCTCGCGCACCTGGGTGACGATCTCCTCCGCGTGGGCGTCGTCCTTCGCGAAGATGAGGGTCTTCGGCACGGTCGACCGTCCCGGGAAGATCTCGGTGAAGAGCTTGTCCCGGAACGTCTCCAGCACGGTGCGGATCTGGTCGGTCGCGGTCACCGCGCGGTCGAGCTGGCCGCTGGTGTACTCGAGGTCCTCGTCCAGCGCCTCGTAGCGCTGGGCGCGTGTGCGCCGGTCGACCTTCGGGACGACCGTCCCGGCCTCGATCGTCGAGCCCTGGTCGCTGATCTGCGTCTTGATCCGGTAGATCTCGAAGTCGACGTTGACGTTGTCGGCCACCGACTGCGGGTAGGTGTACTCCGAAACGAGGTTCTGCTTGAAGAACCCGAAGGTCTGCTTCCCGGGAGTCGCGGTGAGGCCCACGACGTGGGCGTCGAAGTACTCCAGGACACCGCGCCACTGGCCGTAGATCGAACGATGTGCCTCGTCGACAACGATCAGGTCGAACGTCTCCGGTGGGATGTCGGCGTTGTAGGCGACGGTGACTGGGGCGTCGGGCACCCAGCCGTCCAGCTCGGGGTCGTCGCTCTCGCCGACCTCCTCGTTGCGCAGCGCTTTGAAGACGCGCTGGATGGTCGAGATCGCGAGGGCCGTCGACTCCGGCATCGGGCCGCGGTTGAGCCGGTTCACGTTGTAGAGCTCAGTGAAGCGGCGGCCGTCGTCGGGGGTGCGGTAGTTCTCGAACTCGGCCATCGTCTGCTTGGCCAGGTTATTGCGGTCGACGAGGAACAGGATGCGGTCGAAGCCGCCGAACTTCAGCAGCCGGTAGGAGAGAGTCACCGCCGCGTAGGTCTTGCCGGCACCCGTGGCCATCTGGACGAGGCTCCGGTCATACCGCTGCTCGCGCAGGCTCTGTTCGACGCCGTTGATGGCCTCGATCTGCGCTGGCCGAAGGGGAGCGGTGTCCAGCGGCGGCATGGCGGTGACCTTGCCTCGCCAGGTGGGGTGTTCCTCGTCCTTCCCTCGCAGGGTCTTGGCGAGGGTGGCCGCCTTAGGGAAGTTGAAGATCCGGCGAGCCCGCGGCTCGGGGTCGAAGCCGTTGGTGAAGTGGGTCTCGGTGCCACTGGCCTCGAAGACGAACGGGAGCCGGCCGTCTTTGGTCAGCGCTGCGAGCTTGACGTCGGGCGGGAGGCCGTCGGCGTACATCGCGGACTGCCACTCGACTCCCGACAGGGGAGTGCCCTCCGGCTTGGCCTCGATCACACCGACGACCCTCTGGTCGACGTAGAGCAGGTAGTCGGCTCGACCGTGCCCGGTCGCCATCGTCGCCTCGCGACGCGCGACGCCCTGCGCCGCGAACAGGTTGAGCGACCTGCTGTCCTGCACCGACCAGCCCGCGTCGGTGAGCTGTCGGTCGATCAATACGCGGGCACGCGCCTCCGCGGCAAGGCGGTTGGCGTCGTCCCCGAGGTTCATGATGCCTCGTAGGTTATGCGCTATGGACTGGTGTGATGGCACTTCCAGAGACTGACCTGCACCGCATCCGGCTGTGGGCACGAGAGCGGGTGCCCGAGCACCTGTGGGACGAGCTGAAGGTCGAGGCCGACGTCTCCGACCGACACGTCGACATCGTCGAGGTGCGGCCACCGTGGGACGGCGTCGGCGAGCACACCCGGTTCCCGATCGCGCGCCTGCGCTACACGAAGTCGACCGGCCAATGGGCGATCTACTGGCGCGATCGCAACCTCAAGTTCCACGAGTACAAGCGCAAGCGCCCGACCAAGAACGTCCAGGCGCTCCTCGATCACATCGAGACCAGCGGTGACCCGATCTTCTGGGGGTAGTGAGCTCGAGCCCAGAGCGTGTCTCCGGCGGCGCAGTGGGCTTCGCCATCCGACTACACGAGACGGTCGGAATGGGCGATGGCGACACGGTCGACACGACCGGGACCACTGGGGCTTCGTTCCGCGTGGACGAGATCGTCAGCGGGCACGGCGCGCTGGGCGGGTCCCGCCTGACTGTGAGATCGCGTGAATCGTTTCTCATTATTGACTTGAGGGACAGAATGACTAAAATGAGAAACATGCCAGCCCCTAGCCCGTACACGAGCCCCGAGCAACAGGCGGACCTCGAACGCCTAGGCGCCCGGCTGCGCGAACGCCGAAAGGCCCTCGGTGTCACCGTAGTCGCCTGTGCCGAAGCTGCTGGCGTTTCGCGTGTCACCATGCACAGGATCGAGGCAGGCAACCCCTCGGTCACGATCGGCGCCTACGTCAACGTTGCCGCCGCACTCGGACTTCACCTCGTCGTCCCGATCCTCGACGCTCCAGCAGCGGAACCGGCGACGATCACGGTCGGCGACTACCCCGGCCTGCGCACGCTGGCATGGCAGACCGACGCCGGCACCACCATCACCGAGACGGAGGCACTCAACCTCTACGAACGCGGCTGGCGACACCTCAACCAGGAAGCCCTCACCGATCACGAGAAGGCGTTCATCCAGCACCTCGCGGACACCTACAGCAACGGGAGGCTCCTTGTTTAGGCGTCTGCACCATCAACAGGTGGCCGAGGCGCTGTCGATGCTCGACGCACCGCTCCTGGCAGAGCACAACTGCTGGTTCGGAGGCGGGACCGCGATCGTCCTTGCCAACGGTGAGTTCCGCGAATCGGTTGACATTGACTTCCTGGTCTCCGACCCGCAGTCCTACCGCGCGCTGCGCCAGATGGTCAGGGACCACGGGCTCGGCGCTCTCGCTACACGCGAACTGGAGTTAGGTCGAACACCCTCTGTTGACGGTTACGGGATCAGGACCTCGGTGCTCGTTGCGGGGATTGCGATCAAGTTCGAGATCATCCATGAAGGCCGCATCGACCTCGACACTCCCGCCCCGGACGATGAGATCTGCGGGTTACGGATCCTGACGCGAACCGACCAGGTCGCAACCAAGCTGCTCGCCAACGACGACCGTTGGGCGGACACGTCGACGTTCAGCCGCGATCTCATCGACCTGGCCATGATGAAGCCCGACACCGCCGCACTGAACGCCGGCGCGCGCAAGGCAGTCGATGCCTACGGCAAGACGGTGGGCGAGAGCCTCAACAACGCAGTCACCTACCTCCGAGATCGCCCACAACGTCTCGACGAATACATCCGCGCACTCAAGATCGACGCGCCCCGAGCAGCTGTCTGGCAGAGCATCCGCGATCTTTCCGCAAGGTCCGCGAAGATCGAAGGTCTGGGTCGGGGCTCGGACTAGCCTGGAGCGTCCAGCGGTCCGCAAATAGTCCGCAAGAAGTCCAGCGGAGACCGATTCTCGCCAACGGCGTCCAACTGTCCCGCGAACGCGTTTCCGCAGGTCAGACCGTGTTTTCCGGCATCAATCGGCGATGGCCAACGACTACCAAAACCCCCGGTTTTCGTTCCGCTTCAACGTGTGAGCAGCACCTCCCGCCGCTGTCGACACTTCGCGAATCTGGTCCTTTCGGGCCATGAACCGCGCTCTTTCGGGTGATGACCCGAAGGCCGTTGCGGCGAGAGGCTCGACGTACGCGAATGGGGCGCGTCGCTGACCCGACGTCAGAAGGGGAAAGTCGACATGGCCTGGTGGCAGCTGGCCGCGTTCACCAACGGGATCATCGGCCTCGCCTACCTGGCGATCACGTGGACCATCCTGAGAGGGCTTCGCGACACCGCGCAGATGGGGACCAACCGTCTGGCGCTCGCGACCGCCGGCATCTTCTTCACCTGCGCGGTCCACCACGGGTCGCACACCCTGCACATGCTCCTGCCCATCGTCGGATGGGGGGTCGCCGAGGGCCGGGACATGCGGCAGGCGTTCGACACCAGCATGGTGCTGTGGGACGTCGTCGGCGCGGTGGTCGCGACCTACTACCTGACCCTGCGCCGCAGCTACGGCCGCCTGCTGACCAGTCCGCAGATGTTCGAGGACCGCGTGCGCGAGGAAGCCGCCGAGCGGCTGCAGGTGCAGGCCTACACCGACACTCTCACCGCGCTGCCCAACCGCGCCGCGTTCAACGAGCGCATGCGGGACCTCGCCGCCCGGGGCGCCACCCCCTCACTGGTGTTCCTCGACCTGGACAGGTTCAAGGTCGTCAACGACACGCTCGGCCACAGCGTGGGCGATGAGCTGCTCGTCGCCGCCGCCGTCAGGCTGGAGAGCGGCCTCGGCGATGGTGATGAGATCTTCCGGCTCGGCGGGGACGAGTTCACCGTCATCTGCGGGGGAACCCGGGACGCGACGGCAGCGACGGCCGAGCGGATGCTGGCAGCCCTGGCCGAGCCCTTCTTCGTCGGCGGCAAGGAGCTCTACACGGGGGCGAGCCTCGGCGTCGCCCACTGCGAGGAGCCGGCCGACGTCCCCCACCTGACGACCTGGGCGGACACCGCGATGTACGACGCGAAGGGGAGAGGGCGGAACGCGATCAGTGTCTTCGACCCGAGCATGTCGGACAAGGGCCTCCGACTGACCCTGGCCAACGACATCACGCGGGCGCTCAAGCACGGTGAGCTGCGCCTGGAGCTGCAACCGATCCTGAACCTGGCGACGCGCAGGATCGAGGGGGCCGAGGCGCTGATCCGCTGGGACCACCCGGAGCGCGGCCCGATCGCCCCGGACGACTTCATCCCCTTCGCCGAGGAGACCGGGCAAATCGTGCCCATCGGCCGCTGGGTGCTGCACGAGGCCTGCCGCCTTGCGGCGCAGTCGTCCTCTCTGAGCGACGGTCCCTTCATCACCATCAACGTCTCCACCACCGAGATCGAGCGGAACGACTTCGTCGCGGAGGTCGTCGCGAGCCTCGCCGGGAGTGGCCTCCAACCGCACCGGTTGTGGCTGGAGGTGACAGAGCGTGCCGGCGGCGCCGACGTCGCCGTGCTCCACGACCGGCTGACCGAGCTGGCCGGGCTCGGAGTCAGAACGGCGCTCGACGACTTCGGCACGGGTTGGTCGTCACTGACGCACCTGAACCGGCTGCCGATCGGGATGATCAAGGTCGACAGGGAGATGACCACCGGGGTTCCGGGCAGCAAGGCGGACACCGTGGCCGGCTCGGTGGTGCGGCTGGGCCGGGAGCTGAGCATGAAGACCCTGGCGGAGGGCATCGAGACCCGGGAGCAGTTCGAGCGCATGCGGGAGCTCGGGTGCAACCTCGGTCAGGGGTTCTTCCTCGGCCGCCCAGCGCCACCCGAGGGATTCCTGCGATCCGTCACGGCCGCGACGGGGCGCCCATGAGCGAGTTCCTCGCCCGGCACGGCGCCCACATCCTCGTCCTGGGTGGCCCGGTCGTGCTGCTGGCCGGGCTGTTCGCGATGTTGGAGCTGACGCGGCCCGACCGCCCGAGAAGGGACGCCGCCATCCCGACGAGGTTGCTCGCTCTCACCTGGGCCGCGGCGGCGACGATCCACGTGGCCGTCATCGCGGAGCACTTCGAGGAAGCGACCGTGCTCGGCGTGTTCTTCTCCTTGCTGAGCACGGCTCAGTACGTCTATGCCCTCGCTGTGGTCCTCCGCGCGAGCAGACGGCTGCTCCTGGTCGGCATGGTCGCCAACACCTCGGTGATCGTTCTCTGGGCCTACACGCGCGCCGTTGCGGTCCCCTTCGGTCTCGGACCCCGGGAGCCCGCGGGCGCCGCAGACCTCGCGGCGACCGCACTGGAGCTCTGCGCCGTGCTGCTGACGTGGACCGTCCTCCGCCGTCCGAGAGGGACCGGTGGGCCCGCTAGGCCGCTGGCTCGGGCTCAGGCATCCGGTTGACGACCAGCAGGCACACGTGCACCGCGCCGTCGTCCGTCGGCACCGCGGCCGAGGAGACCTCGATGCCCATCTCCGAGGCGACCTCGCGACCTAGGCGGCCGAGCTGCGCACAACGCTCGGAGTCGTCCAGCGCGACGGTCTCGTGGTACTGGCCGTACTCCAGCAGGGCGTGAGCGAGCGCGATCCTCGTCAGGTCGTCGTGTGCAGCGGTCGCCATCACAGACCCTCTTCCTCGCTCGCACGAGCGTCCCGGTTCCCACTCGGTATCTGTCGCGAAGCACCCGATCCGTTACATCGACGGACGTCGGACAGGTCACAGGTTAGAGAGACACGCGTCCTGGGTAACTCAACTGGTCGGAAGCCCGTCCTTGGCGGGTTGCCCGCCGCCCCGTCTGACGCGTGTAGGGCGGGGCGGCGCCTTGCCCTCAGTCGCTCAGGAGTCCGTCTCTGCCTGCGGGACGAGGGCGGTCGCGCCGGGTTCGAAGTCGAGCGCGGGAAGCCACTCGGTGACCTCGCGCCCGTCCACCTCGTGGGTGACCAGGCCCTCGAGGACCATTCCCCGGCGACGCCACTTGACGACGCGGCGGGGCTCCGGCGCAGCTTGTTCCGGCGGGTTGATCAAGATTTTCTGCACGCCTGGTGAGGCGAGGTCGTCCGACATCGGATCCGATCCTCAATGAAGCCCGAGGCTCCGGTTGTACCCCCGTTGGGGGGCGTTGGGTGCCGGGGATCGGGGCGTGAAGCCGGTCGGCGACGTGGTTCTTCCACGGTACGCCATTCGGTGCGAAGTGCAACCTGAACGCACTCTGCTGCCAGATTCCGTCGACTCCCGGCCATTCTCGGCGGACCTGCAATATCCGGTTGCCGCACCCGGTTCCGGCTGCCGAGGATGCGCGGACAGGAGGCGACGACATGGGCACGAAGGCACGGCTGGCGCTGGTCGCTGTGGCGCTCGGGATCGTCTACGTCGTCTGGGGCTCGACCTACCTCGCCATCCGGGTCGCCGTCCGGGAGATGCCTCCGCTGGTCGGGATGGGCAGCCGCTTCCTCACGGCCGGCCTGCTGCTCGGTGCACTGCTGACGGCGCGCGGGATCGACATCCGGGTCTCGCGCAAGCAGCTCGCCGGCGCCGCGCTGGTCGGCCTGCTGCTGCCGCTGCTGGGCAACGGCCTGGTGGCCATCGGAGAGGAGTCGGGCGCTCCGAGCGGCATCGCCGCCCTGCTCGTCGCGGCGGTGCCGCTCTACGTCGCGGTCTACCGGTTCCTCGCGGGCGACCGGCCCCGGCTGCTGTCCGTGCTGGGCGTGGTGCTCGGCTTCGGCGGCCTGGCCTGGTTGGTGCTGGCCGGCCGCGACCAGGGGCACGTCCCGCTCGGCGGTGCGCTCATCATCTTGGCGGCGAGCGCGTTCTGGGGCTTCGGGTCCTGGGTGCAGCCCCGTCTGCACCTGCCGGAGAACGCGTTCGTGCTCAGCGTCCACGAGATGTGGACGGGCGGATCGATGATGATCGCGGTCGGCCTGCTCAGGGGAGAGCGGCCGCACCTCCTGGCGTACGGCGGGCACACCTGGCTCGCGTGGGGCTACCTGGTGGTGTTCGGGTCGATGATCGCCTACACGGCGTACGCCTGGGTGCTGGCGAACGCGCGGATCGGCCTGGTCGCCACCTATGCCTACGTCAACCCGCTGGTCGCGGTGCTGCTGGGCTGGCTGATCCTCGACGAGCCGATCACCCGTGGGATCGTGACGGGCGGCCTGGTCATCATCGCCGCGGTGGCGATCGTCATCACGGTGGAAAGCCGTCCGAGAGCGAGGAGGGTCGAACCCGTGCTCGAGGCTGCTGCCTAGGAGCGCCCGAGGGCGCCGCGCACGAGGTCCTCGATGAGGCGGGCGAGCTCGTCGTCGTCGACCGACTCCGGCTCGAGCAGCAGCCGCCGGCCGAAGTGGTGGGCCACCGCCACCAGTGCCTCGGCGGCCAGCAGGTCGCGGGCGCCGGCGGGGGAGCCCTCCTTCCGCGGGAACATCGCGGCGATGCTGTCGCGCACCACCCGCCTGCTCTGCTCGATCCGCTGGAGCACCACCTCGGGCGTGTGCGCTCCGGTCAGCAGGATCGGCGCCCACGTGTCGGGGTGCTCGCGGACCGTCGTGGTCCAGGCTCGGGTCACGTCTCGGGCGAGGTGCTCGTTGGCGGCCGAGGCGTCCGGCGGGAAGGCGGCGAGCAGCTGCGCCACCGCCTCCTTCTGGGTGCGCTCGAGCAGCTCCGCGAGCAGCTCGGGAAGCTTGGCGTAGGCGCCGTACACCACGGGCTTGGTGACGCCGGCCTCCTTCGCGATGGCCTCCACGGTCAGGCCGGCGTACCCGTCCCGGCTGATCAGCCGGAGCGCCGCGTCGAGCAGCTGCTGGCGGCGTACGTCGAGCGGCACGCGCGCCGCGTAGGCACGGCGCTTCCGCGTCCCCGCCGCTGCCTTGGTCACCGCCCGAAGCGTAGTGGCGCCCATTCCCAGGACCTCCTTGACACGAATGCTACGACCGCGTAGAAAATTACTACGCAGCCGTAGTAAAGGGAAGAGGAGAGCGATGAGGAGTCGAGGCAACCGGACCGTCGAGCCGGCCGAGGACTACGGGTTCTTCGGGCCGGACTCGGTGACCTGGAAGGTCTGGAGCTACCCGACCTCGCTGACCGTCGGGTTCATCCGCTCGGTGGTCGTCGAGGAGCTCGACCCGGACCTGGTCGCGGCCGTCGACAAGACCCACGACATCTACAAGCGACCGCGGACCCGCTACGACCGCACCCTGCGCTACTTCTCGATGGTCGCGTTCGGCGGCTCGCGGGAGACGGCCAAGGCGGCCGACGTCCTGGTGAAGATCCACTCCAAGGCGATCGGCACCGAGCCCTACGCCGGTGGCCGGTACGACGCGAACGCGCCGCACTCCCAGCTGTGGATCCACCTCACCGCGTGGCACTCGATCCTCTACGCCTACGAGCGGTACGGCCCCGGCAAGCTCCCGCCCGAGGAGGAGGCTCAGTACTGGGCCGAGTGCGCGGTCGCCGCCGAGCTGCAGACCTGCGACCCGGCCGACGTGCCGCGGACCCGGGAGGGGATCACGGTCTACTTCGAGCAGATGCGACCGTTGCTGTCCGGCTCGCCGATCGCCGTGCAGGCGATGCGGCACCTGCTCAACGGCGGGCTGCTGGTCTCGCCGCTGCCGCGCTGGCTGCTGCCGGTCTCGGTCGTCAACAACCTCGTGCTGCGGGCAGGGGTCGTCGCGACCCTGCCGCGCTGGATGCGGGAGATGGGCGGGATCCGGCAGCCGCGGGTGGTCGACGCGCTCGTCCGGCCGGTGCTGTGGCTGGTGTTCCGGATGTCCCGGCTGAACACCGATCTCCAGCTGCAGTTCCTGCGCGGCATCTCGCCGGGCACCGTGCCGATCGTCGAGCCGGTGCTCCGAGGCATCCCGCCGCGCAACCCCGAGGTGCTGACGCCGGCCGAGGCCCGGGCCCGCTACGGCTACGACAGGCCCGTCGAGGCGCACCTCGAGTGGCGCGCCCAGCAGCGCGACCGGGTCTTCGGTGCCGGCGAGGCGCCCAGCGACGCCGGTCTGCACGAGTCCGAGCCGATCCTAGGGCGGCTGTGAGCGATAACGAGAGCCCCGAGGTCTCGGTACGCGGCCTGCTGATGACGGTCGTCGTCCTCGTCGGGAGCGGCGCCTATCTCGCGGCCGGCGTCGCCTACGCGAGCTCGGAGTCGGTGGACATCGCGGGGCTCACCGGCGCCGCCTACTACATCGCCTGGGCGATGCAGGTGCTCGCCTGGCCACTGCTGCTCTGGACCCACAGCTGAGCCTGGCGCTCCGAGGGTCGGCCGGCGTGGTTAGGGTCTCGCCATGGGTCAGGACGCACCTACCACCGAGTTCGACCGGGACGTCGCCGTCGAGCCGACCGGCGAGGGCCGCTACCGCACCGAGCTCTCCGACCGGTGGCGCGTGGGCGGTGGCCTCAACGGCGGCTTCCAGCTCGCCCTGCTCGGCTCGGCGATCCGAGCTGAGCTGAGCGCGCAGCCGGACCCGATCGCGATCAGCGCCTACTACGTCTCCCCGGCGGTGGCCGGCGACGCCGAGGTCACCGTCGACCTCCGCCGTCGCGGTCGGCGTACGTCGACCGTGGCTGCCGAGCTCCGCCAGGGCGACGCGGTCCGCATGACCGCGCTGGCGACGTACGGCGACCTGCGCGCCTTCCCCGACGACGTGAAGCTCTCCGACGAGCCGCTCCGGCTGCCGCCGCGCGAGGAGTGCGTGCCGGGCTCGCTGGCGCCGCCCGAGGTCAAGGAGATGGCGCCGTTTATCGAGCGGTTCGAGCTGCTCTTCCACCCCGACCAGGTCGGGTGGGCCGGCGGCCGGCCCAGCGGCGGCGCCGAGCTCAGCGGCTGGTTCCGCCTGCGCGACGACCGCGAGCCCGATCCCATCGCCCTGCTGCTCGCGGTCGACGCACTCCCGCCCGTCACCTTCGAGCTCGGGCTGCCGGGCTGGGCGCCGACGGTCGAGCTCTCCGCCCACGTGCGCGCCCTCCCCGAGCCCGGCTGGCTGCGGGTGCGGCACCGCACCCGGTTCGTCGCCGGCGGCATGTTCGAGGAGGACTGTGAGGTCTGGGACGCCGCCGACCGGCTGGTGGCGCAGAGCCGTCAGCTCGCGCTGCTGCCGCAGTAGCTCTCAGGACGGGAGCGACGTCCGCTTCATCGCGTAGATCCACCGCTTGCGGGGGTGCTCGGTCACCGACCAGAGCAGGTCGCTGCTCGGCCACCAGACGATGTCCTCCGGGCCGGGCGGCGTCGACCACCGGTGCGCGCGGAACGCGCCCGGGCGGCCGGCGTACATCGTGCCGGGCTTGCGCGAGCCCTGCGAGGCGGTCACGTAGTAGCTGCCCGCCGCGACGACCGCGCCCTGCATCCGGACTGCGCCGCGGTCGTCGACCACCGGTCGCGCCAACCCGTCCTCGGCGGTCGCGAGCAGCCCGGTCTCCGCGTCGGTGGGGAACCGCGCGAGCCGGTGCGTCTGCCGGGCCGAGCCGTACTCGCCGGCGACCAGCACCGGCGGCTCGGTGGTGCGGTCCAGCGACAGGAACGAGTAGCGCATCTTCTCGAAGCCCTTGTCCGCCGTGGCCTCGTAGGCGAACCGCACGGGCAGGACGTAGCGGTGGCCGAAGGTCTCGATGCCCGCACCGTCGGGCACCCGCATCAGGTCGTCGAACAGGCAGGTGAAGAACCCGCGTCCAGTGGCGGCGACGTGAAGGTAGCGGCCGTGCCAGACGATGCCGCCCGCGTGGATCGCGAGCGGCTTCAGCCCGGGTCTGCCGCCCTTGCCAGTGGGCTCGGCCAGCAGCACGTGCTGGTAGCCGCGCGACTCCAGGTCGACGAGGCTCACCCGCGAGCCGGCGCCCGCCTTGCTGTACCAGGACACGACCAGTGCGTCCCGGTCGACGCCGGTGCGCACCGACGTCGATATGCCCTGCGGCCACCAGTGCGGGTCGCGCCGGTCGGCGGCCTCCCACGTCAGCGCCGTCGTGACCTTCCGCCCGAGCAGCCGCGGCGTGGGCGCGAAGGTACGGCGCACGCGGTGCGGGAGATCCGCGAGCACTCCCTCGACGCCGACCCGTGCACCGCCGTGCGCCTCGACCAGAGCGGTGACCGCATCGATCTCGTCGGCGTTGTCGTCGGTGCGGGCCAGGTGCATCCCGGTTCCGGGCTCGGTTGGCTCCTCGTGCGCCACGCCCGCGATAGTAGAGGCATGCGCGGCATCTTCTTCGAGGAGGACGACGCCCGGGCGGCGGCCCTCGCGCTCACCGGCGACGGGTACGAGGCCGCCGTCGTCCGCGAGCGCCTGCACGGCGAGGACGACGACATGGACCACCCGTGGGCCGTCCTCACCGACGCCCCCGAGGTGCGGCTCGAGCTGCTCGTCGAGGCCTACGACGGCTGGCTCGATCGCGACTGACCGTCAGCCCTCCGGCAGGCAGCACGCCGGCCCGCCGCCGTCGTTCTCGAACCCGGGGACGGCCGACGCGCTCGGCACCGGTGCTGGGCAGGCTGCGACCCCGCGTGGGAGCGACAGGTGCTCAGGGTCGCGCGTCGCGACGAACGCGTCGGGATCGAAGTCGTCGCCGAGCTTCCACACGACCGCTCGACCGCCGTCGTCGGAGTCCCAGGTCGCCGTCGCCTCCCACTCGACGTGGAACTCGTTGAAGGGCGCGTCCGGGGTCACCTGGAAGTACGGCGTCAGCTCGGTGCCCCAGCCGACCGTCCTGATGAGGCGGCGAGCGGGACGAGCCGCCCGGGCCGGGAGCCGAGACTCACGGGCACATCATTACGCTTCACGACATGGCCGAAACCGAGGGCGCTCACGCGCTCCGCCTGCTCCTCGTGCACGCCCATCCCGACGACGAGACGATCGGGCAGGGCGCGACGATGGCGAAGTACGTCGCCGACGGCCGCGGCGTCACGCTGGTGACCTGCACGGCGGGGGAGATGGGCGAGATCCTGGTCCCCGAGCTGGAGCACCTCGCGGCCGACAGGGAGGACGGCCTCGGCGAGCACCGCCGCGGCGAGCTCGACGAGGCGATGGCGGTCCTCGGCGTCACCGACCACCGGTTCCTCGGGGGGTTCGGGACCTACCGCGACTCGGGCATGAAGTGGCACCCCGACGACACCGTCGGTCATGCCCTGCCTCTCGACGACATCCACGACAACGCCTTCTGGCATGCCGATCTCACCGAGGCGGCCGACCACCTGGTGCCGGTGATCCGCGAGGTCCGGCCGCAGGTGCTGGTGACCTACGACCAGTTCGGCGGCTACGGGCACCCCGACCACATCCAGGCCCACCGCGTCGCGATGTACGGCGCGATGCTGGCCGCCGTGCCGTCCTACCGCAGGGACCTCGGCGAGGCCTGGGACATCCCGAAGATCTACTGGGGCGGGCTGAGCCAGGGCCGGATCCGGGAGGCGCTGCGGCGCATGCGCGACGCGGGGGAGGAGAGCCCGTTCGACGGGCTGGACCCCGACGGTCCGCTGCCGATGTTCGTGCCCGACGAGGACATCACCACCGAGGTCGACGCGTCGGCGTACGGCGAGCGGAAGCTCGAGGCGCTCGCCAAGCACGCCACGCAGATCAAGACCGACGGCCCGTTCTTCGCGCTCTCCAACAACCAGGGAGCGCCGGCGATGGGCGTCGAGGAGTACCGACTGGTCAAGGGCAGGCTCGGCCCGCTGGGCGAGAACGGCCGCGAGAGCGACCTGTTCGCCGGCCTCGACGGCGTCGACGGCGTCGGCGGCTGAGGATGTCCGTCCCCGTCGGGGTCGCCGTGGCGGCCGCGTCGCTCGTCGGCGGGGTGGTGGTGGGGACCTTCTCCGTGGTCGTGCACGGCTGGACCTGGGGGCTGGTCCTCGCCCTCGCCGCGACCGCCGCGACGCTGCCCGCGCTGCCCGCCGGGTGGGCCCGGCTGCCGTTCGCGCTGGGCTGGACGGCGGCGGTCGGGCTGCTCTCGATCGCCCGGCCCGAGGGCGACTTCCTGGTCGCCCAGGACACCCGCGGCGTCGTGCTCGTGGTGAGCGCGCCGGCGGTGATCGCGGCCGGCTTCGTCGGGTTGCTCAATCGCAGGGCCGCACCGCCCTAACCTGTCCGCGTGACGTTCTGGGACGACCCCGGCCAGGGGGCGGAGGAGCCGTCCCCGGGCAAGCGCGAGCGCGCCGGCGGCTGGGTCGTCATCGCCGTCGTGCTGTTCCTGGTGCTGGTCGTCGGCGGGGCGTACGCCACGACGGCTGCGGTCAACGGCGACAAGGTGCCGCTGGGCACGACGGTGTCCGGCGTCGACATCGGCGGCCTGTCCCGTGCGGACGCCCGCTCGAAGCTCGCGGACTTCTTCGACAAGCGGGACCGCGCACAGCTGCGGGTCAGCGTCTCCGCCCGCCTCGGCGAGGGCCGGACCGTGCGGACGAGTCTGGCGAAGGTCGGCTTCTCCCTCGACTACGACGCCACGCTGGACGACGCCGGTGCGGTCCAGGCGTGGACGCCGGCGCGACAGTGGGACTACTTCACCGGCGGCCAGGACGTCGCTCCCGTCGTCGAGATCGACGAGCACCGCCTCCGTGCCCAGCTGGTCCGCCTCGCGCAAGGACTGCGTACGCCGCCGCGCAACGGCAGGGTCGTCATCACCCGGCACGGAGTCAGCTCGGTCGACGCCGAGTCCGGGCAGGAGATCGACATCGACGCCGCCGGGCACACGCTGTCGGAGGCCTTCGCCAGCGGGGACCGCTCGGTGCAGCTCGCCGTGGTGCCGGCGCGACCCGACATCGACGACGCCGACGTGCAGCGGGCGCTGAGGACCTTCGCCAACCCGGCGATGTCGAGCGCGGTCACGCTGCGGGTCGGCCGTTACGTCGTACGGCTCCGGCCCCAGCAGTTCGGTGCCGCCCTCTCGATGGTGCCGCAGGAGGGCGTGCTCCAGCCGCACGTGGACACCACCCGGCTCACCATGCTCGTCGACACCGCCCTGTCCCGGGTCGTGCCGCCCACCACGAGCGGCCCGCACCGCCAGGGCGTCCCCGGCCCGCTGCCGGCCTATGACCCCACCGAGCTCGTCACCGCCTTCCTCCGGACTCTGACCCAGCCGGAGGGCCACCGCGACGCCGGCGTGGACGTCCAGCCCGGACAGCAGCCCTCCCCGACCTCGACCGCGTCACCAGAGGGAACCCCCGGCACGAAGGGCCCCTAGCCGGCTCCGTTGGGCGTATCGAGACCAGGTCTGGTGGTCTCGATACGCCGCCTCGTTCCTCGGCGGCTACTCGACCGGCGGGGATCGCGTCGACGGTCGGGAGCTCTCGTTGGTCGAGTAGGCCTCGCGAGGGACGAGCGAGGCCGTATCGAGACCTACTCGGTGCCGCCGTGGGTGTCTCGCTCCGGCCGTCGGCTGAAGTCCTTCTTGGCGAGGGCCGGAAGAGCGTCGTACTCGCCGCGGATCAGCGCCTCGCGCTTCGCTCGCGACCAGTTCTGGATGCGCTTCTCCCAGAAGAACGCGGCTCCGACGTTGCTGTGCTCCGCGCTCCACACGAGCTCGACAGGCCGACGACGACGGGTGTAGGCAGCGCCGACGCCTTCCTGGTGTTCCCACACGCGCTTGGCGAGGTCGCGCGTGCTGCCGACGTAGTAGGAGCCGTCACAGCAGCGCAGCATGTAGACAAATGGCATGCGCTCAGCCTCGGTCACCGAGCCGTCAGAATCGAAGCGCAATCCACAGGGGTCTCGACACGCCGCCTCGTTCCTAGGCGGCTACTCGACCGGCGAAACCCTTCCGCTGGCGCGTGGGGACCTGCAACGCTCAGGTCCCACGGCTGGCCGCCGATGGACCACCTGAGGAGGTGTGCCGACGATGATGCTGTCCGCTGGGTTCCTGCCGTCGGAGCCGGTGATCGAGGAGCTGCGCGAGCTGACCGGACGCCTCGGCGTGATGGGGATGACCCCGGTGCCGCCCGATCACCTCTACGTGCTCATCACCCGGTTCGGCAACCTCACCGAGGACGTCGGCACCCGGCTGGCGCGGGCGCTGGCGTCCGAGCTCGCCGACGCGCCGCGCGCCGAGGTGCGGTTCGGCGCACCGCGGATGACCGTGAGCGGTGAGGTCGTCGTCGGGCTCGAGGGTGACCTCGAGACGGTGTGGGACCTCGCGCGTGCCGTGCCGATGATCGCCGAGCACCGACGGCTGTACGTCGACCGCCGTGTCTTCCGCCCCGAGCTCGTCCTCGCGAGCAGCACCCTCGACCCGGGCTCGCCCATCGTCGAGCGGCTGCTCGCCGGCACCGCGCACTGGTCGAGCAGGGCCTGGGAGACCGACGGCATCTCGCTGATGCGCACTCGCTGGCAGGCCGGCGACGACCGCAGCGAGGAGTTCCTCTTCATCCCGTTCTCCGAGCGCGTGTCGTCCTAGCTCGCGGCGGCGTAGACCGCGAGGCCGACGAACGCCCCGCAGGCGCCGAGGCCGACGTACATCCCCCACCAGGACAGGTCCGACCGCTTCGTCCTCAGCGTCGTGACCAGTGAGCTCCCCATCACCCACCAGGCCGGCAGCGCCATCACCTCGAACAGCACGCCCGGCACGGTGAAGCCCCACTCGCCGTCCCTGATCCCGTACTGCAGGAAGTTGAAGCCGAGCGACGTGAACAGCACGGCCCACATCGGGACGAGGAGGTTCGGCGCCTTGAGGCCGGTCGCGAAGGCCGAGCCCGCCATCGCGGCGATGAGCATCACCGGGATGCCCACGCCGATCAGCCAGCTGCCGCCGGGGCACGGCGTGGAGATCTGGTACGGCGTGCTCCCGCTCGCGCAGCTGCCCCCCACGTCCAGCACCGCTCGCATGGACACGAACGCCCACGTCAGCCCCATCCCGAGCAGCACCACGCAGACGGCAGTACCGATCACGTTGCGGTAGGACACGGCGCTCACGCTAGAGTGAGAACACGTTCTAGTTCTGGAAATTGCGAGGGATCGATGTCCACACCCGCTGTCGACGGCTGGTTCGTCACCGGCACGGACGCCGCGCTGCTCGGCACGCGCTGCACGACGTGCGGCAACGTGGTCTTCCCACCCGCGGCGGGCTTCTGCCGCAACCCGGCCTGCAGCGGCGAGGAGCACGAGGTCGTCCCGCTGTCCCGGCGCGGCCGGGTGTGGAGCTACACCGACGCCCAGTACCAACCTCCCGCGCCCTACGTCGCCCCGGAGCCCTTCCACCCGTTCGCCCTGGCGGCCGTCGAGCTGCCGGAGGGTCTGGTGGTGCTCGGGCAGGTCGCGGCGGGCCACGGCGTCTCCGACCTCACCGTCGGTGCGGAGGTCGAGCTGGTCGTGGAGACGCTCTACACCGACGACTCCGGCGAGCGGACGATCTGGCGCTGGAAGCCGGTGGAAGCATGAGCGGGGTCGCCGTCGTCGGCGTGGGCATGCACCCGTGGGGCAAGTGGGGCCGCAGCTTCGTGGAGTACGGCGTCCACGCCGCCCGGGCCGCACTCGCGGACGCGGAGATCCCCTGGACCGACGTCGACCTGGTCGTCGGCGGCGAAACGGTGCGCAACGGCTACGCCGGATACGTCGCCGGCTCGACCTTCGCGCAGGCCCTCGGCTGGAACGGCGCGCGGATCGCGACGTCGTACGCCGCCTGCGCCACCGGCGCCCAGGCCATCGACACGGCCCGTGCGCGCATCCTCGCCGGACTCAGCGACGTGGCACTGGTGGTCGGCGCCGACACGACCCCCAAGGGGTTCCTCGCGCCGAACGCGGGCGAGCGGTGGGACGACCCCGACTGGCTGCGGTTCCGGCTGCTCGGGATGACCAACCCGGCCTACTTCGCTCTCTACGCCCGGCGGCGGATGGATCTCTACGGCGCGACGTCGGAGGACTTCGCCCGGGTGAAGGTCAAGAACGCCCGGCACGGCCTGGAGAACCCGAACGCGCGCTACCGCAAGGAGGTCAGCGTCGAGGACGTGCTGTCGTCCGCGGTCGTGTCCGACCCGCTGCACCTGCTCGACATCTGCGCCACGTCCGACGGCGCGGCGGCGGTCGTGCTCACGTCGACCGACTACGCCAAGAGGCTCGGGATCGCCGCACCGGTGCGGGTTTCCGCGGTCTCGACGGTCACTCCGACGTTCCCCAACACCGTCATCGACATGCCGCTCCTGGCGACCGACTCCTCCGCCGTGACCGGGTCGCCGGCACGGACCTTCAAGGAGTCGATCGGTGACGCGGCCTACGAGGAGGCCGGGATCGGCCCGGACGACGTGGACGTCGCCGAGGTCTACGACCTCTCGACCGCTCTGGAGCTCGACTGGATCGAGGACCTCGGCCTGTGCAAGCGCGGCGAGGCCGAGGTGCTGCTCCGGGCGGGGGAGACCACGATCGGCGGCCGGATCCCCGTGAACCCCTCCGGCGGCCTGGCCTGCTTCGGCGAGGCCGTGCCGGCGCAGGCGATCGCGCAGGTGTGCGAGCTGGTGTGGCAGCTGCGGGGTCAGGCGACCGGCCGGCAGGTCGAGGGCGCGAAGGTCGGGATCAGCGCCAATCAGGGGCTGTTCGGTCACGGTTCGGCTGTGGTTCTGTCGGTGTGACCAACGGGCCCGCGTGGTTCTGGTCCTTCACCGCCGGGCCCCGCTCGATCGCCCACTGGGCGAGCGCACCGACCTGCCGGGGCATCGCGTCCGCGATGTCCGCCAACCGGTCGGTGCGGCCGGCGAGCCCCAGCGCGAGGACGGCAGCACTCGCGGTCTGCTGCGTCTCCGAGGTGTCGACCGCCGCCCGGGCGAGCACCTCGACCGCGTCCTCCGGCAGGGTGTCGGTCACCCACATCAGCGTCGACGCGGCGCGGGTGCGCAGCCGCGGCCGCCGCTCGGTGAGGAGCTGCTCCGCGAGCGCGTGCGCGCTGAGCGCCGAGGCCATCCGGCCGACCAACGACCAGCACAGGTTGGCCAGCCGCTCGTCGTCGTGAGCGGTGAGACCGAGCGCCACCTCGGCGACCGAGTGGGCGTAGGGGCTGGCGAGCAGCATCGCCGCTGCCAGGTGCCGGCGCCGACGGTGCACGTGGCACAGCGCCTCCCGGACCAGCCGTCGCAGCATCTGGTCGGGGTCCGGCGACTTGCGCGACGACAGCAGCTCGGCGTGCATGCCGATGTGGTCGGCGAGGGTCCGCGCCTCCTCGGGGTCGATCAGCTCGTGGTTGGCCCGCGCCTGGCGCAGGGCGGCTCGCGCGGCCTCGTCGGTGGTCGCGTGCAGCACCCGCTCGAACCTCGCGTCGGTGAGCCGCGAGGCGAGGTCGAGGGTCACCGAGGACGGGACGCCCGCCGCCGCCTTGAGCTCGTGGCCGACGTGCACCTCGATCACGTGGTCGTCGGGGTCGAGATGCTCGCGCCCGATCATGGCCGCCGCGACGATCGCCGCGCTGTTGCGCAGCTTGCCGCTCGGTGACTGCAGCAGCCGGAGCACTAGGTCGCACGCGGCGGGGTCGGACATCTCGGACAGGACGGCGAGCACGGGCGTGATGACCGCGGCGTCGGGGTCGAGGACGAAACGGCCGACGCTCTTGGTCAGGTGCGGCTGGGCCTGCCGGGCGTTCAGCAGCGTCACCGTCGCCTCGTAGCGCGCCAGGTACGGCGTCGTCGCCGCCCGCGCCAGCTCGTCGACGAGGTGGGTGGCGAGGCTCTCCCACGTCCGGCGGGGGAGGTAGACGTTGTCGTAGGCGTGCAGCTGGTCGGCCAGCCACAGCCACTCGTGGCCGTGCACCTCGCCGGCGTCGACCCGGTCGAGGATCTCGTCGATCCGGACCGGGTCAGGTGGCTCCGGCTTCTTGGCGTGCCGGTCCATCAGCTGGCCGTCCCGTGCGACCGCACGGCGTACGACGCCCAGGTGCTCGGGCGGCAGGCCCGCGACCTGTTCATAGGCAGCGACCAGCCGGGGGGAGAGGTACTCCAGCCCGGACTCCCAGCGGGAGATCCGGCTGGAGTCGATCCTGATCCCGAGCTCGCGCATCGGCGCGACGAAGTCCGCGCGCGGCAGTCCCCGGGTGTTGGGTCCCAGCATGCGCGTGGTCGCGAGCAGCCAGGCCATTCGCTTGTTGCCCTCGTAGCGCGATCCCGCAATTGCCGTCTCGTCGTGCGGGAGCCGCTGCGGTCGACCAAGGGAGCGTCGGTCGCCGCTGCCGCGGATAGGCGTCACAGTGTCCCCTCTGTTGTCCCCCTACGTGCGATCTAAGACAGGCCCATCAGAACCCGTCTCGCCCGTTTGATTCAGGGATTTCCAGAAACTTGCAAGAACTGTCTGGACCGCGTCGTCCGACACGAGGCTCGCCAGTGCTTCGGGACGCAACTGTCTCGCGGCATGCCTCCACGGAGGCTGAGTGGCGCGGTCCCCGCGCCTTCTTGAGGGAATCCGAAAGGGACAAGATGAATAGCAGCGGCATCAAGCGCGGACTGGCAGTAGCTGCCGTCAGCGCGATGGCTGTGTTGGGGGTCCCCCACGCAGCCTTTGCAAACACGATCGCGGAACAGCAGGACAACGCGAACGGCACCAAGTCCGTTACGCTCTACAGCCCGCACCCGATCGCCAACCAGGCCTCGACCAAGAACGACGGTCAGAACACGACCATCTCGCTCGAGGCAGCCGGCTCCTCCGACATCGTCACGATGCGCTGGGAGTTCAGCACCGACGGCGGCGCGACCTGGACGAACATCGGCAGCGTCCTGACCTCGCCGAACGACGACGGTGCGTGGCACCTCGAGTGGAACCCGGTGGCGGACAGCGGGCTCACGCTCCCTGACGCCAATGTCAAGGTCCGTGCGGTGGGTCACTCCAACCTCGACGGCCTCGACCACGCCAGCTCGTCCTCGACGATGACCGTGAGCAGCACGTTCGACACGATCGCGATCAACGACGGCAGCGCCCTCGGCGTCTGGCACGCCAACGGTGGCGGCGCCAAGGTGATCCTCAGCGGCTCCGCGTCGACCAACTTCCCGAACGCCCAGATCGCGATCGCGGACCCGGGCAACGGTTTCGACCTCGGCGAGCAGACCCTGCTCATCGCGGCCGGCAAGTGGAAGTCCGTCTACGACATCGAGCCGACCTACGCCTCGGCGCCCTTCGGCTACAACGCCCCCGACCAGATCGTCTTCAACGCGGTGACCGACCAGGTCAACCCGCTGTCGGCGGACTCCGAGGGCTTCACGCTCTACAACCAGACCATCGCCAGCATCACCGCGACGCACGGCACCCCGCCGGACAACGCGACGGCGATCCCGGTGACCCTGACGGTCAAGGACCAGAACGGCAACCCGATCGCGGGCGTCAACGTCTCGGCGCTGCAGGGCGGCCTTCCGCTCGCCGCGCTCGGCACGACCGACGCCAACGGTCAGGTCACCACCACGCAGTCGGTGAACACCGGCACGGTGCAGTACGTCGCGAACGCGGCGACCGGCAACCAGGTGCTCTTCGACTCGGGTCTGGGCGACAAGGACACCAGCCTGCTGCTCGAGGCGGGTCACGCGGCCAGCCTGGTCGCGACCAGCGCCGACGGTGCTGCCTTCGACTTCGACGAGCAGGACGGCAACGACGTCCAGGTGCAGGTCAAGGACCAGAACGGCTCGAACTTCGACGTTCCGGACACCCAGGACCTGACCTACCACTGGAAGTCGATCAGCTTCACCGGTGAGACAGTGAACGGCACCAGCCACACCGTCGCGACCGACACGACCGGCAAGTTCGACATCCCGGCCCTGAACGGTGCGGACTTCCCGCACGGTCTCGAGTCGGGCACCTTCGAGCTCTACGCCTCCCTCGGCGAGGGCGGCACCGGCCACCCGGTCACCGAGGCGAAGGTCCTGACGGTCAAGGCCGGCGAGGCCGCGGTCCGCTACACCGACCCCGACGGTGACGGTAAGGTCATCGCCCCGGTCGGCACCACCGCCCACGTCCAGGGCCAGTTGGTCCTCGAGGACGGCACCGGCCTCCCGGGCCGCAAGGTCGACGTCAACATGGCGCTGGGCACCGAGTTCGACGGCCACGGCAACACCACCGGTACGCCGGACGCCGTGATCACGAGCAACGACCCCGACACCACCGGCGCCAACGGCTCGTTCACGGTCGACGTGGAGGACCTCTCCACCGACCCGAACGAGACCGAGGTCGGCGGCGAGGTGCAGGCCTTCTCGGCCGTGTCCTCGTTCGGTGACTGGCTCGGTGACGCCAACCAGGCCGGCGAGGGCCCCGAGCCCTACACCGAGGGTGTGGACTTCGTGGCCAACTCGGCTCCGGCCGGCTCGGTCCTGAGCACCGACGTCAGCGCCACGGCCGGCCCCGCCGGCAGCGCCGCCATCGGCACGCTGCACCTGGAGACCGCGAACGGCGACGACCTCGCCGGCGTGCAGGTGAACCTGACCCTCGACCACGGGTACTTCATCAACAACAACCACCCGTTCATCGACCCGGTCGAGGGTGCCTACGTGCCGGAGTTCGACTCCAGCCTCGGCAACCACCTGACGGTCAGCACGGACAGCAGCGGTGACGCGTTCTACTTCACCAGCATCGGTCGGGACTCCGGTTTCGACGACGACGGCAAGGTGGACGCGAAGGTGACGGCGTCGGTGACCGGGGCTTCCTCGGCGAACGACTCCACCACCTGGAGCTCGGACAACCCGTTCAACGTCAGCGAGATCTCCGTCGTGAAGACGCCGGACGCTGACCAGGACGAGCCGACCGACCCCGCTCCGCTGGGTGGCCCGGGCGTCTACTACGACGTCTTCGCCAAGGACCAGTTCGGCAACCCGGCCCGTGGTGTGGAGGTCCAGGTGGACTGCGCCGTCTCTGACGACGCCGACTGCCCGACCTTCGACTACGACCTGGCTCACGACGGCTACGGTGTGGCCGGTGCCTCCGACCTCGACAACGGCGGCGACATCGCGCTCGTCGGCAACGAGGCCGGCGACTTCCACCTCACCGCCACCGTGACCGGTGGTCTGACGCCGGACTTCTTCGGCAACTCGACCAGCACCACCGAGGTCTGGGACGCCGACGGCACGTTCGTCGGGCTCATCTTCCCGACGTCCAACCCGGTCGAGAAGGCGGTCACGACCACCTTCGAGCAGACCTTCTACGAGGTCGACGAGACCCAGGGTCACTACGCCATCAGCGCCGACCCGGGCACGCAGAACGTCCCGACCGACGCGCCGGTGACGGTCACGGTGAACGCGACCGACCAGGTGGGCAACCCCCTGGCCGGCATGGAGGTCGACTTCGTCCGGACCTCGGACGCCGACAACGACCAGGTGTTCTTCACCGACGGCAGTGGTGAGGCGCAGTACGTGTTCCAGGGCACCGACCAGCAGTGCGGTAGCTCCGAGACCGTCACCGCGGTCGTCCGGGACCCGAACACCCAGGCCATCGTGAAGACGCTGAACATCACCATCCACTTCAAGAAGTGCGCGGTGGACGCGTCCCTGTCCGGTCAGTCGTCGCAGGACGGCAAGAAGGACATCCTGAAGGTCACCGCCACCACCGCAGACGGTGGCAGCGCCCTGACCGGCACGCCGGTCACGCTGATGGCGAAGATCAACGGCCACTGGACCCACGTGGGTATCGGTGGGGACGTGCTGAACAGCAACGGCAAGGTCAAGATCACCGTGAAGGACCGCAACGGTGACCACGTGACCAAGTACAAGGCCATGATCGACGAGCACGGCCGCAACCAGGCCACGACGACCAACAAGGCTCGCGTGCGCTGATCAACGAGGGGACGTCCTGGGTGGGCTCGGCCACCCAGGACGCCGCCCGTTTTGTCTCACCTGACAACCCCTGGACGCGGTCCGGGCCAGCTCTCCTGTCGCTGCGAGATGACTTGGCCCGGACCGCTCCACGTCGTTTTCCGGCCGATGATCCAGGGCCGGTTTCTGTGTATTTACTGAGAACTTGCAAGAACTACTTGTCTGGTCCAGTCCGGCAGCAGGCTCACGAGGGTCTGGGCAGACATCCGTCTTCCGGGCCGCCTCCTCGGAGGCTCAGCGGCGCGGCTCCCAGCCGTCGGGACTTTCCCGGCAGCGCTTCCCGTGCCACCAGGGGAAACCGAAAGGGAACAGCATGAAAAGCAGCGGCATCAAGCGCGGACTGGCAGTAATTGCCGTCGGCGCGATGGCTGCGTTGGGCATCCCACACGCAGCATTTGCAAACTCCATCGATTCGCAGATGGACAACCAGTGGGGCAGCAAGCACGTGACCCTCTACGGGCCGCACCCCGGTGCCAACCAGATCTCGATCAAGAACGACGGGTCCAACACGACCGTCCGCCTCGAGGCCGGCGGCACGTCCGACATCAACACGTTGCGCTTCCAGTACAGCGACGACGGCGGTGTCACCTGGGTGAACATCGGCGGAGTCCTGACCTCCCGCAACGACGACGGCGCCTTCTCCATGGAGTGGAACCCGCAGGCTGACAGCGGCATCGCTCTCGGCACCGTCCTGCAGGTCCGCGCCAACGGTCACTCGACCCTCGACGGCCTGGACCACCCCGGCTCGGGCGTCCCGGTGACGTTCACCAACACGCAGGACACCATCAACGTCAAGGACGGCTCGCAGCTCGGCGTCTGGCACTCCAACGCCGGCACGGACCTCGTGATCGTCAGCGGCACGGCGTCCTACAACGGCACCGGCACCATCGGCATCGGCGAGCCCGTCACCGGCACGCGGGTGGACGTGGTCAACTTCCCGATCGCGAGCAACGCCTGGAAGCTGGCCTACGACATCAAGCCGTCGTACTCGGTCTTCCCGTTCGGCTACAACGCCCCTGACCAGATCGTCATGAGCGCGACCACCTCGTCGGCCAACCCGACGTCGAGCGACACCGAGTCCTACACGCTCTACGACCAGGTCATCACCTCGATCACGGCCACGCACGGCACGCCGCCGGACAACGCGACGGCGATCCCGGTGACCCTGACGGTCAAGGACCAGAACGGCAACCCGATCGCGGGCGTCAACGTCTCGGCGCTGCAGGGCGGTCTTCCGTTCGGCTTCTTCGGCCCGACCGACGCCAACGGCCAGGTGACCACCACGCAGTCGGTGAACACCGGCGCGGTGGAGTACGTCGCCAACGCCGCCACCGGCAACCAGATCCTGTTCGACTCGGGTCTGGGCGACAAGGACACCACCCTCCAGCTCGAGGCCGGCCACGCTGCCAGCCTGGTCGGGACCAGCGCCGACGGTGCTGCCTTCGACTTCGACGAGCAGGACGGCAACGACATCCAGGTGCAGGTCAAGGACCAGAACGGCTCGAACTTCGACGTTCCGGACACCCAGGACCTGACCTACCACTGGCGGAGCATCGGCTTCAACGGTGAGACGGTGAACGGCACCAGCCACACCGTCGCGACCGACACGACCGGCAAGTTCGACATCCCGGTCATCAGCGCGGGCGACTTCCCGCACGGTCTGGTCGCGGGCACCTTCGAGCTCTACGCCTCGCTCGGCGAGGGCGGCACCGGCCACCCGGTGACCGAGGCGAAGGTCCTGACGGTCAAGGCCGGCGAGGCCGCGGTCCGCTGGAGCGACCCCGACGGTGACGGCAAGGTCATCGCCCCGGTCGGCACGACCGCGCACCTCCAGGGCCAGCTGGTCCTCGAGGACGGCACCGGCCTCCCGGGCCGCAAGGTCGACGTCAACATGGTCCTGGGCACCGAGTTCGACGGCCACGGCAACACCACCGGTACGCCGGACGCCGTGATCACGAGCAACGACCCCGACACCACCGGCGCCAACGGCTCGTTCACGGTCGACGTGGAGGACCTCTCCACCGACCCGAACGAGACCGAGGTCGGCGGCTTCGTCCAGGCGTTCTCCGCGGTCAGCTCGTTCGGCGACTGGCTGGGCAACACCAACCCGTCCGACCCGTCCGACCCGGCTGAGGGCGCTGAGCCCTACACCGAGGGTGTGGACTTCGTGGCCAACTCGGCTCCGGCCGGCTCGGTCCTCGACGTCAACGTGAGCACCACGGCGGGTCCCGCGGGCGCCAACACCGTCGGTACGGTCCACCTGGAGACCTCGTCCGGCGACGACCTCGCCGGCGTGCAGGTGAACCTGTCGCTCGACCACGGATACTTCATCAACATCAACCACCCGTTCGTCGACCCGAACGAGGGCGGCTACGTGCCGGAGTTCGACTCCAGCCTCGGTAACCACCTGACCGTCAGCACCAACGCATCCGGCGACGCGACGTTCTTCACGAGCATCGGTCGCGACTCCGGGTTCGACGACGACGGCAGGGTGGACGCCACGGTGACCGCGGCGGTGACGGGCGCTTCGTCCGACAGCGACACGACCACCTGGAGCTCGGACAACCCGTTCAACGTCAGCGAGATCTCCGTCGTGAAGACGCCGGACGCTGACCAGGACGAGCCGACCGACCCCGCTCCGCTGGGTGGCCCGGGCGTCTACTACGACGTCTTCGCCAAGGACCAGTTCGGCAACCCGGCCCGTGGTGTGGAGGTCCAGATCGAGTGCTCCGTCTCTGACGACGCCGACTGCCCGACCTTCGACTACGACCTGGCTCACGACGGCTACGGTGTGGCCGGTGCCTCCGACCTCGACAACGGCGGCGACATCGCGCTCGTCGGCAACGAGCCCGGCACCTTCCACCTCACCGCGCACGTCACGGGCGGTCTGACGCCGGACTTCTTCGGAAGCTCGACCAGCACCACCGAGGTCTGGGACGCCGACGGCACCTACGTCGGGTTCTTCGTCCCGACGGCCAACCCGGTCGAGAAGGACATCAGCACGACGTTCGAGCAGACGTTCTACGCCTCGGAGCCGACCACCTTCGCCATCGCAGCGGACCCGGGCACGCAGGACGTCCCGACCGACGCGCCGGTGACGGTGACGGTCACCACCACCGACCAGGAGGGCAACCCGGTTCCGGGCCTGGAAGTTGACTTCGTCCGTACCTCGGACTCTGACAACGACCAGACGTTCTTCACCGACGGCGATGGAGTGGCGCAGTACGTGTTCCAGGGCACCGACCAGCAGTGCGGCAGCCAGGACACGGTCACCGCGGTTGTTCGGGACCCGAACACCCAGGCCATCCTGAAGACGCTGAACATCACGATCCATTTCGCCAAGTGCCACGTGGATGCCTCCCTGTCCGGTCAGTCGTCGCAGGACGGCAAGAAGGACATCCTGAAGGTCACCGCCACCACCGCAGACGGTGGCAGCGCCCTGACCGGCACGCCGGTCACGCTGATGGCGAAGATCAACGGGAACTGGACCCACGTGGGTATCGGTGGGGACGTGCTGAACAGCAACGGCAAGGTCAAGATCACCGTGAAGGACCGCAACGGTGACCACGTGACCAAGTACAAGGCCTTCATCGACGAGCACGGCCGCAACGAGGCCGCCGTCACGAACAAGGCCCGCGTGCGCTGATCCGATGACGGGAACGTCCTGGGTGGACTCGGCCACCCAGGGCGGACCCGCCCCTAGTCCCGACAGCTACACAGGTCGTACCTGACCAACCCGGTTCCCGTCCCACTCGAGCGTTCCTGCACCAGCGCTCGGCTCGGGGAGTGGGACCATCAGGACTCACGGTGCTTCCCGGACGCGGTCCGGGCCAACTCTCCTGTCGCTGCGAGATGACCTGGCCCGGACCGCCCGGCATTTTTGCGACGCGGCCTCATCGAGACCACCGGTGCTTTACCCAAAACCCGAGGTTAAGAACCGGATCGACGGCTCATCTGGTGGAATAGCCGCGGCACGGTCCGGACCAGTCATCTCGCAGCGACAGGAGAGTTGGCCCGGACCGTGTCACGTCCGCAGGGGTCAGCCCTTGCGCGAGCTGACCGTGAGGTCGATCAGCTGCTCGGCGAGGGCGACGGCATCGTCGACGCCCGCGGAGTCGGGGGTGATCGCGCTGACCTGGTAGCGGTAGGCGCCGGCGTTGTCGAGGTAGCCGACCGCGATGTTCAGCTCGTCGTCGGTCCAGGCGACATAGGCCTGGCCGCCGACGTCGTCGAGCTCCTGGAAGTTGTCCATCTTCTGGTAGGTCTTCGACTCGGCGTCGTAGGACTTGTTGTCGGCGGCGGCGTCGAGGGTGACCGAGATGCGACCGGACTTCTTCGGCTGCTCGAAGGAGCACTCCTGGCCCTTCGTGGCCTTCAGGGCGAGGTCGAGGGCCTCGCTGAGCTGCTGGTCGGAGAACGGGCAGTCGGGGGACCGGGTGTCCGGCGTCTTCGGGCCGGCGACGTCCCCGGTGCCGCTGTCGATCTGACCGCTCGAGTCGCCGCTCGACGTACCGTCGTCGCTCTTGTCGTCCCCGCCGCACGCGGAGAGCGGCAGGAGGAGCGCGAGCGCGGTCACGGACAGGGCGAGAGATCGAGAGCGCATGCGGAGAACGTTAGGTGGTCGGTGGTGGAGGGCACACGCGATTCAGGAACGTCTCAGCAAGGGGTCAGGAACGCCGCTCGACGACCCGCCAGACCGTGTGCTCGCCCGGCAGTCCCTTGAGCTCGACCACCTCGGGATCGACCAGCTCCACGGCCGCGTCCTCGTCGAGGTGCTCCCGTACGGCGTCCCCGGCCAGCACGTCGCCGCCCTCGGCGAGGTCCGCGACCCGCGCCGCCATCGCGACGTTGCGACCGAAGTAGTCGCCCTCGCGGGCAACGACCTGCCCGGTGTGCACGCCGATCCGGACCCTGATCCGGTGCCGCCGCAGCAGCGGGTCGGTCGGGCGGGCCAAGTCGGCCTGGACCGCCAGCGCCGCGCGACACGCCGCCTCGGCGTCCCGGAACGCCACCATGAACCCGTCGCCGGCGGTCTTGACCACCTGGCCCCGGTACTGCCCGATCCGGCCGCGCAGGACCTTGTCGTGCGCCGCGAGCACCCGGACCCAGCTCCGGTCGCCCAGGCGGTCGTTGAGGGACGTGGAGTCCTCGATGTCGGAGAAGAACAGCGTCACCGTGCCGTCCGGTGCCGCCATGTTGAGGATGTCGGCGCGCTCGCTCGCGGCCCAGCTGCCGATGTCGTCGATCGTCGACTGGATCAGTCCGGTGATCCCGTGGTCCCGGACCTTCGTCGCGGTCTGCACGACCCGCCGCAGGTAGCGCTCGGTCGTCGACTTCGGAGGGCCGGGCCGCAGCGCGGCGTCGAGGTCGGACTCGAGCTCCGCGATCCGGGCCTCGCGGTCCGCGAGCTCGCCCTGCAGTCGACGTACGACGACCAGGAGCGCCAGGGCCGCGCCGGCCAGCACGACGCACCCGATCGCCAGGACGATTGCCACGGTCGCCAGCCTAGGAGAGCTCGCAGAGGACGAGCCGGTCGGTGCCGGACGCGTCGGTCCAGTGCTCCTGCCGGGTGAGGCGGACGCCCTGATCGGCGAACAGCGCCGCGACGAGCTCGGGGCTGCGGTAGAGGTCGTGGCGGCGCGGGAAGTCCCGCGGTGGAGGGGCGCCGGCGCCGGCCCCGGGCGGGCCGAAGGTCGCCGTGACGATCCGGCCCCCGGAGGCCAGCACCCTGCGCCACTCGACGACGACCGCCGACGGGTCCCGGAAGAGGTGGAGCGCCGTCACGCAGGTCAGCAGGTCGACCGACGCATCCGGGACCGGGAGGGCGGCAGCGTCGGCTCGGGCCCAGGCAGCGGACGGGAGCGCGGCGCGGGCGACGGTGAGCATCCGCTGCGAGAGGTCGACCCCGAGGAGCCGGCCGCTCCCGCCGGCGAGTTCGCGCAGCACCAGTCCCGTGCCCGTGGCGACGTCGACCACCAGGCCGCGGACGGGTCCGGCGAACCGAGCGACCGCCGCGGCGAGGCCGCGGTGCATCTCGTTGTCGTCGTACGTCGCCGCCCGCTCGTCGTAGTGCGCGGTGACGGCCGCCCGGACGGGATCGGCCACCTCAGAGGGCCGGCTCGTTCGGCGCCGGCGCGCCGCGCACCCCGATCACCGGCCGCGGCTCCCAGCCGGGCGGCCCGAAGAGGTAGCCCATCCGGTCGCGCCAACGGGTCGCGCCGCGCACGTTCCGGAAGATCTGTGCGTAGTCGCCGTACTGGAGCTTGATCAGGTTGTAGGTGCCGACCGGCTTGGTCAGGCCGTACCTGGGGCGCTGCCGCTCCTGCACGAAGCTGCCGAACATCCGGTCCCAGACGATGAGGATGCCGGCGTAGTTCTTGTCCAGGTACTCCGGGTCCGAGCCGTGGTGGACCCGGTGGTGCGACGGGGTGTTGAAGACCAGCTCGATCGGGCGGGGGAGCCGGTCGATGGTCTCGGTGTGGACGAAGAACTGGTAGATCAGGTTGAAGCCGAACGCGACGTAGAGCGTCCACGGCGGGAAGCCGAGCAGGGGCAGGGGCACCCAGAAGGCCAGCTCCCACCAGGGGTTCCACTTCTGCCGGAGCGCGGTCGCGAAGTTCATGTACTCGCTGGAGTGGTGCGCCTGGTGCGCCGCCCAGCCGACGTTGACGCGGTGCACGAACCGGTGCTGCCAGTAGTAGAAGAAGTCGAGCGCGACCAGGACGGCCGGCCAGTACCACCAGGCGCCGGTGTCGACGTGGAACGGCGCCACGTGGTCGTAGAGCCACAGGTAGCCGAAGAAGCCCATCACCTTGAGCAGGGTCAGCGTGACGATCGATCCGAGCCCCATCAGCAGGCTGGTCCTCGCGTCCCGGCCGAGATAGCCGGTCGCCCCGTTGAAGCGGTCGTCGTGGTCGAGCCACTTCAGCGCCGCGAGCTCCAGGGCGATGCTGAGGAGGAAGAACGGGATCGCATAGGTGACCGGGTTCTTCGCGGGGTCGAGCAGGTCGTGCACGTACTTCTCCCAGGGCGGCGGCGGACTGGCTCGAGGGTACCGTCGAGAATCGGGTTGCCGCGCTGAGTAGCGTGAATGCGTGACCGTCGCCCCCACCCTCAGCACCGTCGGCGAGCTCCGCGCCGCGGGCCACGTCCAGAAGACGCTGCGGACCGAGATCCGCGACAACCTGCTTGCCAAGCTCGCCGCCGGTGAGAACCCGTGGGAGGGCCTGCACGGCCTCGAGGACACCGTGCTTCCCCAGCTCGAGCGCGCCCTGCTCGCCGGCCACGACGTGGTCCTGCTCGGCGAGCGCGGCCAGGGCAAGACCCGGATCCTGCGCACCCTGATGGGCCTGCTCGACGAGTGGACGCCGGTGATCTCGGGCTCCGAGCTGGGCGAGCACCCCTTCGACCCGGTCACGGCGACCTCGCGTGCCGCGGTGGCGGAGTACGGCGACGACCTCCGCATCTCGTGGAAGCACCGGACCGAGCGCTACTCCGAGAAGCTCGCGACGCCGGACACGAGCGTCGCGGACCTGATCGGCGACGTCGACCCGATGAAGGTCGCCGAGGGCCGCTCGCTGGGCGACCCGGAGACCATCCACTTCGGCCTGATCCCGCGCTCGCACCGCGGGATCGTCGCGATCAACGAGCTCCCCGACCTCGCCGAGCGGATCCAGGTCGCGATGCTCAACGTGATGGAGGAGCGGGACATCCAGATCCGCGGCTACGTGCTGCGGCTGCCGCTCGACGTGCTCGTCGTCGCGAGCGCGAACCCCGAGGACTACACCAACCGCGGCCGGATCATCACCCCGCTCAAGGACCGGTTCGGAGCGGAGATCCGCACCCACTACCCGACCGAGCTCGAGTCCGAGATCGCGGTCATCCGGCAGGAGGCGGAGCTGGTCGCCGACGTGCCGGCACCGCTGCTCGAGATCCTCGCCCGGTTCACCCGCAACCTGCGGGACTCCACGGCCGTCGACCAGCGCTCGGGCGTCTCCGCGCGGTTCGCGATCGCCGGAGCCGAGACGATCGCCGCCTCCGCGCTGCGCCGCGCCACGGTGCACGGCGAGGACCACGCCGTCGCCCGGGTCGTCGACCTGGAGACGGCGGTCGACGTGCTGGGCGGGAAGATCGAGTTCGAGAGCGGCGAGGAGGGCCGCGAGGAGGAGATCCTCACCCACCTGCTGCGGACCGCGATCGCCGAGACCGTCCGCGGCCGGTTCCGCGGCGTCGACTTCGCGCTGCTGGTCGACGTGATCGAGGGCGGCGCGATGGTCACCACCGGCGAGGGCGTCACCGCCCGCGACGTGCTGACCGGGCTGCCGGTCCTCGGCGAGTCCGAGCTCTACGACGAGGTCTGCGAGCGGGTCTTCCCCGGCACCGGTGGGGTCAACGACGGCGAGCGGGCCTGCGCGATCGAGCTCGCCCTCGAGGGGCTGTTCCTCGCCCGCAAGATCGGCAAGGACACCGACGGGTCCGAGACCGTCTATGGCTAGGGGGAGCCGCTACCAGCGGTACGGCGGCGGCGACCCGCTCGCCCCGCCGGTCGACATCGCCGAGGCGCTGGACGCGATCGGCGAGGACGTGATGGCGGGCTACAGCCCGGAGCGGGCGCTGCAGGAGTTCCTGCGCCGCGGCGGCCGGGAGGGTGACGGCCTCGACGACCTCGCCCGCCGGGTCGCGGAGCGGCGCCGCGAGCTGCTCCAGCGGCACAACCTCGACGGAACGCTCGACGAGGTCAAGGAGCTGCTCGACAAGGCGGTCCTCGAGGAGCGCAAGCAGCTGGCGCGCGACGCGATGATGGACGACGCCGACCGCGCCTTCCGCGAGATGCGGATGGACAACCTGCCGTCCTCGCCCGCCGCCGCGGTGACCGAGCTCGCCGACTACGACTGGCAGTCGGCGGAGGCGCGGGCGGCGTACGAGGAGATCAAGGACCTGCTCGGCCGTGAGCTGCTCGACCAGCGGTTCGCCGGCATGAAGCAGGCGATGGAGAACGCCACCGACGAGGACCGGGCGGCGATCCAGGAGATGCTGTCGGACCTCAACGAGCTGCTCGAGAAGCACGCCCGCGGCGCGGACACGCAGCAGGACTTCGACGACTTCATGGCCAAGCACGGGGACTTCTTCCCGGAGAACCCCCAGAACGTCGAGGAGCTGGTCGACGCCCTGGCGCAGCGGGCGGCCGCGGCGCAGCGGATGCTCAACTCGATGACGCCCGAGCAGCGCCAGGAGCTGATGGAGCTCTCGGCGCAGGCGTTCGGCTCGCCGGCGCTGATGGACCAGCTGGGCCGGCTGGACGCGAGCCTGCAGGGTCTGCGGCCCGGTGAGGACTGGTCGGGATCCGAGCGGTTCGACGGCGAGGAGGGGCTGGGCCTGGGTGACGGCACCGGCGCTCTGCAGGACCTCGCCGACCTCGACGAGCTCGCCGACCAGCTCTCGCAGAGCTATGGCGGCGCTCGGCTCGACGACGTGGACCTCGACAAGCTCGCCCGCCAGCTCGGCGACCAGGCCGCCGTCGACGCCCGCCGGCTCCAGGAGCTCGAGCAGGCGCTGCGCCGGTCGGGCACCCTCGAGAAGGGCTTCGACGGCGAGCTGCGGCTCACCCCGAAGGCGATGCGCCAGCTCGGCAAGGCGCTGCTGCGCGACGTCGCCCAGCGCATGTCGGGCCGCCAGGGGCAGCGCGACCTGCGTCAGGCCGGTGCTGCCGGCGACCTGTCGGGCGCCACGCGGGCCTGGGAGTTCGGCGACACCGAGCCGTGGGACATCCCGCGGACGATCACGAACGCCGTGCTCCGGACCGCAGGCGAGGCGCCGGGGGTTTCGAGGCTCGGCGCTGGGGCGCCTCGCACCTCAGCCACCGGCGGCGTGCGGCTCTCGATCGAGGACGTCGAGGTGCAGGAGACCGAGGCGCGGACCCAGGCGGCGGTGGCGCTGCTGGTCGACACGTCGTTCTCGATGGCGATGGACGGGCGCTGGGTGCCGATGAAGCGGACGGCACTCGCGCTGCACACGCTCATCGGGACGCGGTTCCGCGGCGACCGCCTGGAGCTGATCGGCTTCGGCCGGCACGCGGAGACGATGGACATCGAGCACCTGACTGCGCTCGACGCCCGCTGGGCCAAGGGCACCAACCTGCACCACGCCCTGCTGCTGGCCAACCGGCACTTCCGCAAGCACCCGACCGCACAGCCGGTCCTGCTCATCGTCACCGACGGCGAGCCCACCTCGCACCTCGAGCCGGATGGGCAGGTCTACTTCGCCTACCCGCCGCACCCGCTGACCATCGCGCTGGCGGTGCGCGAGCTCGACAACTCCTACCGGCTCGGCGCGCAGACGACGTTCTTCCGGCTCGGCGACGACCCGGGCCTGGCCCGCTTCGTCGACTCGATGGCCCGCCGCGTGGACGGCAAGGTGATCAACCCCGAGGCCGACGACCTCGGCGCTGCGGTGGTCGGGTCCTACCTCGGCTCCCGCGGGCCGCGCGGCGCCGGCGGCCCGTCGTCGTACGGCGACTGGTTCGGCGGGCGCGGGTTCTGGGTGGGCTAGCGCCGGCTGTGGAGGAGCGCGGGCGCCTGTTTGCCGGCCTGCGGGCTCGGGCAGGCGAACGGGCATGGCAGACGATCTCGGGCGCCCGCTGCGCCGTACCTCCCCTTCCGTAGTCGAGAGCGACCCGTTCTGGGCCGCCGTCCGCGAGCGGCACCCCGGCGCCACGCTCGTCCTCCTCCCACCGGAGCTGCCCGGCGACGAGCCGCCACCCGTGCCGCTCGCCGAGGCGCGCGACGCCGTCCGGGCCGCCCGCCGTGCCTGGGAGGTGGCCGCACCCGTCCTCGAGGAGTACGGCGACCCGGGCTCGCCGTCCGTCGGCTGGCGCAGCCGCCCCGGCGGCCGGGCCCTCGTCACCGAGGCGGGCGTGCGCGGGATCGGGGTGGACGCCGGCGCCGCGGCCCTCCGCGAGATCGCGGCCCGGCTCGACCGCGACGACGGCGGCTGGCGGTTCGATCCCGGCAGCCGCAACGGCCACCCGCTGCTGCGGGCGACCGACGGCCACGCCGAGCTCCGCGCCGAGGCCGGGCCGGGCGCCACCGTGCTGACCGTCGCCACGCGCCCGATGGCGGTCGCCGGCCAGGACCGGGCGCTGCTCGTCGAGGAGGCGGGGTCATGGCGGTGACGATCGACGTCCCCTACGGGGTGCTGAGCGCGGCGAAGGCGGAGTGGGACGAGGCCGCCGACGAGCTCGACGGCTCCTTCCGCCGGCTCGTGACCGCGTCCACGAGCGGGCTCTCGCCGGCCGCGACCGCCGCCGTGGAGACGTTCCGGCAGCGGTGGGGCGACGAGCTCAAGGCGTGCGGCCAGAAGGCGCAGACCTTCAGCGACGCTTTCCTCGACACCGGCAGTGACTTCCTGATCACCGACACGGCGCAGGCGAGGCTGATGCGGTCGGTGCTGCCGTGGGCCTTCCACGACGCCCGGATCGAGGGCCGCTGAGATGGCCGCGATCGTGCTGCCCGCCGAGGTCGGGCCGTTCCGCCGGATGCAGTCGACCTCGCAGGGCGCCGCGCAGCTCGCCGGCGACCTGCGGGCCGTCACGACCGACGTCAAGGAGGTCCAGGCCTGGGCCCAGGGCTCGTCCAGCACGGACTGGGCCGGTGAGGCGCAGCAGTCCGCGGTCAGCGCGCGAGCGCGGTTCGCCGTACGCCTCGACGGAGGCGAGGCCGCCCTCGACGGTGCAGTGGTGGCCGCCGACCGGTTCGAGGACCGGCTCCGCCGGCTGGAGAACGAGCGGATCGCCCTCGAGCGCGAGCGGACCGACCTCGGTGAGGACATCGAGACCGTCCGCTCGGCGATCGCGCACGCGGGCGAGTCCACGGACCTCACCGGACTCGAGAGGATCGCCGCCCGGCTGCGCCATCGTGCGGGGACGCTCGTCGCGGACATCTCCGCCTGGGAGACCCGCTACCAGGCGGCGGAGGACGACTTCGTCACCGCGCTACAGGCCGTCGACACCGTCGGGGAGGGCAGGGCCGCGGCGCGGGCCCCGGGCCGGCTCGACCCGACCGACCTGCTGCACCAGCTCTCGCAGCGGGTGGGCGACCCGGCAGCGCTCGCCGCCTGGTGGCGGACCCTGACCCGCGCCCAGCGCGAGTGCCTGGTGACCGAGGCGCCGCACCTGCTCGGCAACGCCGACGGGATCCCGGTGACCGCACGCGACCAGGCCAACCGGGCCTACCTGGGCGGGCGGCTGGACTACCTCGGCCGCCGGGAGCGGGACGGCCAGCTGACCGACGCCGAGCGCGCGGAGCTCGAGAAGGACCGGAGGCTCGCAGACCTCGTCGACCGCTACAGCGCTCCGGACCCGGACACCGGGGGGCAGCAGCTGTTCGTCATCGGCTTCCGGCCCGACGACTACAGCGGCGACGGCGGCGTGGTCGTCAGCCTGGGCAATCCCGACACGGCCGACCACGTGGCGACCTACGTCCCGGGGACGACCAGCGAGGGCGGCGACCTGAGCGGCTTCGACCGCATCGACACCCTGCACGACACGATGGTCGACGAGGGTCGCGGCAGCGTCGCGACGATCCTCTGGGACGACTACGACGCCCCGAGCGCCGACTCGTTCACCGATGTGCACGAGCTCGCGGACATCGGCGGAGTCGTGTCCACGGACGACGCTCGGGTCGGCGGCGAGCGGCTCGCCGACTTCGTGGACGGTCTTCGCGCGACCGACCGCGGCGCCCCGGAGGACCTGACCCTGATCGGGCACAGCTACGGCGCGACGACGGCGGCATACGCAGCCCAGGACGGGGCGGCCGCGGACCAGTACGTCCTGCTCGGCAGCCCCGGCGCGCCGGCCCCGACCGCGGGACAGCTCACCCACGGGGACGTCTACGTCGGCGCCGCCGACTACGACCCGGTCAGCCTGCTCGGGCTGGGCTCGCGCGGCGGCGTGGGAGCGCTCGGCTACGACCCGGCGCAGGAGAGCTTCGGCGCGACGCGCTTCGACGTGGCGCCGGGGTCCTATCGCGTGGAGGACCTGCTCCACAACCACACGTCCTACTTCGGCGGGCGGTCGCTGGACAACATCACCGACATCGCCACCGGTGGCGACCCGACGGTCGACGCCGGACGGGCCGCGGGCGGCGACGGCTCTTACCAGAACCTCAGCGAGCTGCTCGCCGGCAGCACCACCAGCAGCGGCGGGGAGTGGCTGTTCGACCGCGGCAAGGACCTCGCCGACGACATCGGCCACTTCGGCGACTCGCTGCTGCACCTGGCGAGGCCGCACCCGTGACCGGTAAGGATGGGCTCATGCGTCTGCTGCGCCGGATCTCCCTGCTGGCCGTGACCGTGCTCGTGGCCGGGTTCGGTCTGACCGGCTGCGGCGGCGGCGGGGGAGGGGACAGCCAGGACGACGCGCGCAGCCGGCTCGACTCCGACGAGAAGTCGGTCGACGCGCTGGTCGCGGACCTGGTCCCGCGGCTCGCCAAGGCTCTGAAGGCCGACGCCTCCGGGGGGCGTGCCTTCTACCGCACCTGCGGGATGGAGCCCGACCTGACGGGCGCGGAGTACACCAGCAACCCTCAGTTCGGTGCGAGCCCCGAAGCCGGTGCGGCCGTGGACCGGGTGGCCACCCTGCTCGAGGACGACGGCTGGGCGGTCGACCGGCCCGCGAACCCCGAGGTCGTCGAGGGCACCCTGAAGCAGCGGTCGATCCGGATCCAGGTCGGTGCCCACGGCACCGACGTCAAGGTCGCCGGCGGGTGCGTGGACAGCTCCCACGACGTCGCCGTGGACTACGGCAGCCGGCCCGCCAAGGACGTCCCGGGCGCTGGCTGAGCTCAGCCCGGCGGCAGGGGGTGCAGGAGCGCCGCCAGCTCCTCGATGCCGTCGACCAGCCGGGTCCCCGGCCGCGCCCACGAGGCGTTGGCGTCCACGGCGTGCACCGGCGTTCCGACCGGCAGCACCTCACGACGGACCAGCTCGTCGGCGAGCTCCTGGGCCCCGTCCCGGTCGTAGCCGCACGGTGCCACGACGACCAGCTCCGGTCGCGCGTCCCGGACCTCGTCCCAGGTCGTGCGCACCGACTTCTCCCCGGGCGTGCCGAGCACGCACTCGCCGCCCGCGATCTCGATCATCTCCGGGATCCAGTGGCCGGGCGCGAACGGCGGATCGGTCCACTCCAGCAGCACGACCCGGGGCCGCGCGCGGCCGGCGACACGTCCGGTGACGGCCTCGATCCGGTGGCGCTGGTCAGCGACCAGGGCTGCGGCCTCGTCCGCGCGGCCGGTGGCGGCGCCCAGCCGCTCGACGGAGGCGAGCACCTCCTCCAGCGTGTGCGGGTCGCAGGTGAGCACCTCCGCCGTGCAGCCGAGGTGCGCGAGGGCGTCGTCGACGACGGACACGTCGACCGCGCACACGGCACAGAGGTCCTGCGTGACGACGAGGTCGGCGTCGAGCCCGGCGAGGGCGCCCGCGTCCAGGCGGTAGAGGTCCTCGCCGCGGCGCATCGCGTCGGCGACGAACGCGTCGATCTCGCTCGGCCGCAGGCCCTCGGGCATCGCGGAGGTCGACACGATCCGCCGCGTGCGCGCCTCCTCGGGGTAGTCGCACTCGAAGGTCACCCCGACGACGTCCTCGCCCGCGCCGATGGCGAACAGGATCTCCGTGGTCGAGGGCAGCAGCGACACGATCCTCACCCTCCCGACCCTACGGGTCGGGAGGGCCGGCCCGACGAGGGCGTCAGGCGCCGCAGGCTCCGGTCTGCCCCGCGTGGATCGTGCAGTAGTTGGTCCCGGTGAACGGGTCGGTCAGGACGCCGTGACGCACCCGGAACCGGCCGCGGTCGCCGCGGTGCGGCGGGTTGTCGATCAGCCCCGGGTCGAAGACCCGCACGTGGGTCACCCGCGCGTGCAGCCAGCCGCGGCGGGTGGTGCCGTGCGCGTGGCCGAGCCGGTAGCGGACGTTGAGGACGTGGTCGCAGCAGCCGGAGTAGACGACCTCGCGGGCGGTGTGGTCGCTGCGGATCCGCAGGTGGCGGGTGTGGCCGTACCAGGTGCGGACGAAGTCGCTGTAGGAACGGGCGACCGGCGCGACGTGCGGAGCAGTGCCGTGCGGAGCGGCGGCGTGCGAGGCGGCGGGGGCCGAGCTCCAGGCCGTGAGGCCGAGCAGCAGAGCGGCGAGCAGATGGGCGGAGCGCTTCATCGGTACCTCCTTCTAAGGTGATGACATGAGCATCCCGGTCGGCATCGGCGACCTCAAGGCGGCACTCGCGGACTTCGGCAGCGGCTACCTGCTGACGACCGTCGACGGGCGGGTGAAGGTGGTGACCGTCGACCCGGAGTACGGCGACGACGGCCTGCGCGTCACCGGTCCCGGCAGCGGCACCCTCGGCAACGTCGGCAGCAACCCTGTGGTCAGCCTGGTCTTCCCGCCCAAGGAGCCGCGCGGCTACACGCTGATCGTCGACGGCACCGGCCGTCCGCACGGCGACGACGTCGTCGTCCAGCCGACCTCGGCGGTCCTGCACCGGCCGCGGTCGCACGCGGACGGACCGCCGCCTCCCGACGGGTGCGGCCACGACTGCGCCCCGGTGCCGTGATCCGGCCCGCGACCACCGACGACTGGCCGCGGATCCACCCGTTCTTCGCCGCGATCGTCGAGGACGGGGAGACCTACGCCTACCCCGAGGGGCTGAGCAGCGAGGCCGCCAGGGACCTGTGGTTCGGCGGGGGTGGTGCGGTCGTCGTGCTGGAGGAGGACGGCGAGGTGCTGGGCTCCGCCCGGATGGGCGCGAACCGGCCCGGCCGCGGCGACCACGTCGGCACCGCCTCGTTCATGGTGGCCGAGGCCGCGCGCGGCCGGGGCGTCGGCCGGCGGCTGGCCGAGCACGTGGTGCAGTGGCACCGCGAGCAGGGGTTCCGCGGGATCCAGTTCAACGCGGTCGTGGAGACGAACACGGCCGCGGTGCGGCTCTGGCAGGACCTCGGCTTCCGGGTCGTCGGGACCGTGCCGGGCGCGTTCCGGTCGCGGCGGCACGGCTTCGTGGGGCTGCACGTGATGTACCTCGACCTCGAGGAGGAGGAGGCATGACCGTCAACTGGCTGACCGCCTTCCTCGACCTCGCGCCCGCGTCGTACGACGCCGGCGTCGGCTTCTGGGCCGCGCTCACCGACGATGACGTCTCGCCGTCACGCGGCGTCGAGGGCGAGTTCGCGACCCTGCTGCCGTCCGACGGCGACGCCTACCTGCGGGTCCAGCGGCTGGGCCGCGGCCCGGACGGCCTCCACCTCGACCTGCACGTCGACGACCCGCGCGACGCCGCCGAGAGAGCCGTCGGGCTCGGCGCGAGGGAGGTCGCGGACCTCGGCTACTACGTGATGGCGTCGCCGGGCGGGTTCACGTTCTGCCTGGTGCCGGGCGCCGGTGGAGAGCGAGCGCGACCCTCGGTGTGGCCCGGCGGCCAGGTCTCGGCGCTCGACCAGGTCTGCGTCGACGTGCCGGCGGCGCGCTTCGACGCCGAGTGCGCCTTCTGGGCGGCGTTGACCGGCTGGGAGCTGCGCGGCGCCGGGGAGCACACGGAGTTCCGCTCGCTGGCCCGGCCACCGGAGCAGCCGCTCCGGATCCTGCTCCAGGAGCTCGGTGCGGACGACCCGGGCGACGCCGTACGGGGGCACCTGGACTGGGCCTGCACCGACCGGCCGGCCGAGACCGACCGCCATGCCGCCCTGGGCGCGACCGTCGAGGAGGTGCGCGAGGGGTGGACCGTCCTCGTGGACCCGACCGGTCGGCGCTACTGCATCACCGACCGGGATCCCGGGACGGGACTGCTGTCTGCGGAGCCGCGTAGGTTCGGCGCATGAGCGACTTCCCGCGCACGCACCCGCCGGCCGACGCCGACGAGACGACCATGCTGAGGTCGTTCCTGGACTTCTACCGGGCGACGCTGCTGCGCCAGGTCGAGGGGCTCGACCGCGCGCAGCTCGCGCGCACGCTCCCACCCGACCACCCGACCACGCTCTCGCTGGGCGGCCTGGTCAAGCACATGGCCGGCGTGGAGGACTGGTGGTTCGGCGCCATCCTGCTCGACGTGCCCTGGGAGGAGCCGTTCGGCAGCGTCGACTGGGACTCCGACCCGGACTGGGAGTTCCGCACGGCGGCCGACGACGAGCCGGCCTACCTGGTCGGGCTCCTGACGGCCGCGATCGAGCGCGCGAACGCCCAGCTGGACCGGCTCGAGAGTCTCGACGTGCTCGCAGCGCGGTCCCAGCACGGCCGTCGACCGAACGTCCGCTGGATCGTGGTGCACATGATCGAGGAGTACGCCCGGCACTGCGGCCACGCCGACCTGCTGCGTGAGACGGTCGACGGCGCCACCGGGTTCTGAGGTCAGCTCGCCGCTGACGCGGGCACGACCGCGACGGCGCACTGGGCCTGCTCGACGACGGCGGTCGTCGTCGAGCCGACGAGCAGCTCGGCGAGGGTCCCGCGTCCGCGCACCCCGACGACCAGCAGGTCGTCGTCCTTCGACAGCCGGACGAGCTCCTGCTCGGGCAGGCCGTGCGCCGAGCGCACGTGCACCTCGACGTCGGGGTACTTCTCGCGGAGCCCCGCCGTGACCTCGCTGACGATGAGCTTCGTCTCCTCCGGAGACGTCGGGATGGGCGGCACGTAGCTGGCCCCGGCGACGTACGCGTCGGCGTCCCACGTGCTGTGCACGACCGTCAGGGGCGCATGGTGGAAGGAGGCGACCTCGAACGCGAATTCCAGTGCCGCCTGCGACCGCGGATCGGCGTCGACGCCGACGAGGACGCCGCGGTGCGACGGGAGCGAGGCGCCCGGCCGTACGACGACGAGCGGCCCGTGGGTGTGCCGGCTCAGCGAGACTGCGACCGAGCCCAGGATCGCGCGCCGGACGGAGCCGCGGCCCCGGGTTCCGACGACGACGAGCGCGGCGCGGCGGCTGCTCTCGGCCAGCACGTCCCGCGGGTCGCCGATGACGGCGTACTCCTCGACGTCGAGGCCGACGTGCTCCTTCCGGAGCCGATCCCGCAGAGCGACGAGCGTCTGGCCGGCCTCCGCGAGGAGCGCCTCGCGGTAGGCGACGACGTCGACGGCGTAGGTCGACGGCCAGGTCGCAGCGAGGTGCTCGGGGATGGCGTGCACGAGCACCAGGCGACGGTGCTCCAGGGCGGCGTGGTGGGCGGCCCAGCGGGCCGCTTCGTCGGATCCGGTGGATCCGTCGGCGCCGACGACGACGGCTCCGGTGACAGCGGTGGCGAGAGTGGTGTCCATACCTTCACGGTGCTCCGGGACGACGTGTTGGCGTAGCGGCGTAGGTCCCCAGGGTCGGGCCGAAGGTCACTCCGCGGAGGTCACGCCGCGAAGCCGGGAAGGTACTCCTCCATGATCGCCCGGAACGGCGCCTCGGCGCCCAGCTGGCTGAGCACGCCGACGCCGCCGAGCCAGGTGCGGTGGATCAGGACGTAGGACGGCGGCAGGTTGAGCTTGATCGAGATCGTGTACGCGGGGTCCTTGGGGTTGTTGATCCGCTGGAACTGCTCGCGCATCCACTCCCGCGAGAACCGGAACCGCTCGACCTTCGTGGGCTCGACGAAGGGCGACAGGTAGTCCATCAGCAGGTCCGGCTCGATCCGGATCTTGTCCTTGAGGAAGCCCTCCTCGCGCAGGCCCTCGATCAGCGCGTCGCCGTCGCCTGCGGCGCAGAGCCGGATCAGCCGGCCCATCGGCGCCGGGAGCCCGCGCTGGGGGAGGCGGGCGACCGCGCCGAAGTCGAGGACGCCGAGCTTGCCCGGGCTGCCGTCCTCGTTCGGGATGATGCGGAAGTTGCCGGGGTGCGGATCGGCGTGCAGCAGCCCGGTGCGGGCCGGCCCGGAGAACAGGAAGCGGGTGAAGATCTCGCCGTAGTGGTCGCGCTCCTCGGGCGTCCCGTCGGCGATGACCAGGGCCAGCGAGGCCGGCGACTCGAGCCACTCGGTGATCAGCACGCGCGGGCCGACCGCGACCACGTCCGGTACGACGATCCCGTCGTCGCCGCGGAACTCCTCGGCGAAGAGCCGCTGGGCCTGGGCCTCCAGGTCGTAGTCGAGCTCCTCCGTGGCGCGCGCCTGCACCTCCTCGACCAGCGGCTTCATGTCCACCCCGGGCACGAGCGGCCCGATCATCCGGGCCGCCCGGGCGAGGGTGCGGAGGTCGGCTTGGAGCGCGGCGCCGGCGTCGGGGTACTGCACCTTCACCGCCACGGTGCGGCCGTCGTGCCAACGGCCCTGGTGCACCTGCCCGATGGACGCCGCCGCGGTGGGGGCGCCGTCCAGCCAGACCAGCTGGTCGCGCCAGTCCGGCCCGAGGTCGGCGGCGAGGATCTCGCGGACGGTCTGCGTCGGCATCGGCGGCGCGGCGTCCTGGAGCCGGGTGAGGTGCTCGCGGTAGGGCGCCGCCATCTCCTCCGGCAGCGCCGACTCGAGGACCGACAGGGCCTGGCCGAACTTCATCGCCCCGCCCTTGAGCTCCCCGAGGGTGCGGAACAGCTGGTCGGCCGTGCGCTGCTGGATCTCGGTCATCACCGCCTCGGCGGGAGCCCCGCCGAGCCGCTTCCCGAGGCCCAGGGCGGTGCGGCCGGCGTACCCCAGCGGCAGCGCTGCCAGTCGTGCCGTGCGCGCCGCTGCGTTGCGGGGGAGGTCCGCCATGTCGCCTATTGTCGCGGGTGCGGGCAACCGGGGCCGGGCGACGTCCAGATCTGCGGCAGCTCGGCGTTCGGAGGCGGCCCGTCACGACCAGTGCTCGGACGCCGCGGCTCGTCAGAGCACCTACGCAGCGGCGCTGACGCCGGGTGCAGCTCCGCCTGTTGGCGCGGCCCGCACCGGCGAGCTCGTAAGATGCCGAGTCATCGGTGCTCCCCGATGTCGGCTTTCGGCCGCGACGTGCGGTCGCGAGCAGGCTCGAGTGGATCACGACCAGCTCCATCTCGGGACTCCGTCGCGGTGTCTCGCCGAATGACGATGAGGAGAGATCGATGACCGAGCCGACGCCACCCGAAGGAACCGAGCGTCTTGGTCCACGTCCGTCGGGACCGCCGCCCTCGGCCTCCTTGCCGTCTAGCCCGCCGCCTTTGATGCGCCCGCCACAGCCGTCGACCGGGGGCCTGGCCACCGTCGATCTCCGAGCCGCGGCAACACGCGTACTGGCCGGCAACTGGATCGGTTCGACGATCGTTGCCGCGGTGACCCTGGTGACGGCTGGGCTCCTTAGCCTCATCGTCGGTCTCGTCGCGAAGCCCCCGGACTTCGGGATCGATAACTCGCTGACGCTAGGCGCTGTCGTCGTGTGTGGCGTATTCGGTGCGGACTTCTTCGTCAACGGCACCCCTCAGGACATCGGCGGCGACAGTTGGGACTTCGGGCTGTCGGTCGCGGCTTTCCCGCTGACCATCACGATCGTCGCCTTCGCCGTGGCGGTGCTGGCATTCCAGCGGATGACCCGCGACTACCCCACACCGTGGCCCGCGCTCGCGGACGCACTGCGGGTCGCCCTGCTCGTCGCACTACCCCTGCTGGTCGTCTCGCTGGTCTTGCGGTCCGACTTCGATGAGCTCGGTCGAGGCTGGTTCGCTGATGCGGCTCGAGACCTGGACTTTGGCGATGACTCGACGTGGGGCTCGTATGCGGCTGGAGCCTTCTTCATGCCGCTCTTCACGATCACGCCGGTGCTCATCCTGGCCTGCGTCGCACGTCGCAGCTGGTGGACCGGGCGAATGCGAGCGGTTGTCGAGTGGGTGGCGCCGGTGCTGCACGGATTGGCGGCTTTCGTGGCCCTGCTGCCGGTGGCCGGAGTCATCGGAGTGGGACTGCTCATGTTCGGCGGCGACCGAGTGGACGAGGACGTCGACACAGGTGACACGGGGGCCGCATGGGCGGCTATCGCTGCGTTTCTCGGCAACGGTGGATTGGCTCTTCTCGGCCTGGGCGCCGGTGCAGACGTCGGCACTGCCGGCCGCGAGATCGGTGACGGCGAGAACAGCAGGCCCACTGACTGGCACCGCCTCGGCTGGTACGCCGGCGACGGCGGAGACGAGCCTGGTCTGTGGGCCGCCCCGCTCGTCCTCTTGGTCGTGTTGGTCGCGTCGGCGTGGGTCGTCTCGAGGCTCAGCGTCCGCACAACGCTGTTGCGCAACCTGCTGTGCTGGGCTGCCTCGCTCCTCATCGCGGTCCCCGTACTCGTCCGCCTCGCCAACGGTCACGGAACCGTCCATCTCGACGCTGGCAGCGAGACGTACGAGTCGTCGGGCGTCATGGGGCTGGAAGGTGTGCAGGCGACCTTCTTCATCACGGGGATTGCCCTGCTCGTCGCCCTCGCGCTGGCCGCAGCCCGAGGTGGCATCGACCGGCAGGTGCTCGGCGCCCTCAAGCGCCTGCAGGTCGACGCGGGTCGGTCGCGCTCGGTGGCGGCAGGCACGATGCCGCCACCCCCGCCACCACCGTCGGGACCGTCGCCGGTCACCCCAGACGTACCACCGCCCCCTCCGCCGCCGGCCTGACCGTCTCAGCGGAGAGCACAAGCTGCGCGGCTCAGGCCGGCGGCCGCCCGAAGCGGCGTACCTCCTGCGGCCAGCCGCACCCGACGGCGACCTTGCCGGCCCAGTACTTCGCCGCCTCGTCGTCGGGCACGCTGATGACGGCGAACCCGCCGAGGTGCTCCTTGGTCTCGACGTAGGGTCCGTCGGTGACGACGACCTCGTCACCGGTGGGGTCAGCCGAGTAGGCCTTCGCCCCCTCGTCCAGGCCGCCGGCGAACACGTAGACGCCCGCGGCCTTCATCTCCTCCACGACCGCCATCGACGGGGCGACCCGGCTGAGGAACCACTCCTCGGGGTGGTCACCGACCCACTGCTGGTTGAAGTACACGAGGTACTCGGGCATGGCATCTCCTTCGTCCGGGCAGCCCTCATGGCCACCCTCCTCCATCGCTACGAAGAGTGCTGCCCGGATACGACAGCTCCGCCGGAGGAATCGCCGCGAGGCGGTGCCGCGTTCAGGCCAGGCGTTTGCGCTGGTGCTCGAGGAACGACCGCCCTCGGCCGGCGACGTCGGCGACCCGCTTCCCGAGCGGCTCCAGCGCGGACGACGTCGCCGACCGCGCGTCGCCGGTCCGGTCCCGGACCGCATCACCGGCCGCCGCGACCGGATGTCTGACCTTCCTCGGCACGAGCATCGCCATGGCCGCGTGGAACAGCTTCCGGGCGAGCCAGAGCACTGGCACGCCCAGCGGTAGCAGGACGATCGTCACGCACAGCAGCACGCCGACCAGTCCCAGCACCGCCGCCGCGATCCACAGCAACGATCCTCCGAGAGCACGAAAAATACGCATGGTGCTCACTCCCTCTCCGGAGGGAGCAGTACCCGTGGTGGCTCGGGTGGATACCGGGGGTGCACGCGCGTCTCGCGCTGGGGGTAACTCAGTGTTACGAACGCTCCCCTGGAGTTGCGACCACTACCTCGGTGCTATGACGAGTCACAGCACCGAGGTAGTGGTCACAACACTGAGTTACAGCTCACCGCCACCGCCACCCTCACCCCCGCGGCCGCTGGAACCGGTTGACCTGCTGGGGCCATCCGCACGCGACGGCGATCCTGCCGGCCCAGTGCCGGGCGGCGTCCTCGTCGGGTACGTCGACCACGGCGAAGCCGCCGAGGTGCTCCTTGGTCTCGGTGTACGGCCCATCGGAGAACACCGGCTCGCCGCCCGAGGGATCGACGCTGAACGGGGGGCTGTCGTCGAGGCCGCCGGTGAAGACCAGGGCCCCGGCGGACCTCATCTCGTCGAGCAAGGGCCGGAGAACGGCCGACTTGCCGCGCAGCTCCTCCTCGCTGAACTCGGGCACCCACTCCTCGTTGAAGAAGATGACGTACTCGGGCATGGATCCTCCTTCGTCCGGGCAGCCCTCATGGCCACCCTCCACCATCCCTACGAAGAGGGGGAGCCGGATACGACAACCGCCTCAGAGATGAAGGTGCTCGCGCCAGTCGGACGGCACCGCTCCCGCGGGTCCCGGGCACGGCTGGTCCTCGGGGCGCGACTGGGGGTCGGCCAGGCGGGTGGCCGGCAGCTCCGTCCCGGAGCCGTAGTCCCAGAACCACTCCTCGCCCGGTTCGAACGAGGTGATCACGCGGTGCCCCGAGAGCCGGTAGTGGCTGGTCGCGTGCTGAGCGGGCGAGGAGTCGCAACAACCGACATGACCGCAGGTCGCGCAGCGCCGGAGGTGGAACCACCAGCCACCCGCCTCCAGGCACTCCACGCACCCCGCCCCCGACGCACGGACGTCGGGTCGGATGTCCAGCTCGTCAGCCAAGGCGAGTGGTCAGTCCGTGGACGGGAACGGGACGCCGGTGTTCGCGTGGCAGCGGTAGCCGTTGGGCACCTTGTGCAGGTACTGCTGGTGGTGCGGCTCGGCGTACCAGTAGTCCCCGGCGGGCTCGATCTCGGTGGTGATCTCGCCGTAGCCGCGGCGACTGATCTCGTCGCCGTAGACCTTCGTCAGCTCGCGGGCGGTCTGCTCCTGCTCGGGGGAGTGGAAGTAGATCGCGGAGCGGTACTGCGTGCCGACGTCGTTGCCCTGGCGCATCCCCTGGGTCGGATCGTGCACCTCGAAGAACTGCTTGACCAGGTCGGCGTAGGAGACGACCTGGGGGTCGAAGACGACGCGGATTGCCTCGGTGTGGCCGGTGCGGCCGGTGCAGACCTCTTCGTACGTCGGGTTCGGCGAGAAGCCGCCGGCGTAGCCCACCGAGGTCGACCAGACGCCCGGGATCTGCCAGAAGATCTCCTCGGCACCCCAGAAGCAGCCGAGGCCGAACTCGGCGACCTCGAAGCCGGCGGGGATGTTGGTCTCGTCGGTGACGAGCGGGGTGCCCAGCACCTCGTGCAGCGTGGGCAGTGCATAAGCAGGCTCGGGGCGGCCCGGGAGCGCGCGGTCGGCCTCGACCATCTCGGTCTTGCGGCTGAGGAACATGGTTCGATTCTCCCCGCTCGGGCAAGGTCACGCCATGACCGATTCCTACGACGCACCCGTCGCCCCCGGCTCGCCGCCGCCCACGGCCCCGCCACCCGCGGTTCCGCCGCTCGCGGCGCCCGCGCGACGCGGGGTGCCTATGGCCGTCCGCCACGTTCTGAGCGTGGTGGTCGCGGTCGTCGTGGCGCCGGTCGCGCTGCTGGTGTTCGACTACGGCGCCGAGGAGTACACCGTCCAGCGAACGGCGTACTTCGACGAGGCGCACACCGGGAAGGGCCTCGTCCTGGTCGCCGTCGGCGCCCTGCTGCTCCTTCTCGTGGCTGCACTCGGGCGCGTGTCCGGGCTCGGCCCCGTCCTCGCGGGGCTGCTGTACGGCGTCGCGCCCTTCCTGTGGTTCCACCTCGACGTCAGCAGCTTCTACTCGACCGCCAGGGACCTGCCCTCGACGCACCTCTGGTTCGTGGCGGCGGTGTACGAGTTCCCGCTGGTGGCGGCCCTGTTGATCGGCGCCGGCCTCGCCGGGCGCTGGGCGCGGCCACGTGTCTGAGTAGGGTCGGCGGGGTGAGCCAGGAGCACCGATCCAAGAGTGGTTTCGAGACCCGCGCCATCCATGCGGGCTACGACCCCGACCCGACCACCGGGGCGGTCATCCCGCCCATCTACGCGACGTCCACCTACAAGCAGGACGGCGTGGGCGGACTGCGCGGCGGCTACGAGTACAGCCGCAGCGCCAACCCCACCCGGACCGCGCTCGAGGGCGCGCTCGCGGCGCTGGAGGAGGGGGAGCGCGGCTTCGCGTTCGCCTCCGGGCTCGCGGCCGAGGACACCCTGGTCCGGGCGCTGTGCAAGCCCGGGGACCACGTGGTCATCCCGAACGACGCCTACGGCGGCACCTTCCGGCTCTTCGACAAGGTGGAGCAGCCGTGGGGCCTCCCGCACAGCCCGGCGCCGGTCGACGACGTCGACGCGGTCCGCGCCGCGATCCGGCCCGGTGAGACCCGGCTGGTCTGGGTCGAGACGCCCACCAACCCGCTGCTCACGATCGGCGACATCGAGGCGCTCGCCGCGGTCGCGCACGACGCGGGTGCGCTGCTCGTCGTCGACAACACGTTCGCGTCGCCGTACCTCCAGCAGCCGCTGACCCTCGGCGCCGACGTCGTCGTCCACTCCACGACCAAGTACGTCGGCGGCCACTCCGACGTCGTCGGGGGCGCGGTCGTCGTCCGCGATCTCGAGGTCGCCGAGCGGGTGGCCTTCCACCAGAACGCGATGGGCGCCGTGCCCGGGCCGTTCGACTCGTTCCTGACCCACCGGGGCATCAAGACCCTCGCGGTCCGGATGGACCGGCACTGCGACAACGCCGAGCGGGTCGTCGACTTCCTGACCTCGCACCCGGCGGTCGGCGACGTGATCTACCCGGGCCTCGAGACGCACCCCGGACACGAGGTCGCACAGCGGCAGATGAAGCGCTTCGGCGGCATGGTGTCGTTCCGCTGCACCGGCGGCGAGGAGGCGGCCCTCCGCGTCTGCGAGCGGGCCGAGGTCTTCACGCTCGGGGAGTCGCTCGGCGGCGTCGAGTCGCTGATCGAGCACCCCGGCCGGATGACCCACGCGAGCGTCGCCGGCACCGACCTCGAGGTCCCCGCCGACCTGGTCCGGCTCAGCGTCGGCATCGAGACCGCCGCCGACCTGGTGGCCGACCTGGAGCGCGCGCTTGACTGAGCCCGCCGGCGCGGTCCTCTGCGTCGACGTCGGGTCCACGTTCACCAAGGCGCTGCTGGTCGACCTCGACGACGCGGTCGTCGTCGGCATCGCGCAGGCTCCGACGTTCGGCACCGACGACGTGATGGACGCCGTCGACGCCTGCCGCGCGGAGCTCGCCGCCGCCGACCCGCGGGCTGCCGACGCCGACGTGCTCGCCTGCTCGAGCGCGGGCGGTGGGCTGCGGATCCTGGTCGTCGGCTACGAGGAGCTGGTCACCGCCGAGGCCGGGCGTCGGGTCGCCCTGTCGAGCGGCGGGCGGGTCGCGGGGGTGGTGGCGACGGCAGGACGAGCGGTCGCGGACACGGCGCCGGAGGTTTCGAGGCTCGGCGCTGGGGCGCCTCGCACCTCAACCACCGGCGGCGGGGCTGATCTGGTGCTGCTCACCGGCGGCACCGACGGGGGCAACCGGGACGCGCTGGTGGGTGCGGCGCGGGCGATGGTGGCGTCGGGGTGGCGCGGGCCGGTGGTCGTGGCGGGGAACGTGGAGGCCTACGACGAGGTGGGCGCGATCCTGGCCGAGGTGCCGCACGTGCTGGCCGCGAACGCGGTGCCGCGGATCGGCGTACTCGCTCCCGAGGAGGCGCGGGCCGCGATCCGCGAGCAGTTCCTGCGGCACGTCATCGGCGGCAAGGGGCTGAGCCAGCGCCCGGAGTTCACGGGGCTGGTGCGGGGCGCGACGCCCGACGTCGTCCTCAGCGGCGTCGAGGTGCTGGCGCGCGTCGTCGGCGACGTGGCTGTCGTGGACGTCGGCGGGTCGACGACCGACGTCTACTCGGTGGTGACCCTCGACCCCGAGCGGTCCGACGAGGGCCTGGCGCACGAGGTGGTCGCGCCGGCGGCCGCGACCCGGACCGTCGAGGCCGACCTCGGGATGCGGGAGTCGACCGGGATCGACCGGTCCTTCGTGCCGGCGACCGAGGCCGAGCTCGACCGCGACGAGACGATCGCCCGCGCCGCCGCCGAGGAAGCCGTACGGCGGCACGCGGGCCGATCGCAGGTCCGGGTAACCCCCGAGGGCCGGGTCGTCGAGCGGAGCGGCGTCGACCTGCGCGAGGTGGCGCTGGTGGTCGGGTCCGGCGGGGTGCTGCGGCACGGCCGCGACGGAGTGGCCGAGCGGGTGCTCGGCGGTCTGGTCGCCGCCCACCATCCCGACGGCTGGCAGCTCCCCGAACGGGCCCGGGTCGTCGTCGACGCGGACTACACCCTGCTCGCCCTCGGCCTGCTCGCGCCGGCGTACCCGGATGTCGCCGACGCGCTCGCGCGCCGGCTCACCTGAGCAGGACCGTCAGCCCTTCCGCTTGCGCAGCTCGGCGTTGATGGCGGGCACGATCTCGTGCAGGTCGCCGATGACGGCGTAGTCCGCCTTCGCCACCATCGGCGCCTCCGCGTCGGTGTTGATGGCGAGGATCGCCTTCGAGCTCGCGCACCCCGCCCAGTGCTGGATCGCGCCGGAGATGCCGCAGGCGATGTAGAGGTCGGGGGAGATCCGGCTGCCGGTCTGGCCGATCTGCTCGTGGTGCGGCCGCCAGCCCAGGCTGGTGACGACCCGCGAGACGCCGAGCGAGCCGCCGAGCAGCTCGGTCAGCTCGAGCAGGTCGCCGAACCCGTCGGCGCCGCCGGCGCCCCGGCCGGCTCCCACCACCACGCGCGCGGACTTCAGGTCGCCCGACAGGTCCGCCGCCGGTGGCTCCGCGGAGACGACGCGTGCCACGAGGTCGGCTGCCGCCACCTCCGGCGCCACCTCGACCAGGTTCCCCGCACCGGGGCTCTCCGCGGGCTGTGCCTCGACCGCGTGCCCCGCGATCGTGAAGACCGCCGGCCGCTCGTCGAGCACCATCTCCTCCAGTGCCGCCCCGCCGACGACCTGGCGGGTGACGGTGAACGGCGACAGGCCCTCGAACGAGACCACGTTCGCCGCCATCGCCACGCCGAGGCGCGCGGCCAGGTGCGCCAGCACCTCCATCCCGCGCGGCGTGCCGGCGGCGGTGACGACCACCGCGCGCGTGGAGTCGCGGACCGACTGCACCGCGCTGGCCCAGGCGGCGCCGCCGTACGCACCGAACGCCTCGCCCGTGGCGTGGTAGACGTCGCGGACGCCGTACGTCGCCAGCTGCCCGGCCAGCTGCTCGCTGGAGCACGGGAGCTCGCCGACCACGACCGCGTCGATCGGGACGCCTCCGCCGGCAGCGGACAGCCCGCGCGCGAAGGCGATGGCCTCCCGCGACATCTCGGCGGCGCCGTCGGCGTCGGTCTCCACCAGTACGACGATCATCGGGCCAGCACCCCCAGTCGCTCGAAGAGGTCAACGACCGCAGGGGCCGCGTCGGCGCCCCGACCCAGCACGTCGACCTTGCTCGGCTGCGGCGGTGGCAGCAGCAGGCGCACCCGCTTGGGCCCGACCGGGTCGACGGCAGGTGTCCGGTGCTCGATCTCCACCTTCTTGGCCTTCATCCGGCCGGGCACCGTGGGGTAGCGCGGCTCGACGCCGCCCTCGAGCACGGTGACCACGGCCGGCAGCGGCACGCGGTAGGTCTCGTGACCGTCCGGGCCCGCGACGCCGGCGACGACCTCGCCGTCGGCGACCTCGACGGTCGCGGCGCCGTTGACGACCGGCCGGCCCAGCTCGTAGGCGAGCCGGATGCCGACCTGGAAGTCGCCGCTGTCGGCCGCGTCGTTGCCGAGCAGGACCAGGTCGTGCGACCGCCCGGCAGCCTCGTGGTCACGGACCACCGCGGCGACCTCGCGAGCGACGTCGGCCGGCCCGTACGCCGACGGGTCGGCCTCGACGTGCACCGCCGCGGTGCAGCCGACCGCCAGGGCCGAGCGCAGCTGCTCGACCGCGTCCGGCTCACCGAGGGTGAGCACCGTCGCCGTGCCTCCCGTCGAGGCGGTCGCCTGCACGGCGAGCTCGACCGCGCACTCCTCGTGCTTGCTGACCGTGAAGCCGGCGTAGCGGCCGTCGACGGACTGGGCGTCCTCGGAGAGGACGACCTCCCCCGAGGAGTCGACCACCCGCTTCACGCAGACCAGGACGTTCGTCACGGCCGGGTCACCGGATCCGCTCGTTGTGCGGGTCGAGCAGGGCGGTCGCGTCCACCGAGCCGACGCTCACCGGGTAGAGCTCCTCCATGTAGGACACGGCGAGCTCGTTGCCGATCACCGCCTCCTCGGGAGGCAGGTAGGCCATCAGCAGGTGCTTGCCGAGCGAGGGGGCCGACCCGGCGGTGGTGACGTAGGGGTGGTGCCCGTGACCGTCCGTCAGCATGCCGCCCTCCCGGGTCAGTATGGGCTCGCCGCCGAGCATGTAGCGCTTCGTGCCGGACGCGGACGTGTGGTCCTCCACCACCAGCGTGCACAGCACGGCCTTCGGGTCCTGCTCGCGCTGCGCCAGGTAGGCCTCCTTGCCGACGAAGTCGGCAGCCTTCACCTTCGGCCGCTGCATCCCCGCCTCGACGATGGTCCGCTCCGCGTCGAGCTCGAAGCCGTAGGCGCGGTAGCCCTTCTCGATCCGGCCGGTCGTGCCGTAGACGCCGATGCCGACCGGGACCGCTCCGTGCGCGGCTCCGGCGTCGAGCAGCGTCTCCCAGAGCGCGGCCGCGTCGGCCATGCTCACGTAGAGCTCCCAGCCCAGCTCGCCGACGTAGGAGATCCGCGAGGCCAGGACGGTGATCTCCTCGCCGCTCGCGGTGCGGACCGGGATCTCGCGGCAGGTCAGGAACCCGAACCCCTCGTCGGAGACGTCCGCGGAGGTGAGCGAGGACAGGATGTCCCGGGCCCGCGGGCCCCACAGGCCGATGGTCGAGACGTCGTCGGTGACGTCGGTCAGCGTGGTCTCGCCGGCGCCCTGGTCGACGAGGTCGAGCTGGTCCCCGAACGTCTTGCGGTCCACCGGTCCGTGCGCACCGCCGGTGACCACCCGGAAGTGGTCGTCGCCGAGGCGCATCACCGTCAGGTCGGAGACGAAGCCGCCGGCCGGGTTGAGGACGGGGGTGTAGACGACCTTGCCGACGGCGACGTCGCACTGCGCCACGCAGGTGCGCTGGACGGTGTCGAGCGCGCCGGGGCCGACGATGTCGAGCACCTGGAACGCGGACAGGTCGATCACCCCTGCCGCCTCGCGCATCCGCAGGTGCTCGGCGTTGATGATCGGGCTCCACCAGCGCGAGTCCCACTCGTGCTCGCGCGGCATGACCGCGTCGCCGTACTCCTCGAGGAGGTTGGCGTTGGACTCGTACCAGTGCGGCCGCTCCCAGCCGGCGGTCTCGTAGAAGAACGCGCCGAGCTTCTTCTGCGACTCGTACATGGGCGAGAGGCGCTGCTCCCGGTCGGACTCGTACTGCTCGGCGGGATGGATGATCCCGTAGGTCTTGATGAAGGACTCGGTCGTGCGCAGCCGGGTGTGCTCCCGGCGCAGCTGGTGCTGGTGGAACCGGGCGATGTCGCTGTGGGAGACGTCGATCTCGGAGTACCCGTGGGTCATCCACTCGGCCACGGCGCGGCCGACGCCGGGACCCTCCTTGATCCAGACCGCTGCCGCCGTCCAGAGGCCCTTGACGTGGCTCTCGCCGAGGATGGGGGAGCCGTCGCAGGTGAGCGACAGCAGGCCGTTGATGGCGTAGCGCATCTCGGCGCCCTCGGCGCCGAGCAGCTCGGGCATCAGCTCGTAGGCCTGCTCGAGCTGGGGGTCGAAGTCGTCGGAGGTGAACGGCATCTCCGTCGGCGAGAGCTTGGCCTGCTCGAGGCTGGGGATCTCCTCCGGCTCGTGGAGGATCGCCCGGTGGGCGTAGGAGCCGACCTCCATGTCGGCGCCGTGCTGGCGCTCGTAGCAGAACGTGTCCATGTCGCGCACGATCGGGAACGAGATCTCGCCCTCGCGCTCGGCCAGCTGCGGGCAGGGGCCGACGCTGATCATCTGGTGCACGGCAGGGGTCAGCGGGATGCTGACGCCGGCCATGTCGCCGAGCTTGGGGCTCCAGACGCCGGCGGCGATCACGACGTACTCGGTCTCGATGTCGCCCTGGTCCGTCCGCACCCGGCGGACGCGGCCTTCTTCGACGTCCATGCCGAGCACCTCGACGTTCGGCACCGTCGTCAGCGCGCCCAGCTCCGCAGCGCTCTCGCGCATGATCGTGCCGGCGCGCAGCGAGTCGACCACGCCGACGCCGGGTGTCCAGAAGGCGCCGATGAACTGGTCGGTCTCGATGAAGGGGACCTTCTCCTTCACGAACGCGGGGTCGACGAGCTCGGCCTCGATGCCCCACGCCTTCGCGCTCGACATCCGGCGGCGCAGCTCCTCCATCCGCTCCTCGGTCCGGGCGATCTCGAAGCCGCCGGACTGGGTGAAGACGCCCATCTCCTTGTACTGGCGCACCGAGTCCAGCGTCAGGTCGGTGATCTCGCGGGAGTGGTCGACGGTGAAGATGAAGTTCGACGCGTGGCCGGTGGACCCGCCCGGGTTGGGCAGCGGTCCCTGGTCGATCTGCACGATGTCGCGCCAGCCGAGCTGCGCCAGGTGGTGCACGAGGCTGTTGCCGACGATGCCGGCGCCGATCACGACGACGCGTGCGGTGGAGGGGACGGTGGCCATGGGCGGGCCTCTTTCCGGTTCGTGCCGTGTGTTGCGTTATGCGCAACCGAATGCGTTATGCGAGACAACCCTAGAATCACTCGCGCCCGGCCGGGGTGTCAATGCCCCGACCGGGCGCGGGTGGTGCTTCTCTGCTCCCCCGGGGATCAGCCGGGTCCGGTCAGCGGCCCAGCCACTGGTCGACGAGGTCCTGGTTGGCGTCGACCCACTTCTTCGCAGCGGCGTCGGGGTCCATGCCGTCCTGGGCGATGTACGTCGAGACCGTGTTCTGGTCCTCGTTGGTCCAGTTGAAGTTCTTGATGAGGTCGACCGCCGGCGAGCCGGAGTTCGCGAAGTCGGTCGAGATCAGCTTGTCGAGCTTGTAGGGCGGGTAGTCGCAGTCGACCTTGGCCGGGTCGGAGTCGCAGCCGGTCTTGTACGGCGGCAGCTGGACCCGCTGGAGGTCCATCTCGTTGAAGAACCACTGCGGCTCGTAGAAGTAGGCGAGCAGCGGGGTGTGGTTCTTCTCCGCCGACCGGAAGCTCTCGATCAGCGCGGCCTCACTACCGCCGACGACGACCTTGTAGTCGAGGTCGAGGTTCTCGACCAGTGCCTCGTCGTTCGTCACGTAGGACGGGTCGCCGTCGAGCAGCTGACCCTTGCCGTCGGACTCCGAGGTCTTGAAGAGGCCGGCGTACTTGTTCAGGTTGTGCCAGTCGAGGATGTCCGGGTACTCCTTGACCATCCACGGCGGGACGTACCAGCCGATGATGCCGTCGTTGCCGGTCAGCCCGGCGTCCTCGACGGAGCCCTGCTCGTCGATGTACTTCTTCTTCAGGTCGTCGTGGCCCCAGTTCTCGACGATCGTGTCGATGCTGCCGTCGGCCATGCCCTGCCAGCCGACCTCCTCCTTCACGTCCGGGTAGGAGACGTGGCACCCGAGCTCGGTCTGGGCGATGTAGCCGATGACGTGGGCGTTGGAGACGTAGCCCGTCCAGGGATTGACCGCAATGTTCAGGTCGCCGCAGTCGCCGCCCCCGCTGGACGCGGAGTCCTTGATGTCGCTGCTGCCGCACGCCGACAGGCCGAGGCCCACGAGGGAGGCGAGGGCGGCGTAGGTGAGGGGTCGTGTTCCTCGTGCCATGGATGTTCCTTTCCTCGCTCCGCGTCCTCCGCGGAGAGCTCTGGTGAGTGGGTTGTTCATCGCCCGGACCTCGCCGCGGCGTAGCGCGCGATCCGGTCGAGCATGATCCCGAGCGCGGCGATCGCGATGCCCGCCGCGAGTCCCTTGCCGAACAGCTGGGTCTGCGAGAACCCCGACACGACGATGTAGCCGAGGCTGCCGCCGCCGACCATGCCGCCGATGACGACCATCGACAGCACGTAGAGAAGCCCCTGGTTGGTGGCGAGGACGAGCGCCTCGCGTGCCATCGGCAGCTGCACCTTCGAGATCACCTGCCAGGTCGTGCTCCCGCTGGCTCGTGCCGCCTCGACGGTGGTGGGCGACACCCCGCGGATGCCGTCGGCGACGAGCTTCGTCGCGATGGGCACGGCGTAGGCGACCGCCGCGACGATCGCGGTGAACCGGGTGGGCTGGAACAGCGCCAGCGCGGGGACGAGGTAGACGAAGGGCGGGATGACCTGGAACGCGTCGAGGAACGGGCGGATCACCAGGTCGGCGCGCCGGTTGCGTCCCATGGCGATGCCGAGGACGACGGCGAACAGCATCACCAGAGCGGTCGCGATCAGGGTCATGGCCAGGGTGACCATGGTGTCGTTCCAGAGGCCGGTCCAGTAGATGACGGCCTCGCAGGCCAACGTGATCACCGTCGGGCGCCACCCGCCCAGGACGTAGGCGAGCGCCAGCAGGACTGCGGCCATCACGAACCAGGGCGACTCCGACAGCAGGTTCTGGAGCGGGTCGATCGCCCACTTCGTGATGTCGTCCTTCAACGCACTGGTGAACGAGTCGACAGCACCGACGAACCAGTCCGTGAAGTCGTTGATGTACCCGGTGAGCTTCGGGCCGCTCAGGTACTTCAGGACAGGCGTGTTGCTGACGTCGGGGAAGATCGCGAACTCGGTGCGGTAGCGGGAGAGCCACACGAGGAAGAGGACGGGGAGCAGCAGCAGGGTGAGGAGCAGCCACCGGCCCGCCTTGGTCAGCCGAGGCAGCCGCTGCCCCTTCCCGGCGTCCTCGGTGGCCCACCGGGGCAGGTGCTCGAGGACGACGCCGGTCAGCATCACGCCGGGCCCGCTCACCGACGCCACGCCGTCCCTCCCGGCCGAGCGCTCGCTGGCTGCGGTCGTGGTGCGGTCCAGCATGATCGCCATCACCACGATCGCGAGGCCGGCGACCGACGCCGCTCCGACGTTCAGTGTCTGGAGGGCCGCGAGCACGTCCTTACCCAGCCCCGGTCCGTTGACCAGCCCGGCGATCGTTGCCATCGAGAGCGCCGCCATCATCGCCTGGTTGATGCCGACCACGATCGTGCGGCGTGCCATCGGCAGCTGGACCTGGCGCAGCATCTGGCCTCGGGTGAGCCCCATGGACCGCGCCGCCTCGACGGTCGTCGGCGACACGGACCGGATGCCGTGCTCGGTGATCCGGATCAGCGGCGGGATCGCGTAGGCGAAGGTGAGGACGAGCGCGGAAGCCGGGCCGATGCCGAAGAAGAGGGCGACCGGTGCCAGGTAGCAGAACGGCGGGAAGGTCTGCATCACGTCGAGCACCGGGGTCACCACGGCCGAGACGGCCTTGCTGCGCGCCATCAGGATCCCCACCGGCAGACCCAGCACGATGCAGAACAGGACCGCGAGGAAGGTGACGATGACGGTGTCCATGCTGTCGGTCCACAGCCCGAACACGCCGAACACCGCCAGCGACAGACCGACCAGGATCGTCGACCGCAAACCGGCGAGCACGTAGGCCACCCACACGGCGATCGCGATCACGCCGACCCAGCCGATCTCGGGGACCGGGCGGGGGAAGGCCGGGATGCTGATGAGCTGCTGGAGGTTCTCGAAGGCCCAGTTCAGGAAGTCGCCGATGGCGCCGAGCACACCGCCGAGGAACCAGTTGTCCTTGCCCTGGAACTGCACCCAGTCGCGGGCCTCGTTGAACTTGTCGTGGACCGTGGTGGTGTCCTGCAGCCCGAGGGCCTTGGTCGCCTTGCCCTTGAACGCGAAGTAGAGGCCCACCCACACGCCGAGGATCGCGAGCAGCTTCCAACCGGTGTAGCGCTTGCGCCCCTGCTCGACGTACGGCTGCTCCTCCTTGGTGCTCGAGCCCTGGTCGTACGGCGGCGGATCCGGCCGCGAGAGCGTGGGCGCGGTCATGACGCGTCCTCCTCCGCGACCACGACGCGCAGGATGTCCTCGTCGTCGACGACGCCGACGACCTTGTCGTCGGCGTCCACGACGCGGCACGGCCCGTGGTGGTCGAGGACCACGCGGGCCGCGTCGCGCACGATCTGGTCGGAGCGGACCACCGGGCCGTCGACCGCGGAGCCGTCGGGCTCGCGCATCACCCACTTGAGGGTCAGCACGTGCGAGCGGGGCACGTCGCTGACGAAGTCGCGCACGTACTCGTCGGCCGGCGCAGCCACGACCTCGTCGGGCGTGCCGATCTGGACGACCTCGCCGTCGCGCATGATCAGGATCCGGTCGCCCAGCTTGAGCGCCTCGGCGAGGTCGTGGGTGATGAAGACCATCGTCTTGCCCACCTCCTCGTGGAGGCGGATCACCTCGTTCTGCATGTCGCGGCGGATCAGCGGGTCCAGGGCGGAGAACGGCTCGTCGAACATCAGGATGTCCGGGTCGGCGGCCAGCGCCCGGGCCAGCCCCACCCGTTGCTGCATGCCGCCCGAGAGCTGGTCGGGGAAGTTGTTCTCGTAGCCGGAGAGCCCGACCAGGTCGACCATCTCCTGGGCGCGGTTGCGCCGGTTGCCCTTGCCCTCGCCGCGAACCTCCAGGCCGAACGCGACGTTGTCGATGACCTTGCGGTGGGGGAGCAGCCCGAAGTGCTGGAAGACCATCGACACCTTGCGACGCCGGGTGTCGAGCAGCGCCTTGTCGGACATCGCGGTGATGTCCTCGCCGTAGAGCTGGACGGTGCCCGACGTGGGCTCGATGAGCCTGGTCAGCAGGCGGACGAGCGTCGACTTGCCGGAGCCGGACAGGCCCATGACGACGAAGACCTCGCCGGGCGCGACGTCGAAGGAGACGTCCCGCACGCCGACGACGTGACCGGTCTTCTCCTGGAGCTCCTTGCGCGACAGCTTCGCCTCGTCGCTCTGCATGATCTTGTCGGCGCGCGGACCGAAGATCTTCCAGAGGCCGTCGACGTGCACCGCGGGTGCGTCGGTGGTGCTCGCGGCGGGTGACTGCTCGATCGTCGTCATGGCTGTTCCTCACGGTTGCGCGGGTCGCCGGGCGGATAGAGCGGCATGCCGTCCCGGTAGCGGTAGTAGGGCACGTCCGCCGGCGGGAGGGGCGTGTTTCCGGCAATCAGGTCGGCAGCCTTCTCGGCGACCATCATCACGGGCGCGTAGATGTTGCCGTTGGTGACGAAGGGGAAGACCGAGGCGTCGACGACGCGGAGCCCCTCGACGCCGTGCACCTGCATGGTCGTCGGATCGACGACCGCCATGTCGTCGACGCCCATCTTCGCGGTGCAGGACGGGTGCAGGGCGGTCTCGGCGTCGGCGCGGACCCACTCCAGGATCTCCTCGTCGGTGGCCACCGAAGGCCCGGGTGAGATCTCGCCCTTGTTGTAGGGCGCGAACGCCGGCTGGTTGAGGATGTCGCGCGCGACCCGCACCGCCTCGACCCACTCCTTGCGGTCGGTCGCCGTGGACAGGTAGTTGAACCGGATCGACGGGTGCACCCGCGGGTCGCGGGACCGGATCCGGACCCAGCCGCGCGTGTCGGCGTACATCGGGCCGATGTGCACCTGGTAGCCGTGCCCCTCGACCGGCGACGTCCCGTCGTAGCGGATCGCGATCGGCAGGAAATGGAACATCAGGTTGGGGTAGTCGACCTCGTCGTTGCTGCGCGCGAAGCCACCGCCCTCGAAGTGGTTGGTGGCACCGAGCCCCTTGCGCTGGAAGAGCCACTGCCACGCGATCTTCGGCCGCTGGTGCCAGGCCAGGCCGGGCGCGATCGAGACGGGCAGCTTGGAGGCGTACTGGATGTAGACCTCGAGGTGGTCCTGCAGGTTCTCGCCGACGCCGGGCAGGTGGTGCACGACGTCGACGCCCTGCTCGCGCAGAAGCTTCTCGTCGCCGACGCCGGAGAGCTGCATCAGCTGCGGTGTGTTGATCGCGCCGCCGCACAGGATCACCTCGCCGGCATCGACGCTGTGCATCCGCCGCGCGCGTGAGTAGTCCACGCCGACCGCGCGGTTGCCGCGGAAGCGGACCCCGGTGACCAGCGCGAGGGTGCGGATCGTGAGGTTCTTCCGGTTGCGCACGGGATGCAGGTAGGCGCGCGCCGCGGAGTAGCGCCGACCGCGGTAGACGTTGCGGTCGAACTTCGCGAAGCCCTCCTGCCGGTAGCCGTTGACGTCGTCGGTCAGGTGGTAGCCGGCCTCGGTGGTGGCCGTGAAGAACGCATCGAACAACGGATTGGTCGCGGGGCCGCGTTCGAGCTTGAGCGGCCCGTCACCGCCGCGCCAGTCGTCGGCCCCGGCGAGACAGGTCTCCATCTTCTTGAAGTAGGGAAGGCAGTGGAGGTAGTCCCACTCCTTCATCCCCGGCTCGCGCGCCCAGCGCTCGTAGTCGAGCGGGTTGCCGCGCTGGAAGATCATCCCGTTGATGCTGCTGGAGCCGCCGAGGATCTTGCCGCGGGCGTGGAAGACCTTGCGACCGCCGAGGTCGGGCTCGGGGTCCGTCTCGTAGCGCCAGTCGTAGAGACGGCTGCCGATGGGGAAGGGCAGCGCGGCCGGCATGTGGATGAGGGGGTCGATCTTGTAGTCGGACCGTCCCGCCTCCAGGACCAGCACCGAGGTGCCCGGGTCGGCCGAGAGCCGGTTGGCCAGGGCGCAGCCCGCGGAGCCGCCCCCCACGATCACGTAGTCGTACCGCTCCGTCGTCATCCGACCTCCCCGCCTAGCCCGCGAACCAGCGCTGCTCGGCGGGCCGGATGTTGTGCCACACGTGCTTGGTCTCGCGGTACTCCTCGAGGCCGGCGAGGCCGAGCTCGCGGCCGGTGCCGGACTGCTTGAAGCCGCCCCACTCGGCCTGTGGCACGTAGGGGTGGTAGTCGTTGATCCACACCGTGCCCATCCGCAGCCGCGCGGCGACCCGCTGGGCCCGCCCGGCGTCCTGGGTCCAGACCGCACCCGCGAGCCCGTAGATGCTGTCGTTGGCCGTCGCGACCGCGTCGTCCTCGCCGCTGAAGGTCTCGACGGTGAGCACCGGCCCGAAGGACTCGTCCTGGGTGACGGACATGTCGCTGGTGCAGCCGTCGAGGATCGTCGGCAGGTAGTAGAACCCGTCGGCCAGGCCTGGGTGCTCGGCGTCGTCGGGACGCCGCCCGCCGCAGCGCAGCACCGCCCCCTCGGCGAGCCCGGCGGCGACGTACGCCTCGACCTTGTCGCGGTGCGCGGCGCTGGTGAGCGGCCCGGTCTCGGCCTTGTCGTCGAACGGCCCGCCGAGCCGGATCCGCTCCGCGCGCTCGACCAGCCGGTCGACGAACGCGTCGTGGATCGACTCCTCGACGAGCAGGCGGGCGCCCGCGGAGCAGACCTGCCCGGAGTGCAGGAAGACCGCCGTCAGGGCGAAGTCGAGGGCGACGTCGAGGTCGGCGTCGGCGAAGACGATGTTGGGGTTCTTGCCGCCGAGCTCGAGCGCGACCTTCTTCACCGTCGGCGCGGCGGCTGCCATGATCCGCCGCCCGGTCGCCAGGCCGCCGGTGAAGGAGACCAGGTCGACACGGGGGTCCTCGGACAGGGGCGCGCCCGCGTCCGGGCCGGCGCCGAGGACCAGGTTGCCGGCACCTGCCGGGAGCCCGGCCTCCTCCAGGAGCCGCATCAGGTGGATCGACGTGTGGGGCGTGAGCTCGCTCGGCTTGAGCACGAACGTGTTCCCCGCCGCCAGGCAGGGCGCGACCTTCCACGACACCTGGAGCAGCGGATAGTTCCACGGGGCGATCAGGCCGCAGACGCCGACCGGCTCGTGCACGATCCGGCTGACGACGTCGGGGTTGCCGGTGTCGACGACCCGGCCCCCTTCCTCGGCGGCGATCCGTCCGTAGTGGCGGAACACCCCGACGACGTCGTCGATGTCGTACTCCGACTCGACCAGCCGCTTGCCGGTGTCCAGCGACTCCATCCGCGCGAGCTCTGCCTTGTCGCGCACCAGCAGGTCGGCGACCGCGAGCAGCAGGTCGCCGCGCTCGCGCGCCGGCGTCCGGGGCCACGGGCCTTCGTGGAACGCGCGGTGCGCCGCGTCGATGGCGGCGCGGGTGTCCTCCTCGCCGGCCTCGTCGACCGTCGCGACCAGCGAGCCGTCGGCGGGGCACCGGATCTCCCGGCGCCCGCCTCCGCGCGCGCTGACCCACGTGCCGTCGATGTAGAGCTCAGCCAAGGGTCACCCTGTCCTCGGGAGATCGTTGCGCATGATGCAACGCGTTGCCCTATGCGCGTCTTCTCTTGCCACGAGAATGGTGCGACGGGGCGTCGGCGTCAAGGACCGAGTCCCAGCCGTTACCTAGCGGATGCCCCACCCGAGCCGGTGCGAGACCTCGTCCGCAGCGGCCACGCACATCGGGATCACCGACTCCATCCGCTCGCCGGCCAGGCGGAAGGTCGGGCCCGAGACGCTGATCGACGCGACGATGTCGCCGTGCGCGTTGCGGATCGGCGCGGCCACCGCGGCGAGACCGATCTCGAGCTCGTCGACGGCGAGCGCGTAGCCCTGCTCGCGGACCCGTCCGAGCTCGGCGCGCAGCTCCGCCTTGCGGGTGATCGTCGTGGGCGTGAAGCGCGACAGCGAGCCGAGGGACTCGTCGAGCCGGTCCTGCTCCATCTCGCAGAGCAGCACCTTGCCGTTGCTGGTGGCATGCAGCGGGATGTGCTGCCCGACCCAGTTGTGGGACTGGAGGGCGGAGGAGCCCGCCACCTGGTCGAGGTAGAGCGCCGAGTGCTCGGCGAGCACCGTCAGGTTCACCGTCTCGCCGGTGTCGGCGGCCAGCTGACGGCACACGGGCCTGGCCTCCTGGACGAGGTCGAGCCGCGCCGTGGTCGCGCCGGCCAGCCGGAGCAGGCCGACGCCGAGGCTGTAGCGGCCGCGGTCACCCGCCTGCTCGACCAGCCGGTGCGCCTCGAGCGTGGCCACCAGGCGGAACGCCGTCGACTTGTGCACGCCGAGCTCGGCGGCGATCTCCGTGACGCCCGCCGTGCCCACCCGCGCGAGCACCTCGAGGATCGTGATGGCACGATCCACGGACTGCACGTTCGCAGCCTCGGCGTTCCCCATGGCGCAACACTAGAGGGCAGGACGCAACCCGTCACCCGGCGTGCGTCAGCGGAAGACGACGGTGCGGTGCCCGTTGAGGAGGACCCGCGACTCCGCGTGCCACCGCACGGCGCGCGAGAGCACCTGGGCCTCGACGTCGCGACCGGCGGTGACCAGCTGCTCCTGGCTGTAGCCGTGGTCGACCCGCAGCACGTCCTGCTCGATGATCGGTCCCTCGTCGAGGTCGGCGGTGACGTAGTGCGCCGTCGCGCCGACCAGCTTCACGCCGCGGTCGAACGCCTGGTGGTAGGGCTTCGCGCCCTTGAAGCTCGGCAGGAACGAGTGGTGGATGTTGATCGCCCGACCCGCCAGGTCGCTGCAGAGCCGGTCGGAGAGCACCTGCATGTAGCGGGCGAGCACGACCAGGTGGATGCCGTGGTGCTCCATCAGCTCCCGGAGCCGATCCTCCGCGGCGTCCTTGGTGTCGGGGCTGACCGGGACGTGGACGAACTCGATGCCGTGCGCCTTGACGAGCGGCTCGGCGTCCAGGTGGTTCGAGACGACGACCGGGATGTCGATCTGCAGGGCGCCGGTGCTGGTGCGGAACAGCAGGTCGTTGAGGCAGTGCAGGTGCTTGGAGACCATGATCAGCGTCCGGTACGGCGCCCGCGCGTCCCACAGCTCGAAGGACATGCCGAAGCGCTGGGCGACCGACGCGAAGTCCGCGCGCAGGCCCTCGGCCGTCACCTCGGCCGGGCCGTCGACGACGAAGTCGATCCGCATGAAGAACCGGCCGGTCAGCTGGTCGCCGAACTGCTGGCTCTCGAGGATGTTGCCGCCGTGCTCGACGAGGAAGCCCGAGACCGCGTGCACGACACCCGGCTGGTCGGGGCAGGTCAGGACCAGGACGAAGTCGCCGGCCGGGGCGGTCGAGCGGGCGTGCTGCTGGGTCGTCGCGTAGGCCATGTCGGTGCCCGTCAGTCGCCCAGCTCGGCGCGGCGGCGGACGACGTACTCCTCCAGCTCCTGGCGGACGGCGTCGTCGAGCGCGGGTGCCTCGTACTCCTCGAGGCGCTTCTTGTAGGTCTCTCCGGCCCGCACGGCGGCGTCCTTGCCGCCGTTGCGCATCCACCGCTCGTAGTTCTCCGAGGAGGAGAGCATCGGCCGGTAGAAGCAGGTGCGGAACCGCTCCATCGTGTGCATCGCGCCGAGGAAGTGGCCCCCGTGGCCGACTTCCTCGTGGGCGCCGAAGGCCATCGAGTCCTCGTCGATCTCCAGCGGGGTGAACTCGTGCTGGAGCATCTGCAGGATCTCGACGTCGACGATGAACTTCTCGTAACCGGCGACCAGGCCGCCCTCGAGCCAGCCGGCCGAGTGCATCACCCAGTTCGCGCCCGCGAGGAACGTCGGCAGCATCGTCATCAGGGCCTCGTAGCCCGCCTGGGCGTCCGGCACCTGGGAGGACGTCAGGCCGCCGCCGGTCCGGAACGGCAGCCCGAAGTGGCGGGCGATCTGCCCGGTGCAGAGCAGGCCGATGCCGGACTCGGGGGTGCCGAACGTCGGCGACCCCGACTGCATGTCGATGTTGGAGAGGAACGAGCCGAAGATGACCGGGGCGCCGGGCCGGATGAGCTGGGAGAGCGCGATGCCGGACAGCGCCTCGACGATCTGCTGGACCAGCGCCGCCGGGATGGTCACCGGCGACATCGCGCCCATCAGGATGAACGGCGTGAGGACGACCGGCTGGTTCGCGGCGGAGTACTCGAACTGCGCCTCGAGCATCCGGTCGTCCCAGCGTAGCGGCGAGTTGCAGTTGATCAGCGAGATGGTCGCAGGGTTCTGCTCGATCGACTCGCGGGAGCCGAAGAGGATCGAGGACATCGCGATCGTGTCCGCGGCGTTGACGCCGGAGACGACGTTGCCCATGTAGACCTTGTCGGTCAGCGTCTGCAGCGCGTAGGTCATGTCGAGGTGGCGGCTGTCCAGCGGGGTGTCGCTGGGCTCGCAGATGATGCCGCCGGCGGAGTCGAGTGCGGCGAAGGACTGCGCGAGCTTGGTGAAGTTGCGGAAGTCCTCCATGGTCGCGTCGCGGCGCACCTCGCCCTCGCGCACGAACGGCGGCCCGTAGACCGCACCGAAGGCCATCGCGTCGCCGCCGATGTGGACGCTGTGCTCGGGGTTGCGGGCCTGCACGTCGAACTCCGAGGGGGCCTTCGCGACCTGCTCGAGGACGAAGTCCGGGTCGAGGAAGACGGTCTTGTCCTCCACCCGCTGCCCCGCCTTGCGGAACAGGTCGAGCGCGCGGTCGTCCATGAACTCGATGCCGATCTCGGTCATCAGTCGACGCCAGCCCTTGTCGAGCGTGGCCATCGCGTCCTCGGACAGGATCTCGTAGCGGGGCATGCGGTTCCGGAACATCGAGCCTCCTGCTGCCAACCAGGTCTGCGCGGGACAACTCTTGACCCCGCCTCTGTGGCATCCTAGCCTCACGTTATGGGATCAGGGTTCCACATGATGGAACTCTTCGACGAGGGGCAGGCGGATGGCAACCCAGGGCGGCACGGGCACCCAGGCGGTCGACCGCGCCGTCGCGCTGGTCGCCACGGTGGTGCGCGCCGACGAGCCGATGACGTTCGCCGAGCTGCAGGAGGAGAGCGGCCTGCCGAAGTCGACGACGTCGCGGCTGCTCACCGCGCTCGAGCGCACCGAGCTGCTCGAGCGCGACGGCAGCGGGTCCTACGTCGCCGGTCCGCTGTTCTGGCTGTACGCCGCCCGCCACGACAGGTGGGAGGAGCTGGTCCGGCTGGCCGGGCCCATCCTCGAGAAGGTCGGCGCCGACACCGGCGAGACCGTCCACCTCTCGGTGACCCGCGGCGACCGGGTCGTGCAGGTCGCGCAGGTCGACTCGACGTACCTCCTCGGGAGCCGTGACTGGACGAACGTCGACGTGCCGGCGCACAGCTCGGCGTTGGGCAAGGTGCTGCTCGCCCACGGTGCCTTCGAGCTGCCCGGCGGCGCCCTCGAGCGGCTCACCCCGCACACGGTCACCGACCGCGAGGCGCTGGCCCACGAGCTCACGACGGGCGCGCGACGAGGCTGGTTCAGCACCGTCGACGAGCTGGAGATCGGCCTGACCGGTGTGGCCGTGCCGGTGCGGGGCGAGGCCGGCGACGTCGTCGCTGCCCTCGGAATCTCGGGACCCAGCCCCCGGCTGGAGAACCGGCGCGACGAGATCGGCCGGCTGTTGATGGACCGAGCGGAGCAGCTGTCCGGGCTGCTGCGCCGGAGAACCCGCAAGGAGGGCGTGGCATGACCCCCGAAGAGATCCTGCAGGGCCTTTACGACGAGACGCTCGTGGGCAACGCCCCGCGCGTGCTCGAGCTGACCGAGGAGGGCCTGGCCAACGACATGGAGCCGCAGATGCTCCTGTTCGACGCGCTCATCCCGTCGCTGGAGGAGGTCGGCGCCCGGTTCGAGCGCGGTGACTTCTTCGTGCCCGAGATGCTGATCGCCGGCCGCGCGATGGCCGGCGCGATGGAGCGGCTTCGTCCGCTGCTGGTCGCCGGCGGCATCGAGACGATCGGCAAGTTCCTCATGGGGACGGTCAAGGGCGACGTCCACGACATCGGCAAGAACCTCGTCAACATCATGCTCGAGGGCGCCGGCTTCGAGGTGATCGACCTCGGCGTGCAGGTCGCGCCGGAGAAGTTCGTCGCCGCGATCGAGGAGCACCAGCCCGACATCGTCGGGTTCTCCGCGTTCCTCACGACCACGATGCCGATGTTCAAGGCGAACATGAACGCCCTCGAGAAGGCCGGCCTCCGCGACCAGGTGGTCGTCATGGTCGGCGGCGCGCCCGTCACCCAGGAGTACGCCGACGCGGTCGGCGCCGACGGCTACGCGGCCGACGCCTCCGCGACCGTGAAGCGCGCCAAGGCGCTGCTCCACGAGAAGCGCTCCAAGGTGCTCGCGTGACGGCGCCGCGGCTCGAGACCGTCCTGCGCTCGGCGACGCAGGAGGTGGTCATCGGCCACGACCGGCGGTTCTGCCTGATCGGCGAGCGGATCAACCCGACCGGCCGCCGGATCTTCCAGGAGCAGCTGCGCGCGGGCGACCTGTCCGCCATCGAGCGCGACGTCAAGGCACAGGTCGAGGGCGGCGCCGACGTGCTCGACATCAACATGGGCGTGCCGCTGACCGACGAGGCCGACCTGCTGGCCAAGGCGATCCGGATGGTCCAGGAGCTCACCGACAAGCCGATCTGCATCGACTCCTCCGTGGTCGAGGCGCTGGAGGCCGGACTGTCGGTCTACCAGGGCCGGGCCCTGGTCAACTCCATCACCGCCGAGGACGACCGGATGGCGCAGATCCTGCCCCTGGTCAAGAAGTACGACGCCGCGGTGATCGCGCTCCCGAACGACGAGGACGAGATCCCGATGGAGGTCGACAAGCGGCTCGAGCTGACGGCCAAGATCGTCGAGGTCGCGACCAAGGAGTACGGCATCGCCCAGGCCGACATCGTGATCGACCCGCTCGCGATGCCGATCGGAGCCGACCAGAGCGTGGTCCTGACCGTGCTCGAGACGATGCGCCGGATCCGCGACGAGTTCGGCGTCAACATGACCTGCGGCGCCTCGAACGTCTCCTTCGGGATGCCGTCGCGGCACGCCATCGGCGCGGCCTTCCTGCCGATGGCGATGACCGCCGGGCTGACCTCCGCGATCATGGACACCCGCACGCCGCAGATCGTCGAGGCCGTCAAGGGCGCCGACCTGCTGCTCGGACACGACGAGTGGGGCGGCGCCTGGATCGCCGCGCACCGCGCGAGGCAGGCCGCCTCCGCATGACGGACGACCCGGCCCCGGAGCTCGACCTCGACGCCCTCCGGCGTGAGGGGCTGCTCCCGGCGCCGGGCACCGAGACCGCGGCCCACGACGGCACCGGCCGCGTGGAGCTGTCGTTCACCGTCGAGGACTCCGGCGGCGCGCCGCCGTCCCACCGGGCCGTGCGGGTGCCGCCCGGCGTGACGGTGTTCGACTCGGCCTCCTGGAACGGCATCGCGATCGACTCGACGTGCGGGGGCCACGGCACCTGCCACAAGTGCAAGGTCCGGGTCGAGGGGTCGACCCCGATCAGCCGGCACGACGTCCGGACCTTCAGCCGGGAGCAGCTCGACGACGGCTGGCGGCTGGCGTGCCTCCTCCAGGCGACGCGCGACCTCCAGGTCGCCGTACCTCCGCTGACCACCCGGCCGAAGGCCGCGACCGTCGGCGTCGGGAGGCAGGTCATCCTCCGGCCGGCGGTGCAGAAGCGCTACGTCGAGCTGGACGAGCCCAGCCTCACCGACCAGCGCTCGGACCTGCAGCGGCTGCTCGACGCGATCGACGACCTCGAGCCGCGGCCCGACCTGCACGCGCTGCGGCGGCTGCCGACGGTGCTGCGGCAGGCGGACCACAAGGTGACCGCGGTCGTCGTCGACGAGGCGTTGGTCGACGTCGAGCCGGGGGACACCACCGACCAGCGCTACGCGATCGCGTTCGACCTCGGTACGACGACGGTGGTCGCGACGCTCCTCGACCTCGCGCTCGGGACGCCGGTCGCGGTCGCGTCGATGCTCAACCGGCAGCAGCCCTTCGGCGGCGACGTCATCACCCGGATCAGCGCGACGATGATGGATCCCGACGCGCTGCCGCGGCTTCAGCGCGCCGCGGCCGACACCCTCGTCGAGCTCGCCGCGCAGGTCTGCAAGGAGGGCGAGGTCGACCCGGCGCAGGTCTACGAGGTCGCGGTCGCCGGCAACGCGACGATGACCGCCCTCGTCCTCGGCATCGACCCCGAGCCGCTCGGCATGGCGCCGTTCGTGATGGTGGCCGCACAGCCGCCGTCGGTGCTCGCGAGCGAGATCGGGCTGGAGCTGCACCCCCGCGCCCGGGCCCTGTTCTTCCCGGCGCTCGGCGCCTACGTCGGCGGCGACATCGTCGCCGGGATGCTGGCGACCGGCATGGACCGCGACAAGCGGACCCGGCTGTTCGTCGACGTCGGCACCAACTGCGAGATCGTGCTCAGCGACGGCGAGCGGATCCTGGCGACCGCCGCGCCGGCCGGGCCTGCCTTCGAGGGCGGCGCGATCAAGTGCGGCATGCGCGCCGCCGAGGGAGCGATCGAGGTCGTGAGGCTCGGCGGCGCCGACGACCCCGTCCAGCTCGGTGTGATCGGCGACGTCGAGCCGATGGGGCTGTGCGGCTCCGGGCTGGTCGACGCGGTCGCCGAGCTGGTGAGGGTCGGGCTGCTCGACGCGTCCGGCCGGTTCGTCCCCGACGAGCAGGCCCCGATCGTCGCCCCGGCCCTCGCCGACCGGCTCACCCGGATCGGCGAGGAGCGGGTCTTCGTGCTGCACCGCCCGCACCCGGAGGCCGGCCCGGAGGAGAGTGTGGTCCTCTCGCAGCGCGACGTCCGCGAGCTGCAGTTCGCCAAGGCCGCCATCTCGACGGGCTGGACGCTCCTGCTCGAGGAGCTCGGTCTGGAGCACCGCGACGTCCAGCAGGTGCTGATGGCCGGCTCGTTCGGCAGCTACATCTCGCCGGCGTCCGCGGTCCGGATCGGTCTGGTCCCCACGCTGCCGGTGCTGCGGATCGTGTCGGCGGGCAACGTCGCCGGTGAGGGCGCGAAGATGGCCCTGCTGTCGATCCGCGAGCGCGCCGGCGCGGCGGCGCTGCTGGAGGAGGTGACCTATGTCGAGCTCTCCGACCGCACGGACTTCAACGACCGGTTCGTCGAGCAGCTCAGCTTCTGAGCGCCCGCTCGCACTGATCGCCTGCGGTGCCTTGGCGCAGCCGGCGGCCGCGATCGCGCAGCGGCGGTCCTGGCCCGTCGACGTACTGCCGCTCCCGCCGCTGCTGCACAACCAGCCGCAGCTGATCGCGGGGGAGGTCCGGGCGCTGGCCGCGTCGCTGCTCGCCGAGGGCAGACGGGTCGCCGTGGGGTACGCCGACTGCGGCACCTACGGCGCGCTCGACGCCGTGTGCGAGGAGCTCGGCCTCGAGCGGCTGCCGGGGCTGCACTGCTACGACCTGTTCGCCGGGGCCGACCGGCTCGCGGCGATGTTCGAGGCCGAGCCCGGCACCTACGTGCTCACCGACTTCCTGGTCCGTTCGTTCGCGCGGACCGTCCTCCGTGAGCTCGGCCTGGACCGCTACCCGGAGCTCCGCGACGACTACTTCGGCTCCTACACGCGGGTGGTCTGGCTCGCCCAGGAGCCCGACGACGAGCTGCGCGCGCAGGCCGCGGACGCCGCCGCCGCGATCGGGCTGCCGCTCACGGTGGTCGAGACCGGGCAGCGGGGCCTGGAGGAGGCGCTCGAGGGTCTCGTGACGGTCGCTGCGCGACCTCCTCGACCACCGGCTATTCCGTCAGGCGCGTGAGCCAGTCCTGGCGCCAGGCCTCGGTCTCGGCGACCTGGTTGAACGTGTAGACGTGCAGGCCGGTGACCCTGGCCTCCGGCTCACCGACCGTCGGAGCGACGCGGGTCAGGAACGACTCGCCGGTGAACCCGCCGGGCGCGACGAGCCGCGTCATCAGGCCCTTCTGCTTGGACAGGAACCTCGTGGAGTCGCCGACGCCGATCTTGGTCGCCATGCCGAGCAGCTTGGCGCGGTCGACCGGTCCCGGCACCCCGATCAGCAGCGGCAGGGTGATCCCGCGCAACCGCATGCGGTGGACCCAGTCCTTGATCACGGCCGGGTCGAAGGTCAGGTTGCTGACGACGTACGTCGCGTGCTTCCGCTTGTCCCACATCGACTGCACGGTGAGGTCGTCGTGGATGGTCGGGTGGCTCTCCGGGTAGCCGGTGACGCCCACCTCGGCGAACGGGCTCCCGATCGCGGTGAGGTCCTCCAGCATCGCGAGCGCGTCCGGGTAGGTGCCGTCGGCCTCGGCGTCGCCGCCGGGCACGAAGACGTTGGTGATGCCGGACGCCCGCAGCCGCTCCACGAGCTCCTCCAGCTCGGGGCGGCCGTGCACCATCCGCGCCGCGATGTGGGGCACCACGGAGTAGCCGTTCTTCGCGAGCCGCTCGGCGGTCTCGAGAGTGCGCTCCAGGCCCATCGAGGGCGACGCGGTGACGGTCACCGCGACCGACGTCGGGACCGACGCGAGCACCTTCTCCTCGATCGACCTCGTCGGCAGCACCTCGTAGCGAGCCGTGCCGAGCAGCCTCCGGATCGTGGCGGCATCCTTGTTGCGCATAGCGGAACTCATTTCGTGATACGCACCTTCGGGCTAGCGTAGACCCGTCATGGGTCAGGGCAACAGGGTCCGGAGGGGCCACTTCCGACGGGACGCGGCGAACCACCGGGGCCCGGATAGCCTGACGACGTGACGGAACCCTCGAGCGATGCCGGCGCCCCCAGCGAGCAGCCGACCGAGGAGCCGACCGGGGAGCCGACCGGGGAGCCGAGCGGGGGACCCGTCGACGAGCCGACCAGGCGGCGGCTGCCCCGCCGCCGGCGCTCGCACGAGGAGCGGCCGGCGGTCGAGGGCGAGTCCGAGGACTCGCTGATCCATCGGTTCGTCCACCAGCTCGCGCTCGTCCGTGAGGAGCGGCGGGCGACCCCGGAGCCGATCGTCGCGGGCCCGTCGAACCTCGGCCGCGCCGACGTGCCCGTCGGGCTCGACCTCGCCGCGGCCTGGGCCTGGCGGCTGCTGATCATCGGTGCTGCGACCTACCTGCTGCTCTGGCTGCTCGGCTACTTCGCCGTGGTCACCGTCCCGCTCGCGATCGCGCTGCTCGTCAGCGCGCTGGCCAGCCCGGTCGTGAACGGCGTCCACCGGATCGGCGTGCCCCGCGGCATCGCCGCGCTCCTCGTCGTGCTCTTCGGGTTCGCGGTGATCGGCGCGCTGCTCACCTTCGCCGGCCAGCAGGTGGCGAGCGGTGCGCAGGACCTCGCCGACTCGACGGTCGAGGGCCTGGGGCAGATCCGGGACTGGCTGCAGACCGGCCCGCTGCACGCCAGCGACTCCCAGATCAACGACTGGATCCAGTCGGCCCAGGACACGATCCAGAACCAGTCGAAGGGCGGTGAGGCCGTCAACCGGATCACCGAGATCGGCGCCGCGCTGGGCCACGTCGTCGCGGCGTTCTTCATCACGCTCTTCGCCACCTACTTCTTCCTGGCCGACGGCGACCGCATCTGGTCCTGGCTGGTCCGGCTGACGCCGCGGGCCGCCCGCGAGCGCGTGGACAGCTCGGGCCGCGTCGCGTGGGTCTCGCTGGTCCAGTTCGTGCGGGCCACCGTGATCGTCGCCCTCGTCGACGCGGCCGGGGTGATGATCGGCGCCGCGGTCCTGCGGGTCCCGTTCGTGCTCGCGATCGGCGTGGTCGTCTTCCTCGGTGCGTTCGTCCCGGTCGTCGGCGCGACCGTCGCCGGCACGGTGGCGGTCCTCGTCGCGCTCGTGGACCAGGGCCCGGTGACCGCCCTGATCATGGCCGCCGTCCTGATCGGCGTGCAGCAGCTCGAGGGCCACGTGCTCCAGCCGTTCCTGCTCGGCCGCTGGGTCTCGCTGCACCCGCTGGGGGTGATCGTCGCCCTGGCCTGCGGCGTGCTCGTCGCCGGCGTGGTCGGCGCCATGGTCGCCGTACCGCTCGCCGCCGCCGGCAACGCCGTGGTCCTGCACCTCGCGTCCCTCTCCGCCAGCGTGGAGGGGCCCGCGGAGACCACCGAGGAAGGGCTCGAGCCACCCACACCCGAGGAGGTACTGCCGTGAGCATCGAGGAGTGGGCGGCCGCGATCGCCGAGGCCCGGCCCCTGGTGGACGCGGCCGCGGTGCGGACGCCGATGCTGGAGTCGCGCTGGCTCAGCTCCGCGCTGGACCGGCCGGTCTGGCTCAAGTGCGAGAACCTCCAGCGCACCGGCTCGTTCAAGATCCGCGGCGCCGCCGTCCGGATCAGCCGGCTCACCGAGGAGGAGCGCGCGCACGGCGTCGTCGCGGCGTCCGCCGGCAACCACGCCCAGGGCGTCGCGCTCGCGGCCCAGCAGGCGGGCATCCACGCCACCGTCTTCATGCCCGCGGGCGCACCGATCCCGAAGGAGCGGGCGACCCGGGCCTACGGAGCCGAGGTGGTCTTCGGGGGTCGCTTCCTCGAGGACTGCCTGGGCGAGGCGCGGAAGTACGCCGACCGCACCGGCGCGGCCTTCGTGCACCCCTTCGACCACGCGGACATCGTCGCCGGCCAGGGCAGCCTCGGTCTCGAGGTGATGGAGCAGCTGCCGGAGGCTGCCACGGTGGTCGTGCCGACCGGTGGCGGCGGGCTGCTCGCCGGCGTCGCGGTGGCCGTGAAGTCCCGCCGGCCGGACGTCCGCGTGGTCGGCGTACAGGCATCGATGGCGGCGGCCTACCCGCCCTCGATCGCCGCCGGCCACCCCGTCCGGCTCAAGGAGATGGCGACCATGGCCGACGGCATCGCCGTCGGCGAGCCGGGGACGCTGACCTTCGGCCTGGTGCGCGACCACGTCGACGAGATCCGCACCGTCTCCGAGGAGTCGATGTCACGGGCGCTGGTCACCCTGGTCGAGCGCGAGAAGCTCGTCGTCGAGCCGGCCGGCGCCGCGGCCGCCGCCGCCCTGATGGACGTCGCCTCCGGCGACGCGGACGGGGACTTCCCGGGGCCGGTCGTCGTGGTCCTCTCCGGGGGCAACATCGACCCGCTGCTGCTCGGGAAGGTGATCGTGCACGGCATGAGCGCCGGCCGGCGCTACCTGTCGCTGCAGGTCACCATCGCGGACGTGCCCGGCGGCCTGGCTCGGCTGCTCACGCTGGTCGGCGACCTCGGCGGCAATGTGCTCGAGGTCGTGCACGAGCGGGTGTCACCGGGGCTGCACCTGGGCGAGGTCGAGGTGCTGCTCCAGCTGGAGACGCGCGGCGAGCCGCACGCGGAGACCCTCCTGGAGGGTCTGCGCAGCAGCGGCTACGTCGTGGTCGAGCGTTCCTGACGCCGAGTCGGCACAAGCTTGAGCCGACTCGGCGGGCTCAGCCGACGAAGGGCTTGGCGTCGAGGATGACGACCTCGATGGTCTTGCCGTTGGGAGCCTCGTAGCCGACCTTCTCGCCGATCTTGTGGCCGGTGAGGGCCGAGCCGATGGGGGACTGCGGCGAGTAGACGGTCAGGCCTTCGGGCTCGATCTCGCGGGCGCCGAGGAGGAACGACTCGGCCTCGTCGTCGTCGTCGCCGTCGAACTTGTAGGTCACGACCATCCCGGGCTCGACGACGCCGTCGTCGGCCGGGGTCTCGCCGACCTCGGCGCGGCGCAGCATGTCCTTGAGCTGGGCGATGCGGGCCTCGAGGCGGCCCTGCTCGTCGCGGGCGGCGTGGTAGCCGCCGTTCTCCTTGAGGTCACCCTCGTCGCGGGCCGCGCTGATCCGGGCGACGATCTCGGAGCGCTGCGGACCCTCGAGGTCGGCGAGCTCCGCCTGGAGCTTGTCGTAGGCCTCCTGGGTGAGCCAGATCTTGTCGTCGGTCGTGCCGGTCTGCGTCATGTGGGTAACTCCTGACTCTCGTGGACCAGGGGTGGTCCACTGATGTCCTGTGCGTGCGGTCCGTACCGCGATCCCGGGGGGCGAGAACGGCCCCGGGGACCGCGCCGGTGGTCGGGCTTTCGTGAAGGGCGCGCTGCGGCTCTCTCGACCACCGATGCTCGCGATCGGACGGAAGGGTCAGTTTAACAACGGGGGCGGGCAGATGTCCGATTGTCGACGTTTCCGCAGGTCAGCACGGGTTTTCGGGTCAGCGGGGGTGGGTCTGGCCGGGGGCTGTGCAGCCGAGCCACTCGATCGAGCTCGGCCGGCGCGTGGTGCGGAAGGTGACTGTGTAGTCCGGCCCCTCGCTCGGGTCCGGGTGCACGGAGACGCGGCCGACCTCCTGGCCGTCGTCGGTGAGCGCGCGGACGGTGCAGGTCGCGTCGACGGGGCCGTCGCCGTACTTGATCCGGAACGAGATCCGCGCCTGGTGCTCGCCCAGCGGCTCCTTGGTGAGCTCCTGGGAGGAGACGGCCGGGTTGGCCGTGCCCCAGATCGCCCAGCCCAGCCAGCCCAGGAACAGCGCGGCCACGATGACGGCGACGCCGAGCACGATCCAGCGGCGGGCGCGCGGCGGGGCGCCGTACCGCTGCTCGAGGGAATGGTCGGTCATGCTCACGGGTTCATGCTCGCATGTCGGCCAGCCCTACCATCGTGCCCATGCCCGACCAGTCACCCGACCGCGCCGGACTGCGGTTGATGCACGTGCACGCGCACCCCGACGACGAGTCGAGCAAGGGTGCGGCGTCCACGGCTCGGTACGTCGCCGAGGGCGTCGACGTGCACGTGGCGACCTGCACCGGCGGCGAGCGCGGCTCGATCCTCAACCCGAAGATGGACCGGCCCGGCATCCTCGAGAACATCCACGAGATCCGCCGGCAGGAGATGGAGCGCGCCCGCGACATCCTCGGCGTGACCCAGGACTGGCTCGGCTTCGTCGACTCCGGCTGGCCGGAGGGCGACCCCAAGCCACCGCTGCCCGAGGGCTGCTTCGGGCTGGTGCCGCTGGAGGAGGCGGCGCGGCCGCTCATCCGGCTGGTCCGGTCCTTCCGGCCGCACGTGATGACGACCTACGACGAGCGCGGCGGCTACCCGCACCCGGACCACATCAAGTGCCACGAGGTGTCGGTCTATGCCTTCGAGAAGGCCGCGGACCCGACCTACGAGCCCGAGCTCGGCGAGGCGTGGCAGACGCTGAAGCTCTACTACCACCACTCGTTCAACCGGCAGCGGATCGAGGCGCTGCACGAGGCGATGCTCGCGCACGGGCTGGAGTCCCCGTGGGAGGAGCGGCTCAAGGACTGGAAGCCGGACCCCGAGTGGGACAACCGGGTGACGACGCGGGTCCCGTGCGCGGACTACTTCGGCGTGCGCGACCAGGCGCTGCTGGCGCACGCCACGCAGATCGACCCGGACGGCTTCTGGTTCGCGATCCCGCGCGAGCTGCAGACCGAGGTGTGGCCCTACGAGGACTACGAGCTGGTGACCAGCCACGTGCCCTCCGAGCTCCCCGAGGACGACCTGTTCGCGGGCATCACGGTGGCAGTGGGAGAATGAGCCCATGCTGGCCGCACTGATCACGCTCGAGGACGCCGTACCCGACGACAACGACGTCGTGGCGGGGTGGACGGCGTTCTGGATCTTTCTCGCGCTGATCGCCGCCACCGCGTTCCTCCTCTGGAACTTCACCAAGCAGCTGCGCAAGACGCGCGCCGCCGCCGACCGCGGCGTCTTCGGTCCGACCGACGAGCCGGAGGCCGAGACCACCGAGCCGGCCACCGACGTCGCGGCCGACACCCCCGACTCCGCCGACGACGAGCACCCGGCCACCAACGGCGGCTGACGTGGGCGTCGGGCTCGACCAGGTCCTCGGCTTCGGCCTGGCCGCGCTCGTCCTGATCGTCATTCCCGGCCCCAGCGTCGTCTTCACCGTGGGTCGCGCGGTGAGCTACGGCCAGCGCGTCGCGCTCGCGACGGTCGCCGGCAACACCACCGGCTTGTTCCTCGTCATGTGCCTGGTCTCGGTCGGGCTCGGCGCCGTCGTCGCCGACTCGATCGCGGTGTTCACCGCGATCAAGCTGGCCGGGGCGGCCTACCTCGTCTGGCTCGGTGTCCAGGCGCTGCGCCACCGCCGGGAGCTCCGGCTCACCGCCGACGCGCGGACCCCGCTCGGCTGGCGCCGGGCGGCGCGGCAGGGCTTCGTCGTCGGCGTCAGCAACCCGAAGGCGTTCATGATCTTCGCGGCGCTGCTGCCGCCGTTCGTCGACCGCGACCACGGTTCGGTGCCGGCGCAGATGTTCGTGCTCGGGTCGATCGCCGTCGTCGTCGGCCTGGTGTGCGACTCGGCGTGGGCGTTCGCCGCCGGCCGGGCCCGGGACTGGTTCGCCGGATCACCCCGGCGCGTGAGCTCGCTCGGCGCGATCGGCGGTACGTCGATGATCGGCCTCGGTGTGGGGATGGCCCTCACCGGGAACCGGTCGTGACCGACGCGCTCAGCAGGTAGCCGCCGACCAGCGCGACGATCTCGTCGAGCAGCTGGTCGCGCGTGACCGCCGGACCGTCGAGCACCCAGCGGGTCGCGAGGTTCTCGATCGCCAGCACGATCACCCAGGCGGCGACCGCCGGCTGGGGGCGGTGCCCCGTCCCGGGACGGGCGGCGAGGTAGGCCGCCACCAGGTCGCGGACCCGCCGCTCCAGGGCCTCGAGCCGGGCGTGGTTCCGGGACAGCGGGAGCTCCCGCGCGACGACGCGGAGCAGCGCCGGGTCGGCCTCGAGCGCGGTGACGAGCGCGTCGGCGGTGTCGCGGACCATGGCCGGGCCGAACTCGGCGATCCGGTCGGCCAGCGAGGCGGCGACCTGCTCGGCCACCTCCTCCCAGTAGCGGTCGACGACCACGTCGACGATCGCCGACTTGTCCGGGAAGTACTGGTAGAGCGAGCCCGGGCTCACGCCGGCGGCGCCGGCGACCCGGTTGGTCGAGAAGGCGTCGTAGCCGTCGCTCACGAGCACCGACCGGCCGGCCGCGACGATCCGCTCGACCATCTGCCGGGACCGCTCCTGGCGGGGCTGCTTCCGCATGACGCGAATTGTATGCGAGCGATGACTCGCGTCAGGATGGGGCATGACCACGGAGCAGGCAGTGCCCGCGTCGACCGGCTCGTTCCCGTCCCGCTACCGCGAGGCCGAGGCGCGCGGCGCCCGCCTCGGGCGGCCGTTGAAGGTGATGGGCCGGGTCTCCGGCGTCGACGAGGCGCTGATGGAGCGGATCGGCCGGGCGTTCGGGGAGCGGGACGAGCTCGGCGCGCGGCTCGCGGACGCGATCCGGATGCGAGCAAGCGATCCCGGACGCGTGTCGATGGCGCAGCTCCGGACCGCGCTGGAGTGCGGCATCGACGCCGTACCGGACCCGCCGCCGGCGCTGGCCGACTTCTTCGCCGCCGTCATGGACACCCCGGACTGGGTCGACTGGGACCTGCTCGACGAGGGCGCAAAGGTGTCCCGGCGGCTTGGTCAGAACGCCGCCGACGTGCTCACCCAGCTGTCGCTGATCGGTGGCTACCGGTTCGGCGGGCCGTCGGACCTGCTCGTCGCCACCGGCGGGCTCGTCGGCGACAGCACCCGGCGGCGGCTCGGCGAGACCCAGAAGTGGACCGTCGAGCTCAGCCGGCCGCAGTCGCTCCGCCCGCCGGTGGGCGGCGGCCCCGGCGGCGAGGCCTGGCGGTTGACGGTGCACGTGCGGGCGATGCACGCGCTGGTGAACGCGGCCTTCGAGCCGCGCTGGGACGCGGCGCGCTGGGGTCTGCCCATCAACATGGCCGACCAGGCGTCCACGCTCTTCCTGTTCGACGGCGTGCTGATCATCGGGTGCCGCGGGCTCGGCGTCCGGGTGACCGGGCGGGAGTCTCGGGCGCTGATGCACCTGTGGAAGTACGTCGGCTGGCTGCTCGGCGTGGACGCGGAGTTCCTGGTCGACGACGAGTGGGAGCGGCACCGGCAGAGCTACCACGTGCTGCTCGCCCAGGCCGACATCTCCGAGGCCGGCCCCCGGCTCGCCCAGGCGATCCTCGAGGCGCAGAAGGGCCGGCGCTACGCCGGCTGGCCGGGATGGCTGCAGGGCGTCCGGGCGCGGTTCGAGCGCGAGCGGCTGCTGAGCATGCTCACCGTGTTCCTCGGGCCGGCCAGCATGCGCGAGCTCGGCCTGCCGCTGCGGCCCCCGTGGGCGCACGCCTACGTGCTGGCGCTGAACACCTGGCGCTACCGCGTCCTGGCCCGGACGTCCTGGGGTCGCGAGCGGCTGCTCGCATGGGGCGACCGGGTCAGCCAGCGGATTCTGGACAGCCACTTCGACGACGAGGAGGCCAAGGTCGGCGAGCTCCCGGTCTGAGTGCCGGTGTCGGCGCGGTCCGGCAGACTCGCGCCGTGGCCGATCGTCCGGACGTGCCGCTCGCATGGGTCGAGCGGCTGCGCGAGATCGTGGCGAGGTTCCCCGAGTGCGAGGAGTACGCCGCCTGGACCGGCGTCGCCTGGCGGGTGCGGCAGGCGACGGTGGCGCACGTCTTCGGCGGTGAGGACCAGCTCTTCCGGATCCGGTTCTTCGCCGAGCCCGACGAGGTCCTCGCGTTCGAGCACCTCGGCGCCCCCTACTACCGCAGCGACTGGGGCGTGAACGCCGTCGGGATCCTGCTCGACGACGGCACCGACTGGGAGGAGCTGGCCGAGCTGCTCACCGACTCCTACTGCCTGCAGGCGCCGCGTTCGCTGGCCGAGCAGGTCCCGCGCCCCGCTCAGGCGTAGGTGTAGAACCCGCGCCCGGTCTTGCGTCCGAGCAGGCCGGCCGACACCATCCGCTGCAGCAGCGGCGGGGGAGCGTAGAGCGGCTCCTTGAACTCCTCGTAGAGCGACTCCGCGACGGCCTTGGTGGTGTCGAGGCCGATGAGGTCGGCCAGCGCGAGCGGACCCTGCGGGTGTGCGGCGCCGAGCACGAGACCGTGGTCGATGTCCTCGGCGGTCGCGAAGCCGGACTCCATCATGCGGATCGCGGAGAGGATGAACGGGATCAGCAGCGCGTTGACCACGAACCCCGCGCGGTCCTGGCAGAGGATCGCCTGCTTCCCGAGGCCCTGCTCGACGAAGGCGCGCGACCGCGCGGTCGTCTCCTCCGAGGTCATCAGGCTCGGCACCAGCTCGACGAGCTTGAGCACCGGGACCGGGTTGAAGAAGTGGATGCCGAGCACCTGCTGCGGCCGCTGCGTCGCGACGGCGAGCTTCATGATCGGGATGGAGGAGGTGTTCGACGCGAGGATCGTGTCGGGACCGACGATCTTGTCGAGCTGGGCGAAGAGCTCGACCTTGGCGTCCTCGGCCTCGATGATCGCCTCGATCACCAGCTCGCGATCGGCAAGGGCGTCCAGGTCGGTGGTCACCCGCACCCGCGCGAGCACCGCGTCCGGGTCGTCGAGCTTGCCGCGCTCGGCGGCCCGCCGTACGGACTTCTCGATCCGCGCCCCCGCCGCGTCGGCGGCCGGCGCGCTCGACTCCACGACGACGACGTCGCGGCCCGCGCGGGCGCACACCTCCGCGATGCCCGAACCCATCAGCCCGCCGCCCACGACGCCGACGCGCCCCATGCCGCCGGCCTGCCCGCTGTCTGCCATCGGTCCTCCCTAGCTCCGTTTCCTGCACGCTATTCGCTACCGGCGGGTACGCCGAACGCGCGCGAGAGCCGTCAGCCGGTGCGCTGGTGCTTGACCCTGCGGCGCAGCTGGAGGATCCGCAGCGCGCCTGCGGTCGCGACCACGAGCGCGCCGCCGGCAGCGGCGATGAGCAGCGTCGCGGCGAGCGGAGCCCGGCCGTTCCAGCCGAGGAGCGAGACCTCCACCCGCTGCGTGTTCTGGAGGATGAAGACCGCGAGCAGGACCAGCACCAGGGACAGCGCGACGGCGGCGATCCAGGTCCCGCTGGTCCGCGATCCCCGCAGCGGGTCGCGCCCGGGTGCGGGCGCCTCGGTGCCGTCCTCGGGCGCGCCGCGGTCATGGGTGGGCTCCGTGGCGTTCGGGTTCCCGGGCTGGTCGGTGCTCACGATGGCTCCTTGTCGAGGGCGGCTTGATCGCCCGGTACCCACAATGACGCAGTTTGCTCCTCGCATCGCGACCCGGTCGCTACGCTGGGAGCAGAACTGTTCTCGCCAGGTCCGCCGGGCACGACCACGACGTGGTCCCCGACCGGTCACGGGCACTGACGACGCAGCCAGCACAGTCGGGAGCAACCGACCATCTCGATCGTGGCCGCCATCGCGGCCGGGCCCAGCATCGACTCCGTCACCGCGTTTCCCGGGGTGCGGGACGTCGTGGCGCGCACGGCCCTCAGCCTGGCGACGGCCGTCCTCGCGCCGGCCCTGCTCTTCGCGTCGACGTTCGCCTGGCTGGGGCTCTCGGCGGCGGTCCTCGTCGCCCTCGCGTGGATGACGGGCGCCATCGGGTGGCGCCGCGCCCGTGGTCACCCGGTCTCCGGTCTGCTCCTCCTGACGCTGGGGATCATGACCGTCCGCTCGACCTTCACGCTGGCGACCGGCAACGCGTTCGTCTACTTCGTCCAGCCGGTCTTCTCCGACGCGTGCGTCGCGGCGATCTTCCTGGGGTCGCTGCTGACGCAACGGCCCCTGGTCGCCCGGCTCGCACCCGACTTCTACCCCATGGACGAGCACCTGGCCGCGCGCCCGGGGATCCAGCTGCTGCTGAGGCGACTGACCCTGATGTGGGGCATCGTGGTCGTCGTCAAGGGCAGCCTGACCCTCTGGCTGCTGGTGTCCCTGTCGACCGTGCACTTCGTCCTCTTCAAGGGTGCCGCGATCTTCGGGCTGACCCTGCTCGCGGCCGCGGCGACGATCACGATCGCGTCGCTGGTGGTGCGTCGCGAGCACCGCGCCCTGGTCGCGGTCAGCAGCCGCTGACGCCGTGCAGGATGTGCAGCACCAGCGACAGGAGTCCGCTGGTGACCGGGTGGCCACGCGTGAGGTCCCACGCGCGGATCCAGTCGGCGCCCGCGTAGGTGTGCCGCATCTCCGAGGTCCCGTCGCCGACCAGTGACAGCCGCAGCGTCAGGGGCACCCCGGGGATGGCGTCGGGACTCCGCAGCGTCCCGATCGGCGTACCGTCGAGGAACCAGGTGATGTGCGTCCCGGTCACCTCGGCGCCGTAGGAGTGCGCCTGCTGCTCGATGGCGACGCCGGTCTTCCGCGCCGCCCACGACCGCCGCCCCGCCGACGCCCCGAAGCCGACCTCGTGGCCGTCGGGCGTGAAGTCGGCGACCGTGATCGCCCGGGCGCACGCGCCCTTCACCTGGTTGGCCGGGACCAGCTCCGCCCGCACGTGGTAGTCGTCGCCGGCGTCCGCGAGGTCCCAGGCCCGCATCCGCACCTCCCACCGGCCGAAGGTCGCCGCGTTGCCGGTCAGGGTCGCCGTCGTCGTGCCGAAGTCGCCGCTGCCCGCGTCGCGCGGTCCCACGGTCCCGAAGCTGGACTCGAAGAACATCCCGCCGTTGTGCCGCCCGACGCGACCCGAGCCGGTCGAGGTCTCGCGCCACGAGCCGCGCTCGCGCTTCCCGCGGAACGGGGCGTCGGTGAGGGACTCGCCCCACTCGTAGCCGAAGTCGAAGAGGGGCTCGCCCCAGGTGAACCGCTGGCCGGCCGAGGTCGCCGTGGAGCCGCGCAGCGCCGGTGCCGGCGCGGCCGGCCTCGCGGAGGGGGTGCGGCCGTCGGCCGCGGCCACCTTGGGACTCGGCCCGTGGCCGGACCGGTCGTGCACGTAGACATAGGTCGGGAAGGACGGGTTCCAGCCGATCCGGCTGCCCGCCTTCCGCCACGCGTCGGCGCGAGCGCGGTAGACGACGACCCCTGCGGTGTCGACGGTCTGCCGGAAAGTCACGAGCCCGTTCGCCCCGACGGTGCCGCTGCCGACGCTCTTCCACGTCTTCGCGCTGACCCGTTGCTGCAGCGCGACGGTGCGACCGGCCAGGACCGGGCCGCCGTCGGGACTCGTGTCCACGGTGACCACGAACGGGTCGCCCGCCACCGCTGGATAGGACCGGAAGTCGACGTACCCCGAGCCGCCGACCTGGGCCGACCAGTGGCCGGAGGCGGGCCGGATGCCGACGGTCATCAGCTCGTCGACCGCGTGGAACAGGTGCCCCGGTGTCGGGCCGGACGGCGAGTTCACGCGCAGGCTGATGTTGTACATGGCCGGCGCGGGGTGGCTGAACGAGAAGTGCCCCGATGCGTCGGTGGTGTGCCTCGTCCCCTCGATCTTCGTCCAGGCGTCACCGGGCCGGTTCATGTTGAACTCGAGCCAGACCGCCTGGCGGCCGGTGCGCCCCAACGAGCCGGAGAACCGCAGTCCCTGGCCGGCGTAGTACTTGTCCAGCGAGACGTTGAGGCTCGCGGTCTGCCGCGCCGAACCCAGGTCCGCAGCGACGAGCGTCGCGGCGGCCCAGGTGGCGACCAGGCAGAGCAGGGTCAGCAGACGGAGGCGACGGTGAGCGGTCACGAAATGTCTAGTCGGCTCGCCGGGCACGGAGCTGCGGAGTAGGCGCGGCCCGGGACCCGAACCGTCCGATCGGCGCGGACGGCCTGGTCGATCCGGGCCATCCGGGCTGCCCGGCTAGCGTGGTCGGGTGGCCAACCGTCTCGCGGACGCGACCTCGCCGTACCTCCTGCAGCACGCGGACAACCCGGTGGACTGGTGGGAGTGGGGACCGGACGCGTTCGCCGAGGCCCGCGAGCGGGACGTCCCGGTGCTGCTGAGCGTGGGGTACGCCGCGTGCCACTGGTGCCACGTGATGGCCCACGAGTCGTTCGAGGACGAGGCGACCGCGGCGTACCTGAACGAGCACTTCGTCAACATCAAGGTCGATCGCGAGGAGCGCCCCGACGTCGACGCGGTCTACATGCAGGCGACCACGGCGATGACCGGGCACGGCGGCTGGCCGATGACGTGCGTGCTCGACCACGACGGCAACCCGTTCTTCGCGGGCACCTACTTCCCGGACCGGCCGCGGCACGGCCAGCCGGCATTCACGCAGGTGCTGCAGGCGCTGAGCGAGGCGTGGCGGGACCGGGGCGACGAGGTGCGGGGTGTTGCCGAGAACGTGCGTCAGCACCTGCAACGTGGTCTCGATACGCCGTCGCTCGTTCCTCGCGACGGCTACTCGACCAGCGGGGGGCCGGCGGTCGGCGCGGACGCGCTGGACCACGCGGTCGAGGTGCTGGCGAACGAGTTCGACGCGGCGGCCGGCGGGTTCGGCGGCGCCCCCAAGTTCCCGCCCAGCATGGTGCTGGAGTTCCTCCGCAGGCACGGGGGAGACCAGGCGCGGCACATGCTGGCGCGGACGACGGCCGCGATGGCGGGCAGCGGGATGTACGACCAGGTCGGCGGGGGATTCGCGCGGTACGCCGTCGACCGCGGTTGGGTGGTGCCGCACTTCGAGAAGATGCTCTACGACAACGCCCAGCTGCTCGGTCTCTACGCGCGGCTGGGCAACGAGCAGGGCCAGCGGGTCGCGCGCGAGACCGCCGATTTCATGCTCCGTGAGCTGCGCACGGCGGAGGGCGGCTTCGCGTCCGCGCTGGACGCCGACAGCGCACCGATCGGCGGCGGCAAGGCGGAGGAGGGGCTCTTCTACGTCTGGACCCCGGCCGAGCTGGTCGAGGCGCTCGGCGCGCAGGACGGCCGGTGGGCGGCGGAGCTGTTCGGCGTCACCGAGGAGGGCACCTTCGAGCACGGCACGTCGACGCTCCAGCTCCGTCACTACCCCTCCGACCCCCACGACCGGGCCCGGCTCGCCGCGGTCCGCGAGCGGCTGCTCGCCGTACGTGAGCAGCGGCCGCGGCCGGCGCGCGACGACAAGGTGGTCGCCGCCTGGAACGGGCTCGCCATCGCCGGGCTCTGCGACGCCGGGCTCCTCCTCGACGCACCAGAGTACGTCGACGCGGCCGTCGCGGCCGGCGAGCTGCTGGCCCGCCTGCACCTCGCCGAGGGCTCGCGCCTGCTGCGGGTGTCGAGGGACGGGGTGGCGGGGAAGCATGCGGGTGTGCTGGAGGACTACGGGTGCGTGGCGTCGGGGTTCCTGGCCCTCGTGCAGGCGACGGGCGACGCCCGCTGGCTGCACCTCGCCACCGGGCTGCTCGACGAGGCGCTCGCCGGCTTCCGGGCCGACGACGGCGGGTTCTTCGACACCCACGCCGACGCCGAGGCCCTGGTGGCGCGGCCGCGCGATCCTTCCGACAACGCCTCGCCCAGCGGGCTCAGCTCGATGGTGCACGCCCTCGTCGCCGCGCACGCGCTGACCGGAGAGGGCCGCTACCGCGACGCGGCGGAGGCTGCGCTCGCGACGGTGACCAACCTCGCCGAGAAGGCGCCGCGGTTCGCCGGGTGGTCGCTCGCAGCGGCGCAGGTGATGCTCGACGGCCCGCTCGAGGTCGCCGTGGTCGGACCGGCCGGCGCAGCGCGGGACGCGCTCGCTGCCCGAGCCCGTCGGCTGCCCGGCGCGGTGGTCGTCGTCGCCGACGAGCCGCGCGACGACGTACCCCTGCTCGCGGGGCGTACCGCCGTCGACGGCGCCGCGGCGGCGTACGTCTGCCGCGGCTTCGTCTGCGACCGCCCGGTCACCTCGCCGGACGACCTGGGCTGAGCCGTGGCGCAGGGGCGGGGGCGATGGCCGTGGGGCCTGCTGCTCATGGTCAGCGGCCTGGTGCTGCTCGGGCTGCTCTTCCACGCCCAGGACGAGCACCTGCTCGGCAGCCCGGCCCACGCGGGCGTCGGCGGCCCGCACGCCTTCCTCCAGCACCAGCCGGGCGACCCGGCCGACCCGGTGGCGTGGGACCCGTGCCGCGAGATCCACTACGAGATCAACCCGGACGGCGGCCCCGACGACGCCGCCGGGTTCGTGGCCGAGGCGATCACCGAGGTCCAGCAGATCAGCGGGCTGCAGCTCCACTACGACGGCACCACCGACCGCCGGCCCGACGAGTCCGGCGAAGCCTCCGCGCTGAGCCGGGCGCCGGTGCTGATCGCCTGGGCCGACGAGGACGAGGTGCCGTCGCTGACCGGTGACGTCGTCGGCGTCGGCGGGGCCGCCGCGCTGCGCTTCGGCAGCTGGTGGCGCTACACCACCGGCGGCGTCACGCTCGACACCGATCTGGGCGAGGACCTCGACTCCGGCGAGGCGCACGCCGTGCTGCTGCACGAGCTCGGGCACCTGGTCGGGCTCGATCACGTCAGCGACCCCAGCCAGCTGATGTTCAGCGAGACGACGTTCCAGGACGACTACGGTCCCGGTGACCGGGAGGGCCTCATCGTGCTGGGCGAGGGGCGCTGCGGATGAACGGCCCGCGGGCGCAGGCGCCGCAACCCCACCGGTTCTACGACGGCGGCTCGGACACCGAGCCGCCCGATCCGGCCCGGCCGTTCCAGATCGTCGTCGAGCGCGAGGTCGAGGGCGGCGCCGAGCGGTTCCGAATGCTGCGGCGGATCGCCTATCTCGACGACGAGTACGGCGAGATCCTCGTGCCCGAGGACCTGGCGACCTTCCGCACCGACTTCGCCTCGGTGCCGGACCTGTTCACCTGGCTGGTGCCCAAGACCGGCAACCACCTTCCGCCGGCGCTGGTCCACGACGGGCTGATCAACCCCGGCGGACCGGCGACGTACATCTCCACCGAGGGTCACGTCATCGACCGCGCCGACGCCGACCGCGTCTTCCGCGCGGGGATGCGCGACGCCCACGTGCCGCTGGTGCGGCGTTGGCTGGTCTGGTCGGCGGTCACCCTCGGCACGATCTGGAGCGGCTCGGCGGACTGGAGCCGCGGGACCCACCTGCGCTACCGCCTCGCGATGCTGGGCACGCTCGGCGTCGTCGTGGTCCTCGGCGTGCTGGCGACGCTCGACCTGCTCGACGTCGTCGACTGGGTGCCGTGGATGGGCGACCGGCCCTTCCTCGTCGAGCTCGCCGGCGGTGCCGCGGGCGCCGTCGTGATCCCGCTGCTGCTCGGGCTGACCTGGGGCCGGTTCCGGATCGCCGGCGTCATCGCCGGGATCGCCCTGGCCCTGCTGCTCCACGTCACGGTGGTCCTGGTCGGGATCACCCTGCTCTACAAGGTCGCCGAGCACCTCGCCGTACGCCGACCGCTGGCCCTCCTGGTGGCGACGGGCACCGTGGTGGCGTCGTGCGCCGTCTTCACCGCACTGCTGGTCGGGACCCGCTGGTAGTCCTCGCCCGCTCCTCGCCGGCCTCGATCTCGGCCAGCAGGTCGACGACGTAGCGGGCGAAGTCGATCTGGATCGTGTGCCGCGGACTGGCGTAGTACTGCGCCAGGTGCTCGGCCTCGTCCTTCGCCATGATCCGGACCTGCTCGTCGACCGGCGGGAGCGCGTACCTGCCCGCCAGCAGCCGCGCGAGCAGCTTGGACTGCTGCTCGGCGAGGTTGACGATCGTGGGTGAGGACTGGGCGAGGCCGAGGAAGTAGAGGTGGTCGACGCCCGGCTTGATCATCCGCTTGAACAGGGGGTAGCGGTGGTCGCTCGTCGGGTGCAGCTCGATCTCGTCCTCGTCGAAGAACGGGAACCGCATGTCGTAGCCCGTCGCGCAGACGATGACGTCGGCCTCGACTGTGCTGCCGTCCACGAGGTGCACCGTGCGGCCGTCCAGGCGCTCGATCGCCGGCAGCATGTGGATGTCGCCGGACCCCGCCCGGGTCAGGAAGTCCGCGCTGACCGACGGGTGCGCGGACAGCGGCTCGTGGTCGGGCTCGGGAAGGCCGTAGCTGCTCATGTTGCCGACCAGCTCGCGGATCAGCTGCCGGCTGGCAGCCAGCGCCTGCTCGCGCGGGATGTCCGGCGGCGCCATCACCTTGTCGGCCGCCTGCCCGTTCCGGTACTTCGGCAGCACCCACACGCCGCGCCGCGCCGAGACGTAGAGCGTCTCCGCCATCCAGCGGCTGGAGAGCTCGGAGGCGATGTCCATGGCGGAGTTGCCCATCCCGACGACGATCACCCGCTTGCCGCGCATCTCGACGGGCTCGAACGGGTTGATGTAGGCGTGGCTGTGGATCACCTCGCCGTCGAACGGGTCGCCCGCCCAGTCCGGAAGCCGCGGGCTCCAGTGGTGGCCGTTGGCCACGACCAGGTCCGTGTAGCGGCGGGTCTCCCCGGTCGAGAGGGTGACCTCCCAGCCGTCGTCCGTGCGCGCGGCGCGGTCGACGCCGGTCTCGAAGGTGATCGCGTCGCGCAGGCCGAAGTGGTCGACGTACGCCCGGAAGTAGTCGTGGATCTGGGTGTGGTGCGGGAAGTCCGGGTAGTCCTCGGGCGCGGGGAAGTCCTCGAACTGCAGCCGCTGCGTCGAGGTGTCGATGTGCAGCGACTCATAGACCGACGAGCGGCCGTTGGGGTTCTTGAAGTACCAGTTGCCGCCCACGTCGTCGGACAGCTCGAACTGGTCGTAGTCGATGCCGAACTCCTTGAGCCGCTTGGCCGTGGTGATCCCCGAGCAGCCGGCGCCGATGATGCAGACCTTCACCTCGCTCACGCGCCCGCCTCCACGCACTCGAACGCGGTCCGGACGTAGCCGTCGGTCCGCGGCGAGGCCCAGTAGTGGTCGTGCATCCGGTTCATCGCGTAGGCCACGGTCACCCGGCGCTCCAGGTCGTTGACGACGACGGAGCCGCCCCAGCCGGTCCACCAGCACACCCGTCCCTCCGGCACCGCCGGCGCCGCCGTCACGGGCAGCGCGTACCCGGTGCCCCAGCGCAGCGACACCGGCAGCACCCGGTCCGGTCCGTCGGCCTGGACGTCGAAGATCCGGTCGAGGGTCTCCTGCCCCAGCAGCCGTACGCCGTCGCGCTCGCCGCCGTGGGACACGACCGACTGGACCTGCGCGATCGAGCGCGCGTTGCCGTGCCCGTTGAGGCCTGCGAGCGAGGTGGACCGCCAGGCCGGCGTGAGGAGGACGGCGGGCACGTCCAGCAGGGGGTTGGTCACCGTGGCGAGGAAGAAGCTGTCCTCCGGCAGCGCCGATGCGACGTCCGCCGTCCGCGGCGGCTCCAGCTCGGCGATCCGGCCGTGCTCGGACTCGGGCACGCCGAGGTGGAAGTCGGCGCCGAGCGGCTCCGCGACGAGAGTCCGGAACTGGTCGGCGAGCGGCACACCGGTCGCGCCCCGGACGATGCCGTCGACCAGGTGGCCGTAGCTCATCATGTGGTAGCCGGACGAAGTCCCCGGCTCCCACCAGGGCTCCTGCTCGGCGAGCATCCGCTCCGAGCGCTCGAGGTCGAGCAGCCCGTCGGTGTCGAGCGGCTCGGTCCAGCCGGCGTAGCCGGAGGTGTGCGAGAGCACGTGGCGGACCAGCACCCGCTCGTCCCGGAAGCCGTCCCAGTACGTCGACACGGGCGCGTCCAGGTCGAGGACTCCCCGGTCGGCGAGCACCAGCGCCGTGAACGCGGCCATCGTCTTCGTCACCGACCAGACCTGGACGATCGTGTCCTCCTGCCAGGGCTCGCCCGGCCGGGCCTCCCCGCCCCACAGGTCGACGACCAGCTCGCCGTCCTGGAGCACCGCCAGCGACGCGCCGAGGTCGCTGCCGTCGGCGAGGTTGCTCGCCAGCAGGTCGCGCAGCGGCTCGAAGGCGGAGGCGCAGGTGCCGTGGACAGTGGCGCGGCCCTCGTGGGCGACGTACGTCATGGCGCCACTTTAGGAACACGTTCTAGTTCTGCGGAACCCCGTTGGTCGAGGAGGTCGCGCAGCGACCGTCACGAGACCCGTTGCGGAACCGGTCACAGGGGTACCGCCTCCGCATGGCAGCTGAGGAGGAGCGGCCCGGCGCCGGAGCGTGGGTCCCCGAGCGCCCGACGCCCGCACGTCTGCAGGAGGCCGTCCAGGCGTGCCGGGGTTGCGAGCTCTACCGGGACGCGACCCAGGGCGTGATGGGCACCGGCAACCGGGACGCGCCCGTCGTGCTGCTCGGCGAGCAGCCCGGCGACCAGGAGGACCGCAGAGGCGAGCCGTTCGTCGGCCCCGCCGGCAAGGTGCTCGACCGGGCGCTCGCCGACGCCGGCATCGATCCCGGCGACGTGTGGACGACGAACGTCGTGAAGCACTTCCGCTGGTCAGGCACCCGCGGCAAGCAGCGGATCCACAAGTCGCCCGCCCGCTACCACGTGGAGGCGTGCAGCCCGTGGCTGCGCGCCGAGCTGGAGATGGTGCGCCCGGCCGGGGTGGTGCTCCTCGGCGGGACGGCCGGCAAGGCGCTCTACGGCTCGTCGTTCCGGGTCGGTGAGTCCCGCGGCCGGCTCCTCGACTGGCCGGAGACGCTCCCGCTCGACGCCCCGCCGGAGTGGGTGCTGCCGACGACGCACCCGTCCGCGGTGCTGCGCACCGAGGGCCGCGACGAGGCGTACGCCGCGCTGGTGGCCGACTTCATGGTGGCCGCTGGGAAGTTGTAGCCCGGCGACGGACTCCCTCGAGGCGAGGTTCGGGCGGCCGCAGCATGACCCCCGGGGGCGGCCTTGCTGAATGTGTCCCTTCCCCGGGTTGGCACACCCAGTTAGGTCGAGCACCACCGGCACCAGGTGCCGGCTCTGCGTGACTTAGGCCAGATCGTGGCCTCCAAGCTGGATCAGTCGGCCGGGCGCGCCTCGTTGAGGACCGAGATCTTCTGCCAGATCTTGCGCGACATGCCGGTCGTCAGGGTCTCGATCGTGGAGACCGTGTCGAGCACGATCGCGTCGCGCGACTCCTCCGCGCACAGGGCGGCGACCTTGCCGACCAGGCTGAGCATCTCCGAGCAGTAGTCGAGGTAGTGCTCCAGCTGCCCGGGCCCCAGGTCCATGGCCGGGCTCACGGGCGTCGGGCGGAACGACGACCGCAGGCGCTCGGGATCCTTGGCGAGCTGGTGCATGTCGATGATGTGCGCCAGCGAGCGCAGCTTGTGGAGCAGGGCGAGGGTGTCGGCACGGCGTACGCGCTCCGGCACGCTGTAGAGGAACCAGATCGCGATCGAGGCGAACACCACGTCGTTGACGCCGCTCTCCAGGAGGGACAGCCACTCGACCTCGTGGTCGGGCCCGTCCACGATCGCCGAGTGGAGGACGAAGGCCAGCGCCGTCACGGTCGCCACCAGCACCAGGAGGACGAGAGTGCGCGAGCCCGCGCGCAACGCGCGCAGCCGGCCGCGGTTCACCGCGGCGCTCGCGCTGACCTCCTGCGTCATGGTCACCAGCTCGGTGGCCACCCGCTCCAGCCCCCGGCCGGGGAACCGCGCCGCGACGCGCTCGCGGAGCCGCTCGACGGTGACCAGGACCGGCTCGGCCTCGAGCCGGTGGAGAGCGGTTGCCACGATGCGCAGCCTAGGGCGCCGCGCACCTAACATTGCGGCCATGCTCGCGGTCGGCCGGTCGGTTCTCGACTGCGCGCACTTCGACGCCGACCGCTGCCGGTCGTGCACCTGGCTCGGACGGCCCTACGACGACCAGGTGCTCGCCAAGGAGCAGGCGGCCCGCGACGTGGTGCGCGCGGTGCTGGACGGGCGCCCCGAGCCGGAGTGGCTGCCGCCGGTGCGCAGCCGGCCGGACGGCTTCCGCAGCAAGGCGAAGATGGTCGTCACCGGCACCGCCGACGCGCCGCGCCTGGGCATCTGGGACCCGCGCCGCGGCGGGGTGGACCTGCGGGACTGCGCGCTGCACACCCCGGGCATCGTCGCGGCGCTGCCGGTCCTCGCCGCCTTCGTGACCCGCGCCGGGCTGGCGCCGTACGACGTCCCGGGCCGCAGCGGCGAGCTCAAGCACGTGCTGGTCACCGAGTCGCCCGGGGGCGAGCTGATGGTGCGCTGGGTGCTGCGCTCGACCGAGGCCGAGGCGCGGATCCGCAAGCACCTGCCGGCGCTGCTGGTCGAGCTGCCGTCGCTGCGTGTGGTCACGCTCAACATCCAGCCGGTCCCGGCCGCGGTCATCGAGGGCGACCGCGAGATCGTGCTCACGGACGAGGCGACGCTCCCGATGCTGCTCAACGGCATCACCCTGCACCTCGGGCCGCGCAGCTTCTTCCAGACCAACACCGACGTCGCGGCGGCGCTCTACCGGACCGCGCGGTCGTGGGCCGGAGGCGTGAGCGCGAGCCGGGTCTGGGACCTCTACTGCGGCGTCGGCGGCTTCGCGCTGCACCTGGCCGCGCCCGGTCGCCGGGTGACCGGCATCGAGCTCAGTGCCGACGCGGTGCGCGCGGCGGCGCGGGGCCGCGACGACGCCGGTCTCGGCCGGGAGCGGGTCGGCTTCGCGGCGGGCGACGCGACGTCCTACGCCGCGACCGCCGGTCCTGAGCACCGCCCGCACCTGGTCGTCGTCAACCCTCCGCGGCGCGGCCTCGGCGCGGAGCTGGCCGGATGGCTCGAGGGCTCGGACGTCCCGCACGTGCTCTACTCCAGCTGCAACCCCGAGACGCTGGCCCGCGACCTCGCGGTGATGCCGTCCTACCGCCCGGTGCGCGCCCAGCTGTTCGACATGTTCCCTCAGACCGCGCACGCGGAGGTCCTGGTGCTGATGTCCCGTGACTGACACCGCCGACCCCCTGGTCGAGGTGGCCGTCCGCCGGCCGGCGCTCGCGATCCTCGCGCTCTCCCTGGGCGGCTTCACGATCGGCACCACCGAGTTCGTGACGATGGGCGTGCTGCCGGACGTGGCCGACGGCGTGCACGTGTCCGTGCCGACCGCCGGCTACGTGATCTCGGCCTACGCGCTGGGCGTGGTGGTCGGCGTGCCGATCCTCGCGTTCTTCGGCGCCGCCGTGCCCCGGCGCGGGATGCTCGTCGGCCTGATGACGGCCTATGCCGCCTTCAACCTGCTGAGCGCGGTGGCGCCGGGCTTCCACGTGCTGCTCGCCGCGCGCTTCCTCGACGGGATGCCGCACGGGGCGTACTTCGGCGTCGCCAGCCTGGTCGCCGCGAGCCTGGTGACCCCCGCGCGCAGGGGGCGCGCCGTCGCGAGCGTGATGCTGGGCCTCTCGGTGGCCAACGTCGTCGGCGTGCCCGCTGCCACCTGGCTGGGCCAGCACGCGGGCTGGCGGTCGGCGTACCTCGTCTGCGCGGTGCTCGCTGCCGTCACCGTCATGGCGGTGCTCGCCGTGGTCCCGTCGGTGCCGGGCGACAGCGAGGCGAGCGGCCGACGCGAGGCCCGCGCGTTCTTCACGAGCCTGCAGGTCTGGCTGACGATGGCGGTCGGCGCTGTCGGCTTCGGCGGGATGTTCGCGGTCTACTCCTACATCGCGAAGACCGTGACCGACGTCGGCGGCCTCGACCGCGACGTGGTCCCGGTGTTCGTGCTCGCGCTCGGCCTCGGGATGGTCGTCGGCACCTGGCTCGCCGGCGAGCTCGCGTCGTGGTCGGTGTTCCGCAGCCTGCTGATCGGCTCGGGCGGCGGGATCGTGGTCATGGTGGCCTACTACTTCGTGGCGCCGGCGGGCTGGGCGCTGCTGCCGGTCGCGTTCCTGGTGACCGCGGCGGGCTCGGTCCTCGTGGTCAACCTGCAGCTGCGGCTGATGGACGTCGCCGGTGAGGCGGTCACCCTCGGGGCCGCGATGAACCACGCCGCGCTCAACATCGCCAACGCCCTCGGCGCCTGGCTCGGCGGCCTGGTGATCGCGGGCGGCTGGAGCTACCGCGCGCCGGCGCTCGTCGGAGCCGTGCTCGGAACGCTGGGCCTCGGGCTGCTGCTGTGGTCGGCGGTCGCCCACCACCGGGCGACGCCCGCCCGGTGACTCAGCCGTAGAGGCCGAGGAAGCCCCGGCTCGCGGCCTCGACGAGGTCCTCGGGGGAGACCTCCACGGCGCCCTCCAGCCACGCGGTGACCAGCTCGGCGATGCCGCCGATGAACAGCAGGCCGGCGACGTCGTCCTCGGCCTCGGTGCGCGTGTTCGCGCCGAAGATCTCCCGCGCCTCGACCGCCGTGCGGTGTGCGAAGTGACGGAGCAGCTCGGCGCGGCGGTGGCGCAGGCCGGGCATCGCCGCGGCCTCGACGAGCGCCACCTTGCACTTGCGCGGGTCGTCGCGGAGCAGCGCCACGAACGCCTCGAGGGTCGCCCGCGTGCGGGCGGCCGGGTCGGTCCCTGCCTCCTCCGCGGCGTGCATCGTCGTCTCCTCGATCTCGGTGGCGATGGCATCCATCACCGCCGTCAGCGCGTCGTCGAGGCCGCTGAAGCTCTCGTAGAAGTAGCGCTCGGTCAGCCCGGCCTCGGCGCAGATCGCCGTCATGGTCGTGCGCCGGTCCGGGTCGGCCCAGACGGCGAGGGTCGCCTCCATCAGCTTCGCGCGCCGCTCCGCGACCCGCTCCTCGGCGGGAACTCCGCGGTAGACGCCTGACTGGACGGCCATGCCCGGAAGCCTCTCACAGACCTGGAGGAAGACAAGGTTGACAGGACGCTCTTCCTGAATCACGCTGAGCAGTGACGGGGCCGTGCCGGACCCGGAGGAGGCCGCGATGGCGCAGACCATGATCGAAGCCGCTGAGGCGCCCCCAGCAGCACCGTTGCTGGAGGTTCCCGAGCAGCGACCGGAGGACCGGGGCCTGCCGCTCGTCGGCCGGCTCTTCGAGTTCATCGCCGACCCGCTCGCGCTGATGCGGCGCCAGTGGGAGGCCTACGGTGCGGTGGCGCCCCTGAAGTCCCGGCTCGACGAGGGCGTGATGCTGCTCGGTCCCGACGCCTGCGAGGAGGCGCTGCGCAACAAGGACAAGGCGTTCGCCAACGAGCCCGCCTGGGGAAAGATCGTCGGCCCGTTCTTCCACCGCGGTCTGATGCTGATGGACTTCGACGAGCACCACGGGCACCGCCGGATCATGCAGGAGGCGTTCACCCGCGACCGGCTGTCGGCGTACACCGAGCGGATGCATCCCGCGATCGCCGAGGGCATGGCGGGCTGGGGCACCGACGCGAAGTTCAAGGCCTATCCCGCGCTCAAGCAGCTCACCCTCGACATCGCCGCCGACATCTTCATGGGCGGCGCGGCCGACACCAGCCGCAAGGAGATGGACCGCGTCAACAAGGCCTTCATCGCCTGCGTGCAGGCCGCCGCCGGCATCGTCCGCGCCGACGTGCCGATGACCCGGTGGGGCAAGGCCTACCGCGGCCGGCACGTGCTCGAGGACTTCCTGCGGCACTACCTGCCGGCGAAGCGGGCGACCGCGACCGACGACATCTTCTCCGTGCTGTGCCACATCGAGACCGAGGACGGCGAGCGGTTCAGCGACGACGACGTCGTCAACCACATGATCTTCCTGATGATGGCCGCCCACGACACCTCGACGATCACGACGTCGACCATGATGCAGTTCCTCGGCCAGCACCCCGAGTGGCAGGAGCGCTGCCGCGAGGAGGCCCTCGCGCTCGGTCCGGAGCCGACCATGGCCGAGCTCGAGGCCCTGCAGTCCCTGGACCTGGTCATGAAGGAGTCGCTGCGGCTGCGCGCGCCGGTGCCGCTGCTGGTCCGGCGGGCGGTCAGGGACACCGCGATCCAGGGCCACCGCATCCCGGCCGGCACCGATGTGATGGTCTGCGTCCAGTTCTCCCACGTGATGGAGGAGTACTGGACCAACCCGATGGTCTTCGACCCCGAGCGCTTCTCGCCGGAGCGTCGCGAGGACCGGTCGCACCGCTATGCGTGGGAGCCGTTCGGCGGCGGCGTGCACAAGTGCATCGGGCTCTACTTCGCGGGCCTGGAGGTCAAGTCGATCGTGCACCGGCTGCTGCGCAACTACCACTGGACCGTCGAGCCCGGCTACCGCGCGCCGCTCGACAACCACTCGCTGCCCTTCCCCAAGGACGGCCAGCCCATCAACCTCGTTCGCTCCGGGAGCAACCGATGACCTCCACCACCGTCCGCCAGCCGGAGACGACCACGCCGGAGCCGCCGGCGGCCGGCACCGCCCGACCCGCCTGGGTCACCGACCGCAAGCTCGAGTCGTGGAGCCGCTGGGTGGCCTGCCCGGCCACCGGCGGCGACGGCACGATGACGGCGACGGCGCCGTACGACGCCAGCCCGACGGCCGCCGTACCCGCCGGCACGCCTGCCGACGTCGCCGCGGCCGCCGAGCTCGCGCGGGCCGCGCAGCCGGCCTGGGCGGAGCTGAGCGTCGAGGCGCGCGCCGCGGTGGTGCTGCGCTTCCACGACATGCTCGTCGAGCGGCAGGACGAGGTCATGGACCTGATCCAGTGGGAGATGGGCAAGGCCCGCTTCCACGCCTGGCAGGAGGTGCTGCAGGTCGCGAACCTGGCCCGGCACTACGCCCGGCAGGGGGCGACGTACCTCGCCGACCGCAAGGTGCGCGCCGCGGTCCCGCTCGCGACGACCGCGCGCGAGGTGCGCGTCCCCAAGGGCGTCGTCGGGATCATCTCGCCGTGGAACTACCCGTTCTACCTGGGCGTCGGCGACGCCATCCCGGCGCTGGTCGCCGGCAACGCGGTCATCGGGAAGGCCGACCCGCAGACCCCGCTGACCCTGCTCTGGACCCGGGCGCTGATGGCCGAGGCGGGCCTGCCCGAGCACGTGTGGCAGGTCGTCACCGGCCCGGGCGCCGCGATCGGTGAGGCGGTGGTCGACAACGTCGACTTCATCAGCTTCACCGGGTCGACCGCCACCGGGCGGCTGGTCGCCGAGCGTGCGGCCCGTCGGCTGATCGGCGCCTCGCTCGAGCTCGGCGGCAAGAACCCGCTGATCGTGCGCGCCGACGCCGACCTCGAGCAGGCGGCGCGCGGCACCGCGCTCGCGGCGTTCGCCAACACCGGCCAGATGTGCATCCACATCGAGCGGGTGGTCGTGCACAACGACGTCTACGACGCCTTCAAGGAGGCGCTGCTCGCGCAGACCAGCGCGCAGAAGCTCGGCCGGGCCTTCGACTTCTCCTGCGACGTCGGCTCGCTCGCCTCGCAGGCCCAGCTGGAGAAGGTCTCGGCGCACGTCGCGGACGCGGTCGCCAAGGGCGCGACCGTGCTCGCCGGCGGCACCGCGCGGCCGGAGATCGGGCCCTACTTCTACTCGCCGACGGTGCTCGAGAACGTCACCGAGGACATGGACCTCTGCCTCGGCGAGACCTTCGGCCCGGTCATCGCGCTCTACCGCGCCTCCGACGACGAGGACGCCCTGCGGATCGCGAACCAGGGCAGCGCCGGCCTCTCCGCGAGCATCTTCAGCAAGGACCTCGCCACCGCCGATGCCCTCGCCCGCCGGGTCCGCGCCGGCTCCGTGAACATCAACGACGGCGCCGCCCTCGCCGCCGGCACGATCGAGGCCGGCATGGGCGGGATGGCGGACAGCGGCCTCGGCCGCCGCCACGGTGGCGAGGGGATCCGGAAGTACACCGAGTCCCAGACGATCGTCGCCTCGCGGATCGGCCCGATCGGCCCGCCTCCCGCCTCGCCGCTGGAGAAGTTCGTCAACATGGGCAACAACCAGCTGAAGATCCTGCGGAAGCTGCGGATGCGGTAGGGCGCGGCCCGCCGGCGGCGGGCCGCCGGCACTTCCTCACGCGTCGAGCGGCAACCCGGCGAGCAGCTGGTCCCGGGCCGACGGCCAGGCGCTGCGGACCGAGCGCTCGCTGGCGACGGCACGCAGCATCCGCAGGCCGCGGATGGTGGCGATCGCGGTCCGCATCACGTCGGCGAACTCGGGGCGCTTGACCAGCTCGGGAGCGACCCGGCGGGCGGCGTCGGCGAGGGTGCTCATCACGGCGTGGTCGAACTGCACGAGGTGGCGGCGCAGGTCGGCGTCGGTGCGGGCGGCGGTGAACAGCTCGAGCTGGGCGAAGGAGACCGGGCCGCTGAAGATCTCCCACAGCCGGTTGAGGAGTACGGCGTACTGGGCCTCCGGTCCGTCGGCGACGTTGAGCGGCTTCGACACGAGGTCTTCGACGAGCTGGTCGGTCAGGTGGCTGAGCGCTTGGACGACGAGCTCCTGCTTGGTCGCGAAGTAGTGCGCCTGCGCGCCGCGGGTCACGCCGGCGCGCTCGCAGACGGCCGTCGTGGTCAGCCCGGCGTAGCCGCTGTCGACGAGGACGTCGATGGTGGCGTCCAGCAGCGCGCGCCGGGTGGCGGCCCGGCGCTCGGCCTGGGTGCGGCGGCGGGGCGTGGACTCGGTGGCGCTGCTTGCCGGCATCGGTTCAACCTATCCAGTCAGATCGCGGACAGGGACGAGACGAGCCAGTCGTCGCCGTCCCGCTCGAGGGTGACGACGACGCGGCTCTGGTCGAGCTGCGGCTGGGTGAGCTTGCTGCTGCTGGAGAGCTGGTCGACGAACAGCAGCACTCGGGCGGAGCTGTCGTCGGACTCCAGCACGGTCGAGGCCTTCACGGTCGCGCTGACCACGGCCTTCAGCCTGGGCGCGGACTTCTGCAGGGGCTGCTGGACGTCCTCGTACTGCGCGAGGGCGTCACCGGTCAGCAGCGGCTCGGTGTCGGCCGTGCCCTGCGCGAGCCGGCGGTAGTCGTAGGACAGGATCTGGGTCACCGCGTGGTCGGCGGCGTCGCGGACCTGCGACTCGCGGTCGTCGTCGGCGCGCTGGCCGTGCAGCCAGAGCTGGCCGGTGACGATCACCGCCACCGAGGCGACGAGCAGGAGGGCGGCGACGGCGAGGGCGACGGTCCGGCGGCGGGTGGTCGGCGTACGCATGTCAGGCCACCGGGCTGATGTCGGAGATCAGCCACTCGTCGTCGACGAGGGTGAGCGTGATCTGTAGGCGGTAGCGGCGCAGCGACGGCTTCTGGGTCTCCTTGTTCGTGATCGTCGCGTCGACTGCCGCGATCACCACCGCGGTGGAGTCGCCGCTGCGGATCAGCCCCATCTGGGTGACCTCGCCCTCGGAGACACCGTGGGCCTTCTTGATCGCGCCGGTCAGCGCGCCGAGCGCCTTGGTGAACTGGTCGCGGAAGTCGCCGGTCGACATGTCGCGGACCCGGTCGAGGTCCTCGTCGATGTGCTCGGCGTCGTACGACGTGAACGCCACTGCGGCCTGCCTCGCCACGGACAGCGCCCGGGCCCGGTCGTCGTCCGCCGCGCGCTCCTGCCGGACCTGCCACCCGGTCCACCCCGCGCCGGCGAGGGCGGCGAGCACGACCACCACCACGAGTGCGGTCCGGAGCAGGTCCCGCGAGCGGGACGGCGTGGGGTTCTCGACCCGGTCCGGTGGGATCTCGGTCATCAACGAAGGTCCTCCTTGAGGAGCATGCCGCGCAGGTCGGTGGGGGGCAGGACCCGGGTCGCCGAGGGCGGCACCGAGGAGCCGTCGGGTGGGGCCGGCTGGTCCGGGCCGGCGAACGAGGAGCCGGGGCCGAACCCGCGCGGGTTGGCCCGGGGCACCACCCGGGCGGTTGGGTCGCCGGGAGGCCGGGGCACGTTGGCCGCGCCGCGGACGTCGATGCCGCTACTCGGGGGCAGCGCGCAGTAGGCGTTCAGGTTCGCGCGCATCGGCGGGTTCCCGGGATCGGGGGAGAGCTGGTCGCCCTCAGTGGGCGGCGTCCCCGAGCTCTCGTAGCCGCGGGTGCAGACGGCCTGGGTCGTGTCGAAGACCGCACCCAGGCGGGCGTAGCCGTCGCCGGGCTGGATGTTGAAGGTGCCCTGGATGATCCGCGGCAGCAGCACCAGCTGGGTGACCAGCCCGTTGAGCCGCAGTGGCTGCGCGACGATCTCGCTCGTCGAGAGCAGGTTGCCGAGCAGCACCGCGACGTTCGTCTGGTTCCGCGCGAGCAGCGTCCGCACCTGGCCGAGCGACTGCGGCCCCTCGGCGAGGATCGACGCGATCTCCGGGTCGCTGTCCGCGATCGTCCGCGTCAGCCGGTCGAGGCCGCTGCTCAGCCGGCGCAGGTCGGGGTCGAGGTCGCGCTGCGTGCTCAGCACGCGCTGGCCGTCGCGCAGCAGCGCCGTCGTGCGCGGCTGGATGCGCGCGAAGCTGTTGCTCAGCCGCCGCGCGCTGACCAGGACCGTCGCCAGGTCCTGCCCGCTGCGGGAGAAGGCGTCGCCGAGCTCGTGCACCACGCGGCGCAGCTTGCTCTTCCCGATGCTGGTGGCGAGCCGGTCGAGGTGCACGAGCAGCGAGGTCACCTGCAGCGGCGTGGTGGCCGCGCTCACCGGAAGCGTGTCCCCGTCGGCGAGGTAGGGCCCGTCGTCGCCCGGCGGGACCAGCTCGACGTACTGCTCGCCGACCGCGGAGAGGTGCGCGACGCGGACCATCGTGTCCTCGGGGATGCGGATGTCCTTGTCCAGCTGGAGGTCGGCCCGGACGCCGTCAGGGGTGAGGGTCAGGCTGCGGACCCGGCCGACGGGCACGCCCCGGAGGGTGACCTCGGCGTTGGGGAAGATCCCCCCCGAGTCGGGCAGCACGGCCGAGATCTCGTAGGACTGGCCGAGGTAGCGCTCGGGGATCCCCACGTAGCGGGTCCCGGCGACGATGACGCAGGTGACCGAGACGGCAGCGAAGAGGGCGATCCGGATCCGGTGGGCGGTGCTCATCCGGCACCTCCCGTCCGGGGCGTCAGGAGGTCGAGGAGGCCGCCGACGACGTCGGGTACGCCGAGCTGCGGCAGCAGGCCCTGCGGGTCCGACCCGTCCGCCGAGCCGTCGTCGGGCGGAGCGCCCGGGTTGTCGGGGTTGAACGGCTGGTCGCTGTCCTGCGGCGTCGGTGCGACGGCGAACAGCAGCTCGTTGAGGTCGATGTCGACCGAGCCCTTCACGGCGCCGTAGGCACCCGAGAAGGCCGGCACCGCGGTGTCCGCGAACGGGTAGGTCACCAGCAGGGTGATGTTCTCCGGGATGAGGTCCGCGACCTTGCCCACCTGCCTCGCGACCGGCTCGAGGGCGGCGAGGTCGTCGACCGTCGCGTCGGTGCTCGCCCGGATCACGTGGGTGGCGCGCCGGTCGAGCGACCGCAGACTGACCAGGGCGTCGTGCAGGCTCGAGACCTGCTGCGCGAGCACGCCGGTCGCGGGGTCGAGGTCGTCGACAGCGGAGGTGAGCACGTCCCGCTGCGCGGCGAGGACGGAGTTGAGCCGCGCGGTGCTGCGCAGCGCCGCCAGCAGCGCCGGACGGCCGCGGTCCAGGCCGCCGACGATCGCGTCGAGGTCCTCCAGCAGCGCCCGGGTGTCCTGCTCGTGCCCGCCGAGGGCCTTGGAGAACTCGTCGGTGATCGTCGCGAGCTGCTGGAGCCCACCGCCGTTGAGCAGGGCGCCGAGCGAGCTGAGCAGCTGCTCGACCTCGACGTCCTGGGTCGTGCGCCCGATCGGGATCGTGCCCTCGCTGCGGAGGCTGCCGCTCCCGTGCGCCGGGGCGATCAGCTCGACGTACTTCTCCCCGAGCAGGCTGGTGCTGCGGATCGTGGCCACGGTGCCGGCGGGCAGGTCGACCGAGTCGTCGATCTCCAGCTCGGCGACGGCGACGTAGCCGTGGTCGTCGCGGCCGACGTCGATGCTCGTCACGCGCCCGACGGGCACGTCGGCGACGCGGACGGTCGAGTTCGGGACCAGGTCGAGGGCGTCGCGGAACCGCGCCTCGACCGGGTAGGTGTGGTCACCGCCCGCGGCGCCGGGGAGCCGCGCCGTGGTGACGTCCGGCAGGGCGCCGACGCCGATGACGGCGGCGACGGCGGCGACCACCGCGACGACGATCGTCGCGACGAGCGCGCGGGCGCGGGAGCTGAGCATCACCGATCGCCCCCGTCGGGCGGGTCGGGGACGCCCGCCGGGCACAGCTGGGGGAGGGCGGCGCCCTCGAGCAGCTGGCAGATCGTGGTGTCGGCGTGCGCGAGCAGCGGGGTCAGGTCGACCCGCGCGTCGAGCACGCCGGTCTGCAGGTTGGCGGCACCGAAGATCCCCTCGGTGCCGATCGGGCCGAGGTCGGCGATCTCCATCAGGTCGCGCTGCCGGTCGGCCAGCGTCTGGCTGAGCTTGCGCAGCTGGCGGGCGTCGGCGGTGATCGTGCCGCGGTTGTGCTCCACGAAGGTCCGCACGTCGTGGACCGCGGCGCCGATGTTGGCGATCGTCGTGCGCAGCTGACCGCGCTGGTCGGCCAGCCCGCTGGTCACGGTCCCGAGGTTGCGCTCGAGGGTGCGGATCGCCCGGTCGCTGCCGGCGAGCGACGCGACGAAGGTCTGCAGCTGGTCGATCGTGGCGACGATGTCTCCGCGGCTCTCGCTCATCGTGTCCAGCGCTTGCGCGAGGTTGCCGAGAGTACGACGAAGGGTGCCTCCGTTGCCGGCCAGCGCCGAGTCGGCGGAGTCGACCAGCGCGGACAGCGCGCCGTTCCTGTTCGCGCCGTGCGGCCCGAGTGCCTTGACGAACCGGTCGAGCTGGGCCGTGACGTCGTCGAGCTCGAGCGGCGACGCCGTGCGCGAGGCGTCGATCGTCGCGCCGTCGCCGAGCCGGGGTCCGCTCAGCCACGGCTCGGTGAGCTGGACGTAACGGCTGCTCAGCACGCCCGGCGGCACGATGACCGCGCGGGTGTCCGCCGCGACCGGCGTGCTCTCGTCGAGCTCCATCACGACGTCGACGCCGCCGCCGTGCGGCTCGATGTCGGTGATCGTGCCCATCGGCACGCCGACGACGCGCACGTCGTCGCCGGCGTAGAGCCCGACGGTGCTCGGGAAGGTCGCGGTCACGGTGATCGTCCCGTTGCCGCGCCCCTGCAGCCACACGGCAGCACCGGCGAGCAGGAGGGCGGCGACCACGAGGTAGGTGGCGAGGCGGCGGGTCACCGGAGGTACCCCCTCAGGTCCACCGGCACCAGACCGGCGAACGTGCCGTCGAACCAGCGGCCGTTGCCGGTGAGGTTGACGAAGTAGCGCAGGTACGGCGCCAGCAGCCGCAGCGACTCGTCGAGGTCGTCCTGGTTGTCCCGGAGCACCCCGAGCACCGAGTGCAGGTCGCGCAGGGCGGGCGTGAGGTGCCCGCTGTTCTCCCGGATGACCGCGTCGATCGTGCCGGCGAGGTCGCCGGTCGAGCGCACCAGCGAGCGGATCATCCGCTCGCGGGTCGCGAGCGTGGAGAAGATCAGGTCGCTGTTGTCGATGAGGGTGCTGATGTCTCGACTGCGGTCCGCGAGGGTGCCGGCGATCTGCGACGTCTGCCGGAAGAGCGCGCGGACCTCCCCCTCGCGGCGGGTCACGACCCGGGACAGGGCCGTGAGCCCGGTCGCGGCGGTCCGGACCTCCGGTGCGGCCGGGTCGATCGCGGCGCTCACGGTCCGGATCGCGTGGGTGAGCTGCTTGGTGTCGATGGGCGCGAGCACCTTGCCCGCCTCGAGCAGCGCGTCGGTGACGCCGAACGGCGTGGTCGTGCGGTCGAGCGGGATCGTGGTCCCGTCAGCCAGCTCGCCCTCGCCGCCGGGCCGCAGCACCAGGCTGCTCTGCCCGAGCAGCGTGTCCAGGTTCAGGGTGGCGGTCGTGCGGTCACCGAGCGGGACGTCGGTGTCGACGGTGATGTCGACCAGGGCGTGGTCGCGCTGGACGTGCACCGCGTCGACCGTGCCGACCGCGATCCCGGCGATCCGCACCGGGTCGCCGGGCGAGATGCCCGCGGCGTCGGTGAACTGGGCGTGCAGGGTCTGCCCGCCTCCGGAGAACAGGTCCTGCAGCGTGGAGAGACGGAAGGACACGGTCAGCAGCAGCGCGCAGCACAGGATCGTGACGATGCCGATCGTCCGGGCGTTCCTCGTGGGCGCGATCATGAGCCGCAGATCTCCGTGGCGGGCCCGCTGGGCGGTACGACGAGGGGCGGGGTCTTGCCGAGCAGGTGCACCTCGAGACCCAGCCCGCAGTTGAAGAACTGGAACCACGAGCCGTACTGCGCCGAGCGCATGATCGCGTTGAGCTTGACCGGCAGAAGGTTCAGCTTCTCCTCGAGCACCCCGCGGTGCTCCTTGAGCCGGTGAGCGGCCTGCTGGAGTCCTTGGATGGTGCCGGCGAGGTGCGGACGGGCGCGGCTGAGCAGGGTGTTGGTCGCGGTCGCCAGGTTGTCGATGCCGTCGAGCGCGGACACGATCAGGTGGCGGTCGCCGGCGAGGCCGCCGGTGAGGTCGCGCAGGTGGGTGACCAGCCGGTTGAACGGCCCCGCGTGCTCGTTGAGCGAGGTCAGCACGGTCGTCAGGTCGTCGACGAGCCTGCCGATCGTCGCGTCGCGCTGGGCGATCGAGTGCCCGAGGGACCCGGTGCCGCTGAGCAGCGAGGCGATCGTCCCGCCCTCGCCCTGCAGCGCCTGCACCAGCGACATCGACAGCTCGTTGATCGCCGAGCTGTCCAGGCCGGCGAAGAGCGGCTTGAAGCCGTTGAACACCGCGGTGAGGTCGAGCGCGGGCCGGGTCTGCGAGACCGGGAGCGTGTCGCCCGGCGCGAGCCGTGGGGCGTCGGAGGCCGGGACGGACAGGGCGACGTACCGGTCACCGATCAGGTTCCGGTAGCGGATCACGGCCGAGCTGTCCGTGGTCAGCTCGACCGACCGGTCGACCGAGAACTCCACCTTCGCCTCGGCGTCGGAGGTCAGGGTGACCGACTTGACCCGCCCGACCGGGACGCCGGCGAGGCGTACGTCGTCGCCGGCCGCGAGCTTGGTCGCGTCGGTGAAGAGTGCGGCATAGGTGCGGGCATCGGAGTCCTGGTAGCCCTGGATGGTGCGGATCAGGAAGCCGGTCAGCAGGACGGTGACGAAGGCGAACGCCGCGAGGCGGAACAGGGAGCGGCCGAAGCTCATCCGAGCGCACCTCCGAGCAGCATCTGCAGCAGGTCCGAGGTGCCCTCGCCGCTGCCGCCGGTCGGTGTCCCGGGGATGCCGTCCAGGCTGTTGAGCGGGCTCGCGTTGCCGATGCCGCGGATCCGGTCGAGCTCCTTGGGGATCGGCGGCCACGGAACGGTGCCCTGCCCGTTGCGCGGCGTGATCGGGCAGTAGGGGCCGTAGGCGCTGAGGTCGAGGTCCTTCGGGGCGTCGATGCCGGGCTCGTAGACGCCCCGGCTGACCGACACGAACAGCCGCGCCTTCAGGTAGGGCCCGTCGGCGAAGACCGCCTCGAGCCGGTCCTTCGCCTTGACGACGCCGCGGATGAAGCAGGCGATCTCGGGGGAGTAGCGCGCGAGCGTCTGGAGCACCGGCCGGCTCACGGTGACGACCTTGACCGCGGTGTCGCCGACCATGTCGACGAAGCCGCGTGCGACGTCGGACAAGCCGCGGACCGAGGTCAGGATGTCGTGCAGGTCCTGCTGCTGCCGGGTCAGCGTCCGCGCGGTGGTGCCGGACTGGGTGAGGCTGCGCAGGATCGGGTCGATCGAGCGGTAGTAGGAGTCGCCGACCGCGGCGAGCAGGCCGGCGTCGTCCACGACCTGGGGCACGACCGGCCGGATGCCCTGGGTGAAGCGGCGGCTGTCGTGGATCGTCCTGCCGAGCAGGGCGCCCCGGCCCTGCACGGCGGTCGCGATGGAGCTCAGCGTGCTGTCGAGGTCGGCGGGGGAGACGGCGTCGAGCAGCGGCTGGAGGTTGTTGAGCACGGTGCTGGTCTCGATCGACACCGACGTGCGGTCCGGCTCCAGCACGTCGCCGTCGGCGAGCCGTGCCGCAGAGGGCTCGGCCGGGAGCCCGAGGTCGACGTACTTCTCCCCGAAGATGGTCTTCGGCAGCACCTTGGCGGTCGTGTTCGCCGGGATGAGGTGCAGGTAGCCGCGGTCGATCGCCAGGTCCAGGGTCGCCCCGTTGCCGCCGGGCGCCGTCTCGATCCGGTCCACCCGGCCGACGACGATGCCCTCGACCTTGACGTCGGCGCCCTTGGACAGCTGGGAGCCGGCGCGCTCGACCTCGAGCCGGACGTGGGCCGGGTCGGAGAAGGCGTGGTTGTAGACCAGCACCGACAGGGCGAGCAGCCCGGCGACGCCCGCGATGGCGACCACGCCGAGCACGTTCAGCCAGGTGCGGGTGTAGAGCCGCGCGAGCAGGCCGCCGCCCGGGGCCTCGTCGGTGTACGGCGACGGCCGGGTCATCCGGCGATCCTGACCGTGTCCGAGGCGCCCCAGAACGCCAGCGAGATGAAGAAGTCGCTCACCGTCACGAGCACGATCGCCGCACGTACCGCGCGCCCCACGGCCACCCCGACGCCACCCGGGCCGCCCTTCGCCGTGAACCCGTAGTAGCAGTGCACCAGGATCACGATCACGGCGAAGATCAGCGCCTTCACCAGGGACAGCACCACGTCGAGGGGTGGCAGGAACAGGTGGAAGTAGTGGTCGTAGGTGCCCGCCGACTGGCTGAAGCTCGCCGTGACGATCAGCCGGGTCGCGAAGTAGGAGGAGAAGAGCCCGGCCAGGTAGAGCGGCACCACCGCGATCATGCCTGCCAGGACCCGGGTGGTGACCAGGTAGGGGATGGGCGGGATCGCCATCGCGGAGAGCGCGTCGATCTCCTCGGCGATCCGCATCGCGCCGAGCTGGCCGGTGAAGCCCGCCCCCAGCGTCGCCGAGAGCGAGATGCCGGCGACGATCGGCGCGATCTCGCGGGTGTTGAAGTAGGCGGAGATGAAGCCGGTGAAGATCGACGCGCCGATGTTGTCGAGACCGGTGAAGCCCTGCAGGCCGACCTCGGTGCCGGTGAAGAACGAGAGCAGCAGGATCACGCCGAAGGTGCCGCCGATGACGGCGAGCGCGCCGGACCCGAAGGACGCCTCGCCCAGGAGGCGCCACACCTCCTTGCGGTGCGCGCGGAACGCGCCGGGGGTCGCCACCACCGCGCGGCCGTAGAACAGCAGCTGGTGGCCGACCCCGGAGAGCCGGTCGCTCATCCGGTAGAGGGCGTCCGTGACGCGCGTCGGCCCGCTCACACGGGCTCCGGGACGAGCTGCAGGTAGACCGACGTGATCACGAAGTTCGTGACGAACAGCGCGGCGAACGCGATCACGACCGATTGGTTGACCGCGTCGCCGACGGCCCGCGGACCGCCCTTGACCGTGAGCCCGCGGTAGCAGGCGATCAGCGCAGCGAGCAGCCCGAAGATCGCCGCCTTGACCTCGCCGAGCACCAGGTCGTGCATGGTCGCCAGGGTGCGGAAGGACGTGACGAACGCGCCGGGGGAGCCGCCTTGGACGAGCACGTTGAAGACGTAGCCGCCGGCGACGCCGACCACGCTGACCAGGCCGTTGAGCAGCATCGCGACCACGACGCAGCCGAGGACGCGCGGGACGACGAGGCGCTGGATCGTGGAGATGCCGAGCACCTCGAGCGCGTCGATCTCCTCGCGGATGGTCCGCGAACCCAGGTCGGCGCAGATCGCCGTACCGGCCGCGCCGGCGAGGAGCAGCGCGGTCACGATCGGCGACGCCTCGCGGATCGTCGCGAGCGCCGACGCCGCGCCGGTGAAGCTCTCCGCGCCGAGCTGCTTGGTCAGGTTGCCGAGCTGCAGCGCGATGACCGCGCCGAACGGGATGGACACCAGCATCGCGGGGAGGACCGAGACGAACGCGATGAACTCGGTCTGCTGGACGAACTCGCGGGTCTGGAACGGCCGCTGGGGCACCAGCCGCAGCGTCTTCCCCGAGAACGCGACGAGCCCGCCGACGCCGTCCACCAGCTCGCCCAGCCTGGTGGCGGCGCTCTTCCGCGGCGGCGCCGGTGCCGGAGGGGCGACGGGCAGTGCTGCGACGACCTCCTGCCAGGAGGGCTGTTCGGTGCCGCCGGCCGATTGCGGCCGCGGTGGGCGGAGACCCATGCTTACCCCCGAAGTAACCTCGGTCACACAGCGCAACGACTATGACTTGGATGCGTTACTGCGCGCAAGTGATGAAGAGAACCTGTTCTCGATTTGGACGTTTGTGCAGGTGAGAGGCCAAACACTTTCCCTCATTTACATGCTTGAGTGCAGATAAGTTCCGTGCGACGCTGACCCTCGACGTGTGACCGCGACTCCCAGGAGGACCGCAGATGGACTTCGACGACACCCCTGAGGAAGCAGCCTGGCGCGCCGAGGTGCGCAGCTTCCTGGAGGCGAACCGCGACCGGCTCGGGGAGCGCGGTGACCGCCGCAGCTTCGACGATGTCGTGGCGCGCGAGCGCCAGGCGCTGCTCTACGACGCCGGCTACGTCGGCGTGACCTGGCCGGTCGAGGCCGGCGGGCGCGGCGGCACGCCCATGCAGCAGGCGATCGTCGACCAGGAGATGGACCGGGCCGGCGTCCCGGGGCTCATCAACCTGATCGGCATCGGCATGTGCGGCCCGACCGTGATCTACCACGGGAGCGACGACCAGAAGGAGCGCTACCTCAAGCGGCTGCTCCGCGCCGAGGACGTCTGGTGCCAGCTGTTCAGCGAGCCCGCGTCCGGCAGCGACCTGGCAGCGCTGCGGACCAAGGCCGTCAGGGACACCGACGGCAACTGGCGCGTCTCCGGGCAGAAGGTCTGGACGACGCTTGCCCACCTGTCCGACTACGGCATCCTGCTCACCCGCACCGATCCCGACGTCGCCAAGCACCGCGGCCTGACGATGTTCGTCGTCGACATGAAGGCGCCCGGCGTGACGGTGCGGCCACTGAAGCAGATGAGCGGCACCGCGGAGTTCAACGAGGTGTTCTTCGACGACGTGGTGATCCCGGACAGCGAGCGGCTCGGCGACGTCGGCGACGGGTGGCGGGTCGCGCTCACCACCCTGATGAGCGAGCGGCTCACCCTGGGCGGCGGCGGCACCGAGATCGGCGTCAGCGTCGGCCAGGTCGCCCGCCACGTCGCGGGCCGGGTCGCCGGGCTCCCCGAGGGCCGGCAGGCGCTCGTGCGTCAGGAGCTCGGCAGGGCCTACGTCGCCTCGCTGGGCATCCGCTACACCGGCTACCGGCTGCTGACCGCCCTCAGCCAGGGCAACCTGCCCGGCCCCGAGGCATCGGCGGGGAAGCTCGCCGGCACCAAGGCGGCGCGCGACCTGGCCGACCTCGCCGTACGCCTGCTCGGCGACGACGCCGTCTACGCGGTCGACGCCGAGGGCTCGACCGGCTGGCAGGACCTGCAGGCGGTGCTGCCCGGGATGGCCATCGCCGGCGGCACCAACGAGGTGCTGCGCAACATCATCGGCGAGCGGGTGCTCGGGCTGCCGCCCGAGCCGCGCGCCGACAAGGACGTCACGTTCAAGGACCTCGTCGCCTCCGGCGCGTGAGCTTAGAAGGGCTGCAGCCATGTACTTCGACCTCGACGACGAGCAGCGCGACCTCGCGTCCGCTGCCCGCGACTTCCTCGCCGGCTCCGCGTCGCCCGCGGCCGCGCGCGCCGCGCTCGACTCGGCCACCGCCGACGTACCTCCTGGGCGCCTGGAGCTCGCCAAGAGCGGGTTCGCGGCGATCACCGTTCCCGAACGGGCCGGTGGCGGGGGCGGCACCGTCCTCGACCTGGCGGTCGTCGCGGAGCAGGCCGGCCGCGTGCTCGCCGGGCCCTCACTGGTGACCTACGCGCGTGCGGCGGTGCTCCTCCAGGACGACGAGCAGCGGCTCGGCGCCCTCGCTGACGGCAGCCTGGCCGTCGCGGTGGTCGACGACGGCCCGGTGCTCGACGCCGTCGGCGCGGACACCTTCCTCTGGCTGCGCGGCGACGAGGTCGTGATCGGCGGCGGCACCGTGACGGCGCGCGAGCCGCTCGACCCCACGCGGGGACTCGCCGACGTCGCGCCGGCCGACGGCGAGACCGTCGCGGGCGGTCGCGAGCGCTGGGACCGCGCCCGCCAGGTCGGGCGGACGATCCTCGCGGCCGAGGGTCTCGGCGCAGCGGCGCGCGCGCTGGAGATCGGCGTGGCCTACACCAAGGAGCGGCACGCGTTCGGCCGCCCGATCGGCTCCTACCAGGCGGTCAAGCACGCGCTGGTCGACGTCTACGTGCAGGTCGAGCAGCTGCGGTCGCTGGTGTGGTGGGCCGCCTGGGCGGTCGACAACGCACCCGACGAGCTCCCGCTCGCCTCGGCCGCAGCGAAGGGAGCGGCGGCGACAGCGCTCGAGCAGGCCGCCGAGACGCTGATCCAGGTGCACGGCGGCATCGGCTTCACCTGGGAGCACGACGCGCACCTCTACTGGCGGCGGGCGAAGGTCGACCGGCTGCTGCTCGGCGACGACGTCGACGCGTTCGACGAGGTCGCCACCCTCGCGCTCGCGGCGGCGGAGGAGGCGCGATGAGCGGCGTCGGGGAGCACCACCTCGCCCTGCTCGCCGAGTCGTGGCTCGACCGGGTCGGCGACTACGACATGCTCCACTTCGAGGGTGCCTGGCACAGCTCGGGCCAGATCCTCGACCGCGCCCGCCGGGTGGCGTCGGGGCTCGCCGCGGCCGGCGTCGAGCCCGGCGACCGGGTGATCGTGCTGACCATGAACACCCCGGAGGTGTTCGTGGCCTACCACGCCATCTGGCGCGCGGGCGCCGTCGTGACGCCGGTGATCTTCCTGCAGACCCCGCCGGAGCTGCGCCACATCCTGGAGGACTCCGGGGCGCGGACCGCGATCGTCAGCCCGGAGCTGCTGCCGCTGGTCCAGGGCTCGGCCGAGGGCCTCGGCCTCCAGCTGGTCGTGATCGGCGAGGTGCCCGACGGCGTGGACGCGACGCCGTTCGGCGCGCTCGAGGAGAGCGAGCCCGGCGAGGTCGTCCCGCGCGGCGACCACGACCTGGCGGCGCTGCTCTACACCGGCGGCACCACGGGTCGCGCCAAGGGCGTGATGCTCAGCCACGACGGGCTGTGGGAGGCCGGCAGCGGAATGGCCGGCGTCGCCGAGTCCATGGACATGACGCGCACCCTGCTGCCGCTGCCGCTCTCGCATGCCTACGGCCTCAACGTGCTGGTCGCCGGCCTGCACTCCGAGCGCCAGAACGTCTCGGTCATGCAGCGCTGGTTCGACCCGCAGGGCTGGCTCGAGCTCGTCCAGGAGCACCGGCTCGAGAACAGTGCCGTCGTCCCTTCGATGATGCAGATGCTGCTCGACCTGCCCTACGCCGACTACGACCTCAGCTCGCTGCAGACCTTCGGCTCCGGCGGCGCGCCGCTGCTGCCGCACCTGCGCGAGAAGGTGGAGAAGGCCTTCGGGGTGACGATCCTCGAGGGCTACGGCTGCACCGAGGCGACCGCGATCGTGACCGCGATGACGCAGAGCGACAACCGCGTGGGCACCGTCGGCAAGCCGGCGCCACACGTGAAGGTCGCGATCCTCGACCCGGCCGGCAAGGAGGTCCCGACGGGCGAGGAGGGCGAGATCTGCGTCGGCGGCCCCGGCGTGATGCTCGGCTACTGGAACGAGCCCGAGCTGACCGCGGAGACCATCGTCGACGGCTGGCTGCACACCGGCGACGTCGGCCGCGTCGACGAGGACGGCTACCTGTACGTCGTCGACCGGCTCAAGGACCTCATCATCCGCGGCGGCTTCAACGTGTTCCCCCGGGACGTCGAGGACGCGCTCATCGAGCACGAGGCGGTGGCGGCAGCCGCGGTCGTCGGCCGGCCGGACGAGAAGAGCGGCGAGGAGGTCGTCGCGGTCGTCGCGCTGCACCCCGGCTCGTCCGCCGACCCCGACGAGCTGATGGAGTTCGCGAAGGCCCGGCTCGCCCGCTACAAGTACCCGCGCGAGGTCCGGATCGTCGACGCGGTGCCGCTGACCAGCGTGGGCAAGACCGACCGCAAGGCGGTCCGGGCGATGGTGCGCGAGGAGGCGTAGGCCTCAGCCCAGGCCGATGAGGCCCTCCTGGGCGGCCTCGGCGACCAGCGTGCCGTCGGTGCCGTAGACCTTGGCGCGGACGAACCCGCGGCCGTCGCCCGCCCAGGGGGACTCGCACTGCCAGAGCAGCCAGTCCTCGACCCGGACCGGCCGGTGGAACCACACCGCGTGGTCGATCGTGGCCGGGCGGACGTCGACGCCGTACATCGCGAGGCCGTGCGGGCGGAGCACCGGGTGCAGGATGCGCATGTCGCTCGCGAACGTGAACAGCGCGGCGTGCAGCAGCGGGTCGTCCGGCACCGCGCCCGCAGCCCGCTTCCAGACCAGCGTCGGCTCGCCGGCGGGCACCTTGCTCTCGAACCAGCCCGGGCCGAGCCCGACGGTGCGGAGGTCGAACGCGTCGGGACTGGTGCCGTAGCGGGTCATCCCGACGGGCAGGTCGCGCAGCACCTCGTGGTCGGGGCGGATCGTCTCCGGGTCCGGCGCTGGCGGGGCGCCGGTCTGGTGGGCGATGCCGGCCCGCGGGATCGCCCACGAGCAGGTGAACTCGGCGATCACCCGCCCGTCCTGCACCGCCGAGACGCGCCGGTGGCTGAACGAGCGGCCGTCGCGGGTGCGGTCCACCTCGACGTGCAGCGGGACCGCCGCGTCGCCCGGCCGCAGGAAGTAGCCGTGCAGCGAGTGGATGGCGCGGTCGGCGGGCACGGTGCGACCGGCCGCCATCACCGCCTGCGCGGCGACCAGGCCGCCGAACACGTGACCGGTCGTCACCGACGCGGTGGAGTGGCCGGCCGCGAACCGGTCCTCGCCGTCGGGCGTCAGGTCGAGCAGCGCGATCAGCTCGGGTAGGAGGGTCGTCCACGCGCCGTCGTCGTCGGCGTTCGGCTGGGTCACCACGGGGACACCCTCGGCCACCGCCCGAGGGCCCGTCAATTTCGGCAGTCCTGCCGATAAGTGCCCGCTCTGCGGGCCGGGACCCTTGACACCCGGAGGGTGCGGTCACAAACTGACAGGAGTTCTTGTCAGACGACCCGAGGATGGCCCAGATGGCGCGTCAGATCTCCGGAATGTCCATCATCGTGACCGGCGGCGCCCGGGGCATCGGCCGCGCGACGGTCGAGCGGTTCGCCCGCCAGGGAGCGTCGGTCGCCATCGGCGACCTCGACCCCGACCTGGCCGAGGAGGTCGCCCGGGCGTACGGCGACCGCGTCGTTGCCGCCCAGCTCGACGTCACCGAGCCGGCGTCCTGGCAGGCCTTCCTCGAGGAGGTCGGTCACCTCGGACCCTGGGACGTCCTGGTCAACAACGCCGGCATCATGCCGCTCGGCCCGGTGCTCAAGGAGCCGGACTCGCTCACGGCCGCGATCTTCAACGTCAACGTGCACGGGCCGATCAACGGCATCAAGGCGGTCGCGCCCGGGATGGCCGAGCGCGGCCACGGCCACATCGTCAACGTCGCGTCCGCCGTGGGACGGCTCGCCGTACCGGACGGGGCGACGTACTCCGCCTCGAAGTTCGCCGTCGTCGGCTTCAGCGAGGCGATCCGCCAGGAGTTCGCGCCGCTCGGCCTCGACGTCTCGCTGATCCTGCCGACCGTCGTCCAGACCGAGCTCGCCGCCGGCGTCCCGGCCGCCAAGGGCATGAAGCCGGTGACCGCCGACGACGTCGCCGCGGCCATCGAGTCGGTCGTCCGCAAGCCGCGCGCCGAGCTGTGGGTGCCCAACTGGGTGCAGGGCCCGACCAAGTTCACCCAGGCGCTGCCGCGCAAGGTGCAGGACGCTCTCGCCAAGACCAACGACGCGAGCCAGGTGCTCACGCACGCCGACCCCGCCGCGCGCGCGGCCTACGAGGAGCGCGCGCGCCGCAACGCGAAGTGAGGATCGCGCGATGACCGACGAGCGCCCGTTCGAGATCAACGGCTTCTGCCACGTCGCCCTGGTCTGCTCTGACATGAAGCGGACCGTCGAGTTCTACAACGGGCTGCTCGGCCTGCCGCTGGTCAAGACGTTGGAGCTGCCCGAGGGCGGCGGCCAGCACTTCTTCTTCGAGGTCGCACCCGGCAGCTACCTGGCGTTCTTCTGGTTCCCCGACGCGCCCGCACCCGCGCCCGGGATCGCCTCCGCCGCCGACATGCCGGGCTTCGGCGAGATCCTCAGCGCCGTCGGCTCGATGAACCACGTCGCGTTCACCATCCCCGAGGACAGGTTCGACGACTACAAGGCGAAGCTCGACGAGGCCGGAGTACGCACCGGCTTCATCCTCAACCACGACGACAGCCCGTTCGGCGTCGCGGCGAAGATGCACCCGGGGGTGTTCATCCGGTCGCTCTACTTCGTCGACCCCGACGGGATCCTGCTGGAGTTCGCCGCCTGGACCCGGGAGATCGGCCCCGACGAGGCGCACCACGAGCCGCGGACGGCGGCCGACCTCCGCGCCCGCGCGGAGGCCTGACGTGCCCCGCTTGCGCCAGGTCCCGCGGGCGGACGACAACGCGCCCATCGTGACGACGATGTACGACTTCCTGTTCGGCGCGGACCGGGACCCGGTCGCCGAGCCCGGCACCGAGACCGGCACACCCGGTGACTGGTGGACGGTCTTCGCCCTGGTGCCCGACGTGCTCGACCACGCGGTGAAGGGCTTCGCGCTCTACCGCTCACCGAAGCGGCTGCTCGACCCGGTGCTGCGCGAGCTCGGCCAGACCCGCGCCGGGTGGGCGCGCGGCAGCCAATTCGTCTTCTCCCAGCACTGCAAGTCGCTGCGGGCGCTCGGTGTGCCCGAGGAGAAGATCGAGGCGGTCCCCGGCTGGCAGGTGTCCGCGCAGTTCGACGAGGTGGAGCGGACCGTGCTCGCCTACACCGACGCGCTGGTCCTCGACGGTGGCCGCGTCGCCGATGCCGTCTTCGACGCGCTCCGCGAGCACCTGAGCGACGAGCAGATCCTCGAGCTCACCTACATCACCGCGCTCTACGACATGCACGCCGTGATGAGCCGCGCTCTCCGCACCGAGTTCGACGACCGCCCCGAGCCGATCGTCGAGGTGCCCGCGCCCGAGGGCGGGGCGATGTCCTACGACGTCGGCGCGGCCACGTCCGCCCCGCAGGGGTGAGCACCTGCCACGACCGGCCCGACCCGGTCGAGCTGCTCGCGGCGGTCCGCGAGTTCCTGGCCGCCCCGCCGGGCGACCGCGAGGCACTGCACCGCCGGGTCGCGGCCAACGTGGTCGCGATCGTGGAGCGTCAGCTCTCGTCCGCGGCGGAGGACGAGGCGACCCATGCCGCCCGGCTCGACGACCTCGGGGTCACCGACGAGCGTGAGCTCGCAGCGCTGGCGGCGACCCTCGGCGAGGATGATCCGAGATACCCCCTGCTGACCGCGCACCTGGCCGCGTGGGCACGTGCCAAGGTCGCGGTCGTGAACCCGCGCTACCTGGAGGACGCCCGCCGATGAGCGACCCGTTCGCCGTACCTCCGCACGTCCGGGAGCTGCGCGCCCGCGTGCGTGCGTTCATGGTCGACCTCGTCGAGCCCGCCGAACTGGTCCTCGACGCCGGCGGCCCCGAGGCCGACGCGCTGATGGCGGATCTGCAGCGGCAGGCGCGCGCGGCCGGGCTCTGGGCGATCGGCCACCCCGAGCACCTCGGCGGCGGCGGCCTGCCGTTCCTGGACTACGTGCACGTGAACGAGGTGCAGGGGCGCAGCGAGTACGGCCAGATCGCCCTCGGCACGTTCACGCTCCAGGACTCGCTGATGCTGGACCGCTACGCCAGCGAGGAGTGGCGCGAGCAATACCTGGCGCCGATCACCCGCGCCGAGTTCTGGCCGAGCTTCGCGATGACCGAGCCGGACGTGGCCGGCTCGGACCCCACCCTGCTCCAGACCAGCGCGGTGGTGGACGGAGACCACTGGGTCATCAACGGCCGGAAGTGGTTCACGACGGGGGCGCAGCGGGCGCGATACACCACGGTGATGGTGCGCACCGAGTCCGACCGGCCGGTGCACGAGTCGTTCTCGCTGGTGATCGTGCCGACCGACGACCCGGGCTACCGGATCGTGCGGGACCTCCCGGTGCTCGGGATGCTGCACGACCACTGCGAGGTCGCGTACGACGACGTGCGCGTGCCGCTCACCAACACGCTCGGGCCGCGCGGCGCGGGGTTCCGGATCGCCCAGGAGCGCCTCGGCCCCGGCCGGATCTTCCACGCGATGCGGTGGCTGGGGCAGGCGCAGCGGGCGTTCGACCTCATGTGCGAGCGGCTGAACTCGCGGTACGCGCACGGGTCGCGGCTGGCCGACAAGCAGCTCATGCAGGAGCTCGTCTTCGACTCGTGGACCGAGATCCAGTCGGCGCGGCTGATGACGCTGGCCGCCGCGCGGAAGATGGACGCGGGTGACCAGGCGCGGGTGGAGATCGGGGCGCTGAAGGTCGCCGGCGCGCGGACGCTCGGGAGGGTCGTCGACCGCGCCCTGCAGGTGTACGGCGCCGCCGGCCTCACCGACGACACCCCGCTCAGCCACATGTACCGCGCCGCTCGCTTCGCCCGGTTCTACGACGGGGCGGACGAGGTGCACGTCGAGTCGGTCGCCCGCCGCGTGCTGCGCGGCTACGAGAAGGGTGACGGCTGGGACTTCGGTGCCAGCTGAGCGCCGAGTCGGCAGAAACTTGGCTGACCTCGGCGCCGAGTCGGCTCAAGCTTGAGCCGACTCGGCGATCAGGCCAGCAGCAGCAGCATCGCGTCGTGCTCGGCTTCGGCGACGCGACGGCCGATGGCGGCGAGCTCGACGGAGCGTTCGGCGCCGGAGAGGTGGCGGCCGACCTGGTGCAGGCAGATGACGCCCCAGCGGAAGCAGCCCATCACCTGCCACCAGCGGAGGCGGGTGGTATCGACCGGTGTGCCGCCGGCGGCCTCGTAGGCGCCGAGCAGGTCGGGGACGTCGCCGCAGCCGGCGACCTCGGGGGCGGCGCCGAAGCGCCAGGCGCGGAGGGTCAGCCAGGCGAGGTCCTCGGCGGGGTCTCCGAGGTGCGCGAGCTCCCAGTCGAGGACGGCCCGGATGCCGTGCGGGTCGACGATGAGGTTGCCGAGACGGAAGTCGCCGTGCACGAGGCGGGGCTCGACCGGAGCGGGGCGGTGGCGGCGGAGCCAGGCGGCGACGTGCTCCAGGATCGGGTGCGGGTCGGGCTCGGCGGCCAGGGTGGCGGTCCAGGCGTCGAGCTGGTCGTCGGCCGGGGTGCCGGCGGCCGCCGCCTGCTCCGGGTCGATCCGGTGGAGGTCGGCGAGGATCCGGCCGCACTCGGCGGCGAAGCCGGCCCGCGCGGCAGCGAGCCGCTCGTCGCGCAGGATCCGCTGCGGCACGGACTCGCCGTCGACGTGGCTCATCAGGACGAAGCCGCCGGCGAGGCGACCGTCGCCCCGGCCGCTCGCGAGCACCTCGGGGCCCGGCACGCCGCCCCGTCCGGCGAGCACCATCAGCGCGGCCTCCCGGAGCAGCGCGTCGCCGTCGAGGGAGCCCGGGGTGTCCAGGCGGAGCACGAGCGGGGGAGCGTCGGCGCGGTCCAGGAGCCAGGTCTCGCGCGACGCGCCCGCGGGTAACCGGCGTCCGCCGACCACGCCCTCCGCGGCCTCCCCGACGGTCGCCCGGAGGGCGGCGACCAGCTCGTGGGCAGGATCGGTGGGGGAGGTCGCCACGGCGTGATTGTATACAGTCATGGCCTCCCCGCGGCGTGTCGAGATCGTCGAGGTCGGCCCGCGCGACGGCCTCCAGAACGAGTCACGGACGCTCACCACCGCGCAGAAGGCGGAGTACGCCGACCGCGCCTTCGCGGCCGGCGTCGGCCGGGTCGAGGTCACCAGCTTCGTCCATCCGCAGGCGGTGCCGGCGATGGCCGACGCCGAGGACGTGGTCGCCGGCGTGCCGCCCGGCGCCGGCCGGATCCGGTCCGCGCTGGTGCTCAACCTGCGAGGGGTCGAGCGGGCCCGCGCCGCCGGCGTGGACGACCTCAACTGCGTGCTGGTCGCCTCGGAGACCTTCTCCCAGCGCAACCAGCGGATGTCGGTCGACGCCACGGTCGCCGAGATCGGACGGATGGTGGCCGCGGCCGACGTACCGCTCGGCGTGACGATCGCCTGCGCGTTCGGGTGCCCCTTCGAGGGGGCGGTGCCCGAGCAGCGGGTCCTCGACCTGGCGGGACGGGTCGCCGGCCTCGGGATCCGGGAGATCTCGCTCGCCGACACCATCGGCGTCGGCACACCCGACCGGGTCAGCCGGCTCGTCGACGGCCTCGCCGGCGTCGCGCCCGGCGTACGGCGTCGCGCGCACTTCCACAACACCCGGAACACCGGCTACGCCAACGCCGTGGCCGCGGTCGAGGCCGGGATCGACGCGCTCGACGCGGCGACCGGCGGCATCGGGGGCTGCCCGTTCGCGCCTCGCGCCACCGGCAACGTCGCGACCGAGGACCTGACCTACCTGCTGCACGGGATGGGTGTGCAGACCGGCCTGGACCTGGCCGCGCTGATCGAGAACGCCGCATGGCTCCAGGACCGGCTCGGCGGTGCGCCGCTTCCCGGACAGCTCTCGAGGGCGGGGGACTGGCCCGGTGACCTGGCGGGGTGACCTAGGCCTGCGCTGACCGCAGGCCCTCGAGCAGCACGTCCCGCCCCTGCAGGATGTGCTCGACCATCAGCGCGCCGGCCCGGGCCGGCTCCCGGGCCGCGACGGCGGCCCGGACCAGCTGGTGGAACTCGTGGGACTGCCGGGTCTGCTCGGGCCGGAAGGCGCGGAAGGAGCGGAAGACCAGCGCGGCGTCGACGGTGCGCGCCAGCAGCTGGTCGAGCTGCCGGTGCCGGGCGGCGGCGACGACGGCCCCGTGGATCCGCCGGTTGGCGGCGTCGAGGGCGCGCGTCTGCTCCACGGTGTCGCCGGGCTCCGCCTCGACGGCCGCCCCGAAGTCCGCGATGCCGGCGTCGATCGCGGCCAGGTCGGCGTCGTCGTGGCGTTCCGCGGCCAGCTCGGCGGCGTACCCCTCCAGCCGGGCGCGCAGCCCGTAGAGGTCGACGACCTCCTCGACGCCGAGGCTGCGCACGGTCGCTCCGCGGTTCGGCTCGATGAGGACCAGGCCCTCGGCCTCGAGGGTGCGCAGCGCCTCGCGGACCGGGGTGCGGGACAGCGCGAACTGCTCGGCGATCCGCTGCTCGACCAGGCGCGCGCCCGGCTCGTAGCGGCCCTCCACGATGGCGCTCCGGATCGCCTCGTACGCTGACACCACATCCCGGATTGTATACAATCGCGGCCATGGGTGGACCTCTCAATGGCGTGCGGGTCCTCGAGCTGGGCAGCTTCATCGCCGGCCCCTTCGCGGGCCAGCTGCTCGCGGACTACGGCGCCGAGGTGATCAAGGTCGAGACACCGGGCCGGGGCGACGCCATGCGTACCTGGGGTCACACGCACGACGGCGAGAGCCTCTGGTGGCCGACGATCGCCCGCGGCAAGCGCTCGGTCGCGCTCGACCTGCACGCGGCGGAGGGCCGCGCGGTCCTCCGCGAGCTCGCGGACGAGGTCGACGTCGTCCTCGAGAACTTCCGGCCCGGCCTGCTCGAGCGCTGGGGCCTCGACCACGCGACGCTCAGCGCCACGAACCCGGGGCTGGTGATGGTGCACGTCAGCGGCTACGGGCAGACCGGGCCGCGCTCGGGTGACGCCGGCTTCGGCAGCATCGGCGAGGCGATGGGCGGGATCCGGCACACGACCGGCGACCCCGACCGGGCGCCGGCGCGGGCCGGGGTCAGCCTCGGTGACTCGCTGGCCGGCCTGTTCGCCGTCGTCGGGACGCTCGCCGCCCTCCACGACCGGTCGCGGACCGGGAAGGGTCAGGAGGTCGACGTCGCGATCTACGAGGCCGTCGCCGCGCTGATGGAGTCGACGCTCGCCGACCACGCGCTCGCCGGCGTCACCCGGGGCCGCTCCGGATCGGTGCTGCCGGGCGTCGCGCCGTCGAACGTCTACCCGACGGCCGACGGCGCCGGCGTCATCCTGGCCGCGAACGCCGACGCCGTCTTCGCCCGGCTCGCGAAGGCGATGGGGCGACCCGAGCTCGCCGACGACCCGCGGTACGCCGACCACCAGGCCCGCGGCCGCAACGCGGCCGAGCTCGACGCGACGATCGGGGAGTGGACCTCGGCGCGCACGGCTCCCGAGCTCCTCGAGGAGCTTGCCGGGGCCGGTGTCCCGGCCGGCCAGATCTACACCGCGGCCGAGATGCTCGAGGACGAGCACTACCGGGCGCGGGACATGGTGCTGCACCTGACCAACGCCGCCGGCCTCGACGTGCCGAGCATCGGGCTGGTCCCGAAGTTCTCGCGGAGCCGGCCCGACGTCCCGCGCCCCGGGCCGCGGCTGGGGGCCGACACGCGCCTGCTCGCGGACGCCGTACGCCGGGCGGGCCTCGACTACGAGGCGCTGGCCGTCGCCGGCACCCTCGCGGAGGCCCGCGAGGACCGGTAATTGGGAGGAAGGCTGTCCCCGCTCCGACTTAACCTCGGGGTGCGATGACGCAGACCACCTACCCGGCCCAGCCCGCCACCGCCGACAACCGTGCCGGCGGGGTCCGGCCTGCCGACGACCCGGCCCGCCACGTCGACTGGCGGCGGCTCCGGCACCCCGTCGCGGCCACGGCGCTCGTCGGGCTCGCGCTCGCGGCCTTGTCGCAGGCGATCGGCACCGTCGTCGCCGGCCGGGTGGCCGCGGGTCCGACCGGCGCGCTCGTCGTCCTGCTCGCCACCTTCGTCGTCGGCGGGGCGCTCCTCGACACCGCGGGCCGGGTCGCCTGGGCGGGCGTCGTCGACCGGGCCGAGGGGACGCTGCGCGGCGACCTCGTCGACGCCGCGCTGCACCAGCCGCTCGCCCACCTCAGCGAGCAGGCCGTCGGAGAGATCCTCGATCGCGTCGATGACGACACCCACGAGGTCGGGACGCTGCTCCGGATGCAGATCTGGGCCGCGCTGCGCACCGCCTTCGGCGCGGTCCCGATGTGGGTCGTGGCCGGCGTGGCCTGGTGGCCGGCGTTCTTCCTGTTCCCCGTGGTCGGGGCGATCGCGGTGGCGGTGATGCGGCCGTACCTTTCCGAGATCGCCCGCCGCAAGGTGATCGAGGAGGCCGCCTGGACCGACCATGCCGCCGCTCTCGAGGAGGGCGTCGCGGCGCGTGACGACCTGCGCACCAGCCTCGGCCAGGCGTTCGCCGTACGCCGGCTCGCGGAGCTGTCCGCGACGGTGCACGACAAGTTCCACCGGGTGCTCCGGGTCGAGGCGCGGCTCGCCCTGCGGGTCGGCCTGGTCCTGCACGCGCTGCTGGTCGGTGTCGCGGTCGCCGGCGTCGCGCTGGTGACCAGCGAGCACCTCGACGTCGCCAGGCTGGTGACGCTGTTCCTCGTCACCACCAGCTTCGTGGGGCAGATCAACCAGCTCTCCCACCACCTGCCGGACATCCAGGCCGGCCTCGGCGCGATCTTCCGGCTCCGGCAGATGCTGGCGGTCGAGGCCGAGCCGGTCGGCGGCGAGCCGGTGCCGGCCGGCGCCCTCGACATCAGGATCCGCGACCTCGCCTTCGCCTACGAGGAGGGCACGTTCGCGCTGCACGACATCGACCTCGACGTCGCGCCGGGGCACACGCTCGCCCTCGTCGGACGCACCGGCTCGGGCAAGTCGACGCTCGCCTCGCTGCTCTCGCGGGCCGTCGATCCGCCGCGCGGCACGATCTTCCTGGGCGGCGCCGACATCACCACGCTCGACCTGCACGAGCTGCGGCGCCGGGTCGGCGTGGTGACCCAGCGCACCGAGATCCTGGCCGGCTCGCTCGCCGACAACATCACGCTGTTCGCCGAGACGCCGCGCGAGGAGGTCGAGGCGGCGGTCGCCGAGCTCGGGCTGACCGAGTGGGTCGGCGGGCTTCCCGACGGCCTCGACACCGTGCTCGGCCCCGGGGGCACGACGCTCTCGGCCGGCGAGGAACAGCTGGTCGCCTTCGCCCGGCTGCTGGTGCGCCACGTCCAGGTGGTCGTGCTGGACGAGGCGACGGCACGGATGGACCCGGTGACCGAGGCCCGCGTCGTCGCCGCCGCGGAGCGGCTGACCAGCGGTCGCACCGGTGTCCTGGTGGCCCACCGGCTGAGCACGATCGAGCGCGCCGAGATGGTCGCCGTGCTCGACCACGGTCGCGTCATCCAGCACGGCATGCGCGACGACCTGGCCCTGGTCGACGGCCCGTTCCGGCGGCTGCTCGACGCCAGCGCGACCGAGGAGTTCGACGACCCGGTCGCGGCCGACGACAGCGGCGAGGTCGGCGTCGGCACCCAGCGCCGCGCCGGTCCGCCGCCGGCGCGGCCGGAGGTCGGCGACGGACCCACACTGACCCGCGGCACCTGGCACGCGTTCTGGGTGCGCCCGTGGTGGGGCGCCTGGTCGGTGATCCTGTTCCTCGGCGGCACCGTGCTGGCGCCGCTCGGCGCCGTGACCGGCTACCTCTGGGGCCGGATCGTCGAGGACCTCGACACCGGCAGCACGCCGGTGCAGCTCACCATGGTGCTCGGCCTGTGCCTGCTCTTCGCGCCGGTGCTGCTGGCCGACGCGTTCCGCCGCTACCCACGCTGGTGGATCGAGGTCATGCTCCGGGTGCGGATGTCCGTGCTGCTCGGTCAGATCCGCCCGCACCGGCTGCCCCGGACGCCCCCGGGCGAGGTCGTCGCCCGGTCGATGGACGCCGACCGGCTGGCGCGCTACTCCGACCGGTGGATCGACTTCGTCAACGGACTGCTGATCGCCCTGATCACGACCATCGCGGGCGGCACCCTGCTCGCCGGTGGCGTCCTGATCGCCGTGATGGTCGCCAGCGCGCTCGCATCGTCCGTCGGGCGGCCGATCGCGGGTCGCTCCGCGGCGCGGTCCTCGGCGGCCCGGGCGCGGTTCGGTCGCGCCCTGGTCTCGGTCGTCGAGTCGGCCCGCACCGTCAAGCTGGCGGGCCGGACGCCGCAGGCGCACGCCCACCTGCGCCGGGTCGACAGCGGCCGCGTGCAGGCCGCCGTCTTCGAGCACCGCGTCCAGGCCGTCCTCGACGCCGTGCCGACCGTCATGGTGCAGATCGGCGTGGTCGCCGCCTGGGCCCTGTTCCTCGGCGACGTCTGGGGCCTGGCCACCGCCCTGCTCGTGGCCAACGCCGTCAACGGCTTCGACTGGTTCGGCCGCGTCGCCGGCGCGGTCGTGACCGAGGCGCCGGGTGTCCGTGCCTGGCAGCGGGCGACCAGCAGGTTCGCCGGTGGCGCCCAGATGATGGCGCTGCCGCCCGGCCTCGATCTGGTCGCCGGGACGGCGCCGCCGCCTCCGGAGCCCGCCGTCGACCGCCTCGAGCGGCTCTCCCTCCGTGGGTTCGGCGCGGTCCACGACGACGGGACGATCGGCGTCGCCGGCGTGGACCTGACCGTGGAGCGCGGCGAGCTGGTGCTGCTGCTCGGCCAGGTCGGCTCGGGCAAGTCGAGCCTGCTGGCGTCGCTTGCCGGTCTGATGGACCACACCGGGTCGCTGCGCTGGAACGGCAACGAGGTCACGGACCCCGAGACGTTCCTGCGGCCCGGCCGGGTCGCCCACGTCGCCCAGGTGCCGCGGGTCCTGTCGGGCACATTCGCCGACAACGTGCGGCTCGGGTTCGACCGCGACGTCGACACCCCGATCGCCGACGCCCGGCTGACGGAGGACGTGGCGGAGGCGGGCGGGCCCACCGCCGTCGTCGGCCACCGCGGCGTACGCCTCTCCGGGGGTCAGGTGCAACGGCTCGCGCTGGCGCGCGCGCTCGCGGCCGACGCCGAGCTGCTGCTCGCCGACGACGTCTCGAGCGCGCTCGACGCGGCCACCGAGATCGAGCTGTGGTCTGCCCTGCGGGCCCGCCGTGCGACGGTCGTCGGCGCCACCTCCAAGCGCGCCGCGCTCGCCCAGGCCGACCGCGTCGTGGTGCTCGTCGACGGGACCGTCGCCGAGGTCGGGCCGTGGGCCGAGCTCGCCGCGCGCTGGGGGCACCTGGCGGGCTGAGCCCGGGCAGCTCCTGAGACAATCGCGCCATGTCGGCGACGTTCGAGCAGAGCAGGGCGGCGGAGGCTCAGCCGCAGGCGGGGCAGCCGGAGGCGCCCTCGGGAGGGGCCCGGCCCCGGGTCCTCTCCGGGATCCAGCCGACGGCGGACTCGTTCCACTTCGGCAACTACCTCGGCGCGCTGCGGCAGTGGGTGGACCTCCAGCGCGACCACCAGCCGTTCTTCTTCATCGCCGACCTGCACGCGATCACCGTCGAGTGGGACCCCAAGGTGCTGCGCGAGCGCACCTTGCGGGCGGCCGCCCAGCTGATCGCGATGGGCATCGACCCCGAGAAGTCGGCGATCTTCGTGCAGAGCCAGATCCCGGCCCACGCGCAGCTGGCCTGGGTGCTCAACGGTCTGACCGGCCTCGGCGAGGCCCGCCGGATGACCCAGTTCAAGGACAAGTCGGCCAAGGGTGGCGAGGGATCGGCGAGCGTCGGCCTGCTGACCTACCCGATCCTGCAGGCGGCCGACATCCTGCTCTACCGGCCGCACTACGTGCCGGTCGGCGAGGACCAGCGCCAGCACCTGGAGCTGACCAGGGACCTCGCCCAGCGGTTCAACAGCCGGTTCAAGAAGACCTTCCGGCTGCCGGAGCCCTACATCCTCAAGGCGACCGCCAAGATCTACGACCTGCAGGACCCGGCCGCGAAGATGTCGAAGTCGGGGTCCTCGCCCAACGGCATCGTCGAGATGCTGGACGACCCGGCTCGGAGCGCGAAGAAGATCCGCTCCGCCGTCACCGACTCCGGCAGCGAGATCCGGTTCGACCCCGAGGACAAGCCCGGTGTCAGCAACCTGCTCACGATCTTCTCCGCGCTCAGCGGCGAGTCGGTGAACGCGCTCGTCGACCAGTACGCCGGCAAGGGGTACGGCGACCTGAAGGCCGACCTCGCCGATCTCGTGGTCTCGTTCGTGACCCCGTTCCGCGAGCGCACCCTCGAGCTGCTCGACGACCAGGCCTATCTCACGTCGGTGCTCCAGAAGGGCGCGGAGACGGCCCACGGGGTCGCGGACGCGACCCTGCGCGACGTCTACCAGCGGGTCGGTTTCGCCGCTCCGAGCGGCCGCTGAGCCGATGTCGACCATCGGGGTGGCGATCGCGGTGCCGGAGCCGTGGGCGTCCGAGCTCAAGGACTACCGCCGCGAGATCGGCGACCCGACCGCCGTCGGTGTCCCGACGCACGTGACGCTGGTGCCGCCGACCGAGGTCGGCGCCGACCTCACCGAGATCGAGGAGCACCTCGGCGAGGCCGCCACCGCGGTCCCGCCGTTCCGTGTGCACCTGCGGGGAACGGGTACCTTCCGGCCCGTGTCCCCCGTGGTGTTCATCGGACTCGCTGAGGGGATCTCCCAGTGCGAGCAGCTCGCCGACGCCGTACGACGAGGACCGCTCGCCATGGACCTCTCCTTCCCCTACCACCCGCACGTGACCGTCGCCCACCACCTTCCCGACGAGGGCCTGGACCGCGCGTTCGACGACCTCGCGGGCTTCGACTGCGCCTTCGACGTCACCCGGTTCCACCTCTACGTCCACGAGGACCGGGCGGGGTGGAAGGTGAGCCGGACCTTCGACCTCGGCGGAGGCTGACCCCGACGTGTCGCTGGTGAGCCGGGTCAAGGAGCGGATCGCGCGAGCGCGCGAGCGGCGGCCCTTGCTCGATCACGTCGTGCGGACCGTCAGCCACTTCGGGGAGGTCAACGGCAGCCAGCAGGCCGGCGGGGTGACCTACTTCGGGTTCCTGTCCGTCTTCCCGATCCTGGCGCTGGCGTTCTTCGTCGTGGGCTACGTCGCGAGGGTCTATCCCGGCGCGCGCGAGGCACTGATCAACGCGCTCGACCAGGTCCTGCCGCACCTGATCGGTGGTGGCGACGGCGAGATCCCGCTCTCCGACTTCGAGAACTACGCCGGCGCCGTCGGGCTGATCGGTCTCGCGGGCGTGCTGTACACGGGCCTCGGCTGGCTCTCCGCCCTGCGCAACGCACTGATCGCCGTGTTCGAGGAGCCGAAGGCGCTGCGCCCGAACTTCGTGATGGGGCTGGTCCGCGACCTGGTGACCCTGGTCGTCCTCGGGGTGGTGCTGATGACGAGCGTCGGCCTGTCCGGCGTCGTGACCCGCGCCTCCGGGTGGGTCGTCGACCATCTCGGCCTCGGCAGCGAGCTCGGCTGGCTGGTGTGGGTGATCGGCGTGCTGCTCGGCGTCGCCGCCGGCACGGTCCTGTTCTTCCTGATGTTCCGGCTGCTCGCCGACCCGCCGACGCCTGCCCGGGCCCTGTGGGCGGGGGCGGTGCTCGGCGCGGTCGCGTTCGAGCTGCTCAAGCAGCTCTCCGGCGAGCTCCTCGCGGGGACGCGAGGCCAGCCCGCCTTCCAGGCGTTCGGGATCGCCCTGATCCTCGTCGTCTGGATCAACTACTTCTCGCGGGTGGTGCTGTACGCCGCCTCGTGGGCGCACACCAGCCGGGCCGCGCGCGCCCTGCGCGGCGGGGACCCCGAGCTCGTCCAGGGGCCGCAGTCGCCCCCGGTCGACGTGACGCAGGTCCCAGAGCGCACCGCGCCGGGGTGGGCGGCTCCGTTCGCTGCCGGAGCGGGTGTCATGCTGACGGCGGTCGCCCTCCTGAGGAAGCGGAAGAAGGTCTCATGAAGTTCGAGCGCAAGCACGCCGTACTGCTCCTGGTGGTCGCGGCCTGGAACGTCATCACGTTCGGCAACTTCGCCAAGAACCTCTACTCGGCCTACGAGTCGGGAGAGGACCGCGCCGCGGGCTACTGGATCGCGCACACGGTGCTGATCGTCGTGAACTTCGCCATCGCCGGCGTCCTGGGCTCGCTCGGCGTCAAGGCGCTGCGCGGCTCGAAGGGCTGACCGAGCCGCTCACTGCCGGGTGATCGTGAACTCCTGGCAGCCGACGTTGCTCACCGTGCCGGTCAGCTCGTCGGGCTGGGCGTCGGTGACCTTCGCGTTGAGGCCGACCATCACGTAGCCCTGCGGCCGGTCGATCCACGCCAGCCTGCGCAGCCGCAGCTTGCCGTCCTCGAGGGTGCCCGTCATCTTGTAGCTGCCCTCGGGGACGTCGGGGTTCTCCGGGATCTTCCGGAAGTGGAAGATCGCGGTCAGCTGGCTGTCGCTCGTGGCGATCACGTCGAGGCTCAGCCCGGTGTCACCCTGCGCGCAGGTGTAGGTGCCCCGCCAGTGGCCGGCCAACGCCGACGCGGAGACCGGCGCAGCGGTCGGTGACGTGGCGGCCGAGGACGCCGCGGAGGACGCCGGGGTCGAGGGGGAGTCGTCGGCGGTCGCTTCGTCGTCGCCGTTCAGCAGCACCACCGCGAGGACCGCGCCCACGACCAGGACCAGGACGATCACCACGCCGGCGACGATCCACCCCCACGGCGTACGCCGCCCGCTCGGCGGCGGGCCCGGGCTCCACCCCGGCGGCGGCGCCGACGGCGGTGGTCCTGGCGGTGCTGGTGGTGGCGCGCTGCTCATCGGCCCTCCCGAGATCGTGGACGGCCAGACAGTACAGGTCGAGTGGGCCCCGACGCTCGGTCGAGTGGGCCCCGACGCTCGGTCGAGTGGGCCCCGACACTCGGCTCAGTGGCCGTGCGTCAGCGCGGTGCGCAGGTCCCGGTTCATCTGGCTGATCACGTCCATCGGGATCTCCTTCGGGCAGGCCGCGGAGCACTCGCCGATGTTGGTGCAGCCACCGAAGCCCTCGGCGTCGTGCTGGCTCACCATGTCGACGACCCGGCTCCACCGCTCGGGCTGACCCTGGGGCAGCTCACCGAGGTGGGTGATCTTCGCGCCGACGAACAGCGAGGCGGAGCCGTTCGGGCAGGCCGCGACGCAGGCGCCGCACCCGATGCAGGTCGCGACGTTGAACGCGCGCATCGCGTCGTCGCGGGGCACCGGCACCGAGTTGGCCTCCGGCGCCGAGCCGGTGTTCGCGGAGATGTAGCCGCCGGACTGGATGATCCGGTCGAGGGCCGACCGGTCCACGATCAGGTCCTTGATCACCGGGAACGCCGCCGAGCGCCACGGCTCGATGGTGATGGTGTCGCCGTCCTTGAACGAGCGCATGTGCAGCTGGCAGGTCGTGGTGACCTCCGGGCCGTGCGCGTCGCCGTTGATCATCAGCGAGCAGGTGCCGCAGATGCCCTCGCGGCAGTCGGAGTCGAACGCGACCGGCTCCTCGCCGGCCTCGTTCAGCTGCTCGTTGAGGACGTCGAGCATCTCCAGGAAGCTCATGTCCGAGGACACGCCCTCGACCTGGTAGGTGTGGATCCCGCCCTTGTCCTCCGGGCCGGTCTGACGCCAGATCTTCAGAGTCAGGTTCATGCCGGCGGTGCCATCCTGGCTCACTTGTAGGACCTCTGCTTCATCTCGATGGCCGTGTAGGTCAGCTCCTCCTTGTGGAGGATCGGGAGGGTGTCGGGCGTGCCGTACTCGCCCGCCCACTCCCATGCGGCGACGTAGGCGAACTCGTCGTCGTGGCGCAGCGCCTCGCCGTCCTCGGTCTGCGACTCGGCCCGGAAGTGGCCGCCGCAGGACTCGCGCCGGTTGAGCGCGTCGATGCACATCAGCTCGCCGAGCTCGAGGAAGTCGGCCACCCGGCCGGCCTTCTCCAGGCTCTGGTTGAGCGACGTCGAGCTGCCGAGCACCTTGACGTTGGTCCAGAAGTCCGCGCGCAGCTCGCGGATCATGTCGATGGCCTTGCGCAGGCCCTCGGCGGACCGCTCCATGCCGCAGTACTCCCACATGATGTTGCCGAGCTCGCGGTGGTAGCTGTCGACCGAGCGGGTGCCCTGGATCGAGAGCAGCTTCTCGACCCGGTCCTCCACCAACTGCTTCGCCTCGACGACCGCGGGGTGCGTCTCGTCGATCTTCTCGAACGGGCCGTCCGCGAGGTAGTCGCGGATGGTGTGCGGGAGGACGAAGTAGCCGTCGGCCAGGCCCTGCATCAGCGCCGAGGCGCCGAGCCGGTTGGCGCCGTGGTCGGAGAAGTTGGCCTCCCCGGTCACGAACAGGCCGGGGATGGTCGACTGCAGGTCGTAGTCGACCCACAGGCCGCCCATGACGTAGTGCACCGCCGGGTAGATGCGCATCGGGACCTGGTAGGGGTTCTCGCCGGTGATGCGCTCGTACATGTCGAAGAGGTTGTCGTACTTCTCGCGGATCGCGTCCTCGCCCAGACGCTCGATGGCCTCGGCGAAGTCGAGGTAGACGCCGCGGCGGAAGTCGCCGACCATCGGGCCGACGCCGCGGCCCTCGTCGCAGACGTACTTCGCGGCGCGGGACGCGATGTCGCGGGGGACCAGGTTGCCGAAGGACGGGTAGATCCGCTCCAGGTAGTAGTCGCGGTCCTCTTCGGGGATCTCCCGCGGGTCCTTGGTGCAGTCCTCCTTGTTCTTCGGCACCCAGATCCGGCCGTCGTTGCGGAGCGACTCGCTCATCAGCGTCAGCTTGGACTGGTGCTCGCCGGAGACCGGGATGCACGTCGGGTGGATCTGGGTGTAGCAGGGGTTGGCCATGTAGGCGCCCTTGCGATGCGCGCGCCACGCGGCGGTGACGTTGGAGCCCATCGCGTTCGTCGACAGGTAGAAGACGTTGCCGTAGCCGCCGGACGCCAGCACGACGACGTCGGCCAGGTGGGTCTCGATCTCGCCGGTCACCATGTTGCGCGCGATGATGCCTCGCGCCCGCGGGCCGTTGCCGTCGTCGACGATGACCAGCTCGAGCATCTCGTGCCGGGTGTACGCCGTGACGGTCCCGAGCTTCACCTGGCGCTCCATGGCCTGGTAGGCGCCGATCAGCAGCTGCTGACCCGTCTGGCCGCGGGCGTAGAAGGTGCGGGACACCTGCACACCGCCGAACGAGCGGTTGTCGAGCAGGCCGCCGTACTCGCGCGCGAACGGGACGCCCTGCGCGACGCACTGGTCGATGATGTTGGTGCTGACCTCGGCCAGGCGGTAGACGTTCGACTCGCGCGAGCGGTAGTCGCCGCCCTTGACGGTGTCGTAGAAGAGCCGGTGGACGGAGTCGCCGTCCTCCTTGTAATTCTTGGCCGCGTTGATGCCGCCCTGGGCCGCGATCGAGTGCGCCCGGCGCGGGGAGTCCTGGTAGCAGAAGGACTTCACGTTGTAGCCGGCCTCGCCGAGGGTGGCAGCCGCTGCGCCGCCGGCCAGGCCGGTGCCGACGATGATCACGTCGAGCTTGCGGCGGTTGGCCGGGTTGACCAGTCGCGCCTCGAACTTGCGGGTCTGCCAGCGGTCCGCGATCGGGCCGTCAGGGGCCTTGGTGTCCTCGATCGGCTCCCCGAGCGTGTAGTAGCCCGAGGCGTCGTCGTACTGCCCGGCGGACGGCTCGTCGTGCGCGCCGTGGTGGGTCAGGGTGGTGTCCGGCATGTCGGTCATGAGTCGATCCCTCTGGGTAGGCCGGTCAGTCGATGATGCCGACGAGGACGGCGATCGGGACGAGCGAGAACCCGCCGGCGATGACGATCGCCACTGCCAGCGCGAACGTCTGGGCCCGGGCGCGCGCCCGCGCCGAGCTGGTCCAGCCCATCGTCTGCAGGGCGCTCCAGGTCCCGTGGTGCAGGTGCGCTCCGAGGAAGGCCATCGAGACCAGGTAGATGATCGTGTTCCACCAGGTCTTGAAGTCGTCGACGAGGAGGTTGTAGGGGTCGTTCGTGGGGCCGCCGGCCGGGTTGACCTTGCCGATCGTGAAGTTGATCAGGTGCCAGACCAGGAAGCCGAAGATCCAGACTCCGGCGATCCGCATGATCCGGGCCGCGGGGATCGCCCCGGTGTCCTTCTTGACCACGTACTTGACCGGGCGCGCCTTCGCCGCCCGCCGCCAGAGCGCCACGCTGGTCACGACGTGGACCACGAGGGCCAGGATCAGCAGGCCGCGCAGCAGCCAGAGGAAGCCCTCGTGCGGGAGGAACGGCTCGCCGATGGTCCGGATGTGGGCGGCGTACTCGTTGAACGAGTCGTGCCCGGCGAACGCCTTGAGGTTGCCGTACATGTGGACGAGCACGAAGCCGATGAACAGCGCGCCGCTGGCGGCGATGAGGAACTTCAGCGCGATCGTGGTCCGGGATGCCCGAGCGTGCTCGACGAGCCTCGGTTGCTGGGAGAGAGGGACTGCCACGACCGGCCACGGTACAGCGCCCGGAACGAAGAACGGACCGCAGGGGTTTCCGGTGTGGTCCCTTTCACAATCGGGAATCTGTGGGCAGACTCTCTCCCGCTCCGTCTCCTAACCGCGTGAGGACATGCGATGACGACAGGCACCACCGGCGTCCACGGGCCCACCCGGGCCTCGATCGAGGAGAAGACGCTCCGGACCGATCGCTGGTGGCTGTCGCCGCTGACCACGTTCGTGGTCTTCGGGGCCTTCGTGGTCTACGCGACCTTCCGGGCGTTCCAGGGCAGCGACTACTACGCGCCGCCGTACCTCTCGCCGTTCTACTCGCCGTGCCTCGGCGACTGCGTGAAGGGGTCCTCGGACTTCGGCCAGCCCTTCGACTGGTGGCCGCTGTCCGCGGCGCTGATCGTCCTGATCTTCCCGCTCGGCTTCCGGATGACCTGCTACTACTACCGGAAGGCCTACTACCGGGCCTTCTGGCTCAGCCCGCCGGCGTGCGCGGTGGCCGAGCCGCACTCGGCCTATAGCGGTGAGACCCGGTTCCCGCTGATCCTGCAGAACGCCCACCGCTGGTTCTGGTACGTCGCCGTGCTGTTCGCGGTGCTGCTGACCTACGACGCGATCCTGGGCTTCCGCGACGAGAACGCCGAGTGGAACGGCATCCACATGGGGCTCGGCACCCTGCTGATGCTCGTCAACGCGGCGCTGATCTGGCTCTACACCCTCTCCTGCCACTCGTGCCGGCACATCGTCGGCGGCCGGCTCCGGCACTTCTCCAAGCACCCCGTCCGCTACCGGATGTGGACGCTCGTCTCGAAGCTGAACGGGAGCCACCCGCGGTACGCGTGGTACTCGCTGTTCTCGATCGCGATCGTCGACCTCTACATCTTCCTGATCGCCAACGGCACCATCGACGACCTGAGGTTCTTCTGACCCATGACTTCCACGAGCGAACGCCACCCCATGACCGGGAACGAGATGTCACCGGACGCGGCCGGGGGCATCGAGCGGCACGGCTACGACGTGATCGTGATCGGCGCCGGCGGCTCCGGCCTGCGCGCGGCGATCGCCGCGCACGAGTCCGGCGCCAAGGTCGCCGTGGTCTGCAAGTCGTTGCTCGGCAAGGCGCACACGGTGATGGCCGAGGGCGGCTGCGCGGCGGCGATGGGCAACCTCTACCCCGACGACAACTGGCAGGTCCACTTCCGCGACACCATGCGCGGCGGGAAGATGCTCAACAACTGGCGGATGGCGCAGCTGCACGCCCAGGAGGCCCCCGAGCGGGTGATGGAGCTCGAGGACTGGGGCGCGCTGTTCGACCGCACCGACGACGGGCTGATCAGCCAGCGCGACTTCGGCGGCCACCGCTACGCGCGGCTCGCCCACATCGGCGACCGCACCGGCCTGGAGATCATCCGCACGCTCCAGCAGCGGCTGGTGGCGCTCGGCATCGACGTGTTCATGGAGTGCACGGTCACCGACCTGTTCAAGTCCGGCGACCAGATCAGCGGCGCCTTCGCCTATTGGCGGGAGACGGGCCGGTTCGTGGTCTTCGAAGCACCCTCGGTGGTGCTCGCGACCGGCGGCATCGGCAAGTCGTTCAAGGTGACGTCGAACTCGTGGGAGTACACCGGCGACGGCCACGCCCTGGCCCTGCGCGCCGGCGCGACGCTCATCAACATGGAGTTCGTCCAGTTCCACCCGACCGGGATGGTGTGGCCGCCCTCGGTGAAGGGCCTGCTCGTCACCGAGTCGGTGCGCGGTGACGGCGGCATCCTCAGGAACTCCGAGGGCAAGCGGTTCATGTTCGACTACATCCCGGACTTCTTCAAGAAGGAGACGGCCGACACCGAGGAGGAGGCCGACCGGTGGTACGAGGACAAGAAGAACAACCGCCGGCCACCGGAGCTCCTGCCCCGTGACGAGGTCGCTCGAGCGATCAACTCCGAGATCAAGGCGGGCCGAGGCAGCCCGCACGGCGGGATCTTCCTCGACATCGCCTCGCGGCGGTCGCCCGAGTTCATCAAGCGCCGGCTCCCGTCGATGTACCACCAGTTCAAGGAGCTGGCCGACGTCGACATCACCGCCGAGCCGATGGAGATCGGGCCGACCTGCCACTACGTGATGGGTGGGGTCGAGGTCGACCCGGAGACGGAGGTCTCGGTCGTCGCCGGCCTGTACGCCGTCGGCGAGTGCTCGGGTGGCATGCACGGGTCCAACCGACTCGGCGGCAACTCGCTGTCCGACCTGATCGTCTTCGGCAAGCGCGCCGGCGACGCGGCCGCGGCCCACGCCGGCGGACTCGGGTCGTCGCGGCCGGGAGTGTCCGACGAGGAGGTCGCGGCGGCGCAGAGGTCGGCGCTGGCGCCGTTCGAGGTGCAGGGCGGGGAGAACCCGTACACGATCCAGCAGGACCTGCAGCAGACGATGAACGACCTGGTCGGCATCATCCGCGTCGCCGCGGAGCTGGAGTCGGCGCTCGGGGAGATCCAGAAGCTCAAGGAGCGGGCCGCGCACATGACCGTCGAGGGCCACCGGCAGTACAACCCGGGCTGGCACCTCTCGATCGACCTGCGGAACATGCTGCTGGTCAGCGAGTGCATCGCCAAGGCCGCGCTCGCGCGGCAGGAGTCCCGCGGCGGCCACACCCGCGACGACTTCCCGGGTCCCGACCCGGAGTGGGGCGGCAAGAACCTCGTGCTCCGCCTCGACTCCACCGGCACCGGTGTGGACCTGTCCGAGCAACCACTGCCCGTCATGCCCGACGAGCTCAAGAAGTTCTTCGAGGAGGAGTAGAGCGACGATGGGTTACGAGCTGAAGATGCGGGTCTGGCGCGGCGACCAGTCCGGAGGCGACCTGGGCGACTACACGGTCGAGGTGTCCGAGGGCGAGGTCGTGCTGGACGCGATCCACCGCCTCCAGGCCACGCAGGCCGGCGACCTCGCCGTACGTTGGAACTGCAAGGCGGGCAAGTGCGGCTCCTGCAGCGCCGAGGTCAACGGCCGGCCCCGGCTGATGTGCATGACCCGGCTCTCCGACTACGACCCGGCCGAGACGATCACGGTCACGCCGATGCGCTCCTTCCCGGTGATCCGCGACCTGGTCACGGACGTCTCGTTCAACTACGAGAAGGCCAAGCAGGTCCCGTCGTTCGCGCCGCCGCCGCGGGACGCGGACGGCAAGCGGCGGATGGCCCAGATCGACGTCGAGCGCGGCCAGGAGTTCCGGAAGTGCATCGAGTGCTTCCTGTGCCAGAACACCTGCCACGTCGTCCGTGACCATGACGAGAACAAGCCGGCGTTCGCCGGACCGCGCTTCTTCCTGCGCTACGCCGAGCTGGACATGCACCCGCTCGACACCCACGACCGGCGCGAGCTGGCTCAGGGCGCTGCGGGCATCGGCATGTGCAACATCACCAAGTGCTGCACGGAGGTCTGCCCCGAGGGCATCAAGATCACCGACAACGCGATCATCCCGATGAAGGAGCGCGTGGTCGACAAGAAGTACGACCCGCTGGTGTGGCTCGGCAACAAGATCGGGATCCGGAACAAGGACTACGACGGCCGGGACTGAGCCCTCACGCAACCAGGGGCGCAGGCGCCGGGTAGTGCGTCAGCAGCTCGTCGACGGCGTCGGCCCAGGTGCGCTCGGCGACGAGCTCGCGGCCGGCGGCGCCGAGGAGGCGGCGGTGCTTGTCCGTGGCGACCGCCGCGACCGCCCGGCGCAGGTCGTGCCTGTCCGCGGGGTCGAACAGCAGGCCGGACTCGAGGTGGCGCACCACGTCGGGGGCGCCGCCGGCGCGCGCCGCGACCACCGGCACACCGGACGCGGCGGCCTCGCGCAGCGCGTGGCAGTCCGTCTCGTGCTCCCCGGGGTGGACCAGGACGTCCAGGGTCGGTACGGCGATCGTCAGGTCGCCGGTCTCGAGCGGCCCGGTGAAGCGCGCGTCGGGAAGCCTCCTCTCCAGCCAGGCGCGCTCGGGGCCGTCGCCGATCACGACGAGGCGGATGTCCCGGAGGTCGGCGAGCTCGGCCAGCCGACGTACGCCGTGCCTCTTCTCGAGGCTGCCGACGTAGCCCACGACAACCCGCGGGCCGTGCTGGGACTTGGCCTTCGACCACGACTCGTGCAGCCACGGGTCGCGGAGCCGCGGGTGGAACGCGAGCGGGTCGACGCCGGGCGCCCACACCTCCGCCTCCACGCCGAGCTCCCGGGCGCGGGCGACCATCCAGCGCGAGGTCACCAGGAGGGTGGACGCGCGGGCGGCGACCTTGGCCTTCCAGTAGTCGGCGGCGAGATCGAGCACGGGGGACTGCTCGACGACCACGGTCGGGATGCCGGCGCGGACGGCGTGCTTGAGCGCCTTGCGGCCGACGAGCCGCGGTGACGCGGCGTGCACCACGTCGGGCGCGAAGTCGGCGATCGCCTCCCGGACCTGGCCGCTGGCCGGCTCGAGCGGGCGCACCCGCACCACGTCGCAGCCCCGGTAGCTCGCGAGGCCAGGACCCGGAGCAATGATCCGCACGGTGTGGCCGGCGTCGACGAGCCGGTCGGCCGTCGCCTTCAGCGTCCTGGTCGTGCTGTCGACGGCCGGGTAGAACGTCTCCGCCACCAGTGCGATCCTCATGCGGCCACGGTGGTCCAGCGACCTTTCGGGATCCCCATCTCCGGGTGGATGTCGGGTGAACCGCCGGTGCTCACACCGCCCGGCGCATCAGGCCGGTGATGCCGGCTGCGACCGTCCAGAGGCCGATCAGCCCGGCGACGGGGAAGAGCGCGTCGAACGTGTCGGTGAAAGCGATGGTGGCGTTCGCGAGGGCGAACGCCAGCCCGCCGACGAGGCCGATCGGCAGCAGGACACGGTTGCCGATGGTGCGGCTGAGCCCCCCGACCACGGCCAGCACCGCGATGCCGAGCGACCACGCCGGGTTGACGACGGTCTCGACGCCCATGAACGCCTTGACCAGCGGGGTGGTGCTTCCGTCCGAGATCGCCGAGGCCTGGGTCGCTGCGAACGTGTGCACGAGCTGGCCGAGGACCATGACCACGCCGATGACCCCGACCACGCGCGTCGTGCGGGCGGCCGGAGCCGGCAGAACCGGGTCCCTGGCGATGGCCAGCAGCCCGGCGGCGATCGAGCTGAACGCGAGGAGACCGATCGCGTGGGACGGGTACCACCACGAGTCGACGAGCATGGAGTGGAGCTGTTCGGTCTTGTCGCCTGCGTCGTCGCCCACCGGGTGCAGCGGGCCGTAGGCGAAGAACGCGACGCCGCCGAGGGTGAGGAGGACCGAGCCGAGCCGGTCCAGGCGCGGGGGAGCGGCCGTGGCCGCGCGGGTCTGGGTGGTGGTCATGAGGCAACGGTCGCCCTGCTCCGCTCCTGGCACATCCGGGCTGTCCCGGCGGCCGACGAGGGTCAACCCTCGTACGCGACGGCGCGCGCTGTGCCAGCATCCGAGCATGTCCCCGGTGGTCGTCGAGCCGGACCCGTTCGACGAGGTCCCGTCGGCGGCGCGCGAGGCCGCGGTCGCCGCCGTCGGCGTGCTCGTCCTGGGGCTGGTCGGCTACGGGGCGTCGCTCGGCTTCCAGGTGTCCAACGTGCACAACGGCCTGCTCGCGCTGACCTTCACCGCCGTGGGCCTCTACGTGCTCCGGATGCGCCCCGGCCACCTGGTGGGGTTCCTGTTCGTCGCGTCGGGCCTGCAGTCGGCGGCGATGTACTTCGGGCGCCAGTACGGCCTCGACCAGCGGGACCTCCCGGCCGCGTCCTGGCTGGCGTGGTTCTCGATCTGGCAGGTGCCGCTGGGCATGGCGCTGACCGGGACCACGATCATGCTCTTCCCGGACGGCCGGCTGCCGTCTCGTCGGTGGCGGCCGGTCGTCGTCGCGATGGTCGCGGTCGCCGCGCTGATCGCGCTGGCCTCGGCACTGTGGCCGATCGAGGACGACTGGCGCTCCTCGCGCCTCGACTTCCCGTTCGCCGTCCCCGGTCGCGGGCCCGCAGTCGACGTGGGCTATCCCGTGATGGCCGCCTGCTACCAGGTGTTCCTGCTCGTCTGGGTGGCCGCCGTCGTGGTCCGTGTCCGCCGGGCCACGGGTGACGAGACCCGCCAGATGCGGTGGTTCGTGTACGCCGTCGCGGTGGCCGCCGCGGTGCTGATCGGGGGCGTGGCGACCGTCGGTTCGCCGGTGCCCGGGCTGGTCGCGACGTCCCTCGTGCCGCTGGCGGCAGGCGTCGCGATCCTCAAGTACCGGCTCTACGACATCGACCCGGTCATCAACAAGACGCTGGTCGTCGGCGCGATGGCGCTGGTCATCACCATGGGGTACGTGTCCGTCGTGCTCGGTGTCGGCGCGATCGTCCCGGCCTCCGACAACGTGCTCGCCCTCGTGGCCACGGCCCTCGTCGCGGTGGCCTTCGAACCGGTCCGACGACGCGCCCAGCGGCTGGCCGACCGGCTGGCCTACGGCCACCGCGCCACCCCCTACGAGTCGCTCGCCCGGCTCTCCGCCCAGCTCCAGGAGGCACCCGAGGAGCTGCTCGAGGGGGTGGCCGCGACCGTGGCCGGCGCCGTCGGCGCGACCGAGGTGGTCGTCTGGGTCGGTGCCGAGCACGGGTTGGTCCCTGCCGCCGCGTGGCCGGACGCGCCACCGGCGGATGCCCGCACCCGAGCGCTCGGCGACCTCGCCGGCCCTCGCTGGCACGTGCGACCGGTGCTCCACGACGGCGACGTGCGCGGTGCGCTCACGTTCCGCAAGCCGGTCGGTGAGCCCCTCAGCCACGGCGAGCGCCGGCTGCTCGACGACCTGGTCGCGCAGACCGGGCTGGTGATCGACCACCGTGAGAAGGAGCAGGAGATGCGGGCGGCGGCCCGTCGGATCGTGACCGCCGGCGACGCGGCCCGTCGGCGGGTCGAGCGAGACCTCCACGACGGCGCCCAGCAGCGGCTCGTTGCGCTGAGCGTCGAGCTCGCGATGCTGGGCAAGCTCGCGGAGCGGTCCGACGCACGGGAGGTCGCCGAGCACGCGGCCGCGGCCCGCTCCCACCTCCTCGAGGCGACCGCCGAGCTGCGCGAGCTCGCCCGCGGACTGCACCCGCCCGCGCTCACCCGCGAAGGCCTGGCCGTCGCGGTCGAGGGCCTCGTCGACCGCTGCCCGGTGCCGGTCCGGCTCGAGGTCGACCTCCCGAGCCGACCGCCCGCGGAGGTCGAGGCGACGGCGTACTTCCTCGTCGCCGAGGGGCTGACCAACGTGGCGCGCTACGCCGGCGCGCGGTCCGCGGACGTCCGGATCACCCGGACCGACCGTGGTCTCGAGGTCCGGGTGTCCGACGACGGGGCCGGCGGCGCGGACGCCGGGCGGGGGACCGGGCTCCAGGGCCTCGCCGACCGTCTCGCAGCGCTCGGTGCACGCCTCGAGGTCGACAGCCCGCCCGGCGGCGGTACCAAGATCGGCGCGGTCCTGCCGTGCGCGTGATGCTCGCCGACGACGCGGTGCTGTTCCGGGAGGGCATGGCGCGGATCCTGGACGACGCCGGCTTCGAGGTCGCCGCCCAGGCTGCGACGGGTCCCGAGCTGCTCGCGGCCGTGCGCGCCGAGCCGCCGGACGTGGCCGTCGTGGACCTTCGGATGCCGCCCGGCTTCGACGACGAGGGGATCGAGGTAGCAACGGAGATCCGCGCGTTAGCGCCCGAGGTGGGTGTGCTGATCCTGTCCCAGTACGTCGAGGCGCACCACGCGCTGCGCCTGATGACCGACTTCGACCGCGGCGTCGGCTACCTGCTCAAGGAGCGGGTCTCCGACCTGGGCGTCTTCGCGGTCGACGTACGCCGGGTCGCCGGCGGGGAGGTCGTGATCGACCCTGAGCTGGTCGCCCGCCTGGTCGCCCGCCCGCGCCGCGACGACCCGGTCGACCGGTTGACCGACCGCGAACGGCGGGTCCTCGAGCTGATGGCCCAGGGCCTGTCCAACCAGGCGCTCGCCGAGGAGCTGCACCTGAGCCCGAAGACGGTCGAGGGCCACGTACGCAACATCTTCACCAAGCTGGACCTGCACCCCGACGACCGGGAGAACCGGCGCGTGCTCGCTGTACTCCGGTTCCTTCGGCAGGCGTGACGAGCTCAGGCGGGCTCGTAGTAGAGGTCGAGCTCGAGCTTGATCGGCGAGGTGTGGCGTCGCTCGACGTAACGGAGGTTGTCAGGTGCGACCCGGACCAGGGGCGGAGCCTGGGAGAGGTAGGTGTGCCCGGTCGGTGTCGTGGTGGCGACCGTGTGCGAGTGGGCGTCGAAGACCTCGGCGCTCCAGCCGGGTGCCTGTTTGGCGTGGTTGCAGGACTCGCAGAGACCCTGGCCGTTCTCGGCCGAGGTGGCCCCGTCTTCGTGGTGTGGTCGCACATGGTCGGTGTGCTTGATCCGGCTGTTGCACCACGGGTTCCGGCAGTACTGGTCGCGCAGCGTGATCATCTTGGCGAGCAGGGCTGGGAAGAGCCGCTGGCGGGAGTCCATCGACACCAGCTCACCGCTGCTGGGGGCGGTGTAGAGGCGGCGGATCCAGGTCCTGAGGCCCGCGTCGACGTTGCCGGCGACGATCGCGCGGGCGAGGTCGGCGGGGATCGGGCCGTTCTCGTCGAGGTAGGCAGTGTCGTCGGACCCGTCGAGGAGCGCGTTGTCGGTCATCACGAGGTCGATCGTCACCGGGACGCCGCTGCCCGGTGCGCGGCCGGTCACCCGCTCGACGAGGACATCGGCCATCGCCTGGCTGATCGAGGTCATCTCGCCGGCACTGACCTTCTGCTGCGCAGCCGCACGGAGCGAGGCGAGAGCCGCAACTCCGTCCTTCACCGGGAGCAGCCCGGTCAGGTAGGTCATCGTGTCCGGCGCCGGCCGGAGCGTGACCCGGCGGTTGTTCTCGGCCTTGGCGCGAGCCTCGGCGGCTGCCTTGGCGTCGAGCTCGGCTGCGAGTGCGCGGGCCCTGCCGAGCAGCTGCCGGTCGCCGGTGCGCTCCAGCTCGTCGGCGTCGGCGCAGAGTCGCTGGTCGACCTCCTGCCGGTGCTCGAGGGTCAGGCACGCGGTCTCCTTGAGCAGCTGCGTCACCCGCCACTCCGTCACCCGACCCTCGGCGAACGCTGCCGCGAGGTGCGGCATCTCGGGCAGCACCTTGGCCAGCCCGAGCAGCCGCATCCCGCGGTTGGGGGAGACGCGGCGGGCGAACGCGACCTGATGGGCGACCCCGCGACCCTGGCGGTCGGCGGGCACGCCCTGGTCGGCCGCTCGGCGGCGCTGCGAGGCGTCGAAGGCGCTGGCGATGCGTGCCTGCCGCGCCTCGGCCGCGCACTTGAGCTGCTCGAGCAGGCGGATCTCGTCGATCCGGGCGGTGTCATCGGCCGGAACGCCGTCGTGGACCAGGCGCTCGCGGACCTCGTCGAGGTCGAGCGGCTGACCTTCCACGACATCTCCCGAGAATCGAACTGTTCTTCGATTGTACTCCGAACGCCTGTTCGACACCACCACCAGTCCGGACGATTTTCCGCCGGGTCGGTGCGACCATCACGGCGTGGACCTCGTCGCCCTGATGCCTGCCTTCGTGCTCGCGGTGCTGCTGATCTCGGCGTCGCCAGGGCCGGCGATGGCGCTGATCCTCCAGCGTGCGGCGGTCACCGGCTGGCGCGGAGCCGTGCCGACGGTGCTCGGTCTCGAGCTGGGCCTCTATGTCTGGGCGCTGGCCGCCGCGGCCGGCTTCGCGGCGCTCGTCGCGGTCTCCGAGGTCGCCTTCGTCGTCTTGAAGGTGGTCGGCGCCGCCGTGCTCGTCCTCCTCGGCGTCCGGGCGTGGCACTCGGCCTGGCGCGGCGGTCACGCAGCCGGGAACGACGCGGTCGCGCTGCGCAGCGCCCGGGCCCGGTTCGGCGAGGGCATGCTGGTCCAGCTGGCCAACCCGAAGGCGGCGATCTTCGTGGTCGCGTTCTACCCCCAGTTCGTCCCGGCCGGACGACCGCTGTTCGCGACGACCGCCGGCCTCGCGCTGGTCCAGGTGACCCTGGAGACCGGGTTCTACCTGTCCCTGGCCTACGGCGTCGGCCGCGCCGGTGCCTTCTTCCGACGCTCCCGCGTGCGCCGTCGACTCGACGCCGTCGCCGGCACCGTGCTGGTCGCGCTCGGCGTACGGGTGGCGCTCACCCAGCGCTGACCCGTCACGCCTCGCCGAGGTTCGGCGCGAGGGTGTCGCCGCGGCGCAGCAGGCCCGCGAGGTCGTGGATCTTCAACCCGCTGGCCTGCCAGTCGCCGGCCTCGACCTCGTAGACCGGCTTGAAGCCACGGCGGACCTCGACGTGCCAGTGCCGGCCGAACATCATCCGGGCGAGCACGGCGAACGGGAAGACGAGCAGGACCAGCAGCAGCTCGAGGCTCGCAAGCAACGCGAGCAGCAGGAACGGCAGCAGGATGATCAGGAAGATGATCCCGACGATCGCGCTGATCGGGTCGTCGCCGAGGCTGCCGACGGGAAGGTCGGGCGCCAGGTCCAGCGAGCTCTTGAGCCGGCGGCGCCAGGGGACCCAGCGCCGCGTGACGCGCCAGGTCTGCCCGGCGGGATCGGTCACCTTCATGGCCGGACAACATACGAGCTGCCGGCCACGGCCGCGAGCGCGCCGACCAGCTCGTCGACGTGCCTCTCGCCGAACACGAGCGGCGGCCGGATCTTCAGCGTGGCGCGCGAGCGTCCCGTGCGGCCGATCAGCACCCCCTGCTTCCGCATGCCTTCGACGACCAGCCGGGCAAGCGCGGGATCGGGCTCCCCGGTCGTGGGGTCCACGACGTCCACGGCCAGCGACAGCCCCCACCCCCGCACCGCGGCGAGCTGGTCGCGGTCGGACGCGACCTCGCGCAGGCCGGCCAGCAGGCGGGCGCCCACGGTGCGCGCGTTCTCGACCAGGCCCTCCTCCTCGATCGTCCGCAGTACGGCGATCGCCGCGGCACAGGCCGCCGTGCTCCCGCCGAAGGTGCTGAAGTAGTCGGTGCCCTCGACGAAGGGGTCCACCAGGTCCGCGGGGCCGACCACCGCGGCGACGGGGTAGCCGTTGCCCATCGGCTTGCCGAGCGTGACCAGGTCGGCGGGAACGTCGCCGGCGACGAAGCTCCACAGGTGGTCGCCCGTGCGGCCGTGGCCGGCCTGGACCTCGTCGGCGACATAGACGCCGCCTGCGTCGTGGACCGCCGCGGCGGCGGCACGTGTCCACTCGTGAGCCGGGCCGCGCACCCCGTCGCTGGTGAACACGCCGTCGACGAGCATCGCCGCCACGGCCGGCCCCGACGACGCCAGAGCGCGGGCGGCGTCGGCCACGGCGACCGGGTCCGCGGGAGGAGGCGGCACCAGCCGGATGTGTGCCGGGGGATCGGCTGAGCGCCAGCTCTCGGGCGAGAACGCCCACGTCGCGTCGGTGACCCCGTGGTAGGCCCACTCGGTGGCGATGCCGCCTCGGGCGCCGGTGGCGTGGCACGCGATCCGCCACGCCAGGTCGTTGGCCTCGCTCCCGGAGTTGACCAGCAGCACCCGGTCGAAGCGGTCGGGCAGCGTGCCGAGCAAGCGCTCCGCCAGCTCGACCGGGGCGTCCTGCAGGTAGCGGCTGTTGGTGTTGAGCGTCCTCAGCTGGTCGCTGACGGCTGCCGCCACGGCGGGGTGCGAGTGCCCGAGCACCGGGACGTTGTTGTAGGCGTCGAGGTAGCGCGCTCCGTCGGCGGCGCGGAGCACGACGCCCGCACCGCTGCGGAGGTGGAGCGGCTCCTCATAGCTGAGCTCCTGCTCGCCGAAGGTCCTCCGCCGGGCCTCGACCAGGGCTTCCGTGGAACGGCGGGGACGGGCCCCGGAGGCCCGCTGCGCCGCGAGGCCGTCGAGGCCCGCCGCCAGCATCGCCTCGAGCTGGGCGTTCGCCTTCTCGTCGACCGGCGGCGCCCACCCGTGCTCGCGGGTGCGCCACGCCGTGATGAGGACGCTGGCGGCGTACCTCGCCGCGACCAGGTCCATCACGAGTGCGCGCTCCTCCTCCTCCAGCGGCGTCACGTCCTCATAACCGGCGACGACCTCCGGCACCATCTCGATGCCGCCCGCGAGCTCGCCGACCAGGTCGGCCGCGGCCACGGCGAGGTCGCAGACCAGCGCGGTGTGCGTCGTGTCGCCGAAGTCGGTGATGCCGGTGACCGCCAGGTCCGCGCCGACCAGCACGTTGGTCGGCGCGAGGTCGTTGTGGACGAATTGCGCGCGCAGCCGCGGGAGAACCGGGGCCACCCGCTCGTCGAAGTGGTCGAGGACCACTTCGATCGCCGACCGCTGCGCAGCCGGGACCGCGGACAACCACGGCCGGAGCCTCGGCAGCTGTTTGATGTCCCAGAGCATCGGCTGCCCGGCGCCGGGGTGACCGAACCCGCGCAGCGCCCGGCCGAGCCGGGCGCTGGTCCGGCCCCACTCCCGGAGGTGGGTGGTGCGCATCTCCGCGGGATCCGGGTGCCGGCCCTCCAGCCAGGTCTGCACCCAAGCCAGCGACCGGCGTCCGTCCTGCCCGGTCAGCTGCACCCAGGGTCGCCCGTCACGGGTCGGCACGGCGGCCGGGACTGGGAGGTCCGGCGCGACCGACCGCAGGTGGCGCAGCACCGAGACCTGCAGGTCCACCACCGCCTCCGTGTCGGCCGGGTTGTGCACCTTCAGCAGGTGTCGCCGGGACCCCGACTCCACGCGGAAGTTCCGGTCCCGCTCGCCGTGCAGGGGGACGAGGTCCCCGTCCAGCCCCCAGTGCCTCTCCACCGACGTGCGCAGGCCCTCGAGGTCGAGGTCGGGGTTCGGCTCGGACAGCGGGTCCTGCGGCGTCAAGCTCACCCGGGCATTCTGGCCCGACGTCATACGATCGCGGCATGTCCGACGGAGAACGGCTCGCGAAGCTGGCAGAGGAGTACTGGGACCGGGCGATGCAGGCGGCGCCGAGCACGGCGACGATCCTGGGCGACCACCGGTTCGACGACCAGCTGGAGCGCCTCGACCCACAGAGCCTCGAGGACGTCCGCGCCGGCCTGGTCGCGACGGCGGACGAGGCCGAGCGCCTCGAGCTCGACGACCCCGCCGACCGGCTGACCCGCGAGCTCCTGGTGCACGAGGCGCGCACGGGGGTCGCCCACCTCGACATCGAGATCGAGACCGGAGCGATCGACCCGTTCCTCGGCCTGCACGGCGAGCTGCTCTCGTGCGCCTCGCAGACCGGTGCCGCGACCGCGGAGCAGGCCGAGCAGCTGCTGGCTCGCTATGCCCAGGTGCCGCGTCTCTTCGACGAGGTGGCGGCGCTCAACCGGGACCGCCTGGCCCGCGGGCTGACGCCGGCCGCGATCTGCGTGCAGCGGGTGATGGGCCAGATCGAGGGCTACCTCGCGGGGCCGGTCGACGAGGACCCGTTCGTCGGGATCTCGGTGCCCGACGGGACCGCCGCCGACTGGCGGGACCGGATGGCCACCCTCGTCTCGGAGGTCGTGCGTCCGGCGTACGCCGACCACCTCGAGTTCATCCGCGACGTGGTCCTGCCCGCGGCTCGTGACGACGAGCACGCGGGTCTCGCGCACCTCCCCGGCGGCGACCGGATCTACAAGACGCTCGCCGACCTGCACACCAGCCTGGACGTCGATCCCGAGGAAATCCACGAGATCGGCGTCGCGAACGCGGAGCGCGAGCTGCCGGCCGAGTGGGCCACGATCGGGCAGTCCGCGCTCGGCCTGTCCGAGCTCGACGAGATCTTCCACCGGCTGCGGACGGATCCGGAGCTCCGCTACGGCAGCGCCGAGGAGATGGTGTCGCACGCCGAGGAGATCGTCGCCCGCTCGTGGGAGGCGATCGACGGCTGGTTCAACGCCCGCCCCGAGGCGCCCTGCCAGGTGCAGGCTGTGCCCGCGGCGCTCGCGCCGGCGATGCCGCCGGCGTACTACTACCCGGCGGCCGAGGACGGGTCCCGTCCCGGCACCTACTTCATCAACACCCACGAGGCGACCGAGCGGGGCCGCTACAGCTACGAGGCGATCGCCTTCCACGAGGCGATCCCCGGCCACCACTTCGACCGCACCCTCGCGCAGGAGCTGACCGACGTGCCGACCTTCCGGCGCTACGGGATCAGCACCGCCCACGCGGAGGGCTGGGGCCTCTACACCGAGCGGCTCGGCGACGAGATGGGCCTCTACTCCTCCGACCTCGACCGGCTCGGCATGCTGTCGGCCGACGCCTGGCGGGCCGGGCGGCTGGTCGTGGACACCGGCCTGCACGCCAAGGGCTGGACCCGCCAGCAGGCGATCGACTGGTTCGTGAAGTGGACGCCGGTTCCCGAGATCGTCGTCGAGCAGGAGATCGACCGCTACATCGGCATGGCCGGGCAGGCGCTGTCCTACAAGGTCGGGCAGCGGCACATCATGGGCCTGCGTGCCGAGGCGGAGGCAGCGCTCGGCGACCGGTTCGACATCGCGGCGTTCCACGACGCGGTCCTGGTGCGCGGCGGGATGCCGCTGGCGGTGCTGACCGGCTCCGTGCGCGACCAGCTCGGCCTGTCCTGACGCCGAGTCGGCTCAAGCTTGTGCCGACTCGGCACGACCTGACGCCGAGTCGGCTCAAGCTTGAGCCGACTCGGCGTGACGTATGCCACGACCCGGCGCGGGTCGTGGCGCAATAGCATGACCCCCTATGACGGCTGCGAATGACGCGACGCCGCTGGCCCTGGCCCAGCCGGAGGACCAGCACACCCAGGGGGAGTGGGAAGCGGCGACCGCAGCGGTCCTCCGCAAGTCCCGCAGGCTCACGGACGAGGACGCGGACGCGGCGGTCTGGGAGAAGCTGACCCGCACCACCCTCGACGGCATCGCGATCACGCCGCTCGGCGTACCGGCCGACCTCGACGACCTGCGGACCGCCGGCCGCCCGACCCGAGCAGGTGCGTGGGACGTCCGCGCGCGCCTCGCCGGCGACGACGCCAAGCTCCTCAACGAGCACGCGCTGGTCGACCTCGACGGCGGCGTCACCTCGCTGTGGGTCGAGGCCGGCCCCGACACCGACCTGGCCACGCTGCTCGACGGCGTGCTGCTCGACCTCGCGCCCGTCGTCCTCGACTCCACCACCCCCCAGACCTCGGCCGAGGCGCTGCTCGAGCTCGCCGACGACCGCGGTGTGGACCTGCATCCCGACACCAACTTCGGCGCAGATCCCATCGGTCAAGAGGTCCGCGGGTTTCGAGGCTCGGCCCCGGGGGGCCTCGCACCTCAACCAGCGGATCTCGTCGCCGTCGCAGAACTTGCCCAGGCGCACGGCGTGCGCGCGGTCGTCGTCGACGCGACGGTCGTCCACGACCTCGGCGCGTCCGACGCGCAGGAGCTCGGCTACTCGATGGCCGCGGGCGCGTCCTACCTCCGCGCGCTGACCGACGCCGGCCTGGGTGTCGCGACGGCCGCCGGGCTGATCGAGTTCCGGTACGCCGCCACCGACGAGCAGTTCCCGACGATCGCCAAGCTGCGGGCTGCCCGGCGGCTGTGGGCTCGCGTTCTGGAGCTCAGCGAGGTCGAGGAGACCGTCGACCAGCGCCAGCACGCGGTGACCAGCCGGCCGATGCTCAGCAAGTACGACCCCTACGTGAACATGCTCCGCACCACCGTCGCCGCCTTCGCGGCGGGCGTCGGGGGAGCGGACGCGGTCACCGTGCTGCCGTTCGACACCCCGCTGGGCCAGCCGGACGCGTTCGGGCGGCGGATCGCCCGCAACGTCTCGCACCTGCTGATGGACGAGTCGCACGTGCACGAGGTCGCCGACCCCGCCGGCGGCGCCTACGCGGTCGAGCGGCTCACCGACGACCTCGCCGTCGCGGGCTGGGCCGAGCTCGACCGGATCGAGGCGGCGGGCGGCATCGAGGCGGCGCTCGCCGACGGCTCCCTCCAGAGCCGGATCGACGAGGTGGTGGCTCGCCGCGAGTCGGACATCGCCAAGCGCAAGCGGCCGATCACCGGCCTCTCCGAGTTCCCCAACCTCGCCGAGACGCTGCCGGAGCGCGCGCCGGCCACGGACGACGTACGCCGCTACGGCGCGTCCTTCGAGGCGCTCCGCGACGAGCCGGCGGGCGCACCGGTCTTCCTCGCCACGCTCGGGAGCATCGCGCAGCACACCGCTCGCGCCACGTTCGCGACCAACCTGCTCGCGGCCGGCGGCATCGCCGTCGAGGTCGCCGGTCCGACGGACGGCGTCGACTCACTGGCCGCCGCCTACGACGGCCAGGCCGTCGTGTGCCTGGCCGGCACCGACGAGGCGTACGCCGAGTGGGGCGCCGACGCCGCCGCCGCGCTCCGGGAGCGTGGGGCGAAGCACGTGATCGTCGCCGGCAAGCCCGCCGACTACGCGGATGACTCCTGTGCGATGGGCGTCGACGCGCTGGCCTTCCTGAACCGGACCCGGGAGGTCCTCCGATGAGCGTTCCGAAGAGCTTCGCCGGGCTCTCCCTCGACGGGTCTCGTGACGGCCGCAGAGCGACCTCCTCGACCACCGGTGCAGCGAGCACCGGGCGCCTCCACGGCGACCTGGAGTCGTGGCACAGCCCCGAGGGCATCGACATCAAGCCGTCCTACGACGCGGCCGACCTCGAGGGTCTCGACGCGCTCGACACCTACCCCGGCCTGAGCCCGTTCCTGCGTGGCCCCTACCCGACGATGTACACGACCCAGCCGTGGACGATCCGGCAGTACGCCGGGTTCTCCACCGCCGAGGAGTCCAACGCCTTCTACCGTCGCAACCTCGCGGCCGGGCAGAAGGGCCTGTCGGTCGCGTTCGACCTGGCGACCCACCGCGGCTACGACTCCGACCACCCGCGGGTGCGCGGCGACGTGGGCATGGCGGGCGTGGCGATCGACTCGATCTACGACACCCGCACGCTGTTCGACGGCATCCCGCTGGACCAGATGTCGGTGTCGATGACGATGAACGGCGCCGTGCTGCCGGTGCTCGCCCTCTACATCGCCGCGGCCGAGGAGCAGGGGGTGAAGCCGGCCCAGCTCTCGGGGACCATCCAGAACGACATCCTCAAGGAGTTCATGGTCCGCAACACCTACATCTACCCGCCGGCGCCGTCGATGCGGATCATCTCCGACATCTTCGCCTTCACCAGCCAGGAGATGCCGCGGTTCAACTCGATCTCCATCTCGGGCTACCACATGCAGGAGGCCGGGGCGACCGCCGACCTCGAGCTGGCCTACACGCTCGCGGACGGTGTCGAGTACATCCGCGCGGGCCTCGACTCGGGGCTGACCATCGACCAGTTCGCGCCGCGGCTGTCCTTCTTCTGGGCGATCGGCATGAACTTCTACATGGAGGTCGCCAAGATGCGCGCGGCCCGGGCGCTGTGGTCGCGGCTGGTCCGTCAGTTCGACCCGCAGAACCCGAAGTCGCTCTCGCTGCGCACCCACAGCCAGACCTCCGGATGGTCGCTCACCGCGCAGGACGTGTTCAACAACGTCGGCCGCACCTGCATCGAGGCGATGGCGGCGACGCAGGGGCACACCCAGTCGCTGCACACCAACGCGCTGGACGAGGCGATCGCGCTGCCGACCGACTTCTCCGCGCGGATCGCCCGCAACACCCAGCTGCTGCTCCAGCAGGAGAGCGGTACGACGTTCACCATCGACCCGTGGGCCGGCTCCTACTACGTCGAGAAGCTCACCCACGACCTCGCCGAGCGTGCCTGGGCGCACATCGAGGAGGCCGAGGCCGCCGGTGGCATGGCGGCGGCGATCGAGCAGGGCATCCCGAAGATGCGCATCGAGGAGGCCGCCGCCCGCACCCAGGCGCGCATCGACTCCGGCGCGCAGAAGGTGATCGGTGTCAACACCTACCGGCTCGCGGCCGAGGACCGGCTCGACGTGCTCCGTGTCGACAACGACGAGGTCTACCGGCAGCAGGTCGCCAAGCTCGAGCGTCTGCGCGCCGAGCGCAACGGCGCCGACGTCGAGGCCGCGCTGCACGCCCTGACCCGGTCGGCGGAGACGGGCGACGGCAACCTGCTCGCGCTGGCCGTCGACGCCGCTCGCAGCAAGGCGACGGTGGGCGAGATCTCCGAGGCGCTGGAGAAGGTCTACGGCCGGCACCAGGCCGTGATCCGTACCATCTCCGGCGTGTACCGCGACGAGGCCGCCGAATCGGGCGACACGCTGCTCGCGCAGGTGCGGGCCGCCACCGACGAGTTCGCCGAGGCCGAGGGCCGCCGGCCCCGCATCCTGGTCGCCAAGATGGGCCAGGACGGCCACGACCGCGGCCAGAAGGTCGTCGTCTCGGCCTTCGCCGACATGGGCTTCGACGTGGACGTGGGCCCGCTGTTCTCCACGCCCGAGGAGGTCGCGCAGCAGGCGATCGACTCCGACGTGCACATCGTCGGGGTCTCGTCGCTCGCGGCGGGCCACCTCGCGCTGCTCCCCGCGCTGAAGAAGGCGCTCGCCGAGCAGGGCCGGGACGACATCATGGTGGTCATCGGCGGCGTGATCCCGCCCGACGACGTGCCCACCCTGAAGGAGATGGGCGCGGCCTCGGTGTTCCTGCCGGGCACGGTCATCGCGGAGTCGGCGCTCGACCTGCTCGCCAAGCTGCGCGACCAGCTCGACCACTGATGGATCCGGACCAGCTGCTCGAGGGCATCCGCGCGGGCCGCAGGGCCCAGGTGTCGCAGGCGATCACGCTGGTCGAGTCCACCTCGTCGAGGCACCGCGAGCGGGCGCGCGAGCTGCTCGCCGCGCTCACGACCGGCGGCCCCGACCGGGAGCCGGCGGTCCGCGTCGGCATCAGCGGCGTGCCCGGTGTCGGGAAGTCGACCTTCATCGAGGCGCTCGGCACCCGGCTGACCGCGGCCGGGCACCGGGTCGGCGTACTGGCCGTCGACCCGTCGAGCGTCCGCACCGGCGGCTCGGTGCTCGGTGACAAGACCCGGATGGCCCGCCTGTCCACCGACCCGAACGCCTTCATCCGGCCGTCCCCGTCGGCGGGCACGCTCGGAGGCGTCGCTCGAGCGACCGTGCAGGCGATGACGGTGCTGGAGGCGGCGGGGTACGACGTCGTGCTCGTCGAGACGGTCGGCGTCGGGCAGTCCGAGGTCACCGTCGCCGGCATGGTCGACACGTTCCTGTTCCTCACCCTGGCCCGCACCGGCGACCAGCTGCAGGGCATCAAGAAGGGCATCCTCGAGCTCGCGGACGTCATCGCGGTCAACAAGGCCGACGGCGATCGCGAGGGCGAGGCCCGGGTCGCCGCGCGCGACCTCGCCGGGGCGCTCCGCCTGGTCCGCGGGCACGCCCGCGAGGGGGAGTGGGTCCCTCCGGTCGTGACCGCGTCGGGGCTCAACGACGTCGGCGTCGACGACGTGTGGCAGCGGGTGCTCGACCACCGCGCGCACCTCACGCCCGAGGGCCTGCTGCGCAAGCGGGCCGAGCAGCAGCTCGACTTCACCTGGGCCCTGGTCCGCGACGAGCTGGACCAGCGGCTGCGCCACTCGCCGTCGGTGCGGGCGATCCGCGACGAGGTCCGCGCCGCCGTCCTCGCCGGCGAGCTGGCCGCGCCGCTCGCCGCCGACCGGCTGCTGGCGGCGTTCGACCAGGACCCGGACCGGGCCACCGGCGACAGCTGACCCGAAAGCAAAATTTCGTTCGCAAGAACGACGCGCCCCACGGGTCGGCGCACGCATGATGGGCGGACGGCCCTGGGGCAGTCCGCTCGGGAGGTAGGGATAGCACACCCGCACAGACGGGTGGTGACACCGCAGACCCACGGCCGTGGCAGCAGCACGATGAAAGCCACCGACTCCCGACCTCCGAGGTAGCCATGTCCACATCCCCCCGTTCTCGTCTTCTCGCCGCCGCGGCGTTCGCCGCGCTCGCCGGCACCGCGCTCGCGGCGCCCGGGAGCCCCGCCGGGGCCGCCGAGTCCCCGACGGTGCTTGCGAAGCACCTGCCCGGGCCGCTGTCGCTCGCGATCAACGACGACAACGTCATCTACTTCAACGGCAGCATCGGCGCCGACGGCAGCAAGGGCGCCCTGTTCCGGATGGCGCCCGGCAAGGACCCGAAGGTCGTCTACTCCGGCAAGAAGGTGCACGAGGTGGAGGGCGTGTCGACCAAGGGCAAGACGACGTACTTCCTCGCGAACACCGACCTGATGAAGCGCTCGCCCAACGGCGACGTCATGAAGGTCGCCAACCTCGGCGCCTACGAGAAGAACGTCAATCCCGACGCGCAGGTCCACTACGGCATCGCCGACCCGCCGGCCGAGTGCGCCGACGGCTGGCCCGAGCCCAACCCGAACGACCCCGAGAACAGCGCGCCCCCGGTCTCCTACACCGGCATCGTGGACAGCCACCCCTACGGCTCGGCCGTGGACGGCGGCACGGTGTACGTCGCCGACGCCGCCGGGAACTCGATCCTGAAGGTCGAGGGCGGGGAGATCAGCACGGTCGCGGTCCTCGAGCCCGTCTCCGTCGAGATCACCCAGGAGCTCGCCGACGCGATCGGGGCACCGGCGGCGTGCGTGGGCCTGACCTACGCGTTCGAGGGAGTCCCCACCGATGTCGAGGTCGGCGGCGACGGGATGCTCTACGTCTCCAGCCTGCCCGGCGGAGAGGGTGGTGCGGGCTCGGTGCTCCGGATCGACCCGGCCACCGGCGAGGGCGACACGGTGCTCGGCGGCCTGGTGGGCGGCACCGGCGTCGCGGTCGCCGACGACGGTGACATCTACGCGACGAACCTCTTCTCCGGCGACATCACCGTGCTGCCGAGCGACGAGGGCGCCGAGCCGCTGGCGTTCGCGCACACCAGCAACCCGGCCGCGGTCGAGGTGAAGGGCAACAAGCTCTACGTCACCAGCGGCGTGTTCGGCCCGAACGGCAAGATCCTGCGCTACGCGCGCTGAGCCGACCGGAGGTCACGGACCGGGGTGGGGTGGGGCCCGCCCCGGTCCGTTGCCGTCTCAACTACCCTCGTAGGGATGCCCGCGACCAACGAACCTCGACCAGCCGGAGCCTCCGACGAGGTCCTCGGCGAGATCGGCCACGTGGTCGACAAGCACGAGGAGGACCTGGTCGAGCTGCGGCGCGACCTGCACCGCCATCCCGAGCTGTCCTGGCACGAGCGGCGCACCACCGACCGGGTGATCGAGGCGGTGACCCGGGCCGGGTGGCGGGTCCAGCCGGCCACCCGCAGCGGCGCGGTCGCCGAGATCGGTGACGGCGACGGCCTGGTCGCGCTGCGCGCCGACCTCGACGCGCTCCCCGTCCAGGACCGCACCGACGACCCCTGGGCCAGCCGGGTGCCCGGCGTGGCCCATGCCTGCGGCCACGACGTGCACACGGCCTCGCTCGTCGGCGCGGCGTACGCGCTCGGTGAGCTGCACCAGCGGGGCGCGCTCCCCGGACGCGTACGGCTGCTGTTCCAGCCCGCCGAGGAGGTCATGCCCGGCGGTGCGCAGCACCTGATCACCGAGGGTGCCCTGGACGGCGTCGAGCGGATCTTCGCGCTGCACTGCGAGCCGTCGGTCGACGTCGGCCGGATCGGCATCCGGTCCGGTGCGATCACCAGCGCCGCCGACCGGATCGAGGTCCGGCTCGAGGGCACCGGCGGCCACACGTCGCGTCCGCACCTGACCGGCGACCTCACCTTCGCGCTCGCGAAGGTGACCAGCGAGCTCCCCGCGGTGCTCAGCCGCCGGATGGACCCGCGCAGCGGTGTCAGCATGGTCTGGGGACTGCTGCGTGCCGGCTCCGCGCCGAACGTGATTCCCGGCCAGGGCATCGCGGCCGGCACCGTCCGCATCCTCGACACGGTCGCCTGGGAGAGCTGCGAGGCCGTCGTCCGCGAGGCGGTGCTCGACATCGTCCGGCCCTACGGCGTCACGGCCTCCATCGACTACCTCCAGGGCGTGCCGCCGGTGGTCAACGACCCGACCGCGACCGGCGTGATCACCGACGTCGGGACCGTGATGCTCGGCGAGCACCGGCTGGTCGAGGTGCCGCAGAGCCTGGGTGGCGAGGACTTCGGCTGGTACGTCGACCAGATCCCCGGCGCCATGTTCCGGCTCGGCACGCGCACGCCCGGTGGGCCGACGTACGACCTCCACCAGGGCGACCTGCGCGTCGACGAGCAGGCCATAGCCGTCGGCGCGCGGATCCTCGCCGGCGTGGCGCTCCGCTCGCTCGCCGCGCGCTGAACGCGGCCGGCTCAGCCCGTCCGGTAGGGGATCCCGTCCGCGGCGGGTGGCCGCGAGTTGCCCACCAGGCCGGCGACCGCGAACACCGTCACGGCGTACGGCAGCATCAGCATGAACTCGCTGGGCACCGGCGCGCCGAGCACCGACAGCACGTTCTGCAGGTTGGTCGCGAAGCCGAACAGCAGCGCGGCGAGCGTGGCCTTGATCGGGTCCCACTTGCCGAAGATGACGGCTGCGAGCGCGATGTAGCCGCCGCCACCGGTCATCTCGCGGTTGAACTGCCCGACCGACACCAGCGTGTACGTCGCGCCACCGGCACCCGCGATCAGCCCGGCGAGCAGGATCGTCCGGTAGCGCGTGCGGTTGACCTTGATGCCGACCGTGTCTGCGGCTTTCGGGTGCTCCCCGACGGCACGGACCCGGAGTCCCCACTTCGTGCGGTAGAGCGCCCAGGTGACGGCCGCGACCGCGACGTAGAGCAGGTAGACGAGGACGGTCTGCCGGAACAGGATCGGCCCGACCAGCGGGATGTCGCCGAGCACGGGGATGGCGACCGCGCTGAGGTGGGGCGGGCTGTTGAGGCTGTCGGCGTTGGGCGCCAGGACCTGGGTGTACATGAAGCTCGTGAAGCCGACGACCAGCACGTTGAGCACCACCCCGACGATCACCTGGTCGACGAAGTAGCTGATCGCGAACACGCCGAGGATGAGGGCCACGAGGGCGCCCGCGAGCATCGCCGCGGCCAGGGCGAGGACCGGCGAGCCGGTCATCGACCCCACGAGCGCGGCGCCGAAGGCGCCGAAGAGCAGCTGGCCGTCGATCGCGATGTTCACCACGCCCGACCGCTCCCCGAGGACGCCGCCGAGGGCACCGAAGACCAGGGGCACCGCGAGCGCGAGCGCTCCCGCGAGGAGCCCGACCACGGGGAGCGACTCCCCGGCAGCGGCCCACGCCAGGAAGCCGGTCAGGGCGAGCACGACGTACGCCGACACGAGCCACACCGGAGTCCGCAGCCGCCGGGCGGCGTAGGACGCGGAGGCCGCCGTCGCGACGAGCAGGAGGACCACGACGACCCAGCCGGTGCCGTTCGCGGGCACCGTGACCTCGGGAAGCTGCACGAAGTCGGTGCGGCTGGCCAGGCGGAAGGTGGTGTCGCCGGCCGCCGACTTGAACACCAGGACGAGGGCGATCAGCGCTGCGAAGAGCGCGAAGATCGTCGGCGCCTTCAAGACGCCGTGCGCTGCGACGATCGGGCGGCCTGCCTCGTCGGTCTCGACGTCGGCCTCGACGGTGCTCACGCGGCCTCCTTCACGGGGATCCGGAAGATCGCCTTCACCAGGGGAGGTGCGGCGATGAACAGCACGATCAGCGACTGGATGACCAGCACGATGTCGACGGGGATGTTCTCCGACGCCTGCATCGCGAACCCGCCGGCCTTGAACGCGCCGAACAGCAGGCCGGCGGCGAGGATGCCCAGAGGACGGGAGCGGCCGAGCAGGGCGACCGTGATCGCGTCGAAGCCGATGCCCGCGTCGAGGTCGACGGAGACCCCGCTGGTCACGGTGCCGAGGACCTGGTTCACGCCGGCGAGGCCGACCAGGCCTCCGGCGATCAGCATCACCGTCGTGTAGGTGCGGCCGACGTCGATGCCGGCGGCCCGTGCCGCGCTGGGGTTCGCTCCCACCGCACGGAAGCGGTAGCCCCAGGCCGACCGGTTCAGCAGCCACCAGGTGACGGCGACCGCGACGAGGGCCAGGATGATCCCGGCGTGCAGGTTGAACCGCACCCCGAGCAGCTTCGGGAGCACGGCCGAGTCCGGCATCGGTGCCGACTTCGGGTTGATCGAGCCCTTCTGCTGCAGGATGTTCTGCTCGGAGAGCGCGAAGAACACCAGGTAGTAGCCGACGTAGTTGAGCATGATCGTGACGATCACCTCGTGCGCGCCGGTGCGAGCCTTGAGAAGACCGGCGAGGCCGCCCCAGAGCCCCCCGACGACCATGCCGGCGATGATCGCGAGGGGCAGGTGGATCGCGGTCGGCGCGTCGACGTTGATCGCGACCCACCCGGCTCCGGCGCCCGCCAGCAGCATCTGACCGCGCCCGCCGATGTTGAACAGGCCCGCGCGGAAGGCCAGCCCGACGCCGAGACCGGCCATGATCAGGGGCGCGGCGAAGTTGAGCGTCTCGGTGATCGGTCGGATCCTCGCCTGGAAGTCGAGACCCTCGGAGTTGTAGATGGCGCCGCGGAACATCGCCTCGTAGGCGCCGGAGATCGAGGTCCAGACCGCGTCGAAGAAGTCGCTGGGCCGCGCGCCGATGTACCCGGCGGTGGAGCGCACGTGCTCGTCGGTGAACAGGATCATCACCGAGCCGACGACCATCGCGAGCACCAGCGAGAGGAACGCGGTCATCACCGGACCGGTGGTGATCTCGCGCAGCAGCTCGCGAGTGGTCGCCAACCGGGCGACGACGATTTTCTGCTGCTCCTCCTCGGGCGGGCGCTCCGCCTCGGGCGCCGGTGGCTTGGTGTCCTCGCTCACGCCGCGCTCCCTTCCGGCTGCTCGCCGGCCATCATCAGGCCGAGCGTCTCCCGCGGCGTGCCGGCGGGCACGATGCCGACGACGCGGCCGCGGTAGAGGACCATGATCCGGTCCGAGAGGGCCACGATCTCGTCCAGCTCGGTGGAGACGAGGAGGACCGGCACGCCGCTGTCGCGGGTGGCGACGATCTGCTTGTGGATGAACTCGATGGACCCGACGTCCACGCCGCGCGTGGGCTGCGCCGCGACCAGCAGGCGGAGGTCCCGGGAGAGCTCGCGCGCGACGATGACCTTCTGCTGGTTCCCGCCCGAGAGCTGGGCGGCGTGCTGGTCGATGCCGGAGGCGCGGATGTCGTACTGGTCGAGCCGCTCCTGCGCGAAGGCGTTCAGCGCGCGCTGCTGGACGGTCCCGAGGGAGACGAAGGGCTTCCCGTGGCTGCGGTTGAGCATCATGTTCTCGGCGATGGAGAACTCGCCCACGAGGCCCTCTCCCTGGCGGTCCTCGGGGATGAACCCGACGCCGGCGTCGAGGACGCGCCGCACGGAACGTCCGCGCAGCTCGACGTCGTCGAGCACCATCGACCCCTCGACGTGGGCCTGCAGGCCGAGCAGCGCCTCGGTCAGCTCGGTCTGCCCGTTGCCCTGCACGCCCGCGACCCCTAGCACCTCGCCGCGGCGGATCTCGAAGCTCACGCCGTCGACGTGGACGTGCCCGTCGTCGTCGGTGACGCGCAGGTCGCGGACGGTGAGCGCGGCCGGGCCGGGCTGTGCCGGGTCCTTGTGCACCGTCAGCTCGACCGGCCGGCCGACCATCATCGCCGCGAGCTCGGCGTTGCTGGCGCTCGGCGGCGGCTCGCCGACGACGGCGCCGCGACGGATCACCGTGATGCGGTCCGCCGCCTCGCGGATCTCGCGCAGCTTGTGGGTGATGAAGATGATGGCGGTGCCGGACTCCTTGAGCTGGCGCATGATCTGCATCAGGTCGTCGGTCTCCTGCGGCGTCAGCACGGCCGTCGGCTCGTCGAGGACGAGGACCCGGGCGTCGCGCGAGAGGGCCTTCACGATCTCGACCCGCTGCTGGATGCCGACCGGGAGGTTCTCGACGAGCGCGTCGGGATCGAGGTGGAAGCCGAACCGGTCGGAGATCTCGCGGACCCGCTTGCGGGCGGCGTCGATGTCGAGGATCCCGAACCGGCCGGTCGCCTCGTGGCCCAGCATCACGTTCTCGGCGACGGTGAAGACCGGGACCAGCATGAAGTGCTGGTGCACCATGCCGATGCCGGCGGCGATCGCGTCACCGGGATCACGGAAGTGGACCGGCTTGTCGTCGAGCAGGATCTCGCCCTCGTCGGCCTGGTAGAGGCCGTAGAGGACGTTCATCAGCGTCGACTTGCCGGCGCCGTTCTCGCCGAGCAGACCGTGGATCTCGCCCGACTCGACGGTCAGGGAGATCCGGTCGTTGGCGACCAGGGTGCCGAAGCGCTTGGTGACGTCACGCAGAGCCAGCTTCACAGAAGTGCCGTCCTCGGGGTCCGGGTGGGCTTCCGCTCGAGAGGGGGCCGGCCGGAGGCCGACCCCCTCTCGTCACACGGTGTCGATGTCGGGAGACGTGGTCAGTCGAGGTAGGACTTGACCGGGATCGAGCCGTCGATGATCCCCTGCTTGACGTCGTCGAGCTTGCCCTGCAGGTCCGGCGAGACCTTGTCCTCGAAGTTGTGGAACGGGGCGATGCCGACGCCGTCGTTCTCGAGCGTGCCGACGTAGGCGGTCGGGTCGAAGTCACCCTTGCCGGCGGCGAGGATGGTCTCGTAGACCGACTGCTTCATGTTCTTCAGGACCGACGTCAGGACGTAGGGCTGGGTGTCGGGGTCGGTCTCGTAGAAGTCCGCGTCCACGCCGATCAGGGCGATGTCCTTGCCGGAGTCCTTGATCGCGGTGAGCGCACCCTGGTAGATCGGGCCGCCGACCGGCATGATCACGTCGGCGTCCTGGTCGAGGATGCTCTTCGCGGTGGTGGTGGCCTTCTCGTTGGCCTCGAAGCCACCGGTGAACGCGCCCTTGTCCCCGCCCTCGAAGCCGACGACCTTGACGTTCGCGTCGTTCTCCTGGTCGTAGTAGTCCACGCCCTGCTTGTAGCCGTCCATGAAGATCGTGACGGTCGGGTAGGGCTGGCCGCCGTAGGTGCCGACGACTCCGGTCTTGCTGTAGTCGGCCGCGGCGTAGCCGGCGAGGAAGGCCGCCTGCGCGGTGTTGTAGAGCAGCGGCTTGATGTTCGGGGCGTCGACCTTGCCGTTGAAGTCGTTGTCGGCCGCGTCGTCGATCAGGACGAAGTCGATGTCGGGGTTCGCCTTGGCGGCCTCGACGGTCGCTGCGGAGAGGGCGAAGCCGACCGTGACGATGGTGTTGCAGCCGGCCGCGACCAGGCTGTCGATGTTGGGCTTGTAGTCGTTCTCGCTGTTGGACTCGACGGTCTTCCAGTCCGCGCCGAGCTCGTCCTTGGCCTGCTCGAGGCCCTCGTAGCCGAGCTGGTTGAACGAGTGGTCGTCGAAGCCGCCGGCGTCGGAGACCATGCAGGGCAGGTAGTCGGTCGTGGGCTCGTCGGAGCCCGACGACGAGCCCTTGTCGGGCGCAGAGCCGCATGCAGCCAGCGTCGCGGCGGCAAGGAGCAGGGCGGTGCCGCCGGTCGTGGCCTTGATGAATTGCTTCTTCTTCACGAAAAGAGCCCTCTCAACGTTCTGGTGTCCCACGGAGGCAGGACAACTACCTGTCGGTGCGCAGTTTGGTCGGCGCGCCGCGGGGTGCCTAGGCGATTGCCGTAACAGTTACCAACTTGCGACCCTGGCCGGGCAGCGTAGCCCTACTTTCGGCGTGGCGTCTGCCGATCCTGTTGCCTCGCGCCTGCTTTGCTTGAAAGGCTGCGCACCTTATGGACATCGACTGGGACGAATTGCGGTCGTCGGCGACCGAGGTCGCACAACGGGCGTACGCGCCGTACTCCCGCTTCCACGTCGGCGCGGCGGCGCTCGCGGACGACGGCCGGCTGCTGGTCGGCTGCAACGTCGAGAACGCCGCGTACGGCGTCACGCTGTGCGCCGAGTGCGGGCTGGTGTCCCAGCTGCACGCCACCGGAGGGGGCCGGCTGACGCACTTCGTGTGCGTGAACGGGTCGGGGACGGTGATCATGCCCTGCGGCCGGTGCCGGCAGCTGCTCTGGGAGGCCGGCGGCGCCGCGCTCGAGGTGATGACGCCCGAGGGCGTGCTGTCCATGGACCAAGTGCTGCCTCAGGCGTTCGGACCGGAGGACCTGCGATGACGGAGACGCACGACGCGGTCGAGGTGATCTCGGCCAAGCGTGACGGCGGGACGCTCACCCGGAGCCAGATCGACTGGGTGGTCGACGCCTACACCCGCGGTGTGGTCGCCGACGAGCAGATGTCGGCGCTCGCGATGGCGATCCTGCTCAACGGGATGGATCGCCGGGAGATCGCCGAGTGGACCGCCGCGATGATCGCGTCGGGGGAGCGGATGGACTTCTCCGGCCTGTCCCGGCCGACGGCCGACAAGCACTCGACCGGCGGCGTCGGCGACAAGATCACGCTGCCGCTGGCTCCGCTGGTGGCGGCGTGCGGGGTCGCCGTACCGCAGCTGTCCGGACGGGGGCTCGGGCACACGGGCGGCACGCTGGACAAGCTCGAGTCGATCCCCGGCTGGCGGGCGAACCTCGCCAACGAGGAGCTGATGGAGCAGCTGGAGTCGGTCGGCGCCGTCGTGTGCGCGGCCGGCGACGGGCTGGCTCCCGCGGACCGGAAGCTCTACGCGCTGCGCGACGTCACCGGAACCGTCGAGGCGATCCCGCTCATCGCGTCGTCGATCATGAGCAAGAAGATCGCCGAGGGCACCGGCGCACTGGTGCTCGATGTCAAGGTCGGGACCGGGGCGTTCATGAAGGATGCCGCCCGGGCGCGCGAGCTCGCCGAGGTGATGGTCGCGCTCGGCACCGACGCCGGCGTGAAGACCGTCGCGCTCCTCACCGACATGTCCACGCCGCTGGGGAACACCGCAGGCAACGCGATCGAGGTGGCCGAGTCGGTCGAGGTGCTGGCCGGAGGCGGACCCGCGGACGTCGTCGAGCTGACCCTGGCGCTGGCGCGGGAGATGCTCGCCGCCGCGGGACGCGAGGACGTCGACCCGGCCGACAGGCTCGCCGACGGGTCGGCGATGGACTCCTGGAAGGCGATGATCCGCGCCCAGGGCGGCGACCCCGAGGCGAGCCTTCCCGTCGCGCGGGAGTCGCACGTGGTGACCGCGGAGTCCGACGGCGTGCTCACCCGGCTCGACGCGCTCGCCGTCGGAGTCGCGGCCTGGCGGCTCGGCGCGGGCCGCGAGCGCAAGGAGGACCCGGTGCAGGCCGGTGCCGGCGTGGTCTGGCACGCCCGACCCGGCGAAGCCGTGACCGCCGGTCAGCCGCTCCTCACGCTGCTGACCGACACGCCCGAGCGCTTCGACCGGGCACTCGCCGCGCTGGACGGCGGGTACGACGTCGCGGCGCCGGGCACGACGCACGACCCGACGCCCCTGGTCATCGACAAGGTGAGTTGACGCAGATCGCTACTGCGGCAGGAGGAGGACGACTGTCTCGGCGACGCAGGCGGGCTTGTCGTCGCCCTCGATCTCGATCGTGTGCTGGACGGTCAGCTGCTTGCCCTTGGGGATGTCGGTGACGGTCGCGATCTTGACGTGGCAGCGGATGCGCGAGCCGACCTTGACCGGGTTGGGGAAGCGGACCTTGTTCACGCCGTAGTTGAGCTTCGCGCCGGGGGTGGCGAGCTTGAACACCTGGCTGCCGAGCCACGGCACGAGCGACAGGGTGAGGTAGCCGTGGGCGATGGTGCCGCCGAAGGGGCCCGCCTTCGCGCGCTCGACGTCGACGTGGATCCACTGGTGGTCGCCGGTCGCGTCCGCGAACTGGTTGACCCGGCGCTGGTCGATGGTGACCCACTCGCTTGAACCGAGGTCGTCCCCGGTCGCCTGCTCGAGCTCCTCGAACGTCGTGAACACCCGCATCCCATGGTCTCCTTCGGTCTGCCGCAGCAGTGGAACAATGCCGGCATGGAACCTACACGCGGTCCGGCCCCCGACGTGCTGAAGTCCGCGCCGAAGGTGTTGCTGCACGACCACCTCGACGGCGGCCTGCGCCCGGGCACCGTGGTCGACCTCGCCGCCGACTGCGGGCACGAGCTCCCGGCCGACGACGCTGAGTCGATGGGCCGGTGGTTCAGGGAGGCCGCCGACTCCGGGTCGCTGGTGCGCTACCTGGAGACCTTCGAGCACACCGTCGGCGTCATGCAGACCGGGCCGGCGCTCACCCGGGTCGCGCGGGAGTGTGCGGAGGACCTCGCCGCCGACGGTGTCGTCTACGCGGAGGTCCGCTACGCCCCCGAGCTGCACGTCCGGCAGGGCCTGACCCTCGCCGAGGTCGTCGACGCGGTGCAGGAGGGTTTCCAGGAGGGAGCCGCGAACAGCGGCGGGCGGATCGTCGTACGTCACCTGCTGACGTCGATGCGGCAGGCCGCCCCGTCCCGCGAGATCGCCGAGCTCGCCATCGCGCGGCGCGACCGCGGGGTCGTCGGCTTCGACATCGCGGGCCCGGAGGACGGCTACCCGCCGACCCGGTTCCTCGACGCGTTCGAGTACATGCGCCGCGAGAACGGCCACATCACCATCCACGCGGGCGAGGCGTTCGGGCTGCCGTCGATCTGGGAGGCCGTCCAGGTGTGCGGCGCCGACCGGCTCGGGCACGGGGTGCGGATCGTCGACGACGTCTTCGACGCCGTCGTGGCGGACGACGGCTCGGTGACGTCGGCGAAGCTGGGCCGGCTGGCGGCGTACGTCCGCGACCGCCGGATCCCGCTCGAGATGTGCCCGACCTCCAACCTGCAGACCGGCGCCGCCACATCGATCGCCGAGCACCCGATCGGGCTGCTCGCGGACCTGCAGTTCCGGGTCACCGTCAACACCGACAACCGGCTGATGAGCGCCACCTCGATGTCGAACGAGTTCGCGCAGCTCTGCGGCGCTTTCGGCTGGGGCCTCGACCGGGTCGAGTGGCTGACCGTCAACGCGATGAAGTCGTCCTTCCTGCCCTACGACGAGCGGTACCGGATGATCATGGACGTGATCAAGCCCTGGTACGCCGACCAGCGGTCCTAGACGACGAACCAGAGGTGGTCCCAGCCGGCGACACCGACGGCGTGGCGCTGCCAGTGCTCACGCGGGACAGTGACCAGCTCGCCGCCGGCGGGGTCGAAGACCCGGATCGCGTCGCCCACCGACGCGAAGGCGAGCACGACGTGGCGGGGGAGCCACCGGCTCCCGATGTAGACGGCCAGCGGACGGTCGACCACGTTCTCCCACAGGACCTCGTAGGCGATCGCCGGCCGTGGCCGGGCGACCAGGGTGGCGATGTGCCGGTCGGTGAGGACGCGCAGCGTGTTGGCGATCGCCCACGGCGGCGTGCCGAGGGCCTGGGGCCACGGCATCTGGAACCTCTCGCGCGCACTGGTCGCCGAGCAGAGCATCTGGTGCTCCTCGGCGATCTCGGTGCCCGGGTGCGTCGGCCGCCAGGGCGTGAGCAGGGCGCGGGCGGCCAGGGCCGCGGCGGCGCCGCAGGACGTGCCGTCCGGCTGCTCGAGAGAGGCAGGGTCGAGGTCAGCCGGCCAGTCCACGGGACCTCGCGCGATCGTGGTCCTGGTCGGGCACCAGCTCGGCGTACGCCCGGTCGCCCGTGGCGACCCGGCAACCGACGCGCACGGCGCGTCGCACGATCTCGCGTTGCGCCCGGGCGAGCGCGAGCCCGCGCCAGAGCAGGACGGGTGGTGGCTTGCGGTGCTCGCGCAGGTCGCGGGTCAGCCGCCGCCAAAAGGTGATGGCCGGGTGCTGCGTGATGCAGTACGCCGAGCGCAGCACGCCGGCCTGGCGGCAGGCATCGACCACGTCCGAGGCGAAGATGCCCTCGGCGCAGAAGGCGGTCGCGCCGTCCAGCGTGAGCCGCTCGGTGCCGACGTGCCGGCTCTCGGAGATCGAGTAGACCGGGATCTGCACCGAGCCGGTCCGGCAGAGCTCCAGCAGCGCCGCGACGGCGTCGTCGCGGCGCCAGGTCCCCGGGTCGTCCCAGTCGACGAGGCCCCTGTTGCGTCCGCTGTCGATCCGCGGCAGCGTCGGGTCGTCGGCGTCCTTGTAGAAGTCGTCGAGCCGAAGCGTGGGCCAGCCCCGATCGGCCGCCAGCCGCCCCGCGAGCCGTGACTTCCCCGCACCGGACGGTCCGGCGAGGACGATCACCTGGGCTGGCACCCGGCCAGCCTAGTAGTGCCCGCGCCGGTGCTCCTCACGCCGTCTTCGGCGTCCAGTTGCCCGGGTCGTTCAGGACGTCGCTGTTGGCCTCCTCGACCATCGGCCACTTGTTCTGCGGCAGGCCGCGGGCGCCGCTGGCCAGCTGCTGCCAGGACGTCGACGCCGTGGTCGCCTGGTTCACCAGGAACTCGACGAGGATGTCGGCGATGTCGGCGATGTTGTTCCAGATCGCTTTCGCCAGGTCGAACGCGGCCGGGAGCTCGAAGCTGAGGATGGAGTCGGCCTCGGTCGCCTTCTCGAAGCAGCCGATGAAGTCGCCGACCCAGCTGAGGAACTCGCGCGCGAGCTTCCGCCACAGGGTCAGGATCTGATTCGCCGCGGCCGCGGTGAGGGTGGCGCCGGCGTCCATCGCCATGCTCAGGTTGAGGAAGCCGGTGTCCTCCGTCGTCGCGACCGACTTGTAGTTGTCGGCGGCGTAGCCGGTCCAGTCGTGGTTGAAGATCGCCATCTTCTGGTTGAGGTCGCCCGGCTGGTAGATCTTCGCCTTCACGTCGGAGTAGTAGCCCGCGTAGGCGATCAGGTCCATCGGGCGCCCGGCCAGGTCGCCGACGGCGTCGCGGACGTTGGTGAAGATCTCGTCGGCTGTCTTGATGATCCAGGGGTGGATCTCGTTGTTCCAGCGGTCGATCGCGTCGTCGACGGTGTCGCTGAAGATGTCGGCGATGAACCCGCCGATCCCGGAGGCCGCGTCGTTGAGCATGTCGGCGATCCGCTTGATCTGCTCGTTGAGGTCGTCGATGAACGTCCCCAGGTCGTCCTCGATGCCGTTGGTGAGGTCCTCGAAGTAGGAGATCGTGCTCATGGCCCCTCAGATCATCGCGTCGAGCGTGGCCATGTCCGTGGCCACGGTCTTGTCGCTGTCGTCGTAGTCGTTGGCGGTCGAGCTGAGCGCGGCGCTGAGGTAGTGGCAGCACTTCTCGGCGTCGTCCAGCGCGCCGCCCATGGCGTTGCTCCAGGTGTCGTAGTGGCCGGACACGCCGTTGAGGCCGGCGAGCCACCCGAAGGCGTCCCCGTCACCGATCGCGGGGTCGATGGTCGTGCGGGCGGTCGACGCGTCGGTGGCGTGGCCCTCCCAGAGGTGCGCGTGGGCGCGCAGGGTCTCGCACTGGACTTGGAAAGACATCAACGGTCCCTTTCGGCGTAGGCGGCCGCGAAGGCCTCGGTCACTGCTCGGGAGATGGCGGAGGAGGTGGCGGTCCGCAGCCAACCGGGGTCGGCGTCGACCCGGCCGGCGGCGGAAGCCGGGCCGAGGGTGACGGTCACGCAGTCGTTCGTGCTGCGGCCGGACACCTCGCCGGGCGTGCCGCGACGCGAGGCACGCTCGGCCTTGGAGGCCTCCCGCACCCGGTGCCGGTCGTAGCTTCCCGGTGTCCGCGGAGGAAGCGTCACGGGGGTCGCCAGGGCGACGGGGCGCTCCCGCCGCGACCGCCCGTCCGGCGTACGGCGCTGCGCTGCGAGCGCAGCGCGGTAGGCCGCGGTCACTGCCGCGTCGAGTGCCTCCGGCGTGCCGACCGCCTCGGTGCGCAGCACCTGGACGTGGGCAACCCGGCGGGGAGGGTCGAGGGTGACCTGCACGCTGTCGCCGAGATCGATCGTGGTCATGGGTCCTCCGAGATGGGATTCACGTTCCCAGATGGGGTTTCCGCCGACGGCCCGGCTGAAACCTGGTTTGTTCTCGGCGCGGGGCGGGAAGGTCGAGCAGCATGCGTGCGCAGATTCTCGGGCTCGGCGTGGTGCTGCTGGCCGTCCAGGCGTGCTCGGAGGGCCCCCGCGCCTCCGGGTCGGACGCCTCCCCGGACGGCTCGGCCGACACCGGCCTCGACTGCGGTTCGCTGATCACGACAGAGGCCGTCGACGCCCTCGGCTGGCCGGTGGCCGAGCCCGAGGAGCACGCCGGCCGGTGCCAGCTCATCACCTCGCGCGGTCAGGTGACGGTGGGGACCCGCGCCGTCCCGGCCTCGTCGGAGCGTGCCGATGCCGTGCAGCAGGAGCTCGAGACGCAGTGCGACCGGCTCCGTGCGGACGGCCCGCACTTCGTCGGGCGGCCGGACTGGCTCGCCGACGACACCGACGGCTGCCTGGCGCAGGTGGACCCGCAGACGCGCACGGGTGTTGCCGAGCTGCTGTTCCTGAACAGGCGGGACGAGGTGGTCCAGATCCGGATCGCCTCGGCGCATCCGGTTGCCGTGGGCCGGGTCGGGGAGGCGTTCCGCAGGCTCGCAGGGAGCGCTCTCGATCTGTGTGACGCGAGCTGCGCCTGAGGATTCACACGCCGATCGGGTGCCAGACCGTCTTCAGCTCGAGCACGTCGGTCATCCGGTCCAGCCCCGGGTCCGCGAGCCAGTCCGGCTCGGTGGCCGGCGCACGGCGTACGCGCTTGAGGTTGTCGGCGGCCGCCACCTCGAGCGCCGTCGCCGTCTCGGCCCCGTCAGCAAGGCCGGCCAGGCCGGTGAGGTCGATCGCGTTGACGTCCATGTGCGCCGCCAACCACGGGCCGAGCGCGAGCGCGTCGCCGGTCAGGATGTTGACCACGCCGGCCGGCACGTCGCTGGTCGCGAGGACCTCGGCGAAGGTCACCGCCGGCAGCGGCCGCGCGTAGGACGACACGGCCACCGCGACGTTGCCGGTGGCGACCACCGGCGCGACCACGCTGACCAGTCCGAGCAGCGAGGACTCCTGGGGCGCGAGCAGCCCGACGACGCCGGTCGGCTCGGGGGAGGAGAGGTTGAAGTAGGGCCCGGCCACAGGGTTCTGGCTGCCGACGACCTGGGTGATCTTGTCGGCCCAGCCGGCGTACCAGACCAGCCGGTCGATCGCGGCGTCCACCTGGCGGCCGGCCTGCGCGGCGGTCCCGCCCTCGGACTGCCGCACGGCGTCGACGAACTGCGGCCGCCGGTCCTCCATCACCTCGGCGATCCGGTAGACCACCTGCCCGCGGTTGTACGCCGTCCGGCCGGCCCACCCGCCGAACGCCTTGCGCGCCGCGACCACCGCGTCGCGGACGTCCTTGCGGGAGGCGAGGGCGGCGTTGGCCACGAACCGCCCCCTGCTGTCCTGGACCTCGTAGGAGTGGCCCGACTCCGAGCGCGGGAAGGCGCCGCCGATGTAGAGCTTGTAGGTCTTGCGCACGTCGACCCGTGCCATCAGAGCTCGGCTCCCTTCAGGTAGGCGGCGAGCCCCTGCCGGCCGCCCTCACGGCCGTAGCCGGACTCCTTGTAGCCACCGAAGGGGCTGGTCGGGTCGAACTTGTTGAACGTGTTCGCCCACACGACGCCGGCGCGGAGCTTGTCGGCCATGTGCAGGATCCGGGAGCCCTTGTCGGTCCAGACGCCGGCGGACAGGCCGAACGGCGTGTTGTTCGCCTTCTCGACGGCCTCGGCGGGGGTGCGGAAGGTCAGGACCGAGAGGACCGGGCCGAAGATCTCCTCGCGCGCGATCCGGTGCGCCTGGGTGACCCCGGTGAAGATCGTCGGCGGGAACCAGTAGCCCGAGCTCGGCAGGTCGCAGGCGGGCGCCCAGCGCTCGCCGCCCTCCTCGTCTCCGATGGCCGTGAGCTCGCGGATCTTGCCGAGCTGCTCGGCGGAGTTGATCGCGCCGATGTCGGTGTTCTTGTCGAGCGGGTCACCGACCCGCAGCGTGCCCATCCGCCGCTTGAGGCTGGCCATCAGCTCGTCCGCGACCGACTCCTGCACGAGCAGGCGCGAGCCGGCGCAGCAGACGTGGCCCTGGTTGAAGAAGATGCCGCTCACGATGCCCTCGACGGCCTGGTCGATCGGCGCGTCGTCGAAGACGATGTTGGCGGCCTTGCCGCCGAGCTCGAGGGTGACCTTCTTGTGGCTGCCGGCGACCGCCCGGGCGATGGCCTTGCCGACCTCGGTCGAGCCCGTGAACGCCACCTTGTCGACGTCCGGGTGGCCGACGACGGCCTGTCCGGTGCGGCCGGCGCCGGTGACGATGTTGACCACGCCCGGGGGCAGGTCCGCCTGCTGGCAGATCTCCGCGAACAGCAGCGCGGTCAGCGGCGTCGTCTCGGCCGGCTTGAGCACGACCGTGTTGCCGCACGCCAGCGCCGGCGCCACCTTCCACGCGAGCATCAGCAGCGGGAAGTTCCACGGGATGACCTGACCCGCGACGCCGAGGGGCTGCGGGTCGGGCCCGAGGCCGGCGTAGGACAGCTTGTCGGCCCAGCCGGCGTAGTAGAAGAAGTGTGCGGCGACCAGAGGTACGTCGACGTCGCGGCTCTCCTTGATCGGCTTGCCGTTGTCGATCGACTCGAGGACGGCGAGCTCGCGAGCTCGCTCCTGGAGGATCCGTGCGATCCGGTAGATGTACTTCGACCGCTCGGCCCCGGGCATCCGCGACCAGCCCCGGAACGCCCGCCGCGCAGCCTTGACGGCGAGGTCGACGTCGCGCTCGTCGGCCTCCGCGATCTCCGCGAGGGTCTCCTCGGTGGCGGGGTTCAGCGTCTTGAACGACGCGCCGTGCCCGTCGACGAACTCGCCGTCGATGAACAGGCCGTAGGACGCCTTGATGTCGACGATGCTGCGCGACTCCGGAGCGGGTGCGTACTCGAATCGGCCGGTGGTTGAGCCTGTCGGAACCATTCTCAGTCCAAGGTGAAGTAGTCGGGACCGCTGTAGCGGCCGGTGGCGAGCTTGGTGCGCTGCATGAGGAGGTCGTTGAGCAGGGTGGAGGCGCCGAACCGGAACCACTCGGGGGTGAGCCAGTCCGGTCCGGCGACCTCGTTGACCATCACGAGGTACTTGATGGCGTCCTTGGCGGTGCGGATGCCGCCGGCCGGCTTCACGCCGATCTGGGTGCCGGTGGTCTCCCGGAAGTCCCGGACGGCCTCGAGCATCACCAGCGTCACGGGCAGCGTCGCTGCGGGCTGGACCTTGCCGGTCGAGGTCTTGATGAAGTCGGCGCCGGCGATCATCGCCAGCCAGGACGCGCGGCGGACGTTGTCGAGGGTCTGCAGCTCGCCGGTCTCGAAGATGACCTTGAGGTGGGCGTGGCTGCCGTCCGGACGGGCGCACGCCTCGCGCGTCGCGACGATCTCGTCGAAGACCTGCTGGTAGCGGCCGGCGAGGAACGCGCCCCGGTCGATCACCATGTCGATCTCGTCGGCACCCGCCGCCACCGCGTCCCTGGTGTCGGCCAGCTTGACCTCCAGCGACGCCCGGCCGCTCGGGAAGGCGGTCGCCACGGCGGCGACGTTGACCCTGTCGGCACCGTCGCCGACGACGCTGCGGGCCTCGGCCACCAGGTCGCCGTACACGCAGACGGCGGCGACGCGCGGGCAGCTCGGGTCGGCCGGGTCGGGCCGCAGCGCCTTGGCGGAGAGCGCCTTGACCTTGCCGGGCGTGTCCTGCCCCTCGAGCGTCGTGAGGTCGACCATCGAGATGGCGAGGTCGAGGGCGTAGGCCTTGGCGGTGGTCTTGATGGAGCGGGTCCCGAGTCCCGCTGCGCGCGCCTCCGCACCCACCTGGTCGACCCCTGGTAGGCCGTGGAGGAAGCGCTTGAGCGACGCCTCGCTCGACGTCACGTCGGCGAAGGTGGGGGCGCTGACTGGCATTGGACCAGCATAGGGTTGTCGGCCATGGCGGACGAAGGCGACGAGATCGAGAAGTTCAAGGCCACGAACGGTCGGGTCATGGGACTGATCGGGCTCGCGGTCGCTCTGCTCGTCGCCGTGCTCGCGGTCGTGAGCGGAGTCTCGGCCGCCACGGTCGCCGTCGTGGTCGGCTGCGTCCTCGCCGGGGTCGTCGTGTGGGTGGTGCTGCTGCGGCCCGCGGCCCGGGTCGAGGGCCCCGACCTCGTGCTGCGCGGCCCCCTCGACACCCGGTGGATCCCGCTCGCCGCGATCGACCGGGTGGCCGTCGGCTCGATCCTCGTCGTCCTGGTCGGCGGGAGGCGCTACTCGAACACGGCCGTCCACCGGTCCCGCCGCGATTCGCGGCGGGACGACAAGCTCGGGGCCGATGTCGTCCAGCGCTCCTATGGCGCGTACGTCGAGAGCCGGATCGAGCGGCTCGTCGCCGACGCCCGCGCCGCCGGCCGGCCGGCCGGCGACGTACGGCGCGAGTGGGCCTGGCCCGAGATCGCCGCCCTCGTCGTCCTGGGCGTCGCCTTCGTCGTCGCTCTCGTCGTGTGAGCCTCGCCGAGTCGGCTC
>NZ_BAABAH010000002.1:0-462418 GCF_039537325.1 Nocardioides panacisoli
CGCCATCACCGGCGAGCTCCTCCGAGACCTCACCATCGACACCAACACCGACTACCAACCCCGCAAATGACCAAGATCCGAACCCACTCCGTGGGTTCGGATCTTGCAGATGTCCTGAGACATCACAAAAGGCTTTCCCCACCGCGTTGAACCTGCGGCTTGTCGTCGACTCCCAGCGTCTGCTGTCTGCGGGCCTGGCGCCATACGCCGCCCGCATCGATGAGGACCGGTCGCGGCGGTGGCAGATCCGCGCCGAGACGTACGCGCGTGTGCAACAGCAGCTGCGTGACATCGGCGGCCACATCGGCCGCGGTGAGCTGGCCGCCGGCGAGGGCGCCAACGCGGTCGCGCGCCTCAAGGCACTCCCCCGCGACCTGATCGTGGAACCCCGGGTGCTCGCTGGTTTCCAAACGCTGTTCGACCGGATCGATGTCCGGATCGCCTACATCGTCGAGGAGGGCGTCGAACGCGGCGCGTTCGTCCAGCGCGTGCAGGTGCCCCGGCTGGTCGAGGACAGTGGTCAGCTCGTCCACCCGGTGCGGGAGCGCTTCGTCCCGGTCGCGCCGAGTGCCGAGTTGCCCGTCATCGCGACCGTGCGCTCCGCCCTGCGGCCGCAGCTTGAGCCTCAGCCATCTCATCCCGGTCCGAGCCGCGCAGGGCTGCACGCGGCCCTAATTCACCGACCTGCCGACACAGACCGTCACGGGTTGGCCCCGTAAAGGCTTAGGCATCAGCCGTCACGCGGCGTCGTCGTCCTGGGCGGCGTCGAGGAGATCGAGGAGGTCTTCCTCCTGCTCATCAATGGGTCGGGACAGCAGCGAGCCGTCCGGATCGATCGGGCGTAGGGTCCGCTCGATCACGCTGGCCGGCTCGAAGTCGATCCTTCGGTCCGGCTCGATGTAGTGGCCCTCGGTGATCGCGGTTGAGGTGTGGCCCAGGTAGCTCGCCGCCACGTCAGCCCCGAGCCCGCGGGCGAGCACGGTGGCGCCGGTGCGGCGGAACCAGCGGGGGGTGATCCCGGAGTCCTCCAGGCCGGCGAGGACCAGGAATTCGCGGAACGTCCGACGCAGGTTGTGCAGCGTCAGCGGTCCGCCAGCACGGTTGTGGAAGATCGTCACCTCGCGTTGCTCCGCCCCCATCAGCTTCAACCGACGGCGGATCACCACCGCGGCGAACTCCGGGACCGGGATGGATCGCGCGGAGGCGTCGGTCTTCGGCCGCGGCTGCCGGAAGGTCCCTCTGCCCTTCTGGGCGACCACCGTCCCAGTGACATTGGCGACCATGCCGGTCCTGGTGTGGGTGATGTCGACTGGCCGCAGAGCGAGCACCTCGCCCGGCCGCATCCCGGTGCCGAGCAGTACCTCGATCGCGTCGCGAACCTGCCCGTCGGGTTTGGGCCCCATCACTCCGGGGCCGGTGCGCCACCGCTGGGCGGCCAGGCGAATCGCGGCGATCTGATCCATGGTGAGCGCCTGCGGGGCACCCTTCGTCCGGTTGAGCGGCGAGGTTCCCTCGACCGGATTCCGGCTGATGGCGTCGTGTCGCAGCGCGTAGCCGAACAGCTGGTTGAGCAGGGTACGCGTGTGCTTGGCACGGGAGTAGGAGACCGCGGCCTGCTGCTTGAGGAAGACCTCGACCCGGCCGGTGGTGATCTCGCCCAGGGTGTAACTCTCGAAGAACGGCCGCACATGGAGCCGAAGATCATCGCGGTAGTTGTCCTTGGTCCCCTCGGTGACCTCCCGCGCAGCCAGGTCACTGAGCCAGAGCTCGCACAGGTCCGCGAACGGGCTGGAGAGGCCGAGCTGTCCATCGCGTCCGTAGCCCGGACGGTCCGCCAACCGGATCTTCAGCAGCGTGACGGCACCACCGCGCGAGGCGCCGGTGGCCTTGACCTGGCGAAGTACGCCGTCGAGATCTCGAAACCGGGTCTTGGCGGTGTAGCGGCGCCGCCCATGGTGCGCGACGTGGACGGCACCGTAGGTACCGATCGGGGTGCGAGGCCGACCGCTCATCGCAGACCCGCTGGATGACGTCCGGCGTCCTCGTCCTCGAGCCGAGCCAGCCACGCCTCGATCTCCGAGCGCCTAAAGCGCAGGTGCCGCCCGACCCGGAAGCCGGTCGGACCACGCCCTTGGCTGCGCAGGTCATACAGCGTCTGCGGGCTCACCTGCAGCTCGGCGGCGAGCTCGCTGATCGACAGGGCCGGCTCGAGGATCGCGGCCTCGGCCGAGTGGGCTGCAGGGGCGATGGGGCTCACGACGTTGCTCATACCGCTGAGGTGGGCGAGCGCCGCCGAGGCAGTCACGACCGCCACCGCGGTGGACCGAGACGAACCGAAACGGGACCGTTTGTGGTCCATTTATGTGACCAGGGCACTGCTCGCTCCTCTACTGAGGATCCAGAACAATGCCCTGACCTGCGGTTTTGGTGGAGCTGAGGGGACTCGAACCCCTGACCCTCTGCATGCCATGCAGATGCGCTACCAGCTGCGCCACAGCCCCGTCCGCTGCCCGGAGGCAACTCGCCAGATATTAGCCAACCGGTGACCGGCGAGCGAAATCGGGGTCTCGATACGCCCTCGCGCCAGGGCGCTCGGGCTACTCGACCGCCGAGACGTTGTAGGTGGCCAACGCCCATCGGCCACTCTCGCGCTCGACGAGCTCGACGCGGTTGCAGTTGCCCAGGGCGCGGAAGTCGCGGACGATCTCCAGCGGCCAGCCGAGGAAGCCGACCAGGCCGACGCGGATCGCGGCACCGTGGGAGACGGCGACTCCGGTCTCGCCGGCACCCAGAGCGGTCGCCAGGTCTCGCAGGCAGGCGACGAAGCGGTCCGCGACCTCCTGGACCTTCTCCGCACCCGGGACCTGCTGCCACTCCCCCGCGCGGAAGCTCTCGAACTCCTCCGGCGCGAGCTCGGCGTACTCCGCGTGGGTGAGGCCCTGCCGCTCGCCGAGGTGGAACTCGCGCAGCCGCGCGTCCTCGACCAACGTGAGCCCCGTGGCGGCCGCGACGTAGTCGGCGGTCGCGCGGGCACGTAGGAGGTCCGAGGACCACAGCAGCGCCGGGTCGAGCCTCGCGACGGCCGGGGCGACGGCCTCGGCCTGGGCGCGACCGACAGCGTCGAGCTCGACCTGGAGCTGGCCCTGGATCCGGAGCGAGGCGTTCCACTCGGTGCGGCCGTGCCGCAGCAGCACGATCCTCCGCGTCGGTTTCGAGGCTCGCTCCGCTCGCACCTCAACCACCGCTCAGAGCTCCGGGAGCTTGATGCTGGGACAGTCGCGCCAGAGCCGCTCGAGGGCGTAGAACTGACGCTCCTCCTCGTGCTGGACGTGCACCACGATCTCGCCGTAGTCGATCAGCACCCAGCGGCCGTCGCGCTCGCCTTCGCGGCGCACCGGCTTGGCCCCGATCTCGCGGAGCTTGTCCTCGACCTCGTCGACGATCGCCTTCACCTGCCGGTCGTTGCTGCCGGAGGCGATGACGAAGGCGTCGGTGATCGCCAGCTGCTCGCTGACGTCGAAGGCGATGATATCGGTGGCGAGCTTGTCGGCCGCTGCGCGGGCGGCGGTGTGGACGAGCTCGACGGCGTGGTCGGTGGCGGTCATGAATCTCCGGTGGCTCGGTACAGGCGGTGCTTGTGGATGTACTGCACGACGCCGTCCGGCACCAGGTACCAGATCGGCTGGCCGTCGGTCTCGCGCTGGCGGCACTCCGTGGAGGAGATGGCCAGCGCGGGGACCTCGAGCATGGTCACCCGCTCGTGGGGGATCTTGTCCAGCGTCTCGGCGTCCATCTCCGCCCCTGGGCGTGTGCAGCCGACGAAGTGAGCCAGCGCGAACACGTCGTCGGCGTCGCGCCAGCTGAAGATGTCGGTCAGCGCGTCGGCGCCGGTGATGAAGTAGAGGTCGGTGTCGGGCAGCTCGGCCTTCAGGTCCCGCAGGGTGTCGACGGTGTACGTCGGCCCGGCCCGGTCGATGTCGACCCGGCTGACCCGGAACCTCGGGTTGGCCGCAGTCGCGATGACCGTCATCAGGTAGCGGTGCTCGGCCGGCGAGACGGCCCGCTCGGCCTTCTGCCACGGCTGCCCGGTCGGCACGAAGATCACCTCGTCGAGCCCGAACCAGCCCTGCACCTCCGACGCGGCGACCAGGTGACCGTGGTGGATCGGGTCGAAGGTGCCGCCCATGACGCCGACCCGGCGACGCTCGGCGTCACCGGCAGGGAGGGTCACGTCGCCGGTCAGGTGTGGTCCCGTCCGCCGCCGAAGAGGACGAGGGCGCCTAGGACGCACAGCAGGAAGAGCAGGATGCCGCCGCCGATGATCCAGTGATTGACGGGCTCGGGGCTCGTCGTCTCCGCAGCCTGGATGACGGCGAGGGCGGTCTGGCTGATCAGCATGGGCCGCATGCTATCGGGGCGGGTCAGTGGATCGCGAAGTCGACCCCGAGGAAGAGCAGACTGAACCGGATCGAGCGGCCGACGAAGACGGTGGGGATGAAGACCCACATCGGCATCTTGAGCAGCCCGGCGACCGCAGCCATCGCCAGGAGCGGCGGGATGCCGACCGAGGCGGCGACGAAGATGACGGCGGCGGCGTACCACGGGCGGCCCTGCATCCGCTCGACCCAGCGCTCGTATCCGTTCTTGATCTTCGGCTTCGACAGCTGCTTCTGGGCCCACTTCGACGTGGACCCGCGCCGGGCGACCTCGTACCAGACGATCTTGCCGACGGTCGCGCCGGCGCCGGCCGCGATGCCGAGCGAGATCGCGGTGGCCGTGCCCGCCTCGGTGGCACCGGCACCGAGGATGTAGGCCTCCATCGGGAGGAATGGCAGGAGCGCGGACGCGATGCTGAACGCGAACGTGCTCAGCCACAGGATCATGCGACGGCGGTCCGCTCCGGCACCGGCACCCCGAGCTCGAGGAGCCAGCGCAGCGACACGCACTTGAGGGCGAGCAGCGCGATCGCGATGACCAGCCCCAGCCACCACCAGCCGGTGACGAGCAGGATCACTGCGAAGGCGCCCGAGTTGGCCGCCTTGCCGATCCGGGACCAGTTCCAGAGGTAGATCCGGCGGTCGATCACCCAGAAGTAGTTGGGGCTGCGGATCGGCCACGCGAGGAACGCCAGCGACAGGTACATGTCGATGACCATGAACTCGAAGAGGTAGATGGCGATCGGGATGCCGACCAGCGTCATCGGCTCGTCGCTCCACCAGCCGGTCGGCTGCAGCCACGCGATGCCGACGTAGAGAGCGCCGCAGCTGAGCCGGTCGCACATCATGTCGACGACGGCGCCCATCCGGGTCTCGCAGTCGAACCAGCGGGCCCACTCGCCGTCGATCGAGTCGCCGACCCAGTAGCTCACGAGGCCGACGACGAGCAGGGTCAGGCTGCCCTCGTAGGCGCCCCAGATCGCGATCGCGAGCGTGATCGCCGTACGGATGAAGGTGATCGTGGTGGCGCCGGTGAAGAGGCGCTCGGACGCAGGGTCCGCGTAGATCCGGTCGGGGCTCCCTGCCATGGTGCGCAACCTATCTTGCGGGCAAGGCCTCAGCGGACGTGGCCGTCCCCGACGACGACGTACTTGGTGGACGTCATCTCCGGCAGGCCCATGGGCCCGCGGGCGTGCAGCTTCTGGGTGCTGATGCCGATCTCGGCGCCGAAACCGAACTCACCGCCGTCGGTGAACCTGGTCGACGCGTTGACCAGGACGGCCGCAGAGTCGACCTCGGCGACGAAGCGCCGCGCGGCGCGCTGGTCGTCGGTGACGATCGCGTCGCTGTGGGCGCTGGAGAAGCGTCGGATGTGGTCGATCGCCGCGTCCAGATCGGGCACGACCCGCGCAGAGATGTCGAGGGAGAGGTACTCCTCGGCGTAGTCGTGGTCGGTCGCGGGCACCACGTCCTCGTACGCCGCGAACGCCTCGTCGCCGTGGACGGTGACCCCGGCCTCCTGGAGAGCCGTGACGACCCGAGGCAGGAACGCCTCGGCGACCGCCTCGTGCACGAGGAGCGACTCGGCGGCGTTGCACACGCTGGTGCGCTGGGTCTTCGCGTTGAGCACGATGGCGAGCGCCTTGTCGAGGTCGGCGGCGGCGTCGACGTACACGTGGCAGTTGCCGACGCCGGTCTCGATCACCGGCACCGTCGACTCCTCGACCACCGACCGGATCAGACCCGCGCCGCCGCGCGGGATGAGCACGTCGACCATCCCGCGGGCTCGCATCAGCTCCTTGACGCTGTCGTGGGTGTCCCCCGGCACCAGCTGCAGGACATCGGGGGCGAGCCCGGCGTCCGCGACGGCGTCGCGCAGCACGGCGACGATCGCGGCGTTGCTGGCGCGGGCACTCGAGCTCCCGCGCAGGAGCACGGCGTTGCCGGACTTCAGGCAGATGCCGGCAGCGTCGGCGGTGACGTTGGGCCGCGCCTCGTAGATCATCCCGATCACGCCGAACGGCACCCGGACCTGGCGCAGCTCCAGCCCGTTCGTGAGGAGCCCGCCGCGGACCACCTCGCCGACCGGGTCGGCGAGGCCGGCGACGTCGCGGAGGCCCTGTGCCATGCCCTCGAGCCGCTCGGGGGTGAGCCGGAGCCGATCGATGATGTTCGCGGGCGTCCCGTCGGCCTCGGCGCGTGCCACGTCCTCGGCGTTGGCCGCCAGGACCTCGTCCGCCCTGGCGAGGAGGGCGTCGGCCATCGCTTGCAGCGCGGCGTCCTTCTCGGCGCGGGTCGCGATCGCAAGGGCACGGCTCGCGATCCGCGCGCGGCCGGCGACGTCGGCCAGGTCTGCGGAGATGCTCACGCCTCGAAGATTAGTGGCGGGCGATGGCAACCACCGCGCCGTCTCAGCCGTCCTGACGGTCAGAGTGGCCGCCACCCGCGGCCCCGTCCCCGAGAGGAACCTCCGTGGCAAGACTCGCCCGCCCTGGCCGGCGGCCCATGCTCCGATCCGCACTGGCGGCTCTGGCGCTCACTGCCTCCGGCGCCGCCGCGATCGGCACCGCTCAGTCCCCCGCGCACGCCGCCGACGGCGACCCCGTCGTCACGCTGCTCGGCAAGGACACGCTGCACCTGACCACCTACCGCGGTCAGGCCTACACGAACTTCGGCCTGCAGCTCCACGTCGACAACGCCCCCTTGGAGATCTGGTCCCAGCGACCGTCCTACGACGACCAGGTCGTCGTGACCCAGAAGCTCGCGAGCGGCGACCGGACCTTCCCGGAGGGCGTCACCGACCACATCGGCGACCTCGACGGGTTCGTCACCGCGTCGTTCGTGCCGACTGGCAAGACGGCCGGCAAGCAGTTCGCTCGCAAGATGGACGGCTGCCTGACCGCCGCCTCGCGCCTGGTCCCGTCCGCGGTGCTGCGCTCGCCGTACCCCGAGGGCTGCTTCTACAACCCCTACGCCCTCGGCGCCGTCCAGGGCATCCCTGCGGGCTGGAGCGGCCACGTGCTCGCCAACAACTACGACAAGCCGTTCCACATCAAGCCCGGCACCTACACCGCGACCTTCGTCGTCTCGCCGGAGTACGCCGAGACGATCGGCCTGAGCGAGGACAACCGCACCGTGACCACGACCGTCGTGGTCAAGAAGGGCGGCGTCGACGACTGCCGGCGCGGCTGCCGGACGCCCGCTCCGGGCACCGCGCGCGCCCAGCGGGGCGACCAGCCCGAGCCCAAGCGGCCGACCGGCGAGGGCATCACCTCGGCCGCCGAGCTGCCGGAGGGCACGCCCGTCCCCGACATGCGGGCCCTGCCGGCATTCGGCATCTCGCTGAACAACGCGGGCACCCAGCTGCGGTTCGGCGCGACCGTCTGGGACGGCGGCACCTCCGACATGGTCGTCGACGGCTTCCGGCGTGAGGGCGAGGACGTCATGGACGCCTACCAGTACTTCCTGGACAGCGACGGCAACGTCGTGGACTACGCCCAGGTCGGGACCATGGAGTGGGATCCCGACCCGACCCACCACCACTGGCACTTCAAGGACTTCGCGACCTACAGCCTGGTCGGTGCCGATGAGAGCACCGTCGCGGTCTCGGGCAAGGAGTCGTTCTGCCTGGCGAACACCGACGCCGTCGACATGACCGGCGCGGGCGCCAAGATGACCATCAACTACGACGACCTCGGCAGCAGCTGCGGCGGCCACGGCGCCCTGTCCATCCGGGAGTCGCTCGCCGCCGGGTGGGGTGACACCTACGTCCAGTACCGGGCGGGCCAGTCGCTGCCGATCAAGAACGTGCCCGACGGCACCTACTACGTCAAGGTGCAGGCCAACCCCAACGGCAACCTGATCGAGAGCGACACGACCAACAACTCCTCGCTCCGCGAGATCAAGCTCTCCACCAACGCCCAGGGCGTGCGGAAGCTGAAGGTCTACCAGGTGGGCATCGTCGACGACGAGGGCTACTTCAACTACTGAGTCGAGTGGGGGTCTTTGCACCCTCGAAATGTGGCAAGCGCACGCGATATCGCGTGCGCTTGTCACATTTCGAGGGTGCTAAGACCCCCACTCGACAGGTCAGCCCTTGCGCTTCTCGACCTCCGCGGTGACGGCGGGCAGGACCGTGTGCAGGTCGCCGACGACACCGAAGTCGACGAGCTCGAAGATCGGGGCCTCCTCGTCCTTGTTCACGGCCACGATCGTCTTGGAGGTCTGCATGCCGGCGCGGTGCTGGATCGCACCGGAGATGCCGGCCGCGACGTAGAGCTGCGGCGAGACGACCTTGCCGGTCTGGCCGATCTGGAAGGCATGCGGCTTCCAGCCGGAGTCGACGGCGGCACGCGAGGCACCGACCGCGGCACCCAGCGCGTCGGCCAGGCCCTCGACCTCGGAGAAGTCACCGCCGGTGCCACGACCACCGGAGACCACGATGGCGGCCTCGGTGAGCTCAGGGCGGCCGGTGGCGGCCCGCGGGTTGGAGGCGGCGATCTTCGCGGTCTTCGCGGCGTCGGAGATGGTCACCGAGACCTTCTCGACGGTGCCGGCGCCGGCGCCCTCCTCGGGGGCGGCGCTGTTCGGCTTGACCGTGATGATCGGGGTGCCCTTGGTGACCTTGGCCTTCGCGGTGTAGGAGCCCGCGAAGATCGACTGCGTCGTCACCGGCGCGCCGTCCTCGACCTGGACGTCGACCGCGTCGGTGATCAGGCCCGACTCGAGCTTGATCGCGAGCCGGCCGGCGATCTCCTTGCCCTCCGCGCTGGAGGGGATCAGGATCGCGGCCGGGGAGGCCTGGTCGGCGATCTGCTGCAGCGCCTCGGCCTTCGGGGCCACCAGGTAGCCCTTGATCTCCGCGTCGTCGACGACGTAGACCTTCTCCGCGCCGTAGCCCTTCACGGACTCTGCGACGGCGTCGGCCTTGTCGGCGCCGCCGATGAACACCGCGGACGGCGAGCCGATCCGCTTGGCGATCGCGAGCAGCTCGAGGGTCGGCTTGCGGACCGCGCCGTCGACGTGGTCGACGAGTACGAGAACTTCAGACATTTCGATGTCTCCTCAGATGAATTTCTTCGAGGCGAGGAACTCGGCCAGCGCCGTGGCACCCGAGCCGTCCTCGTCCTTGACGATCTCGCCCGCGGTGCGGGGCGGGCGGGCAGCGGTCTCCTCGACGGCGGTCCACGCCGCCGACAGGCCGACCTCGCCTGCGTCGACACCGAGGTCACCCAGCGAGTAGGTCTCCAGCGGCTTCTTCTTCGCGGCCATGATGCCCTTGAAGGACGGGTAGCGGGCCTCGCCCGACTGGTCGGTCACCGACGCCACGAGCGGCATCGTGCCGATGACGACCTCGGTCGCGGTGTCGCCGTCGCGCTGGACCGCGAGCTGGTTCTCCTTGCGCTCGATCCGCGAGCCCAGGGTGACCTGCGGGAGGCCGAGCCGCTCGGCGAGCATCGCCGGGACGACGCTCATCGCGCCGTCGGTCGACGCCATGCCGCACATCACGATGTCGGGCTGACCGATCTTCTCGACCGCCTTGGCGAGCACCAGCGAGGTGGCGACCGCGTCCGAGCCGGCGATCTCGTCGTCCTGCACGTGGACGCCCTGGTCGGCACCCATCTGCAGCGCCTTGCGCACGGCGTCGACGGCCTTCTCGGGGCCGACGGTCAGCGCGGTGACGGTGGAGTCGTCGCCCGCGGCCTCCTTCAGCTGCAGCGCCTGCTCGACGGCGTACTCGTCGAGCTCCGACAGGAGGCCGTCGACAGCGCCGCGGTCCACCGTGTTGTCCGACTCGAACCGCTGCTCGGCGGTGGCGTCAGGGACGTACTTCACACATACGACAATGTTCATGGTTGTGGCCGGAACGGCCCCTTCCTGTGCACGGGTGAGTCCCCTCTCGGGGCTCAGCTGGTGTCCGATAGGACGGCGTTGGGCAGGTTACCGCCCGGTCACAGCCGCTGCTAACCGGTCTCGGCGTGGACTGTGTCACACCGGGTTACACACGGGTCACAACAACCCGGGCCGCGGCCTCAGGGCCGGATGATCCGCTCCAGCACGCGGCCGACGATGAGGTAGAGGACCGCGGCGATGCCGTAGTTGAACAGCGCGTTCTTCACCTCGCCGTTGGGATCGCCCTTGCTGCGGAAGTCCTTGACCGGGTTGTCGAGGTCGAACCAGCCCATGTCGATCCGGTCGGCGAGCTCCTGGAAGAACTTGACGAGGCCGTTGTTCTGGTTGGCGTCGAGGGCGTAGCTGAACGCCGCGATCGCGAGAACCAGGGCCAGCACCAGGCAGACGGTCCACAGCACTCGGGCGACCACGCCACGGACCCGGGCGACCGTGAGCACCCGCTCGGATGACTTCGATCCCTCCACGCCGGTCACCTGCCGCTGCACCTCGCCGTCAGTCGCCACCGGATCATCGTCCTCGGAATTCTGCCTTTCCGGGGCCGTTCTCGATGAAGGATGCCATGCCTGTGGTTCGGTCGTCGGTAGCGAACACGGATGCGAAGTGCTGCCGCTCGATGGCGAGGCCGGTCTCGAGGTCGCTCTCCAGGCCGCGGTCGACGCAGTCCTTGATCGCACGCAGGGCGTACGGCGCCGCGGCGGCGAACTGTCGCGCCCACGCCACGGCCTCGTCGTACACCTGCTCGGCAGGGAGCACGCGGTCCACCAGGCCGATCGCGAGCGCCTCGTCGGCCTTCACGAACCGGCCGGTGAACATCAGCTCCTTGGCGCGCGAGGGGCCGACCAGGCGGCTCAGCCGCTGGGTGCCCCCGGCCCCTGGGATGATGCCGAGCAGCACCTCGGGCTGTCCGAGCACCGCGTTCTCGGCCGCGAACCGCACGTCCGCCGCGAGCGCGAGCTCGCAGCCACCTCCCAGCGCGTAGCCGTTGACCGCCGCCACCACCGGCTTGGGGATCCGCGCGACGGCCGACACGGCGCCCTGCAGCGCGTCGACCCGGTCGACCATGTCGACGTAGGACATGTCGGCCATCTCCTTGACGTCGTTGCCGGCGGCGAACACCCGCTCGCCGCCCCACACGACGACAGCCCGCACGTCCTTGCGCTCGGTGGCCTCGGCCGCGGCGAGCGCCAGCTCGTCCTGGACCTGGAGGCTGATGGCGTTCATCTTCGGCCGGTCGAGCCGGATCGTGCCCACGCCGTCGGCCACCTCGAGCCGGACGAACTCGCTCGTCATCTCTGTCCTCTCCTCGTTCGCACTCGCTGGACCTGCCATTGTGCCGGTCGGGGTGCTCGCCCGACACGGCACTCGCCGGTTGGCACAATGGAGCGGGTGAGCCCGACCGTGTGGCGAAGTATCGGAGAGCAGTCCCCCGTGTGGCCCGGCCGGAACTGGCCGCTGGGCGCGACGTGGACCGCGGAGTCGACCAACTTCGCCGTCTGGGCGCCGCAGGCCACGGACGTCTGGCTCTGCCTGTTCGACGACGAGGGCGGCGAGCAGCGCTACCCGCTCTCGGAGTTCTCCCTCGGCATCTGGCACGGCGAGCTGCCGGGGATCGCGCCGGGCACGCGCTACGGCTACCGCGTCGACGGGCCGTGGGATCCCGAGCAAGGGCTCCGCTTCAACTCCGCGAAGCTGCTGCTCGACCCCTACGGCCTCGCGACGTCGGGCCGGGTGACCGAGGGGCCCGAGCTGCTGGCGTACGACGTCGACGACCCGACCGTCCGCAGCACGCTCGACTCGGCCACGCACACCGCGCGCAGCGTGGTCGTCGACCCGTCCTTCGACTGGGAGGGCGACAGCCGGCCGCTGCGCAAGTGGCGCGACTCCGTCGTCTACGAGCTGCACGTCAAGGGCTTCACCGCGTGCCACGACCGCGTCCCCGCGGAGCTGCGCGGGACGTACGCCGGCCTCGGTCACCCGGTCGTGACGGAGTACCTGAACGACCTCGGCGTCACCGCCGTCGAGCTGCTGCCGGTGCACCAGTTCTTCGACGAGCCCGAGCTCGTCGAGCGCGGCCTCAGCAACTACTGGGGCTACAACCCCATCGGCTACTTCGCGCCGCACGCGGCGTACTCCTCCTCCGGCGACCGGGGCCAGCAGGTCACCGAGTTCAAGCAGATGGTGAAGTCGCTGCACCAGGCGGGGATCGAGGTGATCCTCGACGTCGTCTACAACCACACCGCCGAGGCCGACCGGGACGGGCGCACGCTGTCGTTCCGCGGCCTCGACGACCGCGGGTTCTACCGGCGGGTCCCGACGGGCGCGGTGCCCGAGGGACCGCCGCGCGAGTTCGACGACACCTACTGGGACGTGACGGGCTGCGGCAACACGGTGGACAGCGAGGACCCGCTCGCGCTGCGCCTGATCCTCGACTCGCTCCGCTACTGGGTCACCGAGATGCACGTCGACGGCTTCCGGTTCGACCTGACGTCGGCGCTGACGCGGACCAAGATCGGTGACGGCATCCCGATCGACATGGCCTGCAAGCTGCTGGTCGCGATCGGCCAGGACCCGATCCTGCGCCACGTGAAGCTGGTCGCGGAGCCGTGGGACGTGTCGATGGACGGCTACCTCGTCGGTCGGATGCCGCCGCCGTGGGTGGAGTGGAACGACCAGTTCCGCGACACCGTGCGCGACTTCTGGCGCGGCCAGGGGCCGATCCAGACCGTGGCGACCCGGCTGGCCGGCTCCTCGGACCTCTACGCCGACGACGGTCGCTCGGCGTTCGCGTCGGTCAACTTCATCACCGCCCACGACGGCTTCACCGTGCGGGACCTGGTCTCCTACGACCACAAGCACAACGAGGCCAACGGCGAGGGCAACCGCGACGGCACCGACAACAACCGCTCCTGGAACCACGGCGTCGAGGGCGAGACCGACGATCCCGGCATCGGCGCGCTCCGGCGCCGCCAGGCCGCCAACCTGATGGCCACGCTGTGCCTCTCCAACGGGGTGCCGATGCTGACCGCGGGTGACGAGCGCGGGCGCACCCAGCGTGGCAACAACAACCCCTACTGCCAGGACAACGACATCTCCTGGGTCGACTGGCGACCGGACGACGCGTGGCTCGGCGTCTACGACGTCGTCAAGACCGCGCTGCGCCTGCGGCGCGAGCACCCGGCGCTGCGGCAGCGGCACTGGTTCGAGGGGCAGCCGACGATCGTCGGCGGCCCGAAGGACCTCGCCTGGCTGCACCCCTCCGGCCGCGAGATGACCGACGCGGACTGGCACGACCACGGCCTGCACACCATCGGCATGTTCGTGACCGGCAAGCCGCTCCGCTCCCCCGGGCCGCGCGGCGAGCAGCAGCTCGACGCGTCGTTCCTCATGTGGTTCCACGCCGGCGAGGCGCCGGTCGACGTGCTCCTCCCGGAGAACGACTGGGTCAGCCGCGGCGAGATCGTCCTCTCGACGGACCCGGACCTCCCCGTCGGCGAGACCTGCGAGGTCGGCAGCACCCTGAAGGTCGGCGGCCGCAGCGTGGTCGTGCTGAAGGAGACCGACTGAGCCGCGGCCTCAGGCCAGGGTCACGATGCCCATCTCCGCGACGGCGGCGAGCCGCTCGTTGGCGGGGACGACGCGCACGGTGTAGCCGAACGGTCCGCTGCGGCCGAGGCCGACGGTGCCGTCGAACCGCGACCGGCCGCCGTCGTAGGACTCGGTGAGCGTGAGCGGCGCGACCGTCGAGTCGACCAGCAGGTCGTCGGCGTTGACGCGGCCGTGCACCAGCTGGACCTCGACGTCGGCCGGCGAGAGGTCGCCCAGGGCGACGTACGCCTGCACGCTGAGGGTCGAGCCGACCTCGACCGCGTCGGCGAGGCCCTCGGCCTCGACGTGCTCGACCCGCACCGACGGCCAGGCGGCCCGCACGCGCGCCTTCCAGACGGCGAGCTCCCGGGCGCCCTCGAAGTCGCTGTTGAGCGCGCGGGCGTTCACGGCGGCGGGCGCGTAGAGCTGGCGGACGTAGTCGCGGACCATCCGGGTCGCGAGCACCTTCGGCCCGAGCGACTTCAGGGTGTGGCGAAGCATCTCGACCCACCGGGCCGGTACGCCGTCCTGGTCGACGTCGTAGAACCGGGGCGCGACCTCGTTGGCGATCAGGTCGTAGAGCGCGGCGGCCTCCAGGTCGTCGCGCTTGTCGACGTCGTCGATCCCGTCGACCGACGGGAGCGCCCAGCCGTTCTCGCCGTCGTACCACTCGTCCCACCAGCCGTCGAGGATCGACAGGTTCAGCCCGCCGTTCAGCGCGGCCTTCATCCCCGACGTGCCGCACGCCTCGTAGGGGCGCAGCGGGTTGTTGAGCCAGACGTCGCAGCCCGGGTAGAGGGGCTGCGCCATCGCGATGTCGTAGTTCGGCAGGAACGCGATCCGGTGCCGCACGTCCTCCTCGTCGGCGAACTGGACGATCTGCTGGATCAGCCGCTTGCCGCCGTCGTCGGCCGGGTGCGCCTTTCCGGCGATGACCAGCTGGACGGGGCGCTCCGGGTCGAGCAGCAGCTTCCGGAGCCGCTCGGGGTCGCGGAGCATCAGCGTGAGCCGCTTGTAGGACGCGGCGCGGCGCGCGAACCCGATGGTGAGGACGTCGGGGTCGAGGGCCGTGTCGATCCAGCCGAGCTCGGCCTTGGCGGCGCCCCGCTTCTCCCAGGACCGGAGCATCCGGCGGCGGGCGTCGGCGACCAACCGCTCGCGCAGGGCGCGCTTGGTGCGCCACATGTCGACCGAGGGAACCCGGTCGACACCGGCCGCGAAGGCGTCGTAGTCGCTGGAGTCGGGGTCGGCGCCGTACTCCTGGGCCAGGCCCGTGATCTCGCTCGCGACCCAGGTCGGAGCGTGCACGCCGTTGGTGATCGACGTGATCGGCACCTCGGCCTCGTCGAACGCCGGCCAGAGCCCGCTGAACATGCCGCGGCTGACCTTGCCGTGCAGCTGGGAGACCCCGTTGGCGCGCTGGGCCAGCCGGAAGCCCATCACCGCCATGTTGAACACGCCCGGGTCGCCGCCCTGGTAGTCCTCCGCGCCGAGCGCGAGGACGCGGTCGACCGGCACGCCGGGCGTCGCGCCGGCGTCGCCGAAGTACTGCTCGATCAGCTCGCACGGGAACCGGTCGATGCCCGCCGGAACCGGGGTGTGCGTCGTGAAGACGGTCGACGCCCGGCCGACCTCGATCGCGGTGTCGAGGTCGAGTCCCGGCCCGTCCGGCTCGGCGGTCAGCTCGCGGATCCGCTCGATGCCGAGGAAGCCGGCGTGGCCCTCGTTGGTGTGGAAGACCTCGGGCGCGGGTGCGCCGGTGATCCGGGAGTAGGCGCGGAGGGCGCGCACGCCGCCGACGCCGAGCAGGAGCTCCTGCCGCAACCGGTGCTCGCTGTTGCCGCCGTAGAGCCGGTCGGTGATCTGGACGTAGTGGTCGGGGTTGCCCTCGACGTCGGTGTCGAGCATGAGCAGCGGGACCCGGCCGACAGCCGCGACCCAGATCCGCGCCAGCAGGTCGGGACCGTCGGGGAGCCGGATCGAGATCGTCGCGCGGCTGCCGTCGGGCTCGCGCAGCGGCGAGATCGGCAGGCCGTCGGGGTCCAGGACCGGGTAGGTCTCCTGCTGCCAGCCCTCCCGGGACAGCGACTGCTTGAAGTAGCCGTGCCGGTAGAGCAGGCCGACGCCGACGATCGGCACGCCGAGGTCGCTGGCGGCCTTGAGGTGGTCGCCGGCGAGGATCCCCAGGCCGCCGGAGTACTGCGGCAGCACGGCGGTGATGCCGAACTCCGGCGAGAAGTAGGCGATGGTCTCCGGCGTCGCGTCGGCCTCGTGCTGGAACCAGCGCGGCTCGGTCAGGTAGGTCTCGAGGTCGGCCCGCACCAGCGCCACCCAGCCGACGAAGCCGTCGTCGCCCGCCAGCTCCTCCCAGCGGGCGGCCGACACCTCGCCGAGCAGCCGCACCGGGTCGTGCCCCACGCGCTCCCAGATCTCGGGGTCCACGTGGGAGAACAGCCGCTGGGTCTCGGCGTGCCACGACCACCGCAGGTTCGCGGCGAGCTCGCCGAGCGCCGCCAGGGCCGGGGGTAGGACGGGCCGCACCGTGAATCGCCTGATCGCTCGCACCCGACGACGGTAACGCGACCGACTTGAACGTTCCAAGAATCCGCGGAGGAAGCCCGGAAAAGGCCGCCGGTCCAGACAACCGGGACCCTGACACGGTGTCGCACGTAACCGGCTGGTAGGCCGGCCGTTGACGGGTGAGGACGGGCGGGGCAGATACATGGGGGCTGCCTCGTCCGTCCGTCGTCCGCCGGGTCGCCGGCGCCGCTCCTGCGCGCCCTAGGGTGGGTCCGTGAGCGTGCCCTTGCTCGATGTGTCCGACCACCAGCGGCGGGTTGCCGAGCTGATCGGCCCGACGGGGTCGGAGCGGGTGTCCGCCGCCGAGGCCGCCGGTCGCGTGCTGGCCGAGCCCGTCGTGGCTGCCGAGCCGCTGCCGGCCTTCGACAACTCCGCGATGGACGGGTACGCCGTCCGCGCTGCGGACGTCGCCGGCGCCTCCGACGCGTCCCCCGTCGTGCTGCCCGTCGCCGGCGACATCCCGGCCGGCGCGCCGGTCGGGCGGCTGGAGCCGGGGACGGCGGTGCGGATCATGACGGGCGCTCCCCTGCCCGCCGGCGCCGACGCCGTGGTCGAGGTCGAGGTCACCGACGGCGGGACCACGACCGTCGCCGTCAGGTCCGAGCGCGCCGCCGGCTCCTTCGTGCGTCCCGCGGGCGGCGACGTCGCCACCGGCAGCACCGTGCTGGAACCCGGCACCGTCCTGGGACCGGCGCAGGTCGGCGTGCTGGCCGCGCTCGGCGTGGACGAGGTCGTCGTACGCCGTCGCCCCCGCGTGCTGGTCTGCTCGACCGGCTCCGAGCTGGCCGAGCACCCCGACCCGGCCGCGGGCCAGATCCGCGACTCCAACGGGGCCCTGCTCGCCACCGCCGTCGAGCAGGCCGGCGGCGAGGCGGTCAGCCGGCTCTGGGTCGCGGACGACGTGCCTGCGTTCCTCGCGGCCCTCGACCGGGAGATCGACGGTCCGACGCCGCCCGACCTGGTGATCACGACGGGCGGGGTCAGCATGGGCGCCTACGAGGTCGTCAAGGAGGCGCTCGGGACCCGCGGGGTCGAGTTCGTGAAGGTCGCGATGCAGCCGGGCATGCCGCAGGGCGCGGGCCGCTACCGCGACGTCGCGGTGGTCTGCCTCCCGGGCAACCCGGTCAGCGCGCTGACGTCCTTCGAGGTGTTCGCGCGGCCCGCGCTGCGGGCGGCGTACGGCCACCCGCGGCCGCGGCGACCCGTCGTCCGCGCCACGCTCGGCACGGAGCTCTCCTCCATGCCCGGCAAGCGCCAGCTGCGTCGCGGCCGGCTCGACCCCGTCCACGGAACGGTGGAGCCGTGGGGCCCGCCGGGCTCGGGCTTCCTCGGCTGGTTCGCCGGCGCCGACTGCCTGATCGACATCGCCTCCGACGTGACGGCCGTGGGCGCCGGGGAGGTCGTCGACGTGTGGGACCTGAGCACCGGTTAGGACACCGGAGAAGGGGCAGGGTTGCGCCGGACTTGATCGCCCCGGTTGGGTGGAGGGCATGGTGGGACGCATCCCGGTGATCGACGTGATGCCCCGGATCGCCGCCTCGGGCGCGGCAGGACCGCTGCCCGCGAAGGCGACCGAGGGTGAACCGCTGCCTGTGACGGCGACGGTGTTCCGTGAGGGGCACGACCAGCTCGGCGCGGAGGCCGTGCTGATCGGACCCGACGGCCTACGCCGGCCGCCGGTGCGGATGGAGCCGTTGCCGACGGTGGACCGGCACACCGTGGACCGCTACCGCGCGTGGGTGACGCCGGACGCCCCGGGGCCGTGGTCCTTCGAGGTCCGCGCCTGGTCCGATCCGCTCGCGACCTGGCAGCACGACGCGGGCATCAAGATCCGCGCCGGCGTCGACGTGGAGCTGATGTTCACCGAGGGCCGGCTGCTCTTCGAGCGGGTGCTCGCGCGCCTCGACGCCCGAGCCGGCGGGGCGGGCCAGGCGGCCGCCGAGCGCGAGGTGCTGCGGGCCGCTATCACCGCCGCCGGCGACACGAGCCGCCCGGTCGAGGCGCGGCTCGCCCAGCTCGAGTCGCCCGAGCTCGACGCCGTGCTGCGCGCCCACCCGCTGCGCGACCTGCTCTCGGTCGAGGGACCGTTCCCGCTGCAGGTCGACCGGAGCCGCGCTCTCTACGGCAGCTGGTACGAGTTCTTCCCCCGCTCCGAGGGTGCCCGCTACGACGGCGAGACGCGCAAGGTCGTCAGCGGCACGTTCGCCACCGCCGCCGAGCGGCTCGAGTCGGTCGCGGCGATGGGCTTCGACGTGGTCTACCTCCCGCCGATCCACCCGATCGGCGAGGTCAACCGCAAGGGACCGAACAACACCCTGACGCCCGGACCCGACGACCCGGGCAGCCCGTGGGCGATCGGGAGCCGGTTCGGCGGCCACGACGCCGTGCACCCCGACCTCGGGACGCTCGAGGACTTCGACGCGTTCGTCGGCCGCGCCCGGTCGCTCGGCCTGGAGGTGGCGATCGACCTCGCGCTGCAGGCGGCGCCCGACCACCCCTGGGTCAGCAGCCACCCGGAGTGGTTCACGACCCGAGCCGACGGGACCATCGCCTACGCCGAGAACCCGCCGAAGAAGTACCAGGACATCTACCCGATCAACTTCGACAACGATCCCAGCGGCATCGCCGGTGAGGTGCTGCGGATCGTCCGGCACTGGATGGACCACGGGGTGCGGATCTTCCGGGTCGACAACCCGCACACCAAGCCGGTGGCGTTCTGGGAGTGGCTGCTCGCCCAGGTGCGCAGCACCGACCCCGACGTGCTCTTCCTCTCCGAGGCTTTCACCAAGCCGCCGATGATGCACACGCTCGGGGCGGTCGGGTTCCACCAGTCCTACACCTACTTCACGTGGCGGAACGAGAAGGACGAGCTCGCCGAGTACCTCACCGAGGTGTCCTCGGAGTCCGACCACCTCATGCGGCCGAACTTCTTCGTCAACACCCCCGACATCCTGCCCGCATTCCTCCAGTACGGCGGCCCGCCGGCCTTCAAGATCCGCGCGGTGCTCGCGTCCATGGGCTCGCCGAGCTGGGGCGTGTACGCCGGCTACGAGCTCTACGAGCACGTGGCCGTGCGCCCGGGCAGCGAGGAGTACCTCGACTCGGAGAAGTACCAGATCCGGATCCGCGACTGGGCTGCCGCCGAGAAGGAGGGGCACTCGCTCGCGCCGTACCTCACCCGGCTCAACGAGATCCGCCGCGCCCACCCGGCGCTGCAGCTGCTGCGCAACCTCACCGTCCACCCGACCGACGACGACCAGATCCTGTGCTTCAGCAAGGTCGCCGGGTCTCGTGACGGTCGCTTCGCGACCTCCTCGACCACCGGAGACCGCGACATCGTGATCGTCGTCGTGAACCTCGACCCGCATGCCACCAGGGAGACCATGGTCCACCTCGACCTCGCCGCGCTCGGGCTCTGCCAGTCCCCGCCCGCCGACCCTTCGGGTCGGGGTCCCGACGCCGGCCTCACCGTCCGCGACGAGCTCACCGGCGCCGAGTGGGGCTGGGGCGAGCACAACTACGTGCGCCTCGACCCGCAGGACGAGCCGGCGCACATCCTCACCGTGATGGACGCCCGATGAGCCCCGTGGACCCCGCGGGCGCCGCGGCCGACGACACCCCCGACTGGTTCCGCACCGCTGTCTTCTACGAGGTCCTGGTCCGGTCGTTCCGCGACAGCAACGCCGACGGCACGGGTGACTTCCGCGGCCTGATCGAGAAGCTCGACTACCTCGCCTGGCTGGGCGTCGACTGCCTCTGGGTGCCCCCGTTCTTCACCTCGCCGCTGCGCGACGGCGGCTACGACGTCTCCGACTACATCTCGATCCTTCCCGAGGCCGGCACCGTCGACGACTTCCAGGTCTTCCTCGACGAGGCGCACAAGCGCGGCATCCGCGTGATCATCGACTTCGTCATGAACCACACCAGCGACCAGCACCCGTGGTTCCAGGCCTCGCGCAGCGACCCGGAGGGCCCGTTCGGGGACTTCTACGTGTGGTCCGACACCGACGAGCTCTACGAAGAGGCACGGATCATCTTCGTCGACACCGAGCCGTCCAACTGGACCTTCGACCCGGTCCGCGGCCAGTACTACTGGCACCGGTTCTTCCACCACCAGCCGGACCTCAACTTCGACAACCCGAAGGTCCACGACGCCATCATCGAGGCGCTCTCCTTCTGGCTCGACATGGGCCTGGACGGCTTCCGTCTCGACGCCGTGCCCTACCTCTACGAGCGGCCGGGCACGAACGGCGAGAACCTCAAGGAGACCCACGAGTTCCTCAAGAAGATCCGGAGGTACGTCGACGACCACTACCCCGGTCGCGTGCTGCTCGCCGAGGCGAACCAGTGGCCTTCCGACGTGGTCGACTACTTCGGGGACTTCGAGGCCGGTGGCGACGAGTGCCACATGTGCTTCCACTTCCCGGTCATGCCGCGCATCTTCATGGCGGTGCGGCGCGAGTCGCGCTTCCCGATCTCCGAGATCATGGAGCAGACACCGCCGATCCCGAGCGGCTGCCAGTGGGGCATCTTCCTGCGCAACCACGACGAGCTGACCCTGGAGATGGTCACCGACGAGGACCGGGACTACATGTGGGGCGAGTACGCCAAGGACCCCCGCATGAAGGCGAACATCGGGATCCGCCGCCGGCTCGCGCCGCTCCTGGAGAACGACACCAACCAGATCGAGCTGTTCACCGCCCTGCTGCTGTCGCTGCCCGGATCTCCGGTCCTCTACTACGGCGACGAGATCGGCATGGGCGACAACATCTGGCTCGGCGACCGGGACGGCGTACGCACCCCGATGCAGTGGACGCCCGACCGCAACGCCGGGTTCTCCGCGGCCACTCCGGGCAAGCTGCACCTACCCGTTATCCAGGACCCGGTCTACGGGTACCAGAGCGTCAACGTGGAAGCCCAGCTCGAGAACGCCTCATCGCTCCTGCACTGGACGCGACGGATGATCCATGCCCGCAGGAAGCACCACGCGTTCGGCCTCGGCACCTTCGCCGACCTGGGCGGGTCCAACCCGAGCGTCCTGTCCTACGCCCGCGAGCACGTGGGGCCGGACGGCGAGCGGGACACGATCGTGTGCGTCAACAACCTGTCCCGGTTCCCGCAACCGGTCGAGTTGGACCTGCGGCGGTTCGAGGGCCAGGTTCCGGTCGAGCTGCTCGGCGGCGTGCCGTTCCCGGCGATCGGCGAGCTCCCCTACCTGCTGACCCTCAGCGGGCACGGCTTCTACTGGTTCCGGCTGACGAACCCCGACGCCACCGGAAGGCCGGTGCTCTGATGGCCACCCAGCTGGAGTCGCTGCAGAACTACCTGGTCGGCGCGCGCTGGTTCGGCGGCAAGGGCCGCGGCGTCGAGGTCACCGGCTTCCGCAGGCTCGGGGAGGTCGGCTCCCCGGAGACCGAGCCCCGGGTCGCGGTCGCCCTCGTCGAGGTCACCTACACCGATGCCGAGGGCGGATCCGACCTCTACCAGGTGCCGCTGGCCCTCTACTCCGAGCCGGAGGGTCGGCTCGACCACGCGTTCGTCGGCTGGTGGGACGAGGACGGCACGTGGGTGCACGCCTACGACGCCGTGCACGACCGCGCTGCGATGGCGAAGTACCTCCAGACGTTCCTGGGCAAGGCCACCGCGGAGGGAGACCTGCACTTCGTCAGCGTCGGCGGGCACGAGCTCGAGCCCGATGCGCAGTCGACGCTGTTCAGCGGCGAGCAGTCCAACTCCTCGGTCGCGTTCGGCGAGGACGCCGTGCTCAAGGTGTTCCGCAAGATCACGCCGGGCGAGAACCCCGACATCACGACGCACAAGGTCCTCACCGAGGCGGAGTCCACCCACGTCGCCCAGCTCTACGGGTGGGTCGAGTCCACCACCGACGACGAGGTCCTCCACCTCGCGATGCTGCAGCAGTTCCTCCGCACGGCGAGCGACGGGTGGGACATCGCGGTGGCGAGCGTGCGCGACCTGTTCGCCGAGGCCGACCTGCACGCCGAGGAGGTCGGCGGCGACTTCGCCGGCGAGGCCGCCCGGCTGGGCGAGGCGCTGTGCGAGGTCCACGAGCAGCTGCGCGAGTCGTTCCCCTCCGGCACCGCGCCGGCGGCCGAGGTCGCGGAGACCATGACCGCGCGGCTCACCGCGGCCGTGGACGTCGTACCCGAGCTCGCGGACCACGCCGACCGCCTGCGGCGCACGTTCGGGCAGCTCGCCGAGCTGGGCGAGCTCCCGGTGCAGCGGGTGCACGGCGACCTGCACCTGGGCCAGACCCTGCGCACCGTCGCCGGCTGGAAGCTGGTGGACTTCGAGGGCGAGCCGGCCAAGCCGCTCGCCGAGCGGCTGCACCCCGACTCCCCCTGGCGCGACGTCGCGGGCATGCTCCGCTCCTTCGACTACGCCCCCTACGCCGTGGCGGAGTCCTCGCCCGAGGACGACCCCGACGTCGTCGAGCAGCGCCGGCACCGCGCGGAGGAGTGGGCCGCGCGGAACAAGCAGGCATTCCTCCACGCCTACACGGGTACCGACGGCCTGAGCCACGACCAGGGTGTCCTGGTCGCCGCCTACGTCGCCGAGAAGGCGATCTATGAGTGCGTGTACGAGGCCCGGAACCGGCCGAACTGGTTGCCGATCCCCCTCGCCGCGATCGCACGGATGGGAGTCCCCTGATGACGACGCTCGACCCGAACGACTTCTCCCCGACCCTCGGGGAGATCGACCTGCACCTGCTGGGCGAAGGCCGCCACGAGCAGCTGTGGCAGGTCCTCGGCTCCCACGTGCTCGAGGTCGACGACCCCCGGACCGGCAAGCCCGTCCGCGGCTGCGCGTTCGCCGTCTGGGCGCCCAACGCCCACTCGGTCAGCGTGATCGGCGACTTCAACGGCTGGGACGGCAACAGCACGCCGATGCGGCGCGTGGACGGGTCCGGCGTGTGGGAGTGCTTCGTGCCCGGCTTGGACGGCGGGACGACGTACAAGTACCTGATCCACGGCGCCGACGGCGTCTGGCGGCAGAAGGCCGACCCGATGGCGTCGTACGCCGAGGTGCCGCCGGCAACCGGTTCGCGCGTCTTCCACTCCACCCACGAGTGGACCGACGACGAGTGGATCGCGCAGCGCGCCCGCAGCACCGCGGTCTTCGAGCCGATGTCGGCCTACGAGATGCACCTCGGCTCCTGGAAGCGGCACCCCGACGGGAGCTTCTGGACCTACGACGAGCTGGCAGCCGAGCTTCCCGGCTACCTCGCGGACCTCGGCTTCACCCACGTCGAGCTGATGCCGGTGATGCAGCACCCGTTCGGGGGCTCGTGGGGCTACCACGTGACCTCCTACTTCGCGCCGGACTCGCGGTTCGGGGACCCCGACGGGTTCCGGCGGCTGGTCGATGCGCTGCACCGCGCCGGGATCGGCGTCATCCTCGACTGGGTCCCCGGCCACTTCGCGACCGACGAGTGGGCCCTCGTGCGCTTCGACGGCACCCCGCTCTACGAGCACCCCGACCCGCGGCGCGGCTGGCACCCGGAGTGGGGCTCGCACATCTTCGACTTCGGCCGGCCCGAGGTGCGCAACTTCCTCTACGCCAACGCCGTCTACTGGCTCGACGAGTTCCACGCCGACGGCCTGCGGGTGGACGGCGTGGCGTCGATGCTCTACCTCGACTACGCCCGCAACCCGGGCGAGTGGACGCCGAACAAGTACGGCGGCCACGAGAACCTCGAGGCGGTGCAGTTCCTCCAGGAGATGAACGCCACCGTCTACAAGCGGGTGCCCGGCGTGATCACGATCGCCGAGGAGTCCACCGCGTGGCCGGGCGTCACCGGCGCCACCAGCGGGGGCGGGCTGGGCTTCGGCTTCAAGTGGAACATGGGCTGGATGCACGACACGCTCAGCTACCTCAAGCACGAGCCCGTGCACCGCGCCTACCACCACCAGGAGCTCACGTTCTCGCTGGTCTATGCGTTCGCCGAGAACTACGTGCTCCCGATCAGCCACGACGAGGTCGTGCACGGCAAGGGCTCGCTGCTGCGGAAGATGCCCGGCGACCGGTGGCAGCAGATGGCGAACCTGCGGGCCTACCTCGCCTACATGTGGGCCCACCCCGGCAAGCAGCTGCTGTTCATGGGCAGCGAGTTCGCGCAGGACAACGAGTGGGCCGAGAGCCGTGAGCTCGACTGGTGGCTCCTGCAGCACGAGGAGCACCGCGGCATGCAGTCCCTCGTGCGGGACATGAACCGGCGCTACCGGGAGACGCCGGCGCTCTGGAAGCAGGACAACACGCCTGACGGGTTCGAGTGGATCGACGCCAACGACGCCGGGAACAACGTCCTCTCCTTCGTCCGGCGCGCGCCCGGTGAGCCGGACCTCGTCTGCGTCGCCAACTTCGCCGCCGTCCCCCACCACGACTACCGGCTCGGGCTGCCCACCGCCGGGACGTGGACCGAGGTGCTCAACACCGACGCCGGCGACTACGGCGGCAGCGGCGTCGGCAACCTCGGCGCGGTCGTCGCAGAGACCGCGCCGGACCTGGAGGCCCGGGCCCCCGGTGGCAGGCCGGCGGTCGGCGTACTCTCGCTGCCGCCGCTGGGCACGCTGTGGCTGCGCGCTCCCGCGACGGAGCCGGAGGTCGAGGCGCCGGCGCCACGGGCCGCGAAGCGCTCGAAGGCGGGGCCCCCACTAGGCTGATCCTGTGCCCGAGCCGGACATCCGCCACTCCACCGTGGAGAACGGCGTCGCCCGCATCGTGTGGACACCCGACCTCACCGAGCGTGGCTGGCAGGCCGCGGTGGACGTCGTACGCCGCGAGGTGGCCGCGGCCCTGCTCGAGCACGAGCGGGTCGAGGCCAAGGTGCCGGCCGACGACGCGGACGCGCAGCGGATCGCCACGTGGTCCGGTCTCCGCCGCGAGGGCGTGCAGCGCGGCGTCGACGGCGACCTGGTCGTCTACGCACGCCTCGCCCACGACACGCCGGTGCACGAGCCCGGCGGCTTCCGGGCGCTGCTCAACTCGTTCCTGCCCCGCAAGCGCGGGATCGGCCAGATGCTCATCCGCGACGACAGCGCGGACGACGCGGGGCCGCGGGTGCTGCTGTGCCAGCTGACCTACAAGGCCGACTGGGACCTGCCCGGCGGCGTGGTCGAGGTGGGCGAGTCGCCCCGGCTCGCGGTCGCGCGCGAGGTCGAGGAGGAGCTCGGGCTGGAGATCGAGCCCGGGCCGCTGCTGCTGACCGACTGGCTGCCGCCGTGGGGAGGCTGGGACGACGCGCTGTGCCTGGTCTTCGACGGCGGCGTGCATCCGCCGGCGCTGGTGGACAAGATCGTCCCGCAGGCGCGCGAGATCAGGTCAGCCGAGTTCTGCAGCATCGACGAGGTCGAGGCCCGGGCCGCCGACTTCACCTTCCGCCGGGTCCGCGCCGCGCTCGCGAACCTGGGCGGCGGACCGGCGTACACCGAGTCGGGGCGCTGAGCGCCGCAGCGTCACCAGCACGCCGAGCACGAGCACCGCTCCGCCGACGAGCTCCCAGCCGGTCGGCTGCTCGTCGAGGAGCAGCCAGGCCGAGCCGATCGCGACCGGCGGCACCAGCAGGATCCACGGGACGACGGCCGCCGACGGGTTGCGCGACAGCAGCCCGTTGAAGATGCCGTAGCCCAGCAGCGAGGCGAGCCCGGCCGTGTAGAGCGTCGACAGCACCGCGTGCCACCCGAATGCGTCCGCCGCGCGGGCGAAGGTGTCCGGGCCGTCGACGAGGACGGAGAGGCCCGCCAGCGGCAGGGGTACGACGAGGGCGGACCAGACCGTCAGGGAGAGCCCGCCCGTCGCACCCGACGCCCGGGACACGACGTTGCCGACCGCCCAAGACAGCGCGGCCAGCAGGCAGAGGGCGAGCGCCAGCAGCGGCACGTGGCCGCCGCGTCCGAGGCCGACCACCACCAGGCCGGCCGTGCCGAGCGCGACGCCCGCGACCTGCGCCGGCGTCGGCCGCTCCCGCAGCGCCACCGAGGCGAGCAGGATCGTCAGCACCACCTGGGCCTGCAGCACCAGGCCGGCGAGCCCGGCCGGCATCCCGGCAGCCATCGAGGTGTAGAGGAACGCGAACTGCCCCAGTGACATGAACGCCCCGACGGCGACCACCACCCGCCAGCCCACCGGCGGCCGCGGCACCAGGAAGATCGCAGGCAGCAGCACGACGACGAACCGGACGGCGAGGAACAGCAGCGGCGGTACCTCGCCCATGCCCCAGTCGATGGCGACGAAGTTGAAGCCCCAGACGCAGGCGACGAGCGCGGCGAGGAGGCAGTCACGACGGGACACGCTCCCGATGATCCCCTTGTTGATCATGAAGCACCAGCGAATATGTCTGCCCTGATCCGTGTAGCATCGCTTCATGATCGATCTCGCCGCCCTCGCCGGGCTTCGGGCGGTCGCCGAGCACGGCTCGGTCGGTGCCGCCGCCGAGGCCACGGGCTTCACGCCGAGCGCCGTCTCCCAGCAGGTCAAGCGCCTCGAGCGCCAGCTCGGCGTGCCGCTGCTCGAGCGGGTCGGCCGCGGCGTGATGCTGACCGGCCAGGGCCGGCACCTCGTCGACGGCGGCACGCAGGTCCTCGCGGACCTCGAGGAGCTGGAGGCCGGCATCCGCCACCGGTCCGGCGTGGTGGCCGGCGAGGTCCGGCTGGTGGCGTTCTCCACGGCGATGCGCGGCCTGGTGGCGCCGGTGGCGCGCGAGCTGCTGGACAAGTACGCCGACCTGCGGCTCGCGCTGCAGGAGCGGGAGCCGTGGGACACCGTCGACATGGTCGCCGGCGGTCACTGCGACGTCGGCATCGTCCACCGGTGGGGCGGGGTCGCGTTCGCCGTACCGGAGCACGTGGTGACCACCCGGGTCGCCGAGGACGTCGCGGACCTGATCGTCCCGCACGACCACCCGCTGGCGCAGCGCCGGTCGGTCACGCCGCACGACCTGGTCGACGTCGACTGGATCGCCACGCCCGAGAACACGATCTGCCGGCAGTGGCTGCACCGGATGTTCGACGGCACCGGCCGTCCGCCCCGGATCGCGCACGTGTCGATGGAGTTCGAGTCGCACCTCGCGCTCGTGGCCTCCGGTCTCGGCGTGGCCCTGGTCCCGCGCCTGGGCCGCGCCCCGCTCGGCCCGGACCTGGCCGCGGTCGCCGTCCGCGACCCCGAGCCGGTGCGCATCGTCGACGCCCTCCACCGCCGGACGATGACGGACTCCCCCGCCGTCGCTGCCGTCCTCGAAGCCCTCCGCTCCACCGGGTGATCCCCGGGTCGGCTGGTGCGCGCCCGCCGACTCGGCGCGGATCACGCGTGCAGAGGAGACGACTCGGCGTCCAGGGCCTCGCGGGCGAGCATGGTGGATCCCACGACGGCGGCGGGCATCATCAGGACGGCGCCGAACGGGACGAGGAAGCACACCTGGACGGCGAGGCCGAAGCCGAGCAGCGCCGGGCCGTGCGGTGCCAGCACCCGCTTGCGGGCGGCGCGGTCCATGCCGCGGGCCTCGAGGGCGCGTGACACCAGCTCTCCGGCCAGCAGCCGGCCGGAGACGACGATGCCCAGCACCGGGCCCGCGATCGCCCCGACGACGGGCACCAGCCCGATCACGAAGACGACGACGGCGGCGAGCAGCCCGAGGACCGCCAGTCCGCCGGCGTCGGCCGCGCTGCGCCACCAGCTCACGCCGCGGTCCGGCACGACGCCGCCGAGCATGAGCTCGGTCTCCTTCCAGATCCGCTCGTAGAAGGGGTCGCCGATGGCGAGGGTGAGGGCGGTGAAGGTGACCACCGAGAGGAACAGCGACCCGAGGACCACCGCGAGGTAGAGCCCGATCCGCAGGACGCCGCGCCAGACCGCCGGCCAGTGGTCAGCGAACGGCGTCGCCCACGCGATCAGGTCGTCGGCGAACAGCACGAGCAGGACCACCGCGGCCGCCAGCAGGACGAGGGTGATGATCGCCGGGATCAGTCCCAGCACCATCAGTCCCGGGCGCCGGCGCCACATCCTCATGCCGGCGAAGAGGTACCCCGCCCCGTGGGCGACGCCGGTGAGCATCACCTAGAACAGGGCCGACGCGAGTGCCTGGCGTCCCTTGAGCACCCGCGGGTCGTCGTTGCCGACGGCCGCGAACAGGCCGACCAGGTGCTCGCGGGCGCGGTCCCGCTCCTTGTCGGACGTACGGCGGACCAGCTCCACCAGTCGCGCGAACGCGTCCTCGACGTGTCCGCCGAGCAGGTCGAGGTCGGCCACCATGATCTGGGCGTCGACGTCGTCGGGGCTCGCCGCGGCGGCCGCACGGGCCGCGTTGAGGTCGACCCCTTGGGTGCGCTGGAGCACCTTCGCCATCGCGAGCCCGGCGGCCGCCTCGGCGTCGGCGGGGTTGGCGTCGACGAGCTTCTGGTACTCCGCGACGGCGCCGTCGATGTCACCGGCCTCGAGCGCGTCCTGGGCCGGGGCGTAGCGCGGGTCCACCGCCGGCTCGTCCTCGCCGCCCGCTTCGTCGGGCGCAGCACCCGACAGCGGCTGGTGGCGCCCGGTGATGCCCTGGGTCGTCAGCTGCTGGGCGAGCTGGTTGAACATCGCCCGGAGGTCGTCGAGGCGCAGCGGCCCGGGGATCGGCTGCGTCGCCGGGCGGCCGTCGAGGATCACGAGCATCAGCGGGACCTGCGGGATCTGCATGGCCTGCGCGATCTGCGGCATCGCGTCGACGTCCACCGCCGCGGCGAGGAACCGGCCCTCGTACTCCCCCGCCACGGTCGCGACGTCGTCGGCCATCTGCGTGCTCTCCGGCGACTGCGACGGCGAGTGGAAGACCAGCACCACCGGCGCGGTCATCGACGCCTGGAGCACCGACTCGAAGTTCTGCTCGGTGACGTCGACGGCGTACGCCGATCCGCCGGCCGCCGGCCCGCTCGGCCCCCCGGGGGCGGAGCCGCCGGGAGCGGGCTGCTGGGTCGCGGGGCGCTTCAGTGCGGAGAGGTCGATCGCCCCGCCGCGCAGAGGAGGCTGCTGCGTCATGCCGCCATCCTAGAGAGGACGGATCGGCCTCAATTCGGCACCCGCGGCCCGCGCAGACCGGCTCGCTGCACGACCCGCTGGATCGCGAGGTCGCGCTCGTCGGGGCGACCGACGTACCGGATGTCGCGCAGCCCCTGCTCCTGCGCCGCGGACTCGAAGCAGAAGTGCCCGAAGCCCAGCAGCCGGCCGTGCAGCGGCTTCTTGACCGAGATGTCCAGGATCCTGCTGAGCGGCATGGTGGCCAGGCTCTGGGACAGCACGCCGTTGACCCGGAACACCCGCATGTTCGTGATCACGAACCGGTCGCGGTGCTCGCGGACCGTGCACCAGCCGGCGTGCAGCAGCAGGGCGAAGGCCACCAGCAGCAGGATCCAGGCGAGCTGGACCAGGACGAAGGGGCTCCAGACCAGCAGCAGGAGCGCCACGGTCGCCTCGACGGCCGGCCGGACGTAGGCGAACCAGTGGTGCTTGACCTCGTCGACGACGACCTCGCCCTCCTCGCGGAGGAGGTGCTTGCCGATCTGCGGGTCGCTGATCCAGGCGACGAGACTCATCCGGCGGGGCTACTTCTTGTCGAGCGCGCCGATGAAGTCGATCAACCCGGTGAAGGCCTGGGTGGCCAGGTCCCAGCCGTTGCCGCCGGCGGTCTTCGCGGTCGCGGCGAGGCCGTTGGGGTCGGTGAACATCCAGAACCCGAGGAAGACGACGACCACAAGACCGAAGAGCTTCTTGGTGTCCACCCGCCATTGGTACCAGCCGGCGCGGGCCCACCGGGGGAGGCGCGCTCGTGCCCCCGGCGGCTCGGCGTGGATCCAGGCTCAGAAGCCGTTGGCCGCCGTACGCCGTGGCGGGCGGTCGGCCACGAGCCAGGCGTGGAAGAACCGGTCCATGGGGTGCCCCGCGGCCTGTGCGGCGGCGTGCTCGAACATGCCGACCGTCGCGCTCCCGTCGCGGTGCTGGGCCGCCCAGTCGCGCAGCAGCCCGTCGAACGCGTGCTTCCCGATCCGGTTCCGCAGCGCGGCCAGGGCCAGCGCGCCGCGCTCGTAGACCGGGGTGTCGAACAGCTCGGTGTTGACGTTGGCCCCCGGGTCGGTGACGTTCACCCGCCAGAAGCCTGCGGAGCCGGCCAGGTCCCTGAAGTCGTGATCGAGCCACTGCCGCGTCGTCTCACCGCCGTGGTCCTCGGTCCAACGGTGCTCCATGTAGCTCGCGAACCCCTCGTTGAGCCAGATGTCCTTCCACCGGCGCACCGACACGGCGTCGCCGAACCACTGGTGCGCCAGCTCGTGCACCTCGGTGATCTCGTCGATACCGCCCTGGTAGGTGGGCCGCGACTGGTTCTCGAGAGCGAACGCGTAGGGGATCGCGTTCAGGGGCGTGACGAGGCCGCCCGTGCTGTCGAACGGGTACGGGCCCAGCTCGCTCCTCAGCCAGGCGGTGATCGGGCCGCTGCGGCGCACCAGCCTCAGGTAGCCGCGTCGCGTCGCGGTCCCGAACTGCTTCGAGACCGCCGCGACCCACGGGATGCCGTCGGTGGTGCCCTGCCGGACCGCGAAGTGGCCGGCGGCGAAGAACGCGAGGTAGGTCGCCATCGGCTCCTTCATCCGCCAGTGCGTGGTGGCCTGGTCGCCGACGACGACGGGGTCGCCCACCTGCTCGCCGTTGGCGATCACGTTCTTGCCGGCGTCGGTGGTGATCGAGATGTCGAAGGTCGCCTTGTCGCGCGGGTGGTCGTTGCTCGGGAACCACCACGGCGCCATGTGCGGCTCGTTCGCGGTGACGACTTCCTGCTCGTCGGCCATCCAGCTCCGCTCCCCGCCGGGGTCGCCGGGGTTCTCCCAGGAGACCGCGGACGGGTCGGCGTCGTACTCCACCCTGACCGAGGCCACGTCGCCCTTCGCCAGGGCCGTGGCGGGCGTGATCTGCAGCTCGTGCTCGCTCGGCTTGGAGAACGCGGCGTCGACGCCGTCGACCGTCACCGCATCGACGGGCAGCAGGAAGTCGAGGTCGAAGCTCGACAGGTCGCTCGTCGCCTCGATCTCCAGCGTCGTCGAGCCGGACAGCTCGGCCGGGTCGAACGCGTAGGTCAGGTCGATGGCGTAGTGGCGGACGTCGATGCCGCCGTTGCCGTCCTCGGGGTAGTACGGGTCGCCGATGCCGGGCGCGCCGGGTTGCGCGGCGCCGGCCTCCGCCGGTGCGCCGGGAAGAGTGCCGGTGAGGGCGACGGCGGTGACGAGGGCGATCGAGGCAAGAGGGCGGCTGACCGGCACCGCGCCACCGTAGCCGACGTACGCCGGAAAATCGTTTGCGGCGGCCCGGGAAGGGCCGGAGGATGTTCCGCGAGCGACCCGCGCGGTGCGGGTGCCCGACGAGAGGAGGCGTGTCGTGACGATCACTGTTCCCGGCCTGCCCGCAGACCGTCCCCTCTCGAACTGGAGCACCACCACCGATGGAGCACACCTCCGCCCTTAGCAGCACCCCCAGCACCCCTCGCGGCGCCGACGACTCCCCCGACCCGCGGTTCGTCTTCGACTTCGTCGCGTACGACGACCTCGGCGAGGGCCAGCGCTGGTCCACCTGGCTCGACGTCGAGCCGCTCAGCCGCGGCCCGGAGCCCCGGCCCGACTGGCTCGTGACCTCCCAGGGCGCGATCGACACCGACCTCGGCATCCTCAAGACCGGCAAGGAGGCCGACGTCTTCCTGCTGGAGCGCGCCGACCCGCACGACCCGACGCAGTCCGTGGTGATGGCCGCGAAGCGCTACCGGTCCGCCGACCACCGCACCTTCCACCGGGCGTCGACCTACACCGAGGGCCGCAGCATGAAGCGGTCCCGCGACGAGCGCGCGCTCAAGCGGAAGAGCACGTTCGGGCGACTCGTCGCCGCCGGCGAGTGGGCGGTCTCCGAGTGGGGCGCGCTGGTCCGGTGCTGGGAGCTCGGCCTGCCGGTCCCCTACCCCGTGCAGATCGAGGGGACGGAGATCCTGATGGAGTGGATCACCGTCGACACCGAGGAGGGGCCGGAGACGGCGCCGCGGCTCGCGCAGACGCGGCCGGAGCCGGCCCTGCTCCGCAGCTACCTCGACCAGCTCCGCGACGTGCTTGCGACGATGGTGCAGGCCGGGGTGGTGCACGGCGACCTGTCGCCGTACAACATCCTGGCTGCGGGCGAGCGCCTGGTGATCATCGACCTGCCACAGATCGTCGACCTGGTCGGCAACGCGCAGGGCTTCGACTTCCTGCTCCGCGACTGCACGAACGTGTGCTCGTGGTTCCAGCGGCGCGGCCTCGACGTCGACCCGCAGGACCTGTTCGGGGAGCTGATGGCCCACGCCTTCTGACCCGCTGCGGCTACCGTCTGGTCGCGTGAGGATCCATCGCCAGCGGTTCGTCGTCGTCCACGGACCCGACGAGCTCGACGACCGGCTCGCCGCGGCGGACGCACCGGTCGACCCGCGCCGCGACAGCCTCTACACGGCCGCGGACCTCTACGACACCGCGTCGTACGCCGACTCCCTCGACCACCGCGCCTACGTCTGGTCGCGCGAGACCCAGACGTCCGACGCGATGCTGGCGCGCGCGCTGCACGACGAGGGTGTCGACGACGCCCTCGGCGCCTGGATCAAGGGACGCAGCATGGTCGGGGTGATGGGTGGTCACGCCGTGGAGCGGGGCCAGCCGGCGTACACCGACGCCGCGCGGCTCGGCCGGCTGCTGGCCGGGCGCGCGACCGTGGCGACCGGCGGCGGGCCCGGTGCGATGGAGGCGACGAACCTCGGGGCCCGGCTGAGCGGTGACCCGGACGAGACGCTCGAGGAGGCCCTGGCCCGGTTGGCGGCCGCCCCGTCGTTCCGTCCGTCGATCGACGCCTGGCTCGCGGCGGCGCGGGACGTGCTGTCGTCGTACCCGGGTGCGGTCGAGTCGCTCGGCGTGCCGACCTGGCACTACGGCCACGAGCCGCCCAACCCGTTCGCGACCGCGATCGCGAAGTACTTCCGCAACGCGCTCCGCGAGGCGATCCTGCTGCTCGTCTGCGACGCGGGCATCGTCTTCCTGCCGGGCGCCGGCGGCACGGTCCAGGAGATCTTCCAGGACGCCTGCGAGAACTACTACGCCGACGAGGCGGACGTGGCCCGGATGGTGCTCGTCGGCCGGCGCTACTGGACCGAGCAGCTTCCCGCCTGGCCGCTCCTGGAGTCGCTGGCCCGCGGTCGCCCCATGGAGTCCCGCATCCACCTCGTGGACACCGTCGACGAGGCCGCCACCCTCTTCTGACCTCCGGCGAACCCTCACTTGGAGCACGTCGAACCGTCAGTTCGAGCGGCCCGAAGTGACGGTTCGACGTGCTCCAAGTGAGGGTTCGACCTCGGGGTCAGGCGGCGATCGGGAGGACCCGGGCCGAGATGGCGTCGCGGTAGTGCTGGACGAGGCGCTCGTTGACGGCGGCCCAGGAGCGCTCCTGGACGCAACGCAGGGCGGCGGTGCCCATCGCGCGGCGGAGGGCGGGGTCGGCGCCGAGCCGGTCGACGTACCACTTGAGAGCCGGGCCGTCGCCGGGGTCGTAGAGGAACCCGGTCACACCGTCGGCGACGACGTCGATCGGTCCGCCGGCACGGGGGGCGACGACGGGTACGCCGGAGGCGAGCGCCTCCTGCGCGGACTGGCAGAACGTCTCGAACCGCCCGGTGTGCACGAAGACGTCGAGCGAGGCGTAGGCGCGGCTCAGCTCCTCGCCGTGCAGGAGGCCGAGGAAGTGGGCGTTCGGGAGGAGCGCGCGGAGCCGCTGCTCCTCGGGGCCGCCGCCGACCAGCACCAGCGCGTGGCGCGGGTCGGCGGCGACGTGCGCGAGGAGGTCGAGCTCCTTCTCCGCAGCGAGCCGGCCGACGTAGCCCACGACGGTACGGCCGTCCGGTGCGATCCGGCGGCGCAGCTCCTCGTCGCGGAACCGCGGATGGAACGACGCCAGGTCGACCCCGCGCGGCCACCGGTGCAGGCCCGGTACGCCGAGCCCGCCCAGCTGCGCGAGGCTGGCCGTCGACGGCGCGAGCGTCCGGTCGACGCGGCTGTGGATCTTGCGGGTCAGCGCCGCCGCGGCGCGGGCGCCGCCGGGGACGTCGTACCGGTCGGCGAAGCCGACGAGGTCGGTCTGGTAGATCGCCACCGTCGGGATCCCGAGCTCCTCGGCGGCCCGCGCCGCCTGGTAGCCGAGGGTGGCGGGCGAGGCGATGTGGACGACGTCGGGCCGGAACCGGCGGATCACCGCGCGGAGCCGGCGACGGGTCTCCAGGCCGAGTCGGAAGTCGGGGTAGAACGGCAGGTTCGCGCCGCGGGCGCGGGTGATCGGGAACCCGGCGTAGGAGTCGGGCCCGGTGGGCGCGACCAGCTCCGCGCGGTGCCCCTCGGCGGCGAGGTGCTCGAGCACCCGGCGGACCGAGTTGGTCACCCCGTTGATCTGCGGCAGGAACGACTCGGCGACCACGAGGACGCGCAGCCGTGGGGGCGCCGCCGGGGCCGTGCGGTAGTCGACCATCGTCTCGACCATGACCCGAAAGCTAGGGAGCTCGGCGGAACGGCCGGTCACCTCGGCTGGTGTGGCACGTGACCGGAGGGTGAACGGCAACCGGGGTCCCCAGGTCGCGTGACCCAGATCACGTCTCGTTCGTTGGGGCCGCGTGGACCTCTCCCGTCGTGACACCATCCGCGCCGGCGCCGCCCTGGCCGCCGCAGCAGCCGTCTCCCGCATCGTCGCTCCCAGCCTCGCCCAGGCGGCCGTCAGCGCCAGCACCACGCTGACGACGACCTACGGCCCGGGCCCGGCCAACCCCCAGGGCTACCGCAAGATCGTGGGACTTCCGGGCGAGCCCCGCATCGTGCGGACCGACCTCGGCGTCGCCGCCGGCGCGGGCCGGGCGAGCACCCGCGAGGCGCTGCTCTCGTTCGTGCAGCTCTCCGACGTGCACGTCGTGGACCACCAGTCCCCCGGCCGCCTGGAGTGGGTCGACCGGATCGAGACGACCGGCCTGTTCTCCTCGTCCTACCGGCCCCAGGAGATGCTCACCGCGCAGGTGGCCGACGCGATGGTGCAGGCGGTCAACGCCCAGGCGTCGGGACCGGTGACCGGGCTTCCGTTCACGTTCGTGATCGAGACCGGCGACAACTCCGACAACTGCCAATACAACGAGATCCGCTGGAACATCGGCATCCTCGACGGCGGCACGATCCGCTCCGACAGCGGCGCGCTCGCGAAGTACGAGGGCGTCGCCGACAACAACAAGACCTACTACGACGTCCACTACTGGCACCCCGATGCGGTCCCGGCCGGCAAGCAGCCCGACATCTACAAGGCCGACCACGGCTTCCCGACCGTCCCGGGACTGCTCGACGCCGCCCGGCGCCCGTTCACGGCTCCGGGCCTCGACGTGCCCTGGTACACCTGCTTCGGCAACCACGACGGCCTGATGCAGGGCAACTTCCCCCACACCGTGCCGACGTCACTGCTCGGCGTCGGCTCGCTCAAGGTGATCTCGCCGCCGACCGGGCTGAGCGACACCGACATCAAGGACGCCCTGGCGAGCCAGGACGTCAACAAGCTGATCGGGCACCTGACCGTCTCGCCGAGCGTCCGGCTGGTCCGCGCCGACTACAAGCGCCGCACGGTCACCCGCAAGCAGATCGTCGACGAGCACTTCCACACGACCGGCGCACCCGTCGGGCACGGCTTCACCAGCGAGAACCGCAAGAAGGGCACCGCTTACTACTACTTCGACCAGGGCAAGTTCCGCCACGTCGTGATGGACACCGTCAACCCCAACGGGTACGACGACGGCTCGCTCGACTCCGGGCAGTTCACCTGGCTCAAGAAGACGGTCGAGGCGGCCACGGGCAAGGCCGTGATCGTGTACAGCCACCACACGGTCGACACGATGACCAACCCGCTCGTCGGCACGGGCGGCGACCTCTCGCCGCGGGTGCTCGGCGGCGACGTGGCGTCGTACCTCCTCACCCAGCCGCGGGTGATCGCGTGGGTCAACGGCCACACCCACAAGAACCAGATCTTCGTGCACAGCCGCGGTGACGGGAGCGGCGGCTTCTGGGAGATCAACACCGCGTCGCACTGCGACTACCCCCAGCAGGCGCGGATCATCGAGATCACCGACAACCACGACGGGACGCTCTCGATCTTCACCACGATCCTCAACCACGCAGGCCCCGCCGACTACGCCGGCGACCTCAGCAACACGCTGGCCCTGGCCAGCCTGTCGCGGGAGCTGTCGGTCAACGACCCGCAGGCCAACCTCGCCGCCGCGTCCGGGACGCTCAGCGCCAGGAACACCGAGCTGCTGGTCGGGACGCCGGCCGACTTCTAGGCAGGCCGCGTCGAGAGGTCCAGCAGGTAGGACCGCTCCTGGCCGTACGCCGAGAAGCCGGCCCGGCGCAGGATCGGGGCCGAGGTCTCGACCCTGCCCTTGACGATCGCGAGCTCGCAGCGCCGCTCGACGGCGTACGCGAGCCGCGCGGCGAGCAGGGCGCGGTAGACCCCGCGGCCGCGCGCGTCGGGCAGCACACCGCCGCCCCAGAGGCGGGCGTCCGGGCCCGCGACGGTGAGACCGGCCGTGCCGACCGGCCGGCCGTCGAGGTAGGCGACGACGGCGCCGCCGCCGCCGGTGCGCAGCTTGGTGAGCTCCTCCGGCCAGACCGGCTCGAGGCCGGCCCGGTCCGGCTTCGAGCCCCCGAACACGTCGGAGTTGAGGTGCACCGCGTCGACGAAGGTGTCGAAGTCCGCGGCCCAGCGCACCTCGACGTCGACCCGAAGATCGAGGCCGGGCAGCTCGCCGAGCGGCCGCGCCAGCACGTCGAGGGTCTCGTCGAGCACGCCGCCGCGCTCGACCAGCGCTTCCGCGAGGCCCTCCGGAGCGTCCAGGCGGACCCACGCGAGCAGCTGCGGGGCCGCGGTGCCGACGGCGGCGCGGCAGCGGTCGATCACCTCGTCCAGGACCTCCGCCAGCGGCCGCCGGGGGCGGATGCCGACCAGCTGCAGCGGGTGCTCGTACCAGGCCGGGAAGCGGAGTGCGAGGTACTCCTCGGTGTCGATCCGGCCCGCCGTCGGCGGGATCCAGAGCCACGCGGCGCTGGCCGTGTGGACGCGCTCCCGAGAGAGGTCGAGCACGGTCCTAGGGAGCCGCCGCGAGCTGCCCGCAGGCACCGTCGATCTCGCGCCCCCGGGTGTCGCGGACCGTCGTGGGGATGCCGCGCGCCTCGAGCCGGCGGACGAACTCGCGCTCGTCGGCGGGGTCGGACGCCGTCCACTTCGACCCGGGCGTCGGGTTGAGCGGGATCAGGTTCACGTGCACCCAGCCCCAGTCGCCGTACGACGTCAGCACGTCGGCGAGCAGGTCCGCCCGCTGCGCCTGGTCGTTGATGCCGCGCATCATGGCGTACTCGATCGAGACCCGGCGCTTGGTCTTCTCGGCGTACTGCCAGGCGGCCTCGACGGTCTCCGCCACGGAGAAGCGGGTGTTGATCGGGACCAGCTCGTTGCGCAGCTCGTCGTCCGGCGCGTGCAGGCTCAGCGCGAGCGTCACCGGGAGGCCCTCCTCGGCCAGCTGCTTGATCCGGGGCACCAGGCCGACGGTCGAGACGGTCACGCCACGCGCGGACATCCCCAGCCCGTCGGGCGAGGAGTCGGTGAGCCGGCGTACGGCGCCCAGGACGGCCTTGTAGTTCGCCAGCGGCTCCCCCATGCCCATGAACACGACGTTGGAGACGCGGCCCGGCCCGCCCGGCACCTCGCCGCGCGCGAGGGCGCGAGCGCCGGCGAGGACCTGCTCGACGATCTCGGCGGTCGACATGTTGCGCTGCAACCCACCCTGGCCGGTCGCGCAGAACGGACATGCCATGCCGCAGCCGGCCTGGCTCGAGACGCACATCGTCGCCCGGCCGGGGTAGCGCATCAGCACCGACTCGACCAGGGCCCCGTCGAACAGCTTCCACAGCGTCTTGCGGGTGGTGCCCTTGTCCGCCTCGAGCGTGCGCAGGGGCGTCATCAGCTCGGGCAGCAGGTTCGCGACCAGCTCGTCGCGCTGGGCGGCGGGGAGGTCGGTCATCTGCGCCGGGTCGTCGACCAGGCGGCCGAAGTAGTGCGTCGACAGCTGCTTGGCCCGGAAGCCCGGCAGGCCGAGCTCGACCGCGAGGTCCTTGCGCTCGGCCGGGGTGAGGTCGGCCAGGTGCCGGGGCGGCTTCTTGCGGCCGCGCGGCTCGTCGAAGACGAGCGGCAGCGGCGAGCGACCGTCGGGCTCAGCCATCGCGGTTGAGCAGGAACCACAGGACGCCGAGGCCGACGCCCGCGACGACCACGACGGTCGAGACGACACCCAGCAGCATGAACTTGCCGAACTTCCGCGTGCGGTGCGGCACGACCAGCCCGATCGGCACGATGAGGGTCAGCAGGACGAAGGGGAAGAGCTGCTCGGCACGCTGGTAGCCCACCAGGGCCTTGAGCACCGCGGCGTAGCTGCCCGGGATCAGGATGATGTAGAGCATCCCGGTGAAGAACCCCGCGAGCGGGAGGAACACCGGGTGCTCACGGTGGAACCAGTCCGGCCGGATCCGCGACTCGGCCGCGGCCTCCTCCGGAGACCGGGAGGCGTCGGCTGCCGTCGGGTCGTCCCCGACGTCCTCCGGATGCACCTCTACAGTCTGGCCCACCCCTCCAGGGTAGAGCGTAGGTCGAACTCGCCGGGAATTCCGACCTGGCGACACCCCCTGGGACGCTGCGCCAGGATGTGGACGTGACCGACCCCCATCCCTCGCTCACCTACCGCAGCTACCTCGCCCTCGACGAGGTGCTGGCGGCGCAGCGGCCCCGCTCCGACGAGCACGACGAGATGCTGTTCATCGTCATCCACCAGGTCTACGAGCTGTGGTTCAAGCAGCTGCTGCACGAGCTCGCGGCGCTCCAGGCGCACCTGGTGGCAGGCGGCACACCCCACGCCCTGCACACCCTGCGCCGGGCGCTGACCATCCTCAAGGTGATCGTCGCCCAGGTCGACATCCTGGAGACGATGACGCCCCGCGAGTTCACGACGTTCCGCGGGCGCCTCGACGCCTCCAGCGGGTTCCAGTCCGAGCAGTTCCGCGAGCTCGAGGCCGTCCTCGGGCGACGCGAGCCGAAGGTCTTCGAGCACTACCCCGAGGACACCCCTGCGCGACGCCGGATCGAGGAGGCGATGGCCCGGCCCGCCCTGTTCGACTCCTACCTGCACTACCTCGCGCACGAGGGGTACGCCGTCCCGCCGGCCGCGCTGGACCGCGACGTGCGGTCGCCGTGGGAGGCCTCCCCCGAGGTGCAGGAGGTCCTGCTGGCCGTCTACGGCGACGACGGCGGCGCGGCCCAGGTCGCCGAGCGCCTGGTCGACCTCGACGAGGGACTCCAGGAGTGGCGCTACCGGCACGTGAAGATGGTCGAGCGGACCATCGGGGCGAAGCCGGGCACCGGGGGCTCCGACGGCGCGGCCTACCTGTGGACCACGGTCGCGCGCCCTGTCTTCCCCGACCTGTGGGCCATCCGGAGCCGGATGTGACCGGGCCGCTGACGCTCGCCGACCTCACCGGGACGGACAACGCGCTCGCCCCGCACTACTCCCGGTTCCGCGTCGCCGAGAGGCTGTTGCTGACCGGGCACTCCCACCAGGCCTGGCCCGACGTCGCCCGCGAGGCACAGCTGGCGGCCTACGACGCGGCCGCGGAGCTGGTGGACGACAAGTGGGACCGTGCCTTCGAGCAGGCCGACCGGGTCCGCGCCGGCTTCCGCGCGTTGCTGGGCGACGCCGACGCCGACATCGCGCTCGGGTCCAACACCCACGAGCTCGTCGTGCGGTTCCTGTCCGCCCTGGACCTGCGCGCCCGGCCGCGGCTGGTCACGACCGACGGCGAGTTCCACACGGTCCGCCGCCAGCTCACCCGGCTCGTCGAAGCGGGCCTCGAGGTGGTGCGGGTGCCGGCGGACCCGGTCGGCACGCTCGCGGAGCGGCTGGCCGAGACCGTCGACGGCCGCACCGCCGCGGTGCTCGTGTCGTCGGTGCTCTTCGAGACGGCCCGGATCGTGCCCGGACTCGCGCAGGTGGCGGAGGCGTGCCGGGACCGGGACGCCCAGCTTCTCGTCGACGCCTACCACCAGCTCGGGGTCGTGCCCTGCGACCTCGCCGCCGACGGGCTCGGCGACGCGTGGGTGGTCGGCGGCGGCTACAAGTACCTCCAGCTCGGCGAGGGCAGCTGCTTCCTGCGGCTGCCCGCCCACGCCCAGGAGCTGCGGCCCGTGCTGACCGGCTGGTACGCCGAGTTCGGCGCCCTGGCGACGCCCGCGGACCCGGACCGGGTCGCCTACGCCGGGGGCGGGGACCGGTTCGCGGGGTCGACGTACGACAGCACGAGCCACTACCGCGCCGCCCGGGTGCTCGACTTCTTCGCGGAGCAGGGTCTGACGCCGCGGCTGCTGCGCGCGGTGTCCCAGCACCAGCGCGGCGTGCTGACCGCCGCCTTCGACGAGCTCGCGGTCGCCGACGGCCTGATCACCCGCGACCGCGAGACGCCGCCCGAGGCCTTCGCCGGCTTCGTCTCGCTGACCAGCCCCCGCGCCGCGGAGCTGCAGGCGGCGCTCGCCGCGCGCGGCGTCCGCACGGACAGCCGCGGCGAGCACCTGCGGCTCGGGCCGGCGCCGTACCTCACCGACGACCAGCTCGTCGACGCCGTCGCGATCCTCGGCGAGGTCCTCGCGGCTTGACCCCTTCGACCTGCGACGCGATCGGCCAGCTCAGCTGAAGACGGCGTAGTGGAGGAGGAGCCAGACCGGCGCGATCGTCGCGAGGAGTGAGTCGAGCCGGTCCATCAGCCCGCCGTGGCCCGGGATGATCTGGCTCATGTCCTTGATGCCGAGGTCGCGCTTGATGACCGACTCGCACAGGTCGCCCAGCGTCGCCATCACCACCGCGATCAGGCCGAGGCAGATGCCGGCCCACCACGGACCGTCGAGCAGGAACACGACGAGCGCCCACCCGGCCGCCACGCACGAGATCGCCGAGCCCGCGAAGCCCTCCCACGACTTCTTGGGGGAGATCACCGGCGCCATCGGGTGCTTGCCGAACAGCACACCGGCGACGTAGCCGCCGATGTCCGAGGCGATCGTCACCAGGATGAAGGTGATGATGCCGGCGACGCCGTCGTCGTCGAGCCCGCCTCCGGTCCAGGTCTTGCCGCCCTCGGCGAGGAGCAGCGCGACGAACGAGCCGACGAACGGCACGTAGACGAGGGTGAAGACCGCGGCCGTGGCGTTCTTGACGTAGCCGTCGACGCCGCGGCGCAGCAGCCACAACATGATCACCAGGGCGCTGACCGCGGTCGCGGTGACGAGCGCGGCGGCGCCGGAGACGTACGCGACGACGACCATCACGACGCCGCCGACCATCAGCGGCTGCTCGGGCAGGTCGATGTCCTTGGCGAGCAGCCCCTTGCGCATCTCCCACACCGCGACGACGACGGCGGCCGCGACGATGAGCATGAACGCCGGCTTCCAGAAGAAGAGGGACGCGGCGATGGCGCCGAGCAGCACGACGGCAGAGCCGACGGCGGCCTTGAGGTCGCGACCGGCGCGGCCGTGGTCCTTCTTGGCGGGCTCGGGTGCGGGTACGGCGTCCGCGGGCGTCGCGCCGCTCATCGAGATGTCGTCCACCGAGTTGTGCTCAGACCTCGAGCAGCTCGGCTTCCTTGTGCTTGAGCAGGTCGTCGATGGCGTCGGTCTGCTTCTTGGTCATGCCGTCGAGCCGCTTCTCCGCGCCGGTGACGTCGTCCTTGCCGACATCCCCGTCCTTCTCGAGCCTCTCGAGCTGCTGCTTGGCCTTCTGGCGCACCTGGCGCACCGCGATCCGGCCGCCCTCGGCCTTCTCCTTGGCGAGCTTGATGAACTCCTTGCGGCGCTCCTCGGTGAGCTCGGGGAACACGCAGCGCAGGACCTGGCCGTCGTCGGACGGGTTCACGCCGAGGTCGGACTCGCGGATCGCCTTCTCGATGTTGGCCTTGGCGCCGACGTCGAACGGCTGCACCAGGATGATCCGGGGCTCCGGCGCCGTGAACGAGGCGAGCTGCTGGATCGGAGTCGGGCTGCCGTAGTAGTCGACCATGATCTTGCTGAACATGCTCGGGTGCGCTCGGCCGGCCCGGATGGTCGCGAACTCCTCGCGGGTCGCCTCGACCGACTTCGCCATCTTCTGGTCGGCCTCGTTGAGGATGTCGTTGATCACCGGTTCTCCTTCTCCTGTTCCACTGGTCGGCCTGGCGAGCAGGCGTCAGCCGGCGCTGACCAGCGTGCCGATCTTCTCACCCTTGACCACCCGCAGGATGTTGCCCTCGGGCTCCATCCCGAACACGACCATCGGCAGCTTGTTCTCCCCGCACAGGGCGAACGCGGTCTGGTCCATGATCCGAAGGCCCTCTGCGATGGCCTGCGCGTAGGTCAGCTCGTCGTACTTCGTCGCGGTGGGGTCCAGGTGCGGGTCGGCGCTGTAGACGCCGTCGACGCCGCTCTTGGCGACCAGGACCACGTCGCACTTGCTCTCGAGCGCCCGCTGCACCGCGACGGTGTCGGTCGAGAAGTACGGCATGCCCATGCCGGCGCCGAAGATGACGACCCGGCCCTTCTCCATGTGGCGGATCGCCCGGCGTGGGATGTAGGGCTCGGCGACCTGGCCCATCGTGATCGCCGTCTGCACGCGGGTGTCGATGTCGAGCTTCTCGAGGAAGTCCTGCAGTGCGAGGCAGTTCATGACGATGCCGAGCATGCCCATGTAGTCGGCGCGGGCGCGGTCCATGCCGCGCTGCTGGAGCTCCGCGCCACGGAAGAAGTTGCCGCCGCCGATGACCACCGCGATCTGGGTGCCCGCTTCGACGACCGAGGCGATCTCCTTGGCGACTCCTTGGACGACATCGGGGTCCACCCCGAGGTTGCCGCCGCCGAACACCTCGCCCGAGAGCTTCAGCAGCACCCGCCTGTAACCCGTCACGCTGCGACCCTACCGGGCCGCCTCCGCGGCTGTCGCACCCGCGCGGCCGCGGTCACGGGATCCGCTGGACCCGCTGCCGGTGCTTGTCCTTGTTGTCCTTGTCGATGTCGGAGTCGCGCGTCTTGGAGATGTGGTCGACCTTCTCCTCGCTCCCCCGGACCGGCTGGGCGTCGATGATCGTGTCCCGCTCGAACTGGTGCGACTTGTCGGTGTTGCGGTAGTAGCGGTAGATCAGCCAGTACGTCGCCGCGCCGCCGGCGGGCCCCGCGGCGAGCAGCCACACCGGGTTGCTGTCGCCGCTCGAGGACTGCACCAGCGCCGGCACGACGTGCGCCAGGCCGAGGACCACCTCGCCGATCACGACGTCGCCACCAGGAACGCGCCTGCGACACCCTCGAGGAGGGTGCCGATGGTGAACGCCGCGAGGAGCAGCTTGGGCTGCGAGACCGGGATGCTGCCCATCGTCTCCCCCGTCCGGGCGTTGACCGCGATGTAGTGGAGCAGGCCGTTGCTCTGCTGCTGGTAGGAGTAGAGCCACACCGGGAGGTACATCGACACCCAGCGGGACCCGCCGACGTCGATCTTCTCCTGCTCCCAGCGCACACCCCGGTCGAAGCGCCCGAGCGACCCACGCACCTGCGACCTGCCGATCGAGAGGAGCTGGTCCTCGAGGACGGGCTTCATCCCCTCCACGTTGACGTCGCGCTTCTCGCTGGTGAAGCCGACCAGGTAGCTGGCGTTCCACTGGACCGCGTTCTTGGTGTCGAACGGCAGGATCGTGTTGATGATGTTGTTGGTGTTGGTGGGACCGAACTGCGCCCGCTCCGCCGAGCCCTCGACGGTGAGGTCGTCGACGGTGAAGTCCACCTGCCGCGCGACCTGGTAGACGTCGGCGGCGTAGTAGGTGACCGTGTTGTCGCCCGACTTCTCCGTCCAGCGCCGGGTCTGCACCTCGCCCTTGCCCCAGTACTGCCCCTCCGCGCGGGCGTCGATCACCAGGTAGGGCAGGTAGACGCCGAGCACGTTCTCCGGCACGAACTCCGCCTTGAACCGGCGGTGGGCGAAGAGCCGCCTCTTGCCCGCGAACTCGCGGATCCTCTCGACCGCCTCGTCCTTGGTGAGCTTGAAGGGCAGCACCGCGTCGGGGACGGCCCCGTTGGGGATCTGCTGGTTGACGTTGAGCGTGTGCCGGCACCAGTGGCACCGGGCGTTGAGCGAGTGGGCCGTGTCGACGACCACCTCGGCGCCGCAGGCCTCGCACTTGAAGGTGAGCATGTCGGCCGCGTCGGCCTGGATGTCCTTCGCGCCGCTGGCAACGATGGTGCCCTCGAGCTGGTCGATGCCGACGCCGAGGCCGAACTCCTCCTCGACCCGGGCCTCCTGCCACTCGTTGCGGCAGAAGTGGCACACGAGCATCCCGGTGGAGCCGCGCAGGCTCACGTCGGTCGAGCCGCACTTCGGGCACTTGTTCAGCCCGTCCTTGAGCGACTCGTTGATCGTCTCGATGCTCGGGCCGGGTTCCGGCTCTGCCTTGGCGGCGGCGAGCTCCTCCTCCAGGGAGAGGGGCGGTCCGTCGAACGTGGGCTGCTGCGGCGGCTGCTGCTGGCCGGCGGTCGGAGGAGGAGGCGGCGGGGGCGGCGGGGGCGCGGCGGCGGGAGGTTCCTGGGTCATCTCAGAGACCGAGCGCCTTCGCCTTGGCCGCGTCGTAGTCCTCCTGGGTGATCAGACCCGCGTCGAGCATCTGCTTCGCCTTGGTCAGCACCGCCATCGGGTCGTCGGCCGCCGGGGCCGCGGGCGCAGCGGGGGCCGCGGGCGCGGCCGGCGCAGCGGGAGCGGCCGGCGCCTGCTGGACCGGCTGCTGGAGACCGCCCAGCCCGGCACCGCCTGCGGCCATCCCCATTCCGATCAGCCCGCCGGGACCGGCGTTCTCGCCGGCCGACTCGAAGCCGGCAGCGACGGAGGCCTGCAGGTTGGCGTTGCCACGGGCGCCCGACAGCGCGTCGGCGCGCTGGACGTTCTTCAGCAGCTCGCGGGTGTTCGCGTCGTACTCGATGGAGATGATCGCGGTCTTGACGATCTCGATCCCGCGGCCGGTCTTCCACTGGTAGTTCTGCTCGACGGCGGCCGACAGCGACTGGGCGAAGCCGATCGAGTCCTGCTGCAGGCGGGCGATCCGGTTCCCCTTGGCGGGGTCGTTGGTGTACATCGAGAACGCGGGGGCCAGCGAGCCCACCACCTCGTTGAAGAGCTGCTCGCCGGCGGGGTTGTCGATGTCGGTGAAGTCGAAGACACCCTTGCCGCCGATCACGCCGGCCGGGACGAAGTTCCGGATGAAGGTCAGCGGATCGGTGATCTTCAGGGTGTAGGTGCCGCGCGTGATCGCGCCGACCTGGGTGTTGAGGAAGGCGTCGTCCCAGTAGATCTCCGACTGGGTGCCGAACTTGTTGTTGGGCAGCTCCTTGAGCGCCACGAACACCGCGTTCTGCTGAGCGGAGGGACGGCCGCCGAACTTGAAGCGCTCCCAGCTCTGCTTGATCACGGCGTCGACCAGGCCGCCGCCGGTGAACACCGACTGCGAGGCCGGCTCCTCGGACTTCCACTCGTAGGCACCTGGCTCGGCGGCGAAGCCGGTGAAGGCGCCGTCCTCGAGCAGCACGAGGCCGTAGCCCTCGGGCACCACGAACTTCGACCCGTTCGTGATGACGCCGTCGGAGCCCTTGTCGTTGCTGCCGCGCCCCCTGTTCTCGCCCCTGCGCACGGCCGGGAAGATCGCGGCCGTCGGGGACAGCCCGTCGGGGACGGTGTAGAAGTCGACCCACTGGTCGGCGAGGGTTCCGCCGATCGAGCCGATCGCGGCTTGGATGAGTCCCACGGTGACGATCTCCTTCAGGTGACGGCCGGACGCCCAAACCTACCTCGCCGGAGGGGGCCGCGCGTCGTCCTTCGGAGCGAAAAAGACGGCGGCCGGGGCGGTGATCGATCACCGCCCCGGCCACCGCCGGTGTCACGCTGCCGTCAGGCGCCGACCTCGAAGCGGGCGAACCGCTTGAGCGTCGTACCGGACTCGTCGAGGACGGCCTTCACCGTCTTCTTGTTCTCGGTCACCGAGGCCTGCTCGAGGAGGACGACCTCCTTGAAGAAGCCGTTGAGGCGACCCTCGGCGATCTTGTCGACGATCTGCTCCGGCTTGCCCTCCTCGCGCGCGGTGGCGGCGCCGATCTCGCGCTCCTTGGCCACGACGTCGGCGGGCACCTCCTCGCGGGTGAGGTACTGCGGGCGCATCGCGGCGACCTGCATCGCGGCGCTGCGCGCGGCGTCGGCGTCACCGTCGTACTCGACGAGCACACCCACGGCCGGCGGCAGGTCGGCCGCCCGCTTGTGCAGGTAGGCGACGACCGGGCCGTCGAAGTAGACGTACTGGCCGAGCTCGATCTTCTCGCCGATCGACACCGCTAGTCCCTCGACGATGTCGGCGACGGTCTCGTCGCCGACCGCAACGGACTTGAGTGCCTCGACGTCGGCCGGCTTGGCCTCCGCCGCCGCGTCGGCGATCTTCTGGGCGGTCGCGATGAAGTCGTCGTTCTTGGCGACGAAGTCGGTCTCGGACTTCAGCTCGACGAGCACGCCGGGGGCGTGCGCGACCAGACCGGCCGAGGTCTCGCGCTCCGCACCGCGCTTGGCCGCCTTGGCGGCGCCCTTCACACGGAGCAGCTCGACGGCCTTGTCGAAGTCGCCGTCGGTCTCGTCGAGCGCCTTCTTGCAGTCCATCATCCCGGCGCCGGTCAGCTCACGGAGCTTCTTGACGTCGGCCGCGGTGAAAGCCATGGATCTCCCTCGATCTAGGTGGGTCGTGAGTACGTCGCCGCGGCTCAGGCCTCGGCGGGGGCCTCGGCGTCGGCGGTGGCGTCGGCGTCGGCGGCGGGCGCCTCGGCGTCGTCGGCGGGGGCCTCGGCGGGGGCCTCGGCCGGAGCCTCGGTCTCGGCGGGCTGCTCGGTCTCGGCGACCTCGGCGGCCACCGCAGCGGCCTCCTCACCCTCGCTCGAGGCACCGGTGGCCTCGGACGCCGGCTCGTCGACGGCGGGGTCGCCGCCGGTGGCCTCGGTGGCTGCGGCCTCGGCGTCGCCGCTCAGCAGCTCGCGCTCCCACTCGGCCAGCGGCTCCTCGGCCGTCGGCGCCTCGCCGGCGCCCTTGCCGCCCGAGCGGGCGATCAGGCCCTCGGCGACCGCGTCGGCGACGACGCGGGTCAGCAGGCCGACGGCGCGGATCGCGTCGTCGTTGCCCGGGATCGGGAAGTCGACCAGGTCCGGGTCGCAGTTGGAGTCGAGGATCGCGATGATCGGGATCCGCAGCTTGCGAGCCTCCTCGACCGCCAGGTGCTCCTTGTTGGTGTCGACGATCCAGACCGCGGACGGCGTACGGCCCATCTCGCGGATACCGCCGAGCGACTTGTCCAGCTTGTCGCGCTCGCGGCGCATCTGGAGCAGCTCCTTCTTGGTGCGGCCGCTGGCGGCCACGTCCTCGAAGTCGACGTCGTCGAGCTCCTTGAGGCGGTTGATCCGCTGGTGCACGGTCGAGAAGTTGGTGAGCATGCCGCCCAGCCAGCGCTGGTTGACGTAGGGCATGCCGACGCGGGTCGCCTGCTCGGCGATCGCCTCCTGGGCCTGCTTCTTGGTGCCGACGAACATGATCGTCCCGCCCTTGGCCACGGTCTCCTTGATGAAGGCGTAGCTGCGGTCGATGTAGGCCAGCGACTGCTGCAGGTCGATGATGTAGATGCCGTTGCGCTCGGTCATGATGAAGCGCTTCATCTTCGGGTTCCAGCGTCGGGTCTGGTGTCCGAAGTGGACGCCGCTCTCGAGGAGCTGGCGCATGGTCACGACAGCCATGATGGGTCTCCTGTTGTTGTGTTCTCAGTTGGTCCTGTCGCCTGCGCGCGGCCCGACCGGGCCGAGGTCTGCGCCTCGTTCCGGACTGAGAGCCGTCGCCCACGGGTGGCCGGATCCCCAGGAGTTCCCACGGGATCCGTCGCGGTCTGCAAGCGAGCGAATTTCCGGTCGCGGGCACGCCCACGACCGGTTGTCCTCCAGAGTAGTGCCTGACCGTCCTCCCCCGTTAATTCACCGGGCGGGCCAGGAACCGTGCACAGGGGTGGCGCCGGGCGCGGTTCCTCCACAGGCCCCGTCGCACCGGGTCGGCGGGGTCGCCGCCCGGACGCAGCCTGGAGGCATGAACCTCCGAGCGCCCGTCACCCTGGTCCTGCTGCTGGCTCCGGTCCTGCTCTGCGCGGCGGTGCCGAGCGCGTACGCCGAGGACGACCCCGCCGGCGTCTGGCCGCTCCGGCCGCAGCCGGAGGTGGTGGCGGGCTTCGACCCCCCGGACTCGACCTACGGCGCCGGGCACCGGGGGGTCGACCTGCTGGGATCCGTCGGCCAGCGGGTGTTCGCGTCGATGGCCGGCACCGTGACCTGGGCCGGGATGCTGGCGGGCCGCGGCGTCGTGGTCGTCGACCACGGCGCGACCCGGACGACCTACGAGCCGGTGGCGCCGTCGGTGCACGTCGGCGAGCGGGTGCCGATGGGCGCACCGATCGGGTCGCTGGAGCTCGTGGGCTCGCACTGCTTCCCGCGCGCGTGCCTGCACTGGGGCTGGATCCGGAACAGCGACGACGTCTACCTCGACCCGCTGCTGCTGGTGGGCGCCGGACCGGTGCGCCTGCTGCCGCTGTGGCGGGACGACCCGTTCGGGCTGTCGACCGACCGGTCCCGGTCGCCGTACGCCGGCTGGCAACCGCTGCTCGCCGACTGGTGACGCAGCCCGGCTCCGCGCTCAGGCCCGCGGGTGGGCCTGCTGGTAGGCCCGGCGCAGCCGGTCGGTGGTGACGTGGGTGTAGCGCTGGGTCGTCGCCAGGGAGGCGTGACCGAGGAGCTCCTGCACCGAGCGCAGGTCGGCGCCACCCTCGAGCAGGTGCGTCGCCGCCGTGTGCCGCAGCCCGTGCGGACCGAGGTCGGGCGCGCCCGGCACCGCCGCGAGCAACCGGTGCACGACGGTGCGCACGGTGCGCTGGTCGACCCGCTTGCCGCGCGCGCCCAGGAACAGCGCCGCGCCGGATCCTTCCACCGCCAGCAGCGGCCGGCCGGTCGACCGCCACCGGTCGAGCGCGGCAGCGGCAGGGTGCCCGAACGGGACCGTGCGCTCCTTCCGGCCCTTGCCGAAGACCCGGACCACGTTGCGGTCGCGGTCGACGTCGTCGACGTCGATCCCGACCAGCTCCCCGACCCGCATGCCGGTCGCATAGAGCAGCTCCAGCATCGCGACGTCGCGGAGTCCGATCGGGCCCCCGTCCGCCGCCTGCTCGATCGCGGCCTCGATCAGGGCGCGGGCCTCGTCGGCGCGGAGCACGTCGGGCAGCGTCTGGTGCGGCTTCGGGGATCCCAGGGCGGAGCCGGGATCGGCGGCGACCCGCCCCGTGCGGGCGAGCCATGCGGTGAACACCCGTGCGGACGTCGCCCTGCGGGACAGGGTGGTGCGCGACCGTCCCATGCTCTGCTGACGGGCGAGCCAGCTGCGGAGCGTGCGCAGGTCGAGCCCGGCCACCTCGGTCAACCCGAGCCGGTGGGCGTGGTCGAGCAACCCCGTCACGTCGCCGAGGTAGGCCTTGACGGTCAGCGGGGCCACGTCCCGCTCGGACCGCAGGTGCCGCTCGTAGTCGCCCAGGACGCGCGCCATCGGCTCGGGCAGCTCGGCTGTCCGGTCCGTGGGCTCGGCGTCGGTCACGACCCGATCGTAGGGAGGATCCGACGCCGTCCGGCGGACGCCGCGCGCCACGTCTGCCGGCGGCGCGGACTCAGGCCCGCGCCGCGTCCGTGAGGTGCCAGCCCCTCCCCTCCCGGACCGCGAGCCCGACGCTCTCCAGGTGCGTGAGGGCGCGCTGCACGGAACCGATCGCGAGACCGGTGGCGTAGGCGATCGAGTCGGCACCGGCCCCCTCCGCGACGGGTACGCCGTCGAGCACCCGGCGCTGGTTCGGGGTGAGCGCGTCGCGGGGGTTCTCCGGTCCGCGCGGCTCGACGGTGAGATGCTCGCCAGCCGGGCCGACCAGCTCGAGCACGTCACGACCGCAGGTCACCAGTGTCGCGACCCCGTTACGGATCGCCTGATGGGTGCCGATCGAGGTGGCCATGGTGACCGGGCCGGGAACCGCCATCACCACCCGGTTGAGGCGGGTCGCCCAGCTCACGGTGCAGAGCGCACCGCTGCGCGCCGCGGCCTCCACGATCACCGTCCCCCGGGCGAGCGCGGCGATCAACCGGTTGCGCACGAGGAACCGGATCCTGGTGTGCGCCGCGCCCGGCGGCGCCTCGGACACCACGAGGTGCTCGGCGGCGAGGTGCTCGATCATCCGGCGGTGCGCCGGCGGGTAGGGCCGGTCGGCGCCACCGGCCAGCACCGCCACCGTGACCCCGCCGGGCGCACTGACCGCGCCGCGGTGCGCGGCGTAGTCGATGCCCACGGCGGCGCCGGACACCACCGGCACCGCGGCGTGCCCGAGCTCGGCGGCGATGTCCCCCGCGAGCTCCTCGCCGTAGGTCGTCGACGAGCGGGACCCGACGACGGCGACCGAGTCGGCGAGCCGGTCGAGACGGCCGGGACCGCGGACCCACAGCCCCAGCGGCACACCCCCACGGTCGATGAGCGGGTCGCGCTGACCCTCGAGGGCGTCGAGCTGGGTGGGCCACTCCTCGTCGAGCGGGGTGACGAACCGCTGTCCCGTGTGCTCGGCCCGGCGGAGCTCCGCGTCCACGTCGAGCGCGTCGAGCCGTACGGCGACCGCCTCGAGCAGCTCGTGCCGGCTCGGGTCCTCGTGCAGGGCGCGCAGCAGCCCGACGCCCCCGAGCTGGCGGGCCAGCGCCAGGTAGCGCCAGTCCCCCGGCTCGACGACCAGGCTGAGCACCTTCAGCGCCAGCCGCTCGTCCTCGATCTCGGTGACGGCCGTCATCCCGCGGCCTCCTCGAACGCGACCCGCAGGTCCAGCGGCTGCCCCGCCCGCAGTCGCAGCGCGACGCCGACCTCGTCGACGCCGGGGTGGACGTCGACACCGAGCCGTACCGACGCGAGATCGGCGACGGTCCACGCCATCCGCATCACGCGCACGGCGCCCCGCGCGCTGAGCCGCCCCCGGTAGGTCTCCAGGTCGACCAGGGCCTGGGCGTCCTGCCGCAGCGGCCAGGCGTCCTTGAGCCGCGGGCTGGGGATCTGGCTGTTCAACCGCCAGCTGCAGCCCGCGAAGCGCTCGTGCTGGCGCTCACGGGCCGCGGTGACCCGCGCCCGGATCTCGGCCGACGACTCCGGCGGGCGGAACATGTCGCGGCTCGACCCCTTGGCCGGCCGGAGGTGCCGGGTGATGTCGATCCGGTCGATGACCGGTCCCGATACCCGCGCCCGGTAGGCCCGGCGCACGGCCTCGAGGCACTTGCACCGGTCGAGCTGCGGGTCGTTGCTGTAGTTGCCGCAGGGGCACGGGTTGGCTGCGAGCACCAGGAGGCCGCGCGCCGGCAGCCGCACCGACTCCTCCTGCCGGGCGATGGTGATGTCGCCGTTCTCGAGCGGTTGCCGGAGCGCGTCGATGACGTCGGAGCGGAACAGGGGGAACTCGTCCAGGAACAGCACGCCGCAGTGGGCTCTGCTGAGCTCGCCGGGTCGCACCTGCCCATGACCGCCTCCGATCACGCTGGCCTTGCTGGCGTCGTGGTGCGGCGCCGAGAAGGGCGGCCGCACGAGCATCCCGTCGGCGGGGTCGAGGATCCCGGCGAGCGAATGGACGGCGGTCAGCTCGAGCGACTCCTCCGGAATCAGGTCGGGGAGGATCGTCGGGATCCGCTCCGCGATGCTGGTCTTCCCGGCTCCCTTGGGGCCGCTCAGCAGGACCGCGTGGCCACCGGCGGCGGCGACCTCGACGGCGTACTTCACGTCGAGCAGCCCGTGCAGGTCGGCCATGTCGAGCTCGTCGAGCCGCTCCTCGCCACGCCAGGTGAGCAGCTGGGTGCCGGACGATGCCGCGACCGGCGGCGCCGTGGGCACCTCCTCGCCCCTGAGCAGTGCCACGACCTGCGCGAGCGAGCGGACACCGAGCACCTCGACGCCGGGGACCATCGCCGCCTCCTCCGACTGGGGCTCGGGCACGAACACCCGTCGGACGCCGCGCTCGGCGACGGCCAGGACCATCGGCAGCACGCCGACCGCGGGCCGGAGCCCTCCGGAGAGCGTGAGCTCGCCGATGAAGGCGGCGCCGTGGAGCGCGCTCGCGGGCAGCTGGGCGTCGGCGCCGAGGACCGCGACCGCCATGGCCACGTCGAAGTGGGTGCCCGACTTCCGCAGGTCGGCGGGCGCGAGCAGGATCGTGCTGCGCTTGGTCACCGGCCAGTGCAGGCCGCTGTTGTGGACCGCCATCCGGATCCGCTCCTGTCCCTCCCGCAGCGCCGTGTCGGCACGACCGACCATCGTCACGCCCGCCTGCCCGGGTGACACGTCGGCTTGGACGTCGATCAGGTGGCCGAGCGCCCCGTTGAGCGCCACCGTGTGCGCCGTCGCGAACGGCATCAGGCCAGCCCCCGCACGTGGTCGACGACCGCCGCGCCACGCCTCGGCCGGAGCACGGCGACCAGGTCGATCCGGGTCTCCGGCGGCCGCAGCCCCCTCTCCTGGGCCCAGCGCTCGGCCAGCCGCTTGAGGCGGTCGAGCTTGGCGTCGGTGATCGCCTCGTGCGGCGTCCCGGCCACCAGGCTGGTCCGGGTCTTCACCTCGCACGCGACCAGCACCTCGCCCTCGCGCAGCACCAGGTCGAGCTCGCCCTCGGCACAGCGCCAGTTGCGCTCGAGGAGCACCAGCCCCTGTCCCGTCAGGTAGCGGGCCGCCACGTCCTCGCCGTAGCGGCCCAGCGCGATCCGCGCCTCAGCCGTCGCGGGCTGGTGCGCCGTCGCCGTCGTCTCCGTCGTCTCCGTCATGTCCGACCTCCTCGCCAGCAGCGTGGCGGCGAGGGGCGACACGGCGGAGGCTCCGGCCCGGGGCCTGTGGAGAAGGTGCGTGCAACAGGTGGCTGTGGACGGAAGGTGGGCCGCTACTGCACGAGCCGGGGCACCGCGCACTGCGGCGTACGCCGCGCGTAGACGTCCGCGCCGCTGAGGTCCGCGCCCAGCGTGTGCAGCAACGGCTCCACCAGCGAGGACGACAGGTTGTCGATCAGTGGGTTCACGAGCCCGGTGGTCAGCGCGTTGACGATCGGCCCGAGCACGATGCCGACGGGCAGGCCGATCAGGTGCAGTCCGCTCGTGTCGACGGTGAGGTTGGGCAGCCCCGGGTTGTCGTAGCCGACGGTGACCGGGTGGTCGTAGTCGGAGTCCTGGGTGATGTTGACGACCGCGTCGCCCGCCGAGTGCGAGGTGCCGCTGATGTGGATCGGCCCGGTCACGACGGGGATGGTGATGCCGAGGACCTTCGCCGAGACCGTCACGTTGAGGGTGAGGTCGATCCCGAGCAGACCGTCGCTGACGGCGACGGTGATGCCGGCGGGGTTGCACCGCACGTCGGTCAGCCGGCCGATCGCCTGGGCCACGTTCACCGTGCCGCTCAGGGACACGTTGGTCTTCAGCAGGTTCGGGACGGAGACGTCGGCCGCGGTGGTGCTGACGTTCAGCGTCACCTGCGTCGACTTCGCCGTGGCGGCGGCGTCGTTCTTGCGCCCGCAGCCGATCCTCGGCGCCTCGATGGCGGACAGGCTCGCCTGGAGGTTCGCCAGCGGGGGGAGCGACAGCCCGAGGTTCGGCACCGAGATCGCGTTGGTGCCGTTGGCAGCGGCCGCGGCGGCCGTCACCAGGTCGAGCACATTGAGGTCCGAGGTGAGCCCGCTACCGGCGCCCGTGGTCACGCCGAGGATGTCGCCGAGGTTGACCTGGGCGGCGCCGACGGACGCGGCGATCGTCTGCAGCAGCTGAGCCTGGGCGGTGCTCTGTCCGTCCAGCGCGTGCGCGATCGCGACGTAGAACGAGCCGAGGGACACCGAGCTGTTCAGGACGCTCTCGATCGTCCCGGCGCCGATGCTGGCGCCGAGCAGGTCGAGCAGCTCGACGTTGGTGTTGGCGAGGCCGTTGTAGTCGATCGCGCTGAGCGTGACGTTGCTGCCGAGCGCGCCGAGCAGCGGACCGAGGAGCGGTGACGCACCGGTGTCGAGGCGCGCGGCGTAGGAGCCGATCGCGAAGCAGGCACCGCCGTTCGCGATCGCCGTCGCTTGCCGCTGGGCACCGCCGCCGTGGGTCCCGGTCAGGCCACCGAAGACGAATCCGACCGTCGTGCTCGCGGTCACCTGCACCGCGGACGGCGGGTCGGTCCCGGGCACGAAGGTCCCACCCGGGCTCAGTGACCCGAGCTGGTAGGTGACGTTCGGCGTGGTGCTGCCGTAGTCGGCGTCGTGGCGGGCGACGCTGCGGTCGCGCTCGGTGTTCAGCTCGGTGGTCAGCGCGCTGGTGCTGCGGCCGTCGAGGTGGCGGGCGAGGTCGAGCGCGACGACGTCGGCCAGTGCCTGCATGTCGGAGCGGCCGACCCGCTGCATGCCGATGTCGACGGCGAACGCCGCGGCGACCAGCAGGACCGACATCACGACGGCGACGATGACGACCGACGCGCCCCGCTCGTCCTCGACGCGCTGCCGCCGGCCTCGTCGAGGCCGGTGCATCAGTTCACCCTCGCGACTGCCGTGTAGATCAGGTGGCCGGGCATGGGCACGAGCGGCATCGTCGGGATCACCGGGTTCGCGGAGTAGGCGTAGTCGAGCTTGACGGTGATGCACTGGTGGGAGCTGTCGTTGGCGCAGGCCCCCTTGGTCACCGTGCACGTGAGCCGGCCGTCACCGCACTGCACGGTCGAGCCGCTCACCTTGAGCGCCGACATCGCGGAGTTCACTGCGGCGGAGGCATCCGTGAGCTGCTTGGTGGAGTCGATCTCGACGGCGCCGGCGCGCGCGCCCTCGTCGGCGGCCTGGCTCACCTGCTGCCGGAAGCTCAGCATGAACCCGTAGTCGATGATCCCGAAGACGATGACGATCAGCGGCAGCAGGACCAGCGCGAACTCGACCGCGGCGGCACCGCGATCGGTGCGGCGGCGCGCTCGTGCGCGCAGCAGCATGCGCCTCATCGGCCGGCCCTCCCCTGGCTCAGAACTCCCATGTCGCCCCCGAGCGACGCCCGATCACTGTAGAACGCAGCATCGGCGCCACGGAACGGAAAGCGGCCGATTACGGTCGTTCGTGCCGCTGGTCTAGTCACTAGGGACTACCGGCGCCGGACACGGTGGACGAGCTCATTCGCGCAGTGACGGCGACGCGCAGGTCGCGCCCACGGCGTACACATCGGCACCGCCGAAACGCAGGCCGACCATCCGCGCGACCGGGCCGATGTAGCCGTTGTTGAGGTTGTCCAGCAGTGGCAGGAGGGTCTTGTCCACGAAGTTGTTGTTGCCGGTGGTGAGCGCGCTGAGGATCGGGCTGGTCAGCGCGGTCACGCTCGACAGCACCGCCGTCTTGCCGCCGATCGTCGCCGAGGTCACCGAGGGGACGAGGGAGTTGGGATCGAGGTAGACCGACGTGCCGGTGGACACCGGTGTCACGTCGTTGGGCGGGAGCTGCAGGTTGGCGGTGCTGGTCGTGGGCTGAGCGGTGGTCCCGAACCTGAAGTGGACGCCGACGTCGATGTCGATCTTGTTGGGGAGGATCACGCCCAGCAGGTTCGTGAGCACGCTGGTGAGACCGAGCCCCAGCAGGTCGGTGAGCTTGACGCTGCCGTTGACGTCCAGGTCGATGTCGAGCGTGTACGTCGACAGCAGCGAGGCCACGCTGACCGACATCGTGGTCGGGTCCGCCCCCGTGTTCGCTCCGCAGTGCACGTCGGGTGGCGCGACGAGCTGCCCGTCGGCGTTGCCGATGTGGACGGCGATGGTGGCGGTGCCCTTGGCGGTCTGCAGGGTCCCCAGCGCCGCGGTGTTGAGGCTCGGCAGGTTGGTGAAGACGATGCCGATGTCGCCGTCGAGCTGGCTGTTGTGCGCCCGGGCGGCGGCGGAGTTCGGGGCACCGCAGGCCAGCTGCGCGGCGGAGATCAGGTTCAGGGCGCCGGTGAACTGGAAGCCGACCCCGGGGACGCCGGCCTGGAGGTTCGGGATCGAGAGGAAGTGCTGGCCGTTGGAGAGCGTTGCCGAGCCGACGACGTCGAGCACGTTCATCGCGATGTCCAGGGCGGCGGTGTCCGTGGGCGCGACGTGCAGGACGTTGCCGAGCGTGATCGACCCCAGGGTGGGCGCGACGTTGAGGATCGTGCGGAGCGCGGAGACCGCGACGCTGTTCGCCTGGTCCTTCGACAGCACCGTGATCATTGCCTGGATCAACGTGCTGTAGGACAGCGACCCGGTGAGCAGCGCCTGGGGACTGCCGATGGTCGGATCGGCTGCGAGGTCGCCGAGCCGCACCTTCGCGGCCGCCAGTGCCTTGTAGCTCACCAGGTCGAGGTTCACGCCGAGCAGGTCGTTCAGCGGAGCGACGATGGTCGAGTCGCTCGTGTCGACCGATGCGACGAAGGACCCGAGCCGGTAGCACGCCGTCGACGACGCAACGGCGACGGCGGCCCGGTCCACCGTGGTGATCTTGCTGCTGAACGCGCGCAGGCCGGACGCCTGGGCGGTCACGCGCACGGCGGACGGCGGGTCGGTGGTCGTGTTCCAGATCCCGTTCGTGTACGACCCCCAGTCCACGGACATCTCGAGACCGTTCCCGAGCAGGTTGTCCGCCGTCCGCGCGGCGGCCTTCCGCACGGCGCTGTTCGGGTTGGACCAGTCCCCGGCCGGTGCGAGCTGCGCCTGGGTCTTGCCCGTCATCTCCCGCGCCAGGTCGAGCGCGACGACGTCGGCGGCGGCCTGCAGGTCGCTGCGCGTGACCCGGGCCATGCCCAGGTCGACCACGAAGGCCGCCGAGACCATCAGGATGGGAAGCAGCAGACCCACGAAGAGCGTGACGGCTCCGCGCTCGTCCCGGTCACGGGTACGGCGCCGCAGTCTGCCCAGAAGCCCCGGTCCCTGCGAACCTGGCCTCCGATGGCGCAGCCATCGACCCAACGCTGAAGCCTCCCCAACTCCCGAGCGCTGCCCTCCCTGACAGCGCTACCACGATAGGAAGGCCATCGGCACCGGCACAGACAATCGGAGCTTTTGAGGACCTTGGTCCCGGGTGGCTACTTCGGCAGGTCGAGGTCGGAGGTCGCGAGCTCCTCGACGTTGACGTCCTTGAACGTCAGCACCTTCACGTTCTTGGCGAACCTCGCGGGGCGGTACATGTCCCACACCCAGGCGTCGGCGATGGTGACCTCGAAGAAGACCTCGCCGGACTCGCTGCGCGCCTTCACGTCCACGGAGTTGCAGAGGTAGAAGCGCCGGTCGGTCTCGACGACGTACTTGAAGATGCCGACGACGTCGCGGTACTCCCGGTAGAGGGTGAGCTCCTGCTCGGTCTCGTACTTCTCGAGATCCTCGGCGCTCATCGGCGTCCCCCTTCGACTGTTCGCACGGCCCCCACGGGTTGGTCCGACTCTAGTGCGTCGGCCAACCCCGCCGCTCGACGTACGTTGACGAACCGGTGGCGGTGGACCGGGCAGGGACCGTGCCGCTCGAGCGCCTCGGTGTGGGTCGGGGTGACGTAGCCCTTGTGGGTCTTGAAGTCGTACGCCGGCCACTGCTCGTCGAGCTCGGTCATGATCCGGTCCCGCGTGACCTTGGCGAGCACCGAGGCCGCCGCGACGCAGGCCGCCACCCGGTCGCCCTTCCACACCGCGAGCCCGGGCGCGCCGAGACCGTCGACGGGGAACCCGTCGGTCAGCACGTAGGCCGGCGGCAGGTCGAGCTTCGCCACCGCGCGGCGGAGCGCCTCGACGTTCGCGACGTGCATGCCGAGCCGGTCGCACTCGTCGTGCGGCAGCACCACGACCGACCACGCGACGGCGCGGCGGAGAATCTGCTCGTAGCAGCGTTCGCGGGCCGCGGCTGTGAGCAGCTTCGAGTCGGCGAGGCCGGGGACGATGCCCGCCTTGCCCGCGGGCAGGATCGCCGCGCCGGCGACCAACGGGCCGGCGCAGGCGCCACGGCCGGCCTCGTCGACGCCGGCGATCGGCTCGATGCCGTGGCGCCGCAGCGCGCGCTCGTAGCCGTAGAGGCCGGCGTCCCGCCGTACCGTCGCTCCCCTGGGCAGCGTGGACATCAGGGCGTACCTCCTGACTAGGAGGGGTCGCTGCCCGCCGGCGGGGTGTCCGGCACGTCGTCGAAGTCGTCGGGGCGGCTGATCCAGGTCCACCGGCTCTGGGGCCACACGAGCGAGAAGACCTTCCCGACCACGAGGTCGGCGTCGACCCACGGGCTCTGGGTGCAGGGATCCTGGTCGGGGGCGCACATGTGGTAGCGCGAGTCGGCGGACTGCGTGCGGTTGTCGCCCATCACGAAGAGCTTGCCCTCGGGGACCGGCCCGACCGTCCAGTCGCACGGCTTCTGGCCCGCACCCGAGGGAAGCACCGCGTCGCACTCCCCCTCGCGCTTGGCCAGGAAGTCGTCCTCGTCGATCGGCTGTCCGTTGACCAGGATCCGGCCCTGGTCGTCGCAGCACTTGATGACGTCGCCCTCGGTGCCGATCACCCGCTTCACCAGGTGCCCGCCGGTCGGGTAGAGCCCGATCTTGGACAGCCAGTTGGCGACGCCGGTCGGGCTCTTGTCCTCCTCCGCGCTGAGCCAGCCGCCGGGGTCCTTGAAGACGATGACGTCACCGCGCTGCGGGTCGCCACCGAACCAGTAGGACACCTTCTGGACGAGGATCCGGTCGTTCTCGATGAGGCCGGGCTCCATCGACTGCGACGGGATGTAGAACGCCTGGACGAAGAACGTCTTGATGACGATCGCCAGCACCAGCGCGATCCCGAGCAGCAGGATGCTCTCCTGCCAGACCGGCAGGTGCTTCTTCTCCGAGGTGTCCTCGGAGTCCCCCGGCGCGGCCTCCTCGACAGAGACCGACGCCTCCGGGGCCGGCTGATCCTGGGAGCCAGGCTCCTCGGGGTGCTCCGGTCCGGAGGCGTCGTTGGTCACGAGTCAGGAGTGTATGCAGGAACCCAACGGCACCCGCAGGAGGCTCACGCCTCAGCCTGGGTCAGATCGGGCGTCGCTTCGCTCCGCCGATCAAGGCCCAGCCCACGCCTCACGCCTCGCGGCGCTCCTTGATCTTGGCGGCCTTGCCGCGCAGGTTGCGCAGGTAGTAGAGCTTCGCCCGGCGGACGTCACCGCGGGTCACGATCTCGATCTGCTCGAAGATCGGCGAGTGGAGCGGGAAGGTCCGCTCGACACCGACGCCGAAGGAGACCTTGCGGACGGTGAAGGTGCGGCCGACGCCGCTGCCGTGGACGCGGATCACGACGCCCTGGAAGATCTGGACGCGGGACCGGCTGCCCTCGACGACCTTCACGTGCACCTTGACGGTGTCACCGGCGCGGAAGTCGGGGATGTCGGTGCGCTTCGACGCGTTGCCGAGCTCGGCGACGACGGCGGGGGAAACGTTGCTCATGATGGGCTCCTCGCGAGTGCCACAGGTCAACCGCGGATAGTGGGTCGTGATCTCTTCGATGGCGCAGCACGTCCGACGATTCCCCTGTGGCAGAAGCGTCCGTGGCGCCGACGGACGATCCTCCCACATCCGGCGGGGGCGCCGGTAATCCGCGTCGGTCAGCGACGTCGCTTGGTGAGCACGACGGCGCCCGGGGGTGCGGGCAGGTCCCGGCGCAGCCGGTAGCCGGCCTTCTTGTACATCCGATGGTTGCGGGCGCTGGCGGCACCGGTGAAGAGCGCGTAGGACGTCACGCCGGCGGGAGCGACGGCCTCGATGTGCTCGAGCAGGGCCCGGCCGAGACCCGCGCCCTGCAGGTCCGGCGCCACCATCACCCGGCCGATGTCCCAGACCTGTCCCTCGGGTCCGTCGCGGCGGCCGCGCACCGCGCCGACCAGCCGGCCGGATCGGCGTACGACGTAGGTGTCCCACTCGGCCAGCCACGCCCGCACGTCGTCGAGCGACTCGTGCAGGGCGGGGATGTCGAGGGAGTCGTTGGCGAGCGCCTCCTGCACCCAGCAGGCGCGCTGCAGGGTCAGGACCTCCGCCGCGTCGGCCGGCACGGCCCGCTCGATCGGCGTGCCGTCGTCGAGGGCGGAGGGGGCGAGCAGGTCGGGCCGTCGTTCGGCAGTACGGCGTCGCGCCTGCTCCTGGCGCCACGCGGCGACGAGCCCGTGGTCGCCCGACCTGAGCACCATCGGCACCTCGCGGCCGTCCCAGACCGGCGGCTTGGTGTAGACGGGGTACTCCAGCAGGCCGCCGGTGTGCGACTCCTCGACCAGCGACTCGGCGTTGCCCATGAACCCGGGCAGCAGCCGCACGACGGCTTCGGTGATCGCCAGCGCCGCGACCTCGCCGCCGTTGAGCACGTAGTCGCCCAGGCTGACCTCGCGCACCTCGGCGACCTCGCGCGCGTGGTCGATGACGCGCTGGTCGATGCCCTCGTAGCGCCCGCACGCGAAGACCAGCCGCTGCCGGGTGGCCAGCTCCTCGGCCAGCCGCTGGGTGAACGGCTCCCCCGACGGCGTGGTGAAGACGACGGTGGTGTGCTCGTCGACCCCCAGGGCCTCGAACGCCTCGCCGAACGGCTCGGGCTTCAGCACCATGCCGGCGCCGCCGCCGTAGGGGGTGTCGTCGACGGTGCGGTGCCGGTCGTGCGTCCACTCCCGCAGGTCGTGGACGTGCACGTCGATCAGCCCCGACTCGACCGCCTTGCCCGGCAGCGAGAGGCCGAGCGGCGCGAGGTAGTCCGGGAAGATGGTCAGGTAGTCGAGCCTCATGCCTCGGCGTCCTCGTCGGGCGCCGGCCGCACCAGCCCGGGACGGTCGGCGATCACGACGCGGCCGCCGTCCACGTCGACCTCGGGCACCAGTGCCGTCACGAACGGGACCAGCGCCTCACGGCCGTCCGGCGTCTTGATCCGCAGCAGGTCCTGGGCTCCGTGCACGAGGCCGGCGACCTCGCCCAGGGCGGCACCGTCGGTGTCGTAGGCCGCGAGGCCGACCAGCTGGTGGTCGTAGAACTCCTCCGGGTCCTCCGGCCGCTCGTCCGCGGGCACGGTCGCCCGCAGGACGACGTTGCGCGCGCCCTCGGCGGCGGTCCGGTCCGCGAGCTCCTCGAAGGTCACCAGCAGCACCGACTGGTGCCAGCGGGTGCGGGCGACCGTGAGCTCCCGGCGGGAAAAAGCCGAACCCCGGGGCGCCTGCGCGAGCAGGCGTGCCCCGGGGACGTAGCGCTTGTCCGGCTCGTCGGTCCGTACGTCGATCGTCACCTCACCGCGGAGGCCGTGCGGCTTCCCGATCCGGCCGACGACGACCTCGAAGGTCTCCACTCAGCGGCGAGCGCTCGGCCGGTCGACATCGACGAAGTCGATCCGGGTCCCGCCGCTGCCCGACAGTGCGGAGATGACGGTCCGGAACGCGGTCGCCGTACGGCCGCCGCGGCCGATCACCTTGCCGAGGTCGTCGGGGTGCACCCGGACCTCGAGCACCGACCCGCGGCGCAGCTGCTTGTCGCGCACCACGACGTCGTCGGGGTGGTCGACCACGCCGCGCACGAGGTGCTCCAGCGCATCGGCGAGCATCGGCTCAGGCCTCCTCGGCGGGGGCCTCGGCAGCCGGCTCCTCCGAGGCGGCCTCCGCAGCGGGAGCCTCCTCGGCGGGGGCCTCGGCAGCCGGCTCCTCCGAGGCGGCCTCCGCAGCGGGAGCCTCCTCGGCGGGGGTCTCGGCAGCAGGCTCCTCGGCCTTGGGCTCCTCGGCCTTGGGCTCCTCGGCCTTGGGCTCCGCCTTCTTCTTGGCGGTCACCGCGGCACCCTTGGGCTCGTTCTGGGCCTCGCGGAGCGCCTCGTTGAAGATCTCCTGCTTGTCGCGCTTCGGCTCCTTGACCTTGAGGGTGCCCTCGGCGCCGTCGATGCCCTTGAACTTCTGCCAGTCGCCGGTGATCTCGAGGATCCGGGCCACGGCCTCGGACGGCTGCGCGCCGACGCCCAGCCAGTACTGAGCCCGGTCGGAGACGACGTCGATGTACGACGGGTCCTCCTTGGGGTGGTACTTGCCGATCTCCTCGATCACGGCGCCGTCGCGCTTCTTGCGCGAGTCGACGACGACGATGCGGTACTGCGGCACCCGGACCTTGCCCAGGCGCTTCAAACGGATCTTGACGGCCACGTCTGTGGTGTCTCCTTGACGACTTGTGTGTGGGTGAGCCGCTGCGACCAGGTGGGGAACACCGGCACAGTGGTTCGATGGGCGCCGTACCGACCGGTTGAGAGGGTCCGGAGGGTACAGAACTCAGCGGCCAAGTCTGCCAGACGATCCGGCGCCCCAGAAATCGGGCGGCACTTCGCAAAAACCGAACGGGCGGTTCGTGCGTCACAAGGAGTATGACGATCATCGACCGCCCCGTGATCACCCTCGCGGAGGCGCGCGCCGCCGGCTTCGCCGTACCGGGCCGCGTGACGGCGAAGCCCCGCCTCTCCGAGCGGGTGCCCGCGCTCTACCCGCTCGCCGTGCGCGCCCACCAGGCCCGCCGCAGCCTCCGGTGGCTGGCCTCGCCCGACTCCTGGTCCCGCGACCGCGCCGACGCCGAGCTGCCGGTCCGGCTGATCAAGCACTCCTCGCTGCTGATGCGGGAGCTCTCGGCCGAGGAGATGGTGCTCCAGCGCAACAAGGTCACCAACCTGCGGCTGGCTGCCGAGCGCACCGACCGGGTCCTGATCCGCCCCGGCGAGTCGTTCTCGTTCAACAAGGTGGTCGGCAACTGCACGCGCCGCAAGGGGTACGTCGAGGGCATGCGCCTGTCGAACGGCAAGGCCCGGGCCGGCGTCGGCGGCGGCATCTGCCAGCTCGCGAACCTGCTGCACTGGATGTTCCTGCATTCCCCGCTCACCGTGGTCGAGCGGTCGGAGCACTCCTTCGACCCGTTCCCCGACAAGGGCCGGGTGCTGCCCTGGGGCGTCGGCTGCTCGATCGTCTACAACTACGTGGACCTGGTCGTGCGCAACGACACCGAGCACACCTTCGAGCTGCGCACCTGGGTCGACGAGCGGCACCTGCGCGGTGAGCTCCGCTCCGACACGACGCCCGAGCACTCCTACCGCGTCCAGGCGCGCGACGAGGTGTTCCTCCGGCACCTGGGTCGGGTGTTCCGCAAGAACGAGATCTGGCGGACCGTCATCTCGCGGCGGACCGGCGACCGGGTCGGCGAGGAGCTGCTCAAGCGCAACTGTGCGCTGGTGACCTACCTGCCGCCCGAGGACCGGATCGTCGACATCGCCGGATGAGCGTCTCCGGCGGTCGTCCGTCCGGCATGATCGCCGGGTGAAGCACCGTCCCCGTGCCCTCTGGTTCATCGTCGGCGGTGGGCTCGTCCTGGTCGCGATCGTGGTCTTCGTCGTCGGTCTCGTGCTGACCATCCGGTCCTCCACGGACACCGACGCGACCTTCCGCACGTCGGGGCCGATCGGGTTCGACTCGGAGCCCGGCACCGAGCGGATGCTGTTCGTCCGCTCGGGCGCCGCGGAACCCAGCTGCACGGTGAGGGACGGCACCGGCGCGGAGCGGCCGCTCGACCACCCCGCCGCGACCACCACCGTCACCACCGGCGGGACCGAGTGGACGGGGTTCGCGACCTTCGACTCGGGCGACGGCAACCTCACCATCAGGTGCACGACCGTCACCCGGATCCGGGTCGGCGACCCGCTCGGCGCGGGGTTCGTGGTCAGGCTGCTCGTGACGATCCTGGCCCCGATGGGGCTCGGTCTCCTCGGAATGGCCGTGCTGGTCGTCACCGCGGTCCTGTGGTTCACCCGGCCGCCGCGCGCCGTCGCGGCGAGCGCTCAGCGGTAGACGTTGCCCCGCAGCACCACCGCCGAGGGCTCGGCGAGCACGGACAGGTCCTCGAGCGGGTCGCGCGGGTAGACCACGAAGTCGGCGGGGTCGCCCTCGCCGAGGCCGGAGTTCCAGCCGAGCCAGGCCCGCCCTCGCCACGACGCTGCGCCCAGGACGTGGTCGGCGGGCAGGCCCATGTCGACCATGGCGCGGATCTCCTCGTGGAGGTAGCCGTGCCGGGCGGTGCCGCCGCCGTCGGAGCCGACATAGAGATCGACGCCGGCCTCGAAGCAGGACATCAGCACGTCGCGACGGCTCCGGTGCAGCGTCTCCATGGTGCCGGCGTAGGCCGGGAACTTGTCGCGAGCGGCGTCGACGTACTCCGGGAACTTGTCGGTCTGCTGCACGGTCGGGACGACCGCGATCCCGCGCGCGACCAGCTGCTCGATGTGGTCGGGCCGCAGGCCGGTGCCGTGCTCGATGCAGTCGATGCCGGCGTCGATGAGCGGCGAGAGCGAGTCGGCTCCGAAGCAGTGGGCGGTGACCTTCGCGCCGTGCTCGTGGGCCGCGGCGATGGCTGCCGCCACCGCGTCGGCGGGGAAGGACGGCGCCAGGTCGCCCTCGTCACGGGAGATCCAGTCGCCGACCAGCTTGACCCAGCCGTCGCTCCCCTGCGCCTCCTCGGCGACGGTCTCGGCGAGCTCGGCGGGCTCGACCTCGCGCGCGTAGCCGCGGATGTAGCGCTTGGTCCGCGCCACGTGCCGACCGCACCGGATCAGCCGCGGCAGGTCGTCGCGCTCCTGCACCCAGCGGGTGTCGACGGGTGACCCGCAGTCGCGGGTCAGCAGGACGCCGGCGTCGCGATCGGCGACCGCCTGCCGCTCGACCTCGTCGTCGGGCACACCGCCGCCGTCCTCGAGCCCGAGGTGGTTGTGCGCATCGACCAGGCCCGGGACGATCCAGCCCTCGGCGACCGTGTCCGCGCCCTGCGGCCGTTCGTAGGTGATCCGCCCCTCGACGACGTACAGCTCGCGCGCCTCGGCGTCGGGCAGGACCGGACCGGAGAACCGAAGCGCGCTCACCCCGCCGACGCTACCAACGCCGACCCGGCAGAAACTTGGTGCGCCCCGCGCCGAGTCGGCTCAAGCTTGTGCCGACTCGGCGCAATTCTTGCCGAGTTTCTGCCGGGTCGGCGTCGGTCAGAGGTGGTCGAGGAGCCAGGTGGGGCTCAGCGTGGTGGCGCCGACGCCGTGCACGCGGGCGTCGAGGGCGCGGTCGGCGGTGACCACGGCGACCCGGTCGCCGCGCTCGGCGTACGCCTTCGCCTGCGCGAGGATCGCGCTGTCACCGTCCTTGGGTGCATGCACGGTGTGGACGTGCGCATCGCGCCCGGGACGTACGCCGCCCTTCGCCTGACCCTCCAGGACGAGCACGACGACGTCGTAGGGCACGTCGGCGACGAGCAGCGAGTCGTGCAGCCGTCGGGCAGCGCCCGCGCGGTCCTTCCACCAGCCGTCCGGGCGCGCGCCGACGACGTTCGCGCCGTCGACGACCAGGACCGAGCCCACGACCGCCGGTCCTACTTGAGGAACTTGCTGAAGTCCTTGGGCAGGTCGAGGTTCTCGGCGGCGGCCTCGTAGTCGACGTCCTCGGCGGGCAACCCGAACGGGTTGGGCTTCGTCGTGGCCTTCTCCGCGTCCGCCTTGGCCTGCTGGGCCGCCTTGGCGGGGTTGCCGGAGCGGCGCTTGCCACCCTTGCCCTGCTGCTTGGCCTTCTGCTTCGCCGAGGACCGCTTGCCGGCACCCGCGCCGGCGCCGGGCATCCCCGGCAGGCCCGGCATCCCGGGCATCCCGCCGCCCCTGGCCATCTGCATCATCATCTTGCGGGCCTCGAAGAACCGGTCCACGAGGTTGTTGACGTCGGAGACCGTGCGGCCGCAGCCCTTCGCGATCCGGGCACGGCGCGAGCCGTCGATCATCTTGGGGTTGGCGCGCTCGGCGGGCGTCATCGAGTGGATGATCGCGGCGACCCGGTCGATCTCGCGGTCGTCGAAGTTCTCGAGCTGCTCGCGGATCTGGCCCATCCCGGGCAGCATCCCGAGGATCTTCGACATCGAACCGAGCTTGCGCACCTGCTGCATCTGCTCGAGGAAGTCGTCGAGGGTGAACTCGCCGCCCTGGCCGGTGAGCTTCTGCGCGGCCTTGAGCGCCTGCTCCTGGTCGAACGCCTTCTCGGCCTGCTCGATCAGGGTGAGCACGTCGCCCATGTCGAGGATCCGGGAGGCCATCCGGTCGGGGTGGAACAGGTCGAAGTCGGTGAGCTTCTCGCCGCTCGACGCGAACATCACCGGGCGGCCGGTCACCTGCCGGATCGACAGCGCGGCACCACCGCGCGCGTCGCCGTCGAGCTTGGTCAGCACCACGCCGTCGTAGCCGACGCCCTCGAGGAAGGCCTGCGCGGTCGTGAGCGCGTCCTGGCCGATCATCGCGTCGACGACGAACAGCACCTCGTCGGGCTGGACCGCGTCGCGGATCGCCGCCGCCTGCGCCATCATCTCGGCGTCCACGCCGAGGCGACCGGCGGTGTCGACGATCACCACGTCGTGCAGCTTGCGCTTGGCATCCTCGATCGAGGCCTTCGCGACCGCGACCGGGTCGCCGACGCCGTTGCCCGGCTCCGGTGCGTAGACCGGCACGCCGGCGCGCTCGCCGTTGACCTGGAGCTGGTTGACGGCGTTGGGGCGCTGCAGGTCGCAGGCCACGAGCATCGGGGTCTTGCCCTGCTCCTTGAGCCAGAGCGCGAGCTTGGCGGCGAGCGTGGTCTTGCCGGCACCCTGGAGACCGGCGAGCATGATGACGGTCGGACCGCTCTTGGCGTAGCGCAGCCGCCTGGTCTCGCCACCGAGGATGTTGACCAGCTCGTCGTTGACGATCTTGACGACCTGCTGCGCGGGGTTCAGCGCACCGCTGACCTCCTCGCCGCGGGCCCGCTCCTTGACCGCTGCCACGAAGTCCTTGACCACGGGCAGCGCGACGTCGGCCTCGAGCAGCGCGATCCGGATCTCGCGTGCCGTGGCGTCGATGTCGGCCTCGGAGAGCCGGCCCTTCCCGCGCAGGTTCTTGAACGTGGCGGTGAGCCGGTCGGACAGCGTGGCGAACAAAGGAGTCCCTCGGGTGGAATGACAGTCGTGGCGGTCCGAGTCTACGGGCGCGCCGTACGTGCAGGTTCACCAAGGTATGCAGCGAAACCTGCGCTTCCCATGCCGGATACGGCGTGGGAAGCGCAGATGTCGCTGCATACCTTGGGAAATCAGCCGTCCGCGACCGCGAGCCGGGCGCGTACGGCGTGGGCGGCGTCGGCGGCCCGGGAGTCGGAGAGGGCGCCAGCCGACGCCTCCTGGACGTAGAACACGTCGACGGCCTGCGGCCCGAGCGTCGAGACGTGCGCGGAGCGGACCGAGATGTCCAGCGCGGCGAGGGCGGCGCACACCAGGTAGACCACGCCCACCCGGTCCCCCGCGCGGACCTCGATGACGGTCGCCTGCTCGCTCGCCTCGGGTCGTACGACGACCGTGGGCGCCAGCTCCGCGGGCCCCGCGGCGGCCCGGGGCGCCAGCCGCGCGGCCGGATCGACCCGCCGGGAGACGATGTTGTCGATCCGGTCGCGGAGGACGCCGGCGTCGAGGTGCTCGTCGGCGAGCTCCCACACCGACACGCCGTAGTCCTCCTGGGACCAGACCCGCGCGGCCCGCACGGGCACCTTCCCGAGGGCGAACATCGCGGCGACGTCCGCCAGCAGCCCGACGCGGTCGAGCGCGACGGCGGTGACCCGGGAGCCGTCGACCACCGGTTCGAGGGTCAGCGCCACGCCGCCGTGGTCGACCTCGGGTGGCACGGGCACGTCCTCGGCGGGCAGCGCCGGCGGCGCGGCGCGACCCTCGAGCGCGGCGCCGACCCGGCGGGCCAGGTCGCGGATCAGGCCGGCCCGCCACGAGGACCACGCCTTGGGCGAGGTGGCCTTGGCGTCGGCCTCGGTCAGCGTCGTCAGCAGGGCGAGAGAGTCGGCGTCGTGGATGTCGCGCAGCACCACCTGCAGCGTGGCCGGGTCGTCCGGGTCGCGGGTGGTCGCGGTCTCGGAGAGGAGCAGGTGGCGCCGGACCAGCGTCTCGACGAGGTCCACCTCGGTCGGCCCGAACCCCATCCGCTCCGCGGCTGCCCGGGCGATCGGCGCCCCCGCCTGGCAGTGCTCGACCAGGCCGCCCTTGCCGATGTCGTGCAGCAGCGCGGCGACGAGCAGCACGTCCGGCCGGGACACGTCGCGGATCAGCGCGGCCGCCTCGACGCAGGTCTCCACGGAGTGCCGGTCCACCGTGAACCGGTGGATCACCGACGCGTGCGGGAGCAACCGGATCCGCTCCCACTCCGGCAGGATCCCCGCGAGCGCGCCGGTCTCCTCCAGGGTCTCCCAGACCTCGAGCAGTCCCGGTCCGGCGGCGAGCAGGCGGACCAGCTGCTGGCGCGCCTCGGTGGGCCAGGGCTCCGGGAGCGGCGGGCACTCGCGCACCAGCCGGGCGGCCGTCGGCGGTGCGAGCACGACGTCCCGGACCGCCGCCTCGGCGGCGGCCCGCAGCAACAGGGTCGGGTCCGAGGCCGGCGTCGCGCCGCGGTCGAGCACGACCTCGCCCTTCGAGAGCGCCACGCCGGGCGCGACCCGCTCGAGCTCGGGCCGCCGCGGCCGGGCGCCCGACGGCCGGCGTACGGCGTCCTCCGCACGGCGCCACGCCAGCCGCGAGAGATGGGTGAGCCGGCGGCCGAGCTCGCGGACCTGCCGCTGGGCGGCCAGGTCGTCGGGCGGGCCGCCGTCGTAGAGCCCGAGTCCCTCGGCGATCGGCGCCCAGTACTCGGGTGCGACCCGGTCGGTCGCCCGCCCGGCGGCGGCGTGCAGCAGGTCGCGCACGTCGAGCAGCTGCTGCCGGCAGCGCTCGAGGTCGGCGGCCGGTACGTCGACCAGCCAGGTCGCCGCGAGGCCCTTGAGCACGGTCGCGTCGCGCAGCCCGCCCTCGGCCTCCTTGATGTCCGGGACCGACAGGTGCGCCACCTCACCGGTCAGCCGGTGCCGGTTGCGGACCAGCTCGTGCAGCTCGGGCAGCCGGTCCCGGGCGCCGCGCCGCCACGCGGCGAGGATCGTCGTCCGCAGCCGCAGGGTCAGGCTCGGATCACCGGCCACGTGCCGCACGTCGAGCAGCCCCGAGGCGACCCGTACGTCGTCCGCGGCGGCGGTGATCATCTGCGGCAGGGTGCGGACGGAGTGGTCGAGCTTCGCACCGGAGTCCCAGATCGGGTACCAGACCTCGCTCGCCAGCCGCGTCCAGGCGTCGCGGTCGACGTCCTCGTCCGCGACGAGCACCACGTCGAGGTCCGAGTACGGCGCCAGCTCGCCCCTGCCGTAGCCGCCGACGGCGACCAGGGCCATCCCGGAGTCCGGGCCGCCCGCGGTGCCGTAGGCCGAGGAGCAGAGCTCGTCGGCCGCGGCGGTGCGGGCGGCCCGGTCGGTCGCTGTCATGTCCGGCTAGAGCGCCGCGCTGTCCTTGTCGCCGGTGCGGACGCGGACCACGGTCTCGATCGGGCTGACCCAGACCTTGCCGTCACCGATCCGGCCGGTCTGTGCCGTCTTGGTGATGATCCCGACGATGTCCTCGGTGTCCTCGTCGTCGACGACGATCTCGATCCGGATCTTCGGCACCAGCGCGATGTCGTACTCCGCGCCCCGGTAGACCTCGGTGTGGCCCTTCTGGCGGCCGTAGCCCGAGACCTCGCTGACGGTCATCCCCGTGACGCCGAAGGTCTCGAGGGCCTCGCGGACGTCCTCCCACTTGTGCGGCTTGATGACCGCGGTGACGAGCTTCATGCGTTCGCTCCTTCCGACTTCGGCGCGACGGTCGAGGCGGCGAGGACACCACTCGACCCGGCGCTGGAGGTGCTGGTGTGCAGGTCGTAGGCCGACTCGCCGTGCTGGTCGAAGTCGATGCCCTCGACCTCGGCCTCCTCGTCCACGCGCCAGCCGATCGTGTACTTGATCGCCAGGGCGATGACCGTCGTGAGGATACCGGTCCAGACGAGGGTGAAGAGCGCCGCCAGCGTCTGGTCACCGAGCGAGGAGAGCCCACCGCCGTAGAAGAGGCCGTCGATCCCGCCCGGCGCCTTCGAGGTCGACAGGAAGCCGATCAGCAGGGTGCCGACCAGACCACCGACGAGGTGGACACCGACGACGTCGAGCGAGTCGTCGAGCTTGAGCCTGAACTTCAGGCCCACGGCCGCCGCGCACAGGGCGCCGGCCACGGCGCCGACGGCGATCGCGCCGTACAGGTCCACCGCGCCACAGGACGGGGTGATCGCGACCAGACCCGCGACGATGCCGGAAGCGGCACCGAGCGAGGTGGCCTTGCCGTGCAGGATCCGCTCCATCAGCAGCCAGCCGAGCATCGCGGCACAGGTGGCGATGGTGGTGTTCATGAACGTCACACCGGTCTCACCCTGGAACTGGCCCGAGAAGAGGGTCGGGTCCGCGAGGTTGTCCGGCAGGAAGACGATCGAGCCGACGTTGAAGCCGTACCAGCCGAACCACAGCAGACCGGCGCCGATCATGGTCAGCGTCAGGTTGTGCGGCTTCATCGGGTCCTTCATGAAGCCGACCCGCTTGCCGATGATCAGGGCCAGGATGCCGCCCGCGACACCAGCGTTGATGTGGACGACCGTGCCGCCCGCGTAGTCCTGGGCGAAGGTCGAGCCCTTGGCGAGCTGCTGGGCGAGCCAGCCGCCGCCCCACACGTTGTGCGCGATCGGGAAGTAGCAGAGCGTCAGCCAGATCGGCACGAACACGAGCCAGGAGCTCAGCTTCACGCGGTCCGCGATCGCGCCCGAGATCAGCGCGACGGTGATCGCGGCGAACGTGAGCTGGAACAGCACGTAGATGTAGTTGGCGTGCCCGACGCCGTCGAGACCGAACATGTCGAACGGGCTGTTGACGATGTTGCCGTCGGCATTGCCGGCGCCGTCGCCGCCCCAGCCCTCGGACCAGCCCCAGAGCACGAACACGATGGACGCGATGGCGAAGGCGCCGTACGACATCATCATCATGTTCAGCACGGACTTGGAGCGGCTCATGCCGCCGTAGAACAGTGCCAGAGCGGGCACGGTCATCATCAGGACCAGCGCCGTCGCCACCAGCATGAAGGCGTAATAGCCGTCCATGGAACCTCCAGTCGGAACAGTCGGGATACGTCCCGAACATTCCTCCCGACAGGTTTCCGGGCGGACCGAGCGTCATGTCGGCCGTGTAACTAGTTCCCGCACCCCGTTACGAGCATGTTTCGCGGGCCGCGCGACACGCTCGCGCCGTCAGGAGAGCAGGGCGTCCACGAAGGCGCCGACGTCGAACGGCGCCAGGTCGTCGGGGCCCTCGCCCAGACCGACCAGCTTCACCGGTACGCCGAGCTGACGCTGCACGGCCACGACGATCCCGCCCTTGGCCGAGCCGTCGAGCTTGGTGAGCGCGATGCCGGTGACGTCGACGACCTCGGAGAAGACCTTGGCCTGGATCAGGCCGTTCTGGCCGGTGGTGGCGTCCAGCACGAGCAGCACCTCGGTGACCGGCGTCTGCTTCTCGATCACGCGCTTGACCTTGCCGAGCTCGTCCATCAGGCCCTGCTTGTTCTGGAGCCGCCCGGCGGTGTCGACGACGACGGTGTCGACGCCCTGATCGATGCCCTGCTTGACCGCCTCGAACGCCACGCTCGCCGGGTCGCCGCCCTCGGGCCCGCGGACGACCTCGACGCCGACCCGCTCGCCCCAGGTGGCCAGTTGCTCGGTCGCCGCGGCACGGAACGTGTCGGCGGCGCCCAGCAGGGCGGTGCGGTTCTCGGCGACCAGGATCCGGGCGAGCTTGCCGACGGTCGTGGTCTTGCCGGTCCCGTTCACGCCGACCACCAGCACCACGCCCGGCACGCCCTCGGTGCCGCTGATGTGCAGCGAGCGGTCCAGGCCGGGATCGACGAGCGCGACCAGCTCCTCGCGGAGCACCTCGCGCGCGTCGGGCGTGTCGCCGCCCTCGACCCGCATCCGGGTCCGGAGCTTCTCGACCAGCTGCTGGGTCGGCTCCACGCCGATGTCAGCGCCGATGAGCAGGTCCTCGATCGCCTCCCAGGTGTCCTCGTCGAGGCGGTCCCGGCTGAGCAGCCCGAGCAGGCCGCGCCCGAGGGTCCCGGAGCCGGCGAGCCGCTGACGGAGCCGGACCAGGCGGGAGGCGGGGCGCTCGGGAGTCTCGAGCGCGGGCGCCTCCGCAGCCGTGGGCGCCTCCGGGGTGACGACCTCCGGCTCCGCGGGCGGGGCGAGGACGTCGGTGCCCGCGCCGCGCGGCGGCGCGGCGGGGGCCTTCGGCGGCGGTGCCTGCCGACCACGGAACAGGCCGGCCATGCCGCCGCCGACGAGGACGACCGCGAGGACCGCGATACCGATGACGACGTAGAGCCACTCCATGGGCACCATCCAATCAGCAGCCGCGCAGGCGGGAGGGCTGGGGCGAGCGGGGGCTCAGCGCTGGTGGTCCCCGGTGAGCCGCAGGAGGTCGTACTCGTCCTCCTCGATCACCGGGACGCGGTCGGCGGCCTTGCCGAGTGCCTCGCCGAGCCACGGCGTGTGCGGCATCCGCTCGCCGCGGTGCGGGTAGGCGACGTAGACGACCACGAGTGCGGCGACGACCAGGACGAAGACCATGGCGACGACGAGGTAGAGCAAGGGTTTCGACTCCTCCGAGTAGGGCGGAACGCTGCCGATTTTACCGGGCGTCGTCGAACATCGCGCGGTACGGCTCGATCTTGGACGGGTAGTTGCTGGTCTGGATCGGGCGCGGGAGCGAGGGCAGCCAGTCCTGGGTCACGTGGTCGATGACGTGCACGCCGGCCGGGGCGTCGATCACGACCACGCCGGCGGGGACGATGCCCTCCGCGAGCGCGTTGAAGACCTCCCACTCGCGCCGCTTGCGCTTGTTGCGGTTGCTGACCGAGAACGCCTCGGGCGCGCTCCAGTGGTCGAACTCGTCCTCGGCGAGGTGCTTGACCTCGACGCACAGCCCGTTGGGCCAGCGGATCGTGGGCACGTTGTCCGGGACCATCCGGATCTCCCACTCGAAGGCCTTGGTGTAGAGGTACTCCGGGCCCATCGGGTAGCCCCAGGCCTCGAGGTTGCGCAGCCCGAGGTCGAGGAACGCGCGTCGGTCGCCCTCGACGTACAGGGGGTGCCGCGGGATGCGTACGACGGCCTCGGTGCCGTTGATCTGCCAGCTCATGCCGGCCATCGAGATCTCACCTTCCCGGGTGAGCACCATGTCGCCGTCCCACTTCCAGGAGTAGCGCGTGTGCACCTGGGCGAAGCACCAGTTGTAGAAGTAGGCGAGCGAGTGGACCGACCGCTCGTGGACCTGGAGGTGGTCGGTGCCGGCGGGGGCGACGGCGAACGGGTAGTGCAGCACCCGGAGCTTCTCCCCCAGGCCGATCCGCTCGGCCGTCTCGACCGACACCTCGGGGGTGCCGTCGTCGGAGCCGTTGTCGACGAGCAGCACCTCGTCGCAGGCGCGCAGGAGCGGCGGCAGGACGAAGGGCAGCGAGGGCGCCTCGTTCTTGACCCGGAGCACCGCCGTCGCGCCGCGCCGCATCGGCCCGGACCGCCAGGGCCAGGTGATGTCGAAGTCCGTGATGCCCTCGAGGTTGGTCAGCCCCTCGGCGAGCGGCCGCGGCGGTGGCGGCGGTGTGGTCGCGCCCGTCATGCGCGGCGGGCCCAGCGCTGGCGGAGCCGCCTGCGCAGCGAGGCCGGCACCATCGCCCGGACCCGGTGCGGGATCCGGTCCGCCGGGTCGGCGGGGCCCTGGCCAGCGTTCCCGCCCGGCCGCTCGGCCTTGCGCTCGACGCGCTCCGCCTCCTTCTCGGCGCCGGCCAGCTGCTCGGAGGCCGCGCTCCGCGCGGCCACGGCGGACGAGCGCGAGATCGCCTCGGCCTCCTCGTAGAGCTCGGAGTAGCCGTCCCGGAGCTGGTCGAGGGTCCGGTGCACGTCGGCCGTGTCGCCGCCCGGCTCCGCGAGCCGGTCGAGGCCCTCCCAGGACTCGGCGACGATCTCGTGCAGCCGCTTGGGCAGGCCCAGGTCGTCGAGGCTGCGGCTCATCCGGCGCAGCCCGGGATCCACGAACCGGTGGCCCTCGCGGATCGTCTCGGTGCCCGCGTGCAGGATGTGCTGGAGCTGGAGCGTCTCGCCGACGTGCATGACCGTCTTGGTCCAGTCGTCGAGCAGGTCGGCGTACCGGACGAACACCCGGCCGCCGTTGTCGACGTGCGCGCGGGTCGCGCGCTCGGTGTGCAGCATCATGTTGACCCAGGACGCCGCGAGGTGGGCCGAGCCCAGCCGGTTGGCGTAGTAGGTCTCCTTGCTGGCCACGACCTCGCTCGGCGGGCGCAGCATCGTGGCGAACACGGGCGTGGCGCTGGATCGGACGGCCGCGACCTCCCACATGGTGAGGAACCAGGCCAGGCGCGGGTCCTTGACGACCAGCTCGGAGGCCTCGGCGAAGTGCTGCTCGAGCCACGCCGCAGCGGCGCCGCGGGGCCGCTCGCGGCCGCCGACCTGGCTGGTCTTGAACCAGGCGGCCGGGCGGGCGTCGCTGACCTGGACGCCGGCCTTGCGCAGCAGCTCGGTGTGGAACTCGACAGCCCAGGCCGGCTCACCGAACCCCTTGGGGTTGGTCTCGTCGGCGGTGACCTCCGGCTGCGGCACGTGCAGACCGAGGATGCGCACCAGGCCGGCCAGCGTGCTGGTGCCGCTGCGCCCGGCGCCCGCGACGAACAGGACCTTGCGCGGGTAGACCTCCTCGAGCTCGGCCGCCTCGGCGGCCTCGACCGCCTCCGCGTCGGGCAGCTCGTCGGGCAGGCGGTCGGTGTCGGGAGCCGACGACCGTGCGGTCACATCGGTCGATTCAGTCACGCCAGCACGATATCCCTTGCAGTCGCAGGGCTTACGCACGCACCGCGCACTACGTGGGCTGCTCCGCGCACAGCTGCTCGGACGCGGCGCGTACGGCGTCCGGCAGCGGGGTCACCGGACGCGCAGGGTCGGTGTTGTCGACGTACACGTGGACGAACCGGCCCTCCGCGGCGGCGAGGGCGCCGTCGCCGTCTGGGTCGCCCTGGAAGATCCCGACGCGGTAGACGACCGAGGAGCGCCCGAGCCGCTCGACCACGATCCCGAGCTCGAGGATGCCGGGGTAGGTGATCTCGCTGAAGTAGCGGCACGACACCTCGGCCACCACCCCGATCGCCGGCAGCTCCCGGATGTCGGTGCCCACGCTCTCAGCGAGCTGGTCGTTGACGACGGTGTCGATCAGCTCGAAGTAGCGGGCGTTGTTCATGTGGCCGTAGACGTCGATGTCGGCCCAGCGCAGCGTCGCGCTCCGCCAGGCGACGTACCCGGATCGATCGGGGCGGGGAGGCCGGGTCCTATCCGGCATCGCGGAGCCGCTGGCTGATCACCGTCGACACGCCGTCGCCGCGCATGGTGACGCCGTAGAGCGCGTCGCCGACCTCCATGGTCCGCTTCTGGTGGGTGATCACCAGCAGCTGGGAGTTCTCGCGCAGCTCCTCGTAGATCTCCAGCAGCCGGCCGAGGTTGGTGTCGTCGAGCGCGGCCTCGACCTCGTCGAGGATGTAGAAGGGCGAGGGTCGCGCCTTGAACAGGGCGACCAGGAACGCAACGGCGACCAGGGAGCGCTCGCCGCCGGAGAGCAGGGACAGCCGCTTGACCTTCTTGCCCGGCGGGCGGGCCTCGACCTCGACCCCGGTGGCCAGCATGTCGCCGGGATCGGTCAGCACCAGCCGCCCCTCACCGCCGGGGAAGAGCCGCTTGAAGACGTGGTCGAAGGCGACCTCGACGTCGCGGTAGGCCTCGGTGAAGACCTGCTCCACGCGGGCGTCGACGTCGCGGACGATGTCGAGCAGGTCCTTGCGGGTGGCCCGCAGGTCCTCGAGCTGCTCGGTGAGGAACTTGTGCCGCTCCTCCATCGCGGTGAACTCCTCCAGCGCCAGCGGGTTCACCTTGCCGAGCTCGCGCAGCGCCCGCTCGGCCGCCCGGAGCCGCTTGAGCTGCTCCTCGCGGTCGTAGGCCTTGGCCTCCGGCTCGGCGTCCTCGGCCGGTTCTGCGGCCGGGTCGAGCGCGACCGGCACCAGCTGGTCGGGACCGTACTCCTCGACCAGGGACTCGGCCGCGAGCCCGAGCTCCTCCAGCGCGCGCTCCTCGAGCTGCTCGATCCGCATCTTCTGCTGGGTGCGGGCCATCTCGTCGCGGTGCACCGAGCTGACCAGCTCCTCGAGCTCCTTGCCGAGCTCGCGCAGCCGGCCGCGCACGCTCATCAGCTCCTGCTCGCGGCCACGACGTGACTCCTCGACGGCCTCCCGGTCGGCGCGGGCGCGGCCCAGCGAGGCCTCGAGCCGCTCCAGCGCGTAGGCGGCCGCGCGGGCGACGGCCTGGCCGGCGCGACCCTCGCGCAGCAGCCGCTCGCGCCGCTCGGCGGCCCGGGCGCGCGCTTCCCGCTCGGCGGCGGCGGCCTTGCGCATCTGGTCGACCCGTCCGTGCAGGGCGCGGCCGCGCTCCTCGGACGTGCGCAGCGCCAGCCGCGCCTCCATCTCGGACTGGCGGGCCGCCCGGGTCTCCTCGGCGAGCCGCTCGCGGTCGGAGGTGTCGGGCTCCTCCTCACCGGCCTCCTCGGCGGAGGCGAGCCGCTCCTCGAGCTCGGCGAGCCCGGTGATGGCCTGCTCGCGGGCGGCCCGGGCCTGGGCGATCGCGTCGGTGACCCGGTCGGCCTCGGCGCGGGCGGTGCGCGCGACCGAGCCGTACTGGCCGAGCTCCTCGGCCACCGCGGCCAGCGTCGCGTCGGACTCGTGCAGCTTGGCCAGGGCGACGTCGACGCGCTGCTGCGCCTCGGCACGCTCGGTCTCGAGCCGGGCGAGGTCGAACGCGAGCCGCTCGGACGCGGCGATCGCGTCGGCGAGCGCCGCGCCGGCCTCGTCGACGGCCGCCTGGACCTCGATCAGGCTCTGCTGCCCGCCGGAGCCACCCGCGGCGAAGTGGGCGCCGAGCAGGTCGCCCTCGCGGGTGACCGCGACGACGTCTGGAAGGGAAGCGACGAGCGCGCGGGCTGCGGCGAGGTCGTCGGCGACGGCGGTCTTGTGCAGCAACCGGGTGAGCGCGGGCCGGAGGTCGTCCGGGCACTCGAGCACGTCCACGGCGTACGACGAGCCGCCGGGCAGCTGCGGCCACCCCTGCCGGTCGACCGCGCCCCCGCCGAGCAGCAGCCCGGCGCGACCGAGGTCCTCGTCGCGGAGGTGGCCGATGGCGGCGACCGCGGCGTCCGCGTCCGTGACGGCCACGGCGTCCGCAGCGGCCCCGAGGGCGGTCGCGACGGCGGCCTCGTAGCCGTTGCGCACGGTGACCAGCGCCGCCACGGAGCCGAGCAGCCCGGAGAGGGTGTCGCTCGCGGCGAGCAGCGCTCCGGCCCCGTCCTTGCGGGCCAGGCCCAGCTCGAGCGCCTCCTTGCGGGCCGTCAGCGCGGACCGCTCACGATCGGACTGCTGGGCCTCCTCGCGGGTCTTCGCCAGCCGGTCGGTGATGTCCTCGAGCGCCGCGACGGCCGCCTCGTGCTCGGCGTCGAGACCCTCTTCGCCCGCGTCGAGCCCGGCAACCCTGGTCTCGAGGGCGGTGAAGTCGCGCTGCGCGCGCTCGGCGCGCGCGAGCGCGTCGGTGCGGGCCGACTCGAGCCGGCCGATCTCCTCCTCGGCGGCACCGGCCCGCGACTTGAGCGCGTTGACCTGGCCGTGCAGGCGGGCCAGGCCCTCGCGCCGGTCGGCGGCCGCGCGGAGCAGCGCCTGGACCCGGCGCTCCTCGGCCGCGGCGGCCTCCTCGGCGGCGCGCCGGGCGGTCACGGCGTCGTCGAGCGCGGTCTGCTGGTCGGCGACGAGTGCCGCGATCTCCTCCTCCTGAGCGTGCAGGCGGTCGGCCTCGGCCTCGATCTCGTCGGGGTCCCTGGCAGCTCCGCCCTCCGCGTCGTCACCGTCGGAGACGCCCTGGGCGTTGCGGACCCGCTCGGTGGCGAGGCTCTGGGTCCCGCGGAGGCGCTCCCGCAGGGTGCCGAGGGAGGACAGCGTGTCCTGGGCGGCCGAGAGCGCGGGCAGGTCCTCGCGCAGCGCGGCCTCGAGCGCCGCCTCCTGCTCGCGGGCCGCGGCGATCGCGGCCTCGACCTCCTCGCGGCGGGCCACCAGCACGCTCTCGTCGGCGAGCTCCTGCTCGAGCGCGGTGCGGGCGGTGACCAGGTCGTCGGCGAGCAGCCGGGCGCGGGCGTCACGTACGTCGGCCTGCACGGTCGCGGCGCGACGGGCGACCTCGGCCTGCCGACCGAGGGGCTTCAGCTGGCGGCGGATCTCGCTGAGCAGGTCGTTGAGCCGGGTCAGGTTGCCCTCGGTGGAGTCCAGCTTGCGGAGGGCCTTCTCCTTGCGCTTGCGGTGCTTGAGGACGCCGGCGGCCTCCTCGATGAACCCGCGCCGGTCCTCGGGGGTCGCGTGCAGGATCGTGTCGAGCTGGCCCTGGCCGACGATCACGTGCATCTCGCGGCCGATACCGGAGTCACTGAGCAGCTCCTGGACGTCGAGCAGCCGGCAGGACGTGCCGTTGATGGCGTACTCCGAGCCACCGGACCGGAACATCGTCCGGCTGATCGTGACCTCGGAGTAGTCGATGGGGAGCGCGCCGTCGGAGTTGTCGATGGTCAGCACCACCTCGGCCCGGCCGAGCGGCGGCCGGCCCGACGTGCCGGCGAAGATGACGTCCTCCATCTTGCCGCCGCGCAGGCTCTTGGCGCCCTGCTCCCCCATCACCCAGGCGAGTGCGTCGACGACGTTGGACTTCCCCGAGCCGTTCGGGCCGACGATGCAGGTGATGCCGGGCTCGAGCTGCAGCGTGGTCGCGGAGGCGAAGGACTTGAACCCCTTGAGGGTCAGGCTCTTCAGGTACACCCAGGCTCCCTGTCTTCACTGCTGGTCGGCACGGCGCGGACGCAACGGACCGGCCAGCGGCCGTCGCGGGGGAAGCTCGGCGCTGGTCACCCTACCTGGGAGGCACCGGGCTCGGTCGCAGGCTCGCTCGTCGCGTCGGCGTGGGCGATGTGGGCCAGCTGCCGCCAGACGAGCGCCAGCGTGATCCCCGAGCCGACGAAGCCGACCCAGAACGGCGCCGTGACTCCCCAGGTGGCGGCGATCAGGCCGCCGAGCCCGCTGCCGAGCACCATGCCACCGAACACGCCGACGCCGTACACCGAGCCGACCCGGCCCTGGAACTCCGTCGGCACCGCCCGCTGCCGCACCGCCTGCGAGAGCGTGCCCCAGACGAACGCGTAGGCACCGAAGCCGAACATGATCAGCAGCGCCACCCATGGCGCGGTCGTGAGCGCGAAGCCGAGATGCATCAGCACCTCGAGCAGGAGGCAGACCCGCATCAGGGTCGCGAGCGAGACGTGCCGCTCGAGCCAGCCGTACCAGGGCGTGCTGACCAGGCTGCCGACGGCGCCCGCCGTGGTCAGCAGGCCGTAGCCGACCGGGCCCATGTGCAGCACGTCGAGGGAGTAGAGGACGAGCACCGACCAGGCCGAGGCCCAGGTGATGTTGAACGCGAAGATCACCAGCGCCAGGGTGCGGATCGGCGGGTGCCCGAGCAGCCACTTGACGCCGTCGACGATGTCGCGGCGCACGTGCGTCGCGACCTCGCCGCGGACCGGCCCGGCCAGCAGCTCGATGCGGGCGACGAGGACGACCGCCAGCAGCACGCAGCCGATCTGCACCCCGAACGGCACCGCCAGGCCCACGGCGAACAGGGCGGCGCCGAGGGGCGCGCCGGCGATCTGGTTGACCGTGATGAAGCCGAACTGGAGACGCGCGAACGCGATGCCGATGTCGTCCTTGTCGACGAGCATCGGCAGCAGCGTCCCGGTGGCGGTGTCGGCGAAGACCTCGGCCGTGCCGATGAGGAACATGGCGACGAGGACCACCCCGGTGTCCACCCAGCCGGTGACGATCGTGGCGCAGAGGCCGGCGAGGACCGCGACCCGGCACAGGTCGCTCGCGACGACCAGCCGCTTGCGGTCCAGCCGGTCGGCGATGGCGCCGGCGTGCAGACCGAACAGCAGCCACGGCAGCCGCTGGAGCAGGACGGCGAGCGAGACGAGGAACGGGTCGCGCGTCTGCGAGGCGACCAGCAGCGGGCCCGCGGCGAGCGCGATGCCGTCGCCGAGGTTGGACACCCAGCTCGAGGACATCAGCAGCCGGAAGCCGGGGCCCAGGCGCGCCGGGAGGACTGCTTCGACGACGCGGCTCACAAGGTCGCCACGCTAGGCGTCCGCGGCCGCGGCCGCCATCGATTTCCGCTATCGGTCGCGGTAGCGCTCGGAAGCGGCCTCGAGGCCGGAGACCAGCAGGTCGAGCCCGAACTCGAGCCGCTCGTCGCCGTCGCCGGCAGTCAGCTCGCGGGCGTAGCCCGTGACGAAGGGGAACCGGTCGGCAGGGAGCTGGCCGAACGCCGCCATCAGCTGGCCGTCCACGTCCTCGTGGAACTCGTGGAGGTCGTCGTGGCCGGCACCGTCGACCATCCGCTGGGTCCAGATCTGCTCCTCGTAGGCCACCGCGCAGACGAAGAGCGCGGCGATGTCGCAGAACCACGCGGCCGCCTGCGGGCTGACGCCACCGCGGATGCAGATGGCAAGCATCCCCTCGGCGATCCGCAGGCCGCCCTCCTGGGTCGGGATCATCCCCATCGCCGCCCGCGCGGTGCCCGGGTGGGCGCGGTAGAGCTCCAGGCAGTCGCGCAGCACCTGCTTCAGCTGCTCGGCCCAGTTCTCCGGGTCCGGCTCCGGTACGTCGAGCTCTGAGCAGATCCGGTCGATGACGAGCTGATCCAGCTCCTCCTTGTTGGCGACGTGGGCGTAGAGCGAGGCCTGGCCTGTGTCGAGCGCCCGGGCGAGCGAGCGCATGGACACCCCGTCGTAGCCCTTCTCGGCCATCAGGTCCATCGCCGCGTCGACGATCCGCTCGCGGGTGAGTCGCTCCTTCGGCCGCGCAGCGGCGTCGTCGGTCGTCACCCGGATCCGGACCGGGCCGGCCCGGAACGTCTTCGTCCGCTTCTCCACGGCGCCCATCCTACCCCCTTGACACGAACACCGTTCGAAGATAGAACACTGTTCGTCATTCACGAACACCGTTCGAAACCACTCCGGGAAGGAGGCCGTCCCATGGCCGGCACCGTCACCGAGGCAGTCGCCACGACCGCCTACCGCTTCCGTTGGCACGTCATGGCCGCCGTGATCATCGCGGACGTCATGGACCTGCTCGACGCGACGATCGCCACCCTCGCCGGACCCTCGATCCGGGCCGACCTCGGTGGCAGCGAGACCACCCTGCAGTGGGTGCTCGCGGCCTACACCCTGGCCTTCGCGGTCGGGCTGCTGACCTCCGCCCGCCTGGGCGACATCGTCGGGCGCCGGCCGATGTTCATCGCCGGGATGGCGGGATTCACCGCTGCCTCCCTGGCCTGCGGCCTGGCCCCCACGGCGGGCACGCTCATCGCGTTCCGCGCGGTGCAGGGCCTGTTCGGGGCGACGATGATCCCGCAGGGCCTGGCGATGGTGAAGCAGTCGTTCCCGCCCGAGGACCTGCAGAAGGCGTTCATCCCCTTCGGCCCGATCATGGGGCTCTCGGCAGTCCTCGGGCCGATCCTGGCGGGCTTCCTGATCGACGCCGACCTGTGGGGCACCGGCTGGCGGATGATCTTCCTCATCAACGTCCCGGTGGGGCTCGCGGGGACGTTCATCGCCTGGCGGTACCTGCCCGACGTGCCCAAGGACCCAGCCGCCCGGCTGGACCCGTTCGGCGCGGTGCTGGTGACGCTGGCGTCGGCCGCGCTGATCTACCCGCTGGTGCAGGGCCGCGAGCTCGGCTGGCCGGCGTGGGTCTACGTGCTGATGGGCGCGGCGGTCGTCCTGTTCGGCGTGTTCGTCTGGAGCGAGCGCCGCAGCGACCACCCGATCCTGGAGCCGTCGCTGTTCACCCACCGCGGCTTCGTGGCCGGCGTCGTCTTCCTGGGCACGTTCTTCGTCGCGATGTCCGGCTCCAGCCTGGTCACCAGCCTGTTCCTGCAGCTCGGGCTGGGCTTCACCCCTCGCCACGCGGCGATCGTGATGACGCCGTACGCCCTCGGCATCGCGATCGGCGCGGCGCTGTCCGGGGCGCTGCTCGGCCCGAAGCTGGGCCGGCACGTCCTGCACATCGGGCTCGCGCTCGCAGCCGCCGGGATGGCGTGGTTCGGCATGGTGGCGAGCGGCACCGGCGTCGGCGGCTGGGACCTCGCGCCCGCCCTGCTGGTCGCCGGCATCGGGAGCGGGCTGATCTTCGCGCCGCTGTTCGACATCATCCTGGCCGACCTCGGCGACCACGAGGTCGGCACCGGCTCGGGTCTGCTCAACGCGATGCAGCAGTTCTGCGGGGCGCTCGGCGTGGCCCTGCTCGGCACGCTCTTCTTCCGCTGGGTGCCGACGTCGGGCTGGGGCGACGCCACCGAGGCGATCGCCTGGGTGACGGTCGGCTGCTTCGGAGTCAGCTTCCTCGCAGCGTTCCTGCTGCCGCTGAAGCCGCGCGAGGAGGCGCTGCACTGAGGAACGAGCGTTCGACCGGCGGTCAGGCCTGCTTCGGCGAGGTCTGGCCGCCAGCTCGGCCTGGCACCGAGGTCACTTCGACCGCGGCGCGGCAGCGTGTCGCACGGCGGCGAAGCCGCATCGGCCGGGAGCCTGCCCGAGCGCGCGAGGGTGGGCGAGCGGTCGATTTGCGACACGCTCGCGCAGTCCAGCTCAGGCCGGCTGCATCTCCTGCGCCTTGTCGGCGGTCAGGATGTCGGCGGCCCGAGCGGCCATCAGCTTGTCGTTCTCCTCGCTGAGGCGGAGGACGAGAGACTCCAGCTCGGCCACCCGGTTGCGCAGTCGAGCGTTCTCGACGGCGAGGCGGGGGTCGCGCAGGTCGCTGTTCAGGTGCCCGATCAGCGCCTTGGCCATGAAGGTGTGCCTTCCGGTTGAAGAAAGAAACTCCGGGCCCCGGGGGATCGAGTGGGGGCCGTCTCCAAATGTCCCACTTCAGGGCGCGTGGGTCAAACCCCCGACCGCGGTGCCCGACCACTCCTCGGGACGGGCTGGCAGCGCGGGCAGAAGTACGACGAGCGGTTCATGAACGCCACCCGCCTGATCGGCGTGCCGCAGCGGTCGCAGGGGTCGCCGTCGCGGCCGTAGGCGTGCAGGCTGCGGTCGAAGTACCCCGACTCGCCGTTGACGTTGACGTAGAGCGCGTCGAAGGACGTCCCACCCTGGACCAGGGCCTCCCCCAGCACGCCGCGGACCTGGGCGAGCAGGTCGACGACCTGGGCCCGGGTGAGCCGGTCCCCGGGCCGGTCGCCGTGGATCCGCGCCCGCCACAGCGCCTCGTCGGCGTAGATGTTGCCGACGCCGCTGATCAGGTTCTGGTCGAGCAGCTGGCGCTTCACGCCGGACGCGCGGCGCCGTACCTTCTGCACGAAGGCGGCGTCGTCGAAGTCCGGGTCGACCGGGTCGCGGGCGATGTGCGCGATCTCGGGGGGCAGCTCCGCCCCGCCCTCGGACACCGACAGCCCGCCGAACATCCGCTGGTCGACGAACCTCAGCTCGAATCTCGACACGCCGCCACCGTTGTCGGGCGCTTCCAGGATGAAGCGCACGCGGAGGTGGCGCTCGTCGGGGGCGCCGACGCGCTGGACGAGCAGCTGGCCGCTCATGCCGAGGTGGCCGAGGAGGGCGTTCCCGTCGTCGAGCGGGAGCCAGAGGTACTTGCCGCGACGGCGGGCGGCGAGCACGGTGCGGTCGGTGAGCGCGGCGGCGAAGCCCTCGGGGCCGCGGAGGTCGCGTCGGACCGGCCGCGGGTGCAGCACCTGGACCTCGGAGATCCGGGCGCTCACGACGTGGCGCTCGAGACCCGTCCGGACCGTCTCGACCTCGGGGAGCTCGGGCACGCTGCGCGACCTGGCGTCAGGCCTGGACGCCGAGGGCGGCGACGATCTCGCCGTACGCCGTCTCGGCGGCGCCCTGCTCGGCCTCCTTCTTGGAGCGGCCGTGGCCGTTGCCGTAGAGCTTGTCGGCGACCCGCACCTGCGCGGTGAACGACTTCTGGTGGTCGGGGCCCTCGTCCTCGATGACGTACTCGGGCACGCCGAGCGCGTGCTCGGCGGCGAGCTCCTGGAGCGACGTCTTCCAGTCGAGGCCGGCACCCATCGCCGAGGCCGCCTCGATGAGCGGGTCGAACAGCAGGTGGACGACGTCGGAGGAGACCGCGATGCCGCCGCTGAGGTGGACCGCGCCGATGACCGCCTCGACGGTGTCGGAGAGGATCGACGCCTTCTCGCGCCCGCCGGTGGACTCCTCGCCGCGGCCGAGCTTGATGTACTGCCCGAGCCCGATCTCGCGCGCGATGCCGGCGAGCGCCCGGGCGTTGACGACCGCAGCGCGCAGCTTGGCCAGCCGGCCCTCGGGCAGGTCGGGGTGGGTGCGGTAGAGGGTCTCGGTGACGACCACGCCGAGGACCGAGTCGCCCAGGAACTCCAGGCGCTCGTTGGTCGGCAGGCCGCCGTGCTCGTAGGCGTACGAGCGGTGGGTCAGGGCGCGGTCCAGCAGCTCGGCGTCGAGTACCGGCTCGCCGAGCGCACGACGTAGGTCGTCGTAGCCCGTCTCGTCAGCGATGACCGCTGCCCTACCTGCGTGAGGTCGGTCAGAGGACCTGGCGACGGTCGCTGCGCGCGCCGTACTGGCCACACGTGCCGCACGCGCGGTGCGGGAGGTGCTTCGCACCGCAGGCCGGGTTGGCGCAGGTCACCAGGGTCGGGGCGACGGCCTTCCACTGCGAGCGACGGTGCCGCGTGTTGCTGCGCGACATCTTGCGCTTCGGGACAGCCACTGTGATCTCCTCAGTTGTTCCGCGCGGTGGTCACCGCGCGGGGTTCGCCTTGTCGTTGTCTGCCGGGTCGCTCCCACCCAGCTCGGTGAGCGCTGCCCACCGCGGGTCGATCGCAGCCTCGTGTGCGTGGTCCGGGTCGTCGGCCAGGCGTGCTCCGCACTCGGGGCACAGGCCGGGACAGTCGTCCCTGCACAGCGGCTGGAACGGCAGTGCGAGCACCACCGCGTCCCGCAGCACCGGCTCCAGGTCGAGCAGGTCGTCCTGGAGCAGGCTTGTGTCCTGGTCATCGATGCCCTCGTCGATGCCCTGCTTGCTGCGCAGGACCTCACGGGAGTCGTCATAGACGTACAGCTCCTGGAACGTCACCTCGAGCTCGTCGCGGATCGGCTCCAGGCACCGTGCGCACTCCCCCTCGGCGACGGCTTCCGCCGTGCCGGTGACGAGCACGCCCTCCATGACCGCCTCGAGGCGCAGGTCGAGGTCGACCGGCGCACCCTCGGGGACATGGAGAACCTCGATGCCCAGATCTGCGGGCGCCGGGACCGTGAGCGTCACGTGACGCTGGGACCCCGGGCGGCGTCCGAGCTCGCGGGTGTCGAGCACGAACGGCGCTCTCGGGTCCAGGCCGGTCACGCGATCACTCCTGGTCCAGGCACCAACAGATCGAAGCAATCGTAGTGGCGGGGGTGACCCGCGGCAAAACGAGGATCGGCGCCGGTCATGCGCCGTGCGTGCCTCCGGAGCGGCCGAGCCGCTCCTCCAGTCGTGCCAGGACGGCCTCCGGCACCAGCCCCGACACGTCGCCTCCGAGCGAGGCGACCTCCTTGACCAGGCTCGAGGACACGTAGCCGAGCGAAGCCGTGGTCGGGACGAAGACCGTCTCCACCCCGGTGAGGTGGGCGTTCATCTGCGCCATCGGCAGCTCGTACTCGTAGTCGTTGCCGCCGCGCAGGCCCTTCACGATCGCCTGCGCGCCGATCTCGCGGCAGAAGTCGACGATCAGGCCGGTGAAGCCCATCACCTTGATGTTGGGGTGGCCCGCGCAGGCCTCCTCGAGCATCTCCAGCCGCTCGTCGGGGCTGAACAGCCGCGACTTCGAGACGTTGGTGCCGGTGGCGACGACGAGCTCGTCGAAGAGCGCCGAGGCGCGCCGGAAGATGTCGAGATGGCCGTTGGTGACCGGATCGAACGAGCCGGGGCACACCGCGAGGGTCATGGCACGGCAGCGTATCGGCCCGGCCCGCTCAGGGATGCGACGCGAACCACAGCGTGGTCTCGCCGTAGCGCCGCTCGCCGCGCTTGCCGCCCAGCCGCTCGACCCCCGAGGGCCATGCCGGCTCCGGGCTCCGCGCCGAGCGCTCGACGACCAGCAGGGACTCGTGGGCCAGCCAGTGGCCCGTGGCGAGCAGCTCGAGGTCCTCGGCCAGCCTGGCCTCGGTATGCGGGTAGGGCGGGTCGCTGAACACGATGTCGTAGGGCGACCGCGCGCCCTCGCCGAGCACCGCGGCGACCGAGCGGGCACGCACGTCGGCGACGTCGCAGCCCACGGCGGCCACGTTGGCCTCGACCAGCCGCGCCGTGCGGCGGTCGGACTCGACCAGCGTCACGTGGGCCGCGCCGCGCGACCACGCCTCCAGGCCGATGGCGCCGCTGCCGGCGTACAGGTCCAGGAAGCGCAGCCCGTGGAGCGAGCCGACGGCAGCCTCGATGGCGGAGAACAGCGCCTCGCGGACGCGGTCGCTCGTCGGGCGGGTGGCGTCTCCTCTGGGGGTCTGGAGCCGGCGGCCACCGGCGACGCCGCCGATGATGCGCGTCACGACTTGTCCACGAACTCGGCCTGCTGCGAGCGCTCGAGGTCGGCGACGGCGTCGGCGAGCAACGGCGCGTCCGCGAGCGCCGGGTCGCTGTCCAGGAGGCTCTCGGCGGCCGCCCGGGCAGCGACGATGGTGTCCTCGTCCCGGAGCACGCGGAGCCGCTCCAGGCTCGACCTCCGGCCGGCCTGGGACGCCCCCAGCACGTCGCCCTCGCGCCGCTGCTCGAGGTCGACCCGGCTCAGGACGAAACCGTCGGCGGTCGAGGCGACGGCGTCGAGCCGCTCCCGGGCGGGGGTGAGCGCCTCCGTGCGGGTGACCAGCAGGCAGAGACCGGGAAGCCCGCCACGACCGACCCGGCCGCGCAGCTGGTGCAGCTGGGAGACGCCGAACCGGTCCGCGTCGAGGATCACCATCGCCGTGGCGTTGTGGACGTCGACACCGACCTCGATCACCGTCGTCGAGACCAGCACGTCGATCTCGCCGGCTGCGAAGGCGCGCATCGTCGCGTCCTTTTCGTCGCCGGGCAGCCGCCCGTGCATCCGCCCGACCCGGACGTCGGAGAGCGGCCCCTCGGCGAGCCGGACGACGAGCTCCTCGACGGCCGACGGTCCCCCGACGGGTGCGATCACCTGGCCGTCCTCGTCGACGTCGACGGCGTCGGCCTCTCCGGCCTCGGCCTCCTCGCCGGCGATGCGGGGGCAGACGACGTAGACCTGGTGGCCCTTGTCCACCTCCTCGTGCACCCGCTGCCAGACCCGGTCCATCCAGTCCGGGTGCTCGGCCAGCGGCACCACATTGGTCTGGATCGCAGCCCGGCCCGCGGGCAGCTCCCGCAGCGTGGAGACCTCGAGGTCGCCGAACACGGTCATCGCGACGGTGCGCGGGATCGGGGTTGCGGTCATCACCAGCAGGTGCGGCGGGATCGCGGCCTTGTCCGTGAGCGCGGCCCGCTGCTCGACCCCGAACCGGTGCTGCTCGTCGACGACGACGAGCCCGAGGTCGGCGAAGTACACGTTGTCCTGCAGCAGCGCGTGGGTCCCGATCACGATGCCTGCCTCGCCGCTCGCGATGCGCGAGAGCGGCTCGGTGCGCTGGGTCTTGGTCATCGAGCCGGTCAGCAGCTCCACCCGGGTGCCGGCTCCGGACCCGAAGATGGTGCCGCCCATGGCCAGGTCGCCCAGCATGGTCGCGATCGACCGGTGGTGCTGCTGGGCGAGCACCTCGGTCGGTGCCAGGAGCGCCGCCTGCCCGCCCGAGTCGACCACGCGAAGCATCGCGCGGAGGGCGACCAGCGTCTTCCCGGAGCCGACCTCGCCCTGCAGCAGCCGGTTCATGGGGTGGGGCTCGGCAAGGTCCCTGGCGATCTGGGCGCCGATCTCCCGCTGGCCGCTGGTCAGCTCGAACGGCAGCGACGCGTCGAAGGCCGTCTGCAGCTCTCCCGAGCCGCCGGTGCGCATCGTCGCGCCGAACTCGCGGATCGCGCGGCGGCGCTTGGCGAGGACGATCTGGGTGACCAGCGCCTCCTCGAACCGGAACCGGTGCAGTGCCTGCTCGACCTGTCGGCGCGTGTCCGGCCGGTGGACCCACTCGTAGGCCTGCTGCACGTCGAGCACGCCGTACTCGCTCCGGACCGCTGGGGGCAGCACCTCGGGCAGCTCGTCCAGGACCGTGCTCGCGAAGCGCACCGCCCGGGCGACGTCCCACGAGTTGACGCCCTTGGTGAGCGGGTAGATCGGGTAGAGGCCGCCGATCTCGTCAGGCATCGCGCCGGCGATCTCCTCGTCGGCGAGACCGAAGACGGTGAGCTCGGGATTGACCAGCTGCCAGTTGTTGTTGAAGCGGTCGGCCTTGCCGACGAAGATTCCGCGGTTGCCGACGGCGACCCGCTTCGCGTGCCAGCCGGCGGTGCCCTGGTTCTTGGCGAAGAACGTCATCCGGAGCGGCGGCCCGTCGGTGCGCAGCGTCGCCTCGACGCGGAAGGCGGGCCGTCCGGTGCGTCGATCCTTGTAGGTCTTGATGTCACAGGCGCTGATCTCGCCGACGACGCACAACATCTGTCCGGGCCGGAGGTCCTCGACCTTGGTCAGCGAACCGGTCTCGAGATAGCGGCGCGGGAAGTGGTCGAGCAGGTCGCCGACGGTCGTGATGCCCAGGCCGGACACGAACTTCTGCCGCTTCGCCGGTGTGGCCGCGCCGAGCACGCTCGCGACCGGGGAGTCGAGGGTGATCACCCGGCTCCACCCCTCTCGTGGGTCACTCGACCGACATCAGGAGCGGGTACCGCTCCTGGCCACCGTCGTACACCACGGCGTCGACATGGGGCTGGTGCTCCTCGACCCACGCGATGACCCGGTCGGCGTGCTCCCGCGAGGCCGGGTCGGCGCCGCGGACCAGCGTGACGAGCTCGCCGCCGGGGGCCAGCAGCCGCGCGACCACCTCGACCGCGACCTTGCCGAGGTCGTCGCCGACGACGGCGAAGTCGCCGGAGATGACGCCGAGGGCGTCGCCCTCCCTGCACGGCCCGGCCATCGTCATCGCCTCGCGCGCGGCCACGGTGATCGCGCCGTGCCGGGCGTGCCGGGCGGTCGCGGTCATCTCGGTCACGTCGGCGTCGAACGCCCGGCCCGGCTCGTGCACCGCGATGGCCGCGAGCCCCTGGACCTGGGCCTCGGTCGGGATGACAGCGACCCGGACGCCGGGGTGGTCGGCCTCAGCGGTGGTGGCGGCCATCCGGGCCGTGCGGACGCTGTCGTGGTCGTTCGGGAGCACGACGACCTCCCGCGCGCCGCAGCGGACGATCGCGTCGAGCACCTCGCCGGTGGAGGGCCGCCGACCGGGCCCGCCCTCGACCACCTCGGCGCCCGCCTCGGCGAATAGCGCGCTGAGGCCGGGACCGGCGGCGACCGCGACCACCCGCCGCCCGTCCCGCTGTGCCGGCGAGCTCGCGGCGCCCGCCTGGGCCGCGACCGGCTGCGCGAAGTGGGTGATCCGGATCCGGTGCGGCCGGCCGACGGCGACACCGGCCTCGACGGCCGCGCCCGGGTCGTCGGTGTGGACGTGGACGTTCCACAACCCTTCGCCGCCGACCACGACGACGCTGTCGCCGAGCTCGGCGAGCCGGCCGCGCAGGTGCGGGACCTCGCCGTCGCCGGTGTCGAGGAGGTACATGACCTCGAAGGCCGGCCCGTCCGGGCCGAGGTCGCCGGCGCCGTCGCCGAGCTGCGGCACGGGGATCGCGTGCTGGCCGAGCGGCGAGGTCACCGGCACCGGCCGGCGACCGGTCAGCACGGTCTCGGCCGCGTCGAGGATCACGCAGATGCCGCGGCCACCGGCGTCCACGACGCCCGCGCGGGCCAGGACGGGGAGCTGCTCCGGCGTGCGCGCGAGCGCCTCCCGCGCCGCCGCGGCGGCCGTCGTCACGATGTCGCTGCTGCGGACACCACTCTCCTTGGCCCGCTCGAGCGCGGCGTCGGATGCCGCCCGCAGCACCGTGAGCATGGTGCCCTCGACGGGCTCCCCCACCGCCGCGTAGCTCGCGTCGGTCGCCTGGTGCAGCGCGTCGGTGAGCACCTGCGCGTTCGGCTCGTCCGCGGCGGCCGCGCCGATCCGGCGTACGAGTGCCCCGAGCATCTCGCTGAGGATCACCCCCGAGTTGCCGCGGGCGCCGAGGAGGGCGCCGCGGGAGAACGCCGCGAGGGCGGCGTGCCGTGATCCCGAGCCGTCACCGATCGCGTCGCGGATCGCGTCCCGGGCGGCGGCGATGGTGAGGTACATGTTCGTCCCGGTGTCGCCGTCGGGGACCGGGTAGACGTTGAGCGCGTCGATCTCCTCGCGAGCGTCCGCGAGGGCGTCGACGGCGATCTCGACGAACCGGACGACGGTCTCCAGCGCGATGCCGGAGCCCGCGTCCTGCGGCGCCTGCCCGCCTGCGTCCGTCCCGTCGTCCATCCGGGCCAGACTATTGCGTGGCCGGAGGTATCCGTTGATTTCTGCCCGCGGCGCGACGTCCGTTAGTCTGTTCCGGTTGCCCGAACGGGCACCCGAGACCGATCCAACCGTAGGAGTCACCGTGGCTGCCGTCTGCGACATCTGCGCCAAGAAGCCGGCGTTCGGCAACAACCGGCCGTGGTCGCGCAAGATCACCAAGCGCCGCTTCAACCCGAACATCCAGCGCGTGCGCGCGGTCGTCAACGGCACCCCGAAGCGCCTCAACGTCTGCACCGGCTGCCTCAAGGCCGGCAAGGTCTCCCGCTAGAGTCCGAGTAGGGGTCTTCGCCCGGTCGAAGTGTGACAACCGCCCGCAGCTCGCGGGCGGTTGCTTCATTTCGACCGGGTGAAGACCCCTCCTCGATTCAGAAGTGGGTCCAGCCGTAGGGGCCGTCGTAGGGCTCGCCGTCGACGGTGACGGCAGGGCCGTCCGCGCTCGCCTGGGACACCCGGCCGATCTCCAGCCAGCCCTCGGGGAGCGCGGCGTCCGGCGGGAACGTGGCGAGCAGGGAGTGGTCGTCGCCGCCGCCGAGGACGAACGACATCGGGTCGGCGCCGGTCGCGGCTCCGACGGCGACCAGCGGCTCGGGGACCTCGAAGGCCTCGGTGCGTACGTCGATCGCCACTCCCGAGGCCCGCGCGACGTGGAGCGCGTCGGCCAGCAGCCCGTCGGACACGTCGATCATCGCCGTGGCGCCGGCCTCGGCGGCGGCGCGGCCGGCGTCGTACGGTGGCTCCGGGCGGCGGTAGGCGTCCACCAGCTTGCGGGGTGAGCGGAAGCCCCGGCCGAGCACCGCGAGGCCACCGGCCGCCCAGCCCTGCCGCCCGGCGAGCGCGACGATCTCGCCCGGCTGGGCGCCCGAGCGGAGCACCGGGGAGACCGTGCAGCTCCCCATCACCGTCACGCTGATGACGATCTGGTCCGAGGAGCTGACGTCCCCGCCGACCAGCCCCGCCCCGACGAGCGCGCACTCCTCGGCGAAGCCGCGGGTGAAGTCGAGCGCCCACTGCGCGGGCAGCGCCGGCGGCGCCGCGAACCCGACGGTCAGCCAGGTCGCGCGTCCGCCCATCGCGTTCAGGTCGGAGAGGTTCTGCGCCGCAGCGCGGTGCCCGACGTCGGCGGCGTCCGCCCAGTCGCGGCGGAAGTGCCGGCCCTCGACCATCAGGTCGGTCGAGACGACCACGTGCCCGTTCCGCACACGGAGCACCGCGGCGTCGTCCCCCGGTCCCACGAGGACCTGCTCGCCCGGGGCCAGCCGGGCCACGAGCTCCTCGATGCGGGTGATCAGGCCGAACTCCCCGATCTCGGCCAGCGTCTGCTCGGACATGAGGCACATCCCACCAGAAACCGACGAGTCGTCCTGGGACCGGGGGTCACGGTAGGTTGTCGGACGTCCAAGCAAGTCGACCGAGGAGCGCGACCCATGGTGGTGCAGGCCTACATCCTGATCCAGACCGACGTCGGCAAGGCTGCGGAGGTCGCCCAGGCCATCGCCAAGATCAAGGGCGTCACCCTCGCCGAGGACGTGACCGGCCCCTACGACGTGATCGTCCGCGCCGAGGCACGCAACGTCGACGAGCTCGGCAAGCTGGTCGTCTCGAAGGTGCAGAACCTCGACGGCATCACCCGCACCCTCACCTGCCCCGTGGTGCACATCTGAAGGTGACGCGCGCGGCGCTCCTGCTCCTCCCGCTGCTGCTCGTCTCCGCCTGCGGCGGACCGGTGCAGATCGACGCCGGCGACCTGTCCGACGCGGACGCGAAGGCGTGCGCGGCGTTCGTCGACGAGCTGCCCGAGACGCTCGACGACCTCGACCGGGTCGACGTGCAGCCGGCCGGCGCGCCCGGAGCGGCGTACGGCGACCCGGCCATCGTGATCACCTGCGGCGTCGGCCAGCCCGACGGCTACCACGCCGGCGCGTCCTGCGAGTCCGTCGCGGGCGTGGACTGGTTCGTGCCGGACGGCGAGTACACCGACCATGCCATCGACGTCACGCTCACCAGCGCGTGGAGCCGGCCCCGGGTCGAGGTCCAGATCCCCAAGGACTACTGGCCGGAGGCGACCGCCGCGGCCACCGGCGTGCTGAGCCCGATCGTCGAGAAGCACATGGAGACCGTCGGCCACTGCCAGCGGCTCTGATCAGCGCAGGCCGGTCCCCCGCTGCAGCGCGAGGCTGACCAGCCGGTCGACGAGGTCGCCGTACGCCAACCCGGTCGCGGCCCACATCCGCGGGAACATCGACAGGGGCGTGAAGCCGGGCATCGTGTTGAGCTCGTTGACGACGAGCGAGCCGTCGGGCATCAGGAAGAAGTCCACGCGGGCGAGACCCTCGCCGCCGACCGCGCGGAACGCCTGGGCGGACAGCTCGCGCATCCGGGCCAGGGTGGCGTCGTCGAGGACGGCGGGTACGTCGAGCTCGGTGGCCTCCTCGGGGAGGTACTTCGCCTCGAAGTCGTAGAACTCGTGCTCGCCGGTGACCCGGATCTCCGCCGGCAGGCTGGTCTCGACGTCACCGTCGAGCGTCTCCAGCACTCCGCACTCGATCTCGCGGGCGCCCTCGGCGGACACCTCGATCAGCACCTTGGGGTCGTGCTCGAACGCGCCCTCGAGCGCGTCGGCGAGCTCGTCGGGTCCGTGCGCCTTGGCGATGCCGATGCTCGAGCCGCCGCGGGCCGGCTTCACGAAGAGGGGGTAGCCGAGCTGCTCGCAGCGCTCGCGGACCGCGCCCTGGTCCCGCTCCCACTCCCGCGCGGTGGTGGTCGTGCTGGGCATCACCGGCAGCCCCGCAGCTGCCAGCACGATCTTCATGTAGGCCTTGTCCATCGACACCGCGGAGGCGAGCACACCGGCGCCGACGTACCGCACGCCGGCCATCTCGAGCATGCCCTGCAGCGTGCCGTCCTCGCCCCACGGCCCGTGCAGCAGCGGGAAGACGACGTCGACGTCACCGAGCTCGCGCGGGGGTGCGGTCGGATCGCTGACGACCAGGCCGGCGCCGGACGACGTACGGGCGAGGGTCACCTGCTCACGGTCCGCGTCGACCTCGGGCAGCTTGTCCGGGGAGATGATCTGCAGCCGCTCGACGTTGCCGGACTCCAGCACCCAGCGGCCGTCGGTGGCGATGCCGACCGGCACGACCTCGTAGCGTTCGGCGTCGAGGGCCTGCAGCACGCTGCCCGCCGTCACGCAGGAGATGGCGTGCTCGCTCGAGCGGCCGCCGAAGACGACTGCGACCCGGATCCGGCGGTCGGCTGCTGCGTTCATCCCGGCTGACCCTACCGTTGGGGCATGCCCGACCCACGGCCCCACCCTGAGGACCTGCGGCCCGCGACGGTCACCGTCAGCGCCGGCCGGCCGCCCCGAGAGCCCGACGCGCCGCTCAACCCGCCGATCACGATGGCGTCGACGTACGTCGCGACCGGCGACGTCGAGTACGGCCGCTACGGCAACCCCACCTGGTCGGCCTTCGAGGACGTCCTCGGACAGCTCGAGGGCGGGCGCGCGCTGGCGTTCTCGTCGGGGATGGCAGCGGTCGGGACCGTGCTCGACCTGCTCGGGCCGGCCGCAGGCGTGGTCGCTCCGCGGCACGCCTACAGCGGCACTGTCATGGCCCTCGGGGACCTCGAGTCGCGCGGTCGCGGCCGCGGGACCCTCGTCGACATCGCCGACACGGAGGCCGTCATCGCCGCGATGCGGGCCGACGAGGACTGCGCACTGCTCTGGATCGAGTCGCCGACCAACCCGGCGCTCGAGCTCGCCGACATCGCCGCCCTCGCCGAGGCGGCGCACGCACTCGGGGTGCGGGTCGTCGTCGACAACACCTTCGCCACTCCCCTGCTGCAGCAGCCCCTCGCGCTCGGCGCCGACATCGTCGTCCACTCCGCCACGAAGTACCTCGCCGGCCACAGCGACGTGCAGCTCGGCGCGCTGGTGGTCGCCGACGACGAGGTGTACGACGCCGTGAAGGGCCGCCGCGACCTGGTGGGCGCGGTGCCGGGGCCGTTCGAGACCTGGCTGGCGCTGCGGGGCATGCGCACGCTCGCCGTACGGCTGGACCGCGCGCAGGCCAACGCCGCCGAACTGGCGCGGAGGCTCGAGGACCACCCCGCGGTCGAGGAGGTCCGCTACCCCGGCCTGGGCGGCATCGTCGCGATGGTGCTGCGGTCCGGTGACGCGGCCGACGTCGCCGTACGCCAGACGCGGCTGTGGGTGCACGCCACCTCGCTCGGCGGCGTGGAGTCCACGCTCGAGCGGCGGCGGCGCTGGAAGGCCGAGGCGGAGACGATCCCGGACGGCCTGGTGCGGCTCTCCGTGGGCATCGAGGACGTCGAGGACCTGTGGGCCGATCTCAGCCAGGCGCTCGAGAAGGGCTGACGACTAGCCCATCTCCGCCTTGGGATCGCGCGAGATGAACGAGTGCATCAGGTCCGAGGTCGACATCCGGCCCGCCACGACCTCGTCGACGTTCTCGACGATCGGGGCCTCGATGCCGGTGCGTTCGGCAAGCGCGCGCAGCGACGAGCACGACTTGGCACCCTCGGCCACCTGACGGGTCGACCCGTAGATCTCGTCGACGGTCATGCCCTGGCCGAGCTTCTCGCCGAACGTGCGGTTGCGCGACAGCGGCGACGAGCAGGTCGCGACGAGGTCACCGAGCCCGGCGAGGCCCATCAGCGTCAACGGGTTGGCGCCCTGGTTCATGGCGAGCCGGGCTGTCTCGGCGAGCCCCCGGGTGATCAGGGACGCGGTGGTGTTGTCGCCGAAGCCGAGTCCCACGGCCATGCCGACGCAGAGGGCGACCACGTTCTTGTAGGCGCCGCCGAGCTCGCAGCCGAGCACGTCGACGCTCGTGTAGGGGCGGAACGCCGGCGCGTGGATCCGCTTCTGGAGGATCGTCGCGACGTCCTCGTCCTCGCACGCGACCACCGACGCGGCGGGCTCGCGGCGGGCGATCTCCCGGGCCAGGTTCGGCCCGCTGACCACCGCGATGCGCGACGGCCCCACGTCGCCGACCTCCGAGACCACCTCGCTCATCCGCTTGAGGGTGCCGAGCTCGACGCCCTTCATCAACGAGACGAAGACGGCGTCGGGCTGCACGAACGGCAGGAACGCGGGGAGGTTCTCGCGCAGCGACTGGGACGGTACGGCGAGCACGACGAGGTCCGCGTCGACGAGGGCGCGCTCGTGGTCGTGGGTCGCCTTGATCGTGGGCGGCAGCTGGATGCCGGGCAGGTACTCGGCGTTCTCGCGTCGCTCGTTGATGCTCTCGGCGACCTCTTCCCGCCGGGCCCAGATCGTCACGTCGTTGCCGCTGTCGGCCAGGACGATGGAGAACGCCGTCCCCCACGAGCCGCCGCCCAGCACCGCGACCTTTCCGCTCATGAGGTCTTCTTCCTGTCCTTGAAACGGTCGCCGTGGACGCGCATGTCGTAGCGCTCGGTGGGCGCCGTGTCCCCGCGGATGATCTCGAGCTGGTGGGTGATCGCCTGCATGATCCGGTCGGTCGCCTCGTTGACGACCTCCATCGTGCGCGGCTTGTCGACGAGGTCGGCGAGGTCGACCGGATCGCCGACCGCCATCGTGATCCGCTTGCGCGGGAACAGGAGCGGCTTCTTGGTGTAGGGCGGGAGGATGTCCTGCGCACCCCACTGGCCGACCGGGATCACGGGACAGCCGGTCTCGAGCGCGATCCGGGCGGCACCGGACTTGCCGCGCATCGGCCACAGGTCCGGGTCGCGGGTGATCGTCGCCTCGGGGTAGACGATGATGCAGTGGCCCTTGCGCACGGCCGCCACCGCGGCGGCGTAGGCGCCTGCTCCACCGCTCTCCCGCTCGACGGGGATCTGCCCGGCCGCGGTGAGGAACCGGCCGAGCGCCTTGTTCTTCCAGAGTCCCGCCTTGGCGAGGTAGTGCGGCAGCCGGCCGTAGTCGTAGAGCAGGTGGGCGGCGGTGACGGGGTCGATGTGCGAGAGGTGGTTCATCGCGACGACGCAGCCGCCGGACTCCGGAAGCCGTTCCGGGTCGATCCAGGTGCGCTTGGTGGTCGTGAGGAGCGTCGGCTTGATGATCGACACCGCCAGCCAGAACGGCCAGCCGCGCTTCTCCTGCATCTTCCGCACCGTCACGAGGGTGCAGGTTACCGGTCGGAACGGACGGCGGCGCCCGGCGACGCCCGACGGCGCGCACCGACGAGCGGCCTGAGAGGATCGAGCAGTGGTCGCCCCCGCCGACGGCTTCGCCGCCATCGTCCCGGTAAAGTCGCCGTCCGTCGGGAAGTCCCGGCTGACCGGCCTGTCGGTGGACCGACGGCTCCTGGCTGCCGCGTTCGCGGCCGACACGGTCGCGGCCTGCCTGGCCACGCCCGGGGTCCTGCGGGTGCTCGCGGTCACCGAGGACGACGACGTGGCTCGTGGCCTCGAGGCGCTCGGCGCGGAGGTCTGCCCCGACGGGCCGGTCCCCGGCCTCAACCCCGCACTGCGGCACGGCGCGTCCGTCGCCCGCGAGCGGTGGCCGTCGCTCACGCCGGTTGCGCTGCTCGCCGACCTTCCGGCGCTGCGGCCCGAGGACCTGGGTGCTGCGCTGGCAGCCGTCGCGGACCGCGAGGCCGGCGGGACGTCGTACGTCATCGACGCCGACGGCTCCGGCACGACGCTCTACACCGCGCCGTACGACGACTTCGCCCCGCGGTTCGGCGTCGACTCCGCTGCCGCCCATGCCGAGGCGGGCGCTTGGCCGGTGCCCGGTGAGCTGCCCAGCCTGCGGCGCGACGTCGACGACGCCGATGGACTCCAAGCCGCGTTGACGCTCGGCGTCGGCGCTTCGACGACTGCGGTGCTCGCCGAACCCACCGGGCGGTAGCGGCTCGCAACTTCCTGGACGTGTCCGGCGTCCTACCCGTCGACGGACCGTCGACGACCTGGAGGAACCATGCGAAAACTCAAGCGACCGCTCGTGCCGGCACTGGCCGCGTCGCTCGCACTCGTCGGGGCGGTCGCCGGCTCGCCGGCTGCCCGGGCGGAGACGGTCACCGTGCACGACCCGAGCGGTGACACCCGGCACCACCTGGGCTACGACATCACGAGGGTTCGCGTCGAGCACAAGGCGAAGCGGATCGCCTTCGAGCTCGACCAGAGCTTCACGCCCTACTGGTACGAGATCCGCGTCGACGTCCCCGGACCCAAGCCCTGGAAGTACCTCGTCACGTGGACGGCGTACACGCCGCGCAAGGTGTTCGTGCAGAGGCGGCACGCCGACGACAACGTCTGCGTGCGCCGGAACGCGCACACCAATGCGGACCAGACCGTGCTGCGCTTCGTGGTTCCGCGCAGCTGCTTCGGTCCTCCGAAGGCCGTCCGGGTGAAGGCGATCGCGTGGGACGACGAGTTCGGCTGGTCCGACCGCACCGGCTGGACCGAGTGGGCACACGTCTCCTGATGGAAATGCGGCGGCGGGCCGCCCCTTTCGGGACGGCCCGCCGTTCGAAGCGTTGGCTCAGGACTTCTTGGCGGTCTTCTTGGCCGGAGCCTTCTTCGCGGGCGCCTTCTTGGCCGGCGCCTTCTTGGCCGGCGCCTTCTTCGCAGGCGCCTTCTTGGCGGGCGCCTTCTTGGCGGGCGCCTTCTTGGCCGGAGCCTTCTTCGCGGGCGCCTTCTTCGCGGGCGCCTTCTTGGCCGGCGCCTTCTTGGCCGGCGCCTTCTTGGCCGGCGCCTTCTTCGCAGGCGCCTTCTTGGCGGGCGCCTTCTTGGCCGGCGAGACGGCCTTCTTGACCGCAGCTGCGGCCTTCTTGGCCGGCGCAGCGGCCTTCTTGGCTGTCGCGGAGGAGGCGACCTTCTTGGCCGGAGCAGCAGCCGCCTTGACGGCAGGCAGCTTCTTCGCGCCGGAGACGACGTTCTTCAGGTCAGCGCCGGCGGTGAACTTCGGGACCGCCTTCTTCTTGGTCTTCACGCGCTCGCCGGTCTGCGGGTTGCGGACCCAGCGCGCGTTGCGCACCGCCTTCTCGAAGGAGCCGAAGCCCGTGATGGCGACCTTCTCACCCTTCGCGACCTGGCGCGTGATGGTGTCGAGGACGGAGTCGAGGGCGTGGGCCGCTTGCTTGCGATTGCCCTCGAAGCGAGCGGAGAGCTCGTCGACCAACTGAGACTTGTTCACTGCTTTGTCCTTCCGCCAGATCGGCGATTCGCCGTTCGTGGGCCGTTTCTGGCCGAGCCCCCGCTCGGCACCTTGCTCGGCACGCTAGGCATTCGTGGGCATCGTCACAACGACCACGCCGCGTTTTCCGCCGTTTTTTCGCGGTATTGAGCGGAATTCGGCCTCGGAAGGGCAATTAGGCCGGTCGTGCGCGACCTGTCACGCGTGCTGCGTAACCGGCTTCCAGCTCGGACGCTTGCCTTCATAGGCCGCGATATCGGCCTCGTGACCGAGGGTGATGCCGATGTCGTCGAGCCCTTCGAGGAGGCGCCAGCGCGTGTAGTCGTCGATGTCGAAGCTGTCCTCGACAGAGCCGTCGGCAGTACGGATCGTCTTGTTCTCGAGGTCGACGGTGATCTCGCCACCGGGGTTGTCCTCGAGGAAGTCCCACAGTCGCTGGACGACCTTCTCGTCGACCTGAGCGGCCAGAAGCCCGGACTTTCCGGAGTTTCCACGGAAGATGTCGGCGAACCGCGAGGAGATGACGACCTTGAAGCCGTAGTTCTGCAGCGCCCAGACGGCGTGCTCGCGCGACGAGCCGGTGCCGAAGTCGGGGCCGGCGACGAGCACGGTGCCGGACTTGTACGCGTCCTGGTTGAGCACGAAGTCGGCGTCGCCTCGCCATGCGGCGAAGAGCCCGTCCTCGAAGCCGGTCCGGGTCACACGCTTCAGGTAGACGGCGGGGATGATCTGGTCGGTGTCGACGTTGCTGCGCTTGAGCGGTACGCCGACGCCGGTGTGGCTGGTGAACTTGTCCATGACGATCAGGCCTCCACGGTCTCGAGATCGGCGGGCGAGGAGAGGGTGCCGCGGATGGCGGTGGCGGCGGCGACCGGAACGGACACCAGGTGCGTGCGACCGCCCTTGCCCTGCCGGCCCTCGAAATTGCGGTTGGACGTCGATGCGCTGCGCTCGCCGGGCTGAAGCGTGTCGGGGTTCATGCCCAGGCACATGGAGCAGCCGGCGCCGCGCCACTCGGCGCCCGCCTCCTTGAAGATCACGTCGAGGCCCTCGTCCTGGGCCTGCAACCGGACCCGCACCGAGCCGGGCACGACGAGCACGCGAGTGTCCGGGTCGACCGTGCGGCCCTTGATGATCGCGGCCGCCGCACGCAGGTCCTCGATCCGTCCGTTGGTGCACGAGCCGATGAACACCGTGTCGACCTTGATGTCGCGCATCGGCGTACCGGCTTCGAGGCCCATGTAGGTCAGAGCCTTCTCGGCCGCGACCTGGTCGCTGGGCTCCTCGAAGTCCTGCGGTGACGGGACCTTCGCGGCCAACGGCACGCCCTGGCCGGGGTTCGTGCCCCAGGTGACGAACGGCGTGACCTCGCCGGCGTCGAGCACGATCTCCTTGTCGAACTCGGCATCGTCGTCGGTGACGAGGGTCTTCCAGTGCTCGACCGCGGCGTCCCACTCGGCTCCCTTCGGCGCCTCCTGCCGGCCCTCGATGTAGTCGAAGGTCGTCTGGTCCGGCGCGATGAGGCCGGCCTTGGCGCCCCACTCGATCGACATGTTGCAGACCGTCATCCGGCCCTCCATCGAGAGCTCCTCGATGGCCTGGCCGCGGTACTCGACGATGTAGCCCTGGCCGCCGCCGGTTCCGGTGCGACTGATCAGGGTGAGGATCAGGTCCTTGGCGGTCACGCCCTCCGGCAGGCTGCCGTTGACGGTGACCGCCATGGTCTTCGGCTTGGCCTGCATCAGGGTCTGGGTCGCGAGCACGTGCTCGACCTCGGAGGTGCCGATGCCGAACGCGATCGCGCCGAACGCGCCGTGGGTGCTGGTGTGGCTGTCACCGCAGACGATGGTCATGCCGGGCTGGGTGAGGCCCAGCTGCGGGCCGACCACGTGCACGATGCCCTGGTCGAGGTCGCCGAGCGGGTGCAGCCGGACGCCGAACTCCTCGGCGTTCTTGCGCAGCGTCTCGACCTGGGTCCTGCTGACCGGGTCGGCGATCGGCTTGTCCCAGTCGAGGGTGGGGACGTTGTGGTCCTCGGTCGCGAGGGTGAGGTCGGGGCGCCGTACCTTGCGACCGGCGAGCCTGAGGCCGTCGAAGGCCTGCGGGCTGGTGACCTCGTGGATGAGGTGGAGATCGATGTAGAGGAGGTCCGGCTCCCCCGGGTTCGACCGGACGACGTGCTCGTCCCACACCTTCTCCGCCAGGGTCTTGCCCATGACTCTCGCTCCTTGATCCCTCGGTGGCACGGCCTGTTTGACCTGCGTCACGGCAGCCTACTCTTGCATCCCATTCCCTGAGACGGCAGTATTGCCATATGGACAACTCGAGCGGCGTGGGCGTGCTGGACAAAGCGGCCCTGGTTCTTACCGCACTGGAGTCCGGGCCGGCGACGCTGGCTGGGCTCGTCGCCGGTACCGGCCTCGCCCGTCCGACCGCGCACCGGCTGGCCGTCGCACTGGAGCACCACCGGCTGGTGGCGCGCGACATGCAGGGCCGGTTCGTGCTCGGCCCCCGGCTCGCCGAGCTGTCCGCCGCCGCCGGCGAGGACCGCCTGCTGGCGACCGCCGGGCCCGTGCTGGCGCGGTTGCGTGACATCACCGGCGAGTCCGCTCAGCTGTGGCGTCGGCAGGGCGACCACCGCGTCTGCGTCGCGGCGGCCGAGCGCCCGTCGGGCCTGCGTGACACGATCCCGGTCGGCTCGCAGCTGACGATGCGCGCCGGCTCCGCCGCCCAGGTCCTGCTGGCATGGGACGACCCGGAGCGCATCCACCGCGGCCTGCAGAACGCCGCGTTCTCCGCCGCCGAGCTGTCCGCGATCCGACGACGCGGCTGGGCCCAGTCGGTCGGCGAGCGGGAGCAGGGGGTCGCGTCGGTCTCCGCGCCCGTCCGCTCCCCCGGCGGCAAGGTCATCGCCGCCGTGTCCGTCTCCGGCCCGCTCGAGCGGCTCTCCCGCCAGCCCGGACGCATGCACGCCCCCGCCGTGCTCGCCGCCGCCGAGCGTCTCTCCGAGTCCCTCCGCCGCGCCGCCGCCGAGTAGGTCGAACCCTCAGTTCGAGCATGTCGAACCTTGCCTTTGAGCGGGTTGAACCGTCGGCTCGGTCGGCTCGCGGACCGCGCCGAACTGAAGGTTGGACGTGCTCGAATTGACGGCTCGACGTGCTCGAACTGAGGGCTCGACCTGCTCGAACTGAGGGTTCGACGTGCTCGAACTGAGGGCTCGACCTGCTCGAACTGAGGGTTCGACGTGCTCGAACTGAGGGTTCGGCGTGTTCTGAGTGAGGGTTCGGCTCAGAACAGGGAGTCCTGCTCGAGGGAGAGCAGGGTCTGCTTGCGGTCGAGGCCGCCGGCGTAGCCGGTGAGGGTGCCGTCGGCGCCGATGATCCGGTGGCACGGGATCACGATCGGGATCGGGTTGCGGCCGTTGGCGAGACCGACGGCGCGGGACGCGGCGTTGGTCATGCCGAGCCGCTTGGCGATCTCGCCGTACGACGCGGTCTGGCCGAACCCGACACCCAGCAGCTGGTCCCACACCTTGCGCTGGAACGCGCTGCCCTCCGGTGAGAGCGGCAGGTCGAACTCGGTCAGCTCGCGGGCGAAGTAGGCCCGCAGCTGGCGGGCCGCCTCGACGAGCAGCGGGTGGTCGTCGTCCCTGGTGCCGCGCGGACGACCGTCGGAGTCGCGGAACGGCTCGAACTCGATCGCGGTGATGGCGCCGTCGTGCTCGACGATGCGCAGGTGCCCGACGGGCGACTCGATCACGGTGTACATCAGTCCTCATCCTCCAGTGAAGTCCACAGGTGCAGCAGTGCGTAGGAGCGCCACGGGCGCCATCGCTCGGGATCAGCGCCGGGCCGCCGGGCCATCGCATGCTTCACGCCGAGATCGGTCGGCAGGAACACGTCGGGATGTCCGAGCGCCCGCAGCGCCACGTAGTCGGCCGTCCACGGCCCGATGCCGGGCAGCGCGAGCAGCAGTCGCCGTACGTCGTCGCGGTCGGGGCCGCGGTCCAGCGACACCTCGCCACTGGCGAGCGCAGCGCCGAGGCCGACGAGCGAGCGCCCGCGCGCCCGCGGCATCGGGAGCGACGCGGGGTCGAGCGCGGCGATCGTGTCCGCATCGGGGAAGAGGTGCGTGAGGCCGGAGACCTCGGTGTCGACGGCCCGGCCGTGCTCGGCCACGAGCCGGCAGACCACGGTGCGCGCGCCGGCGACGCTGACCTGCTGGCCGACCACCGCCCGGACCGCCATCTCGTCACCGGACGGGTGGCCAGGCACGCGCAGCCCGGGCCGGCGCCGGACCAGCGGTCCGAGGACCGGGTCGCCCGAGAAGTGGTCGGCGACGGCGATCGGGTCGCAGTCGCCGTCGAGCAGGCGCCGCACTCGTGCGACCGCCGCGGCCGTGTCCCGGACGTCGTGGAGCATGAAGCGCGCGGCGACGAAGCCGGTCCCGGGCTCGAGCAGGTCGGTCAGCTCGAGCTGCACCGTGCCGGGGCCGTGCGGCAGGTCGAGCGTGCGGGCGTAGGAGCCCGAGCCGTCGGGCCGGACCGATGCGACCTCGATGCCGGGCACCGCTCGCGGCGCGAGGAAGCCCAGCAGCGCACGTCCGGCGTACGGCGTCCGCACGGCCAGCCGCAGCTCGAGGGCACCCGCCGTCCGCGGTCCCGAGCGCCGCCCGCGCAGCTGCGACGGCGTCGCGGCGTAGACCTCCCGGATCGTGTCGTTGAACTGCCGCACGCTCGCGAACCCGGCCGCGAACGCGACATCGGCGAGGGACAGGTCGGTCGTCTCCACGAGCACGCGCGCGGTCTGCGCGCGCTGGCTCCGGGCGAGGGCGAGCGGACCCGCGCCGAGCTCGGCGGTCAGCACCCGCTGGAGGTGTCGCGGCGTGTAGCCGACCCGCTGCGCGAGGCCCTCCACGCCCTCCCGGTCCACGACGCCGTCGGCGATCAGCCGCATCGCCCGGCCGGCGACGTTCGACGCGACGTCCCAGTCGGGGCTGCCGGGTGTCGCGTCGGGCAGGCAGCGCTTGCAGGCGCGGTAGCCGGCGGCCTGGGCCGCCGCCGCACTGCGGTGGAAGGTCACGTTGGCGAAGGCCGGCGTGCGGGCCGGGCAGGACGGCCGGCAGTAGATGCCGGTCGTGCGCACCGCGGTGTAGAAGACCCCGTCGAAGCGCCGGTCACGCGACTTCACCGCGGCGTAGCAGGACTCCGGGTCGAGGTCCGCGATCGCTGTCGTCACCGTGCTCATGCCGTCCATTCTGTACGGCGACACCGACATCTTCTGGCGGGAATCGGACATGGCGGCGCAGCCCGTCCCGGCGGTCCGGATCCCACGGCGTCGCGCGGATGTCTGCCACGCTGTCCGTCATGGTCGACAACCCGCTCGAGCTGATGCTGAAGTCGCAGCAGCTGGCCGTCAAGCTCGCCACCGACACCCTCCGCACGGTGCGCGACACCGCCGTCACCGGCGTGACCCAGCCCGAGGAGCTGGTCCGCCAGGTCGGCGACCTGGCCGCCGCGGTCGCGAGCATGGGCGCTGCGATCACCGGCCTGGCCGGGGCGACGGCCCAGCCGCTGCAGGACTTCATCGTCCGCCAGCGCGAGCTGGCCGACACCGTCGCCATGCTCGCCGAGGCGCAGGCAGACCTCGCGCAGGTCGTCGCGAAGCTCGCCGAGCGGCACGCCGACGCGGTCACCGCCCTGGAGAAGGTGACCGCGCCGGTCTTCGCGATCGTCGGCGCCGAGCCGACCGCAGCGCGGACCCGCGCAGGGCGCGCCCGGCAGGCTGCGGCCGACCCGACGAAGACGTCGAAGCCGATCGCGAAGAAGACCGCGAAGCCGAAGAAGTGATTCCGGCCGGCCGGTCAGCGCAGCAGGTTGCCGAGCCCGCCGAGCGGGCTCTGGTTGTTGACCTGCTGACCGCCGTCGTGGGCACCGCCGAAGCGCATGTTCTCGCTCGGCTGCACGATCACGAAGCCCTGGCCGTGGAACCCGAGCTGGAACTCCTCGCCGGTCGTCCGGCCCAGGAGCGCCTTCATGCCGATGTCGGTCTTGAGCTGGATCTGCAGGCCGGCCGACCAGCACACAGCGGCGTCCGGGTCGACGAACGTGGCAGCCTCGCCGGCGTTGAGGAGCAGCGGCGGGCCGTCGGTGACGAGCGCGACCTGGCCGCTGCCGGTGAGCGTGGTGTTGAACAGGCCGCCGGACAGCATGCCGGCGCCGCGGACGAGCTGGATGTTGTCCTCCAGCGACTCCGAGTAGGCCAGGATGTTCGCGCCGTTGACCGAGATCGAGTCGTTCTCGAGCTCGATCACGTGGACGTCCATGCCGTTCTTGGCGAGGAAGATCTCGCCGGACCCGGTCATCCGCATGATCGGCAGGCCCTCGCCGGTCAGCTTCTGCTTGATCCACTTGCCGGCTCCGCCTGCTCCCTGGTGCTCGAACCGGACGTCACCCTGGTAGGCGACCATCGACCCGGCGAGGGCCTTCACGCTGCCCTGGGAGAGCTCGACCTTCATCATCTTCGAGCTCTGCTTGACGAAGTTGCCCGGTCCCTCGACCTCGTGGTGCTCCTGGGCGAACAGGTCGCTGCGCATGGCGGGATCTCACTTTCCGATCTGCCCGAGTCGTTGGCTGGACCGTTCCCGACGGGGACGGTGATGGAGCATGCCTACCCGAGCCCACAGCGCCCGGAAACCGAGATGCCCGAGATGCGCCGGAAAACCGTCCTCAGGGACGAGCGTCGACGGCGTCGGGCCTGGTGAGGACGGCGGTCAGCACGCCGGCGACGACAGCACCGGCGGAGCCGAGCGCCTCGTCGCCGAGGGTGTCCTCGTACGCCGTCGCGAGCTCGGTGCCGTGCCGGATGAACGTCCACCACTCCCCCAGCTCCCACGCGATCGCGAGCAGCGCCCCGATGCCGGCCACCATCACGACCTTCTGCCACGCCCGCGGCAGGCCGGCCGCGACCAGCAGCCCGATCCCGAGGCTGAGCGGCACCCAGTTCACGAAGTGGTTGGCGTCGTCCCACCACACGACCGAGTCATAGAGGTCGAGGCTGTTGCCGGTGACGTCGACCAGGAACGGCACCATGATCAGCGCGAACGCGCCCCACGGCGGCCGCTCACCGCGCCGGACCAGCCACCAGATCGCAGGCACCAGCACCATCAGCACGGGATAGGCGATCAGCCGCGCCCCGAAAGCCTTGCCCTCGAACCGCTCGATGCCCGGCACGAACTCGGCGACGGCGAGCTGGGCCTCGGTGGCGACGAGAATCGCGGCGGGCAGCCAGATCCGGTTCACCGGCTGACCTTCTCACGGACCGACCGGTGTCCCGCCGCCTTCATCTTTGCTTCATGCGGTGCTGCCTAACGTCACGGCGTGCTCCAGGACCCGGTACGCGAGAGGCCGACCACCAGGCCCCCCGAGCCCGCCGACCCGCCGGCCACGCGGGCGCCCGGGTGGGAGACCGCTGCCCTGGTTCTTGCGGTGGTCATCACGGTGCTCGCGTGGGTGCCGTTCCTCGAGCATCCGCTCGGCTCCGACGAGAGCGGCTTCCTCCTGCTCGCCCAGCACTGGTCGCACGGGACCTCTCTCTACGGCGACTATTGGGTGGACCGACCGCCCCTGCTGCTCTGGCTCTTCGACCTGGCGGACCACGCCGGCCCCACGAGTACGGCGACCGTGGGCGTGGTCGCACCGGCGGTCAAGATCCTCGGGGCGCTGGCCAGCGGGCTCGCGGTGCTGCTGACCGGCCTGCTCGCACGCCGCGTCGCCCCCACGACGAGGTGGGCACGGGTCGGCGCGATCGTCGTCGCGACGGCGCTGCTGTGCAGCCCGCTGCTCGGCATGCCGGAGACCGACGGCGAGGTGCTCGCCGTACCTCTCGTCCTGCTCGGCCTGCTCCTCCTGATCGGCAGCGCGCTCCGCCCGTGGGGCAGCCGTGCCCTGCTCCTCACCGTCGGCGCCGGTGCCGCGGCGACCTCGGCAGCGCTGGTCAAGCAGAACGTCGTCGACGTCTTCGTCTTCGCCCTCGTCGCGCTCCTCGTCGCCCACCGGCAGGTCGAGCGCCCGGCGGCTCGAGCGGCCGCCTTCACGTCCGGCGCCGTCGGGACGCTCGCGGTCGCGATGGTGGCCGCCGCCGCGCAGGGCACGTCGCCCGCGGGGGTCTGGAACGCGATCGTCGTCTTCCGGTTCCACGCGACCGCGGTGATCGGCTCGTCGGCCTCGAGCGCGACCCCGGAGCGGATGCACAGCCTGATCGAGGCGTTCCTCGCCAGCGGTGCGGCAGCTGTGCTCGTGATGACCGCCGTGCTGGCGCTCCGCGAGGCCGTCCGCCGAACCCAGCCCCTGGCCGTGCCCGCGCTGGTTCTGGTCGCCTGGGAGCTCGTCGGCGTGGCGTGCGGCGGCAGCTACTGGCTCCACTACCTGACCGGGCTCGTCCCCGGGCTCGTCCTGCTCGTCGCGATCGCCCGCGCGTCGCGGCGTTGGGTCACCCTGTTGTTCACCGGGGTCGTCTCGTACGTCGTCCTGGCCGCCGCGGTCGTCTGGATCGACGTGGCGAACACCCCGGTGGGCGAGACGAGCGACGCCCAGGTCGAGAGCTACCTGCGCGCGCACGCCGAGCCCTCCGACGGCGTGGTCGTCGGCTTCGGCCATCCGGGGATCGTGGCCGGCAGCGGCCTGTCCAGCCCCTACGAGCACCTGTGGAGCCTGCCGGTCCGGGTGAACGACCCTCGGCTGACCGAGCTGCAGCGGGTGCTGTCCGGTCCGGACGCGCCGGACTGGGTCGTCACCGCCGGCAGCGCGCTGGACACCTGGGGCCTGGACGCCGAGTCGGCCGACCACTACCTCGCCGAGCACTACGTGCGCGAGGCGATCTTCGGCGACTGGTACGTCTGGCACCGCTTCGACGAGGGCCCGCGGTGAGGGTGCTCGTGGCCGAGGACGACGTACGCCTCGCGAAGGTGCTCGACAGCTCGCTCGCCGAGGCCGGCTGGGACGTCGACGTGGTCAACGACGGGCGCTCGGCGTACGAGCGGATGCTCGGCGAGGCCGTCTACGACGTGGTGCTGCTCGACTGGATGCTGCCCGGGATGGACGGCATCAGCGTCGCGCGCCGGGCGCGCGGGAGCGGGATGGCCACGCCGATCCTGGTGCTCACCGCGCGCGGTGGCGCGCAGGACCGGGCCACCGGCCTGGACTCGGGTGCGGACGACTACCTGTCCAAGCCGTTCGACCTCGACGAGCTGCTCGCGCGGCTCCTCGCGCTAGCAGGAGGTTCTTCATCGTGACTTCATCTACGCATCCCTACCTTCGCGGCATGCGCTGCGTGATCGTGGTCCCGACCTACAACGAGGCCGCCACCATCCCCACCCTGCTCGCCGAGCTCGCGCAGGTCCGGTCCATGGTCGTCGACACCGTCGACCTCCTCGTCGTCGACGACGGCAGCCCGGACGGCACCGCGGACCTGGTCCGCTCGCACCCCGGGTACGGCGACTGGGTCCACGTCCTCAGCCGCACCAGCAAGGACGGTCTCGGTGCGGCGTACCGCGCCGGGTTCGGCGAGGCGCTCGACCGCGGCTACGACGCGATCGTGCAGATGGACGCCGACGGCTCGCACCCCGTTGCCGAGGTCCCGGCGATGCTCGGCCTGCTTCGCGACCACGACCTCGTGGTCGGCTCGCGCTACGTCCCCGGCGGCGAGACCGTGAACTGGCCGATGCGTCGCCGGGTCCTCTCCTCGGGGGCCAACACCTACGCGCGCGGCGTCCTCGGCCTGCGCACCAGGGACACGACGTCGGGCTTCCGCGCCTGGCGCGCGGCAGCGCTCGAGGCCGTGGGCGTGCTGGAGACCGCCTCGAGCGGCTACGGCTTCCAGGTGGAGAACACCTGGCAAGCGGAGCGCCGCGGGCTGCGGATCGTGGAGCACCCGATCACGTTCACCGAGCGCACCGCCGGCGCGTCGAAGATGACCGCCGACGTCGCCCGGGAGGCCGCCCGGCTGGTGCTGCGGTGGCGGATGGACGAGCTGACCGGCGCTCGGGCACGCCGCGAGGTCCGCGCTTTGTGGGACGGTGTCCCCTGTGACGACCGCGACTCTCACGTGCCCGCTCTGCGAAGCGACCTGCGGCCTCCGGGTCACGCTCGACGGTGACCGCGTCACCGGGGTGCGCGGCAACCCGGACGACGTGTTCTCCCACGGCTACATCTGTCCCAAGGGCGCCTCGCTGGGCGCGCTGCACGAGGACCCCGACCGGCTGCGCACGCCGATGGTCAAGCGCGACGGGCGGCACGAGCCGGCGACGTGGGACGAGGCGTTCGCCGTCATCGCCGAGAGGCTGCCGGCCGTCATCGCCGAGCACGGGGCGGACTCCGTCGCGGCGTACCTCGGCAACCCGTCGGTCCACAACCTCTCCACCTCGCTCTACGCCCGGGTGCTGCTGAAGGCGCTCGGCACCAAGAACGTCTACAGCGCCAGCAGCGTCGACCAGCTGCCCAAGCACTTCACCGCCGGCTACATGTTCGGGCACCCGCTGACCATCCCGGTGCCCGACGTCGACCGCACCGACTACCTGCTGATGCTCGGCGCGAACCCGCTGGTCTCCAACGGCAGCCTGATGACCGCGCCGGACATCCGCGGCCGGCTGCGTGGCATCCAGCAGCGCGGCGGGCGGATCGTGGTCCTCGACCCGCGGCGCACCCGCACTGCCGAGGCCGCCGACGAGCACCTCGCGATCCGGCCGGGCACCGACGCGCTGTTCCTGTTCGCGTTGGTGCAGGTGCTGTTCGAGGAAGGGCTCGTCACCCTCGGTGCGCTGGACGGGCTCGTCGAGGGCATGGACCGCGTCGAGGCCTGGGCGAAGGACTTCGCGCCGGAGGGCGTGGAGGCGCGGACCGGGATCGCGGCGGACGACGTACGCCGGATCGCGCGCGAGCTCGCCGCTGCCGACAGCGCGGCGGTCTACGGCCGGATGGGTACGACGACCCAGGAGTTCGGCACCCTGGCGAGCTGGTTGGTCGACGTGCTGAACGTGCTCACCGGCAACCTGGACCGTCCCGGTGGCGCGATGTTCCCGCTCGCGGCGGCCGGGCAGGCGAACAGCGCACCGGGGGCAGGGCGCCCGTTCCGCCACGACCGCTGGCAGAGCCGGGTGCGCGGCCTGCCCGAGGTCATCGGCGAGCTGCCGGTGGCCGCGCTCGCCGAGGAGATCCGGACGCCGGGCGCGGGCCAGGTGCGCGCGCTGATCACGGTCTGCGGCAACCCGTGCCTGTCCACGCCGAACGCCGCCGCCCTGGACGCCGCGCTGGACGGGCTGGACTTCATGGTGTCGGTCGACGTCTACCTCAACGAGACGACCCGGCACGCCGATGTGATCCTGCCGGGACCCTCGCCGCTGGCCCGGCCGCACTACGACATCGCGCTCTACCAGCTGGCGGTGCGCAACGTCGCGAACTGGTCCGTTGCCGCGCTGGACTCCGACGTTCCCCAGGAGTGGCGGACGCTGCTCCGGCTCGCCGGCGTGGTCGCCGGGCAGGGACCCGACGTCGACATCACCGCTCTCGACGACATGGTCGCTGCCGACCTCGCCGGCCGGGCCGGCGTCGACCTCGCCGACGTGGGTGGTCGCGTCGGGCCGGAGCGGCTGATCGACGTCCTCCTGCGCGGCGGGCCGTACGACGTCACGCTGGCCGACCTCGAGGCGTCCCCCGACGGCGTCGACCTCGGATCGCTCGCGCCGCGGCTGCCCGACGTGCTCTCGACCCCGAGCGGGAGGATCGAGCTCGCGCCGGAGCCGATCGTGCAGGACGTGCCGCGGCTGGTCGACAGCCTCGCGGCCGCGACCGGCGACCCGGGCGGCATGGTCCTCATCGGTCGGCGCAACCTGAGCTCCAACAACTCCTGGATGCACAACATCACTCCCCTGGTGCGAGGCGAGAACAGGTGCACGGCCCAGATCCACCCGGAGGACGCGACGCGGCTCGGGCTCCTCGACGGCGGCACCGCGCTGATCAGGTCGCGCACCGGCGAGGTGAAGGTGCCCGTCGAGGTCACCGACGTCGTGCGACCCGGCACGGTCAGCGTGCCGCACGGCTGGGGCCACGACCTCTCGGGTGTGCGGATGGCTGTCGCGGAGACGCACGCCGGGACGAACAGCAACGTGCTGTCCGACGACCTACTGCTCGACGCACCCAGCGGGAATGCCGTGCTGAACGGCCTTCCGGTCGAGGTCGCGCCCGTCTGACCGCCACGGACGTTCGCCGAGGACCCGGACCCCCCAGACGACGCCGATCGCGACGAGCACGCAGGCCGCGCCACCGACGACGTCGAGCGCGAAGTGGTTGGCGGTGCCGATGACGACGAAGACCTGGAGCGTCGGATAGACCACCGCGGCGATCCGCCAGCGCCTCGCGCCGAAGCTCCACATCTGGATCCCGCACCACAGCGACCACCCGAAGTGCAGCGACGGCATCGCGGCGTACTGGTTGGTGGCGTCGCCGATCGCCCGCGGCGCGGACGCGGCCTCCCCCCACCAGCCGTAGTCGGCGAACCGTCGCATCACGTCGATCGAGTCGAGGTCGGGGACCAGCCGCGGCGGTGCCACCGGGTAGCGCGCGTAGACGACCAGCGCGATGGCGGAGGCCAGCACGATCGTCCAGTAGCCGCGGCGGTAGACCCACCCTCCGATGCGCCAGGACCGGAACAGCACGAACGGCGTCGCGACGTAGTGGAAGACCGCGTAGAAGTAGCAGGCCGGCACCGCGAGCACGGTGACCGTGACCAGCCAGTGGTTCAGCGGCCGCTCCACGTGGTCGAACAGCCAGCGCTCGGCGCCGACGATCGAGTGTGCGTGGTCGAGCGCCGCGTCGACGTCGGTCCCCTGCATCGCGCGGATCACGTTGTAGGCAGTGAACAGCGCCACGAGCACACCCAGCTCGAGCAGCGCCGTGGCGGGCACCCGGATCCGTCCCGGGAGCGAGCTGCGCCGGGTGTCAGCAGTCGTCGTCAGCGACGGATCTTCTTGGAGGATGACGGTGTCCTAGGGCGGGGAGCCTTTGACTTGAAGATTCAAGCGGGAGCAACTGTACTCTCATGACATGAAGGTTCAAGCGACCGACTCGGCGGTCGATTCGTTGACGCACGAGAAGGCCTGTGCGTTGACAACGGAGGAGATGGAGACCTGGCGCGCCGTGAACCGGCTGCTGGCCCACCTCCCCCCGGCCCTCGGCAGCCAGCTGCAATGCGACGCCGGCCTGAGCCACCTGGAGTACTACGTGCTGAAGGGGCTCTCCGAGCAGCCGGACCGCACCCTGCGGATGAGCACCCTCGCGGCCCTCGCGCACTCCGAGCTGTCCCGGCTCTCCCACCTGATGCGGCGGCTCGAGGAGCGTGGGCTCGTCCGACGCGAGCCGGACCGAAGCGACCGGCGGTTCACCAACGCGATCCTCACCGACGCCGGCCTCGAGCACCTCACGCAGGCGGCACCCCGCCACATCGCGCTCGTGCGCAAGCTCGTGTTCGACGTACTCGACGAGGACGAGCAGCTCGCTCTCCGCAACGCCGCGCAGAAGATCGTCACCGGGCTGAAGAACGGGTCCTGCTAGCCCGCAGCACCACCCGCTCAGCCGGTCAGGTTGATGGCAGGTCGGATCCGCGATCGTGCTTGCATGAGCACCACGACTGCGACGACGCGCGCGCGACTGATGTTGAACAAGGTCCCCGAGGTCACCATCTGGTTCTGGGTCATCAAGATCCTGTGCACCACGGTCGGTGAGAGCTTCGCGGACTACATCAACGAGACCCTCGGCTTCGGCCTGACCAACACCACGATCTTGTTCACGGTCGTGTTCGTCATCGCCCTCGCGGTCCAGATGAGCCTGAAGAAGTACGTACCGGGCCCGTACTGGTTCACCGTGGTGGTGGTCAGCGTGACCGGCACGCTCTACACCGACATCCTCACCGACAGCAAGGGCGTGCCGCTGTGGATCAGCAGCACCGTCTTCGCCGCCCTCCTCGCGGCGGTCTTCGGGATCTGGTGGTACCGCGAGCGCACGCTGTCGATCCACTCCATCCGGACCGTGCCGCGCGAGTCGTTCTACTGGCTCGCGGTGCTCGTCACCTTCGCGCTCGGCACCGCGACCGGCGACTGGACCCTGGAGCTGACCGGCTGGGGTCCCGGCGTCTCGATCCTGCTGCCCCTGACGCTGATCGCGATCGTCACCGCGGTCTGGTACAGCGGCGGCAACCCGGTGCTCACCTTCTGGGTGGCCTACATCCTGACCCGCCCGCTCGGCGCGAACATCGGTGACTTCCTCGCCTCGCCATCCAGCGAGAAGGGACTGGGCCTGGGCACCTTGTGGACCAGCCTCATCTTCCTCGGCGCGATCCTCGCGACCGTGGTCTACCTGACCGTCACGCGCACCGACGTGATCGAGGAGTACGAGGAGCACCACCCCCGCCACCACCTCGAATCGGCACCGACCGGCCGCAAGCTGATCAGCGAGCGGGTCGGGCTCGCCGTCCTCGGCGCCGCGGCCGCCGCCACCGCCGCCCTGCTGGTCTGGGCCAACGCCCAGCCCCACACCGACGCGCTCGCGGCCGAGGAGGGCGCACCGCCGAAGTGCTCGAGCGGCTCGCCGCTGAACCAGGACGAGGCCACCAAGGCGGTCGCCGCGCACTTCCCCGCCGACAAGGTCGCCGACTACAAGAAGATCGTCACCGACACCGAGGCGCTGGTGAAGTCCGGCGACCAGTCCGGCGCCAGCAGCCGGATCACCGACCTGGAGACCGCCTGGGACAACGACCAGGACAGCCTCCAACCCAAGGACTGCCAGGCCTGGACCTACGTCGACCAGCAGATCGACCCCGTCCTGTCCGCCGTCCGCTCGAGCAACCCGCAGCCGGCTCAGGAGGAGAGAGCAATGCAAGATCTCCTGAGCACTCTCGGCTGATCCCCACCGGGTTGACGTCTCACGCGTCGGAGCGGGGCGCCGACTCCGACGCGTGAGGCGGCATACTCCCGGTATGCAGACGACGTCGACCGCCACGGTGTCCGCCACGCCCGACCAGGTCTGGTCGGTGCTCTGCGACCACGAGGGCATGGCCCACTGGGGTCCCGGCCTCAAGGTCTCGCTCCGCAAGGAAGGCACGGGCGACCGCAACGGCGTCGGCGCGGTCCGCGAGATCAACGCCCCCGGCCCGGCGCCGGCGATCGTCGAGGAGATCACCGCCTTCGAGCCCGGCAGGAAGCTCGGCTACAGGGCGCTCGGCGGTGTACCCCTGCGCAACTACAGCGGCGAGGTGGTCCTCTCCCCCAGCGGCGCCGTGACCACGATCGCCTACACCGTCAGCGCCGACTCCCGGATCCCCGTGCTCGACCGGATCGCGGTCGCCGGGATCTCCAAGGTGCTGCTCACCGCGCTCGTACGCCGGGTGCGCGCCGTCGCGTCATGATGGCTCGGTGACCACCGACCTCAGCGAACTCGTCGCCAGTCTCCACGAGCACGCCCAGCGCGCCGCCAGCGAGGCGCAGGCAGTCGAGGACCCCTCGACGCAACGCGCCATCACCGAGCTCGCCGGCGCGGTGCAGGAGATCGCCCGGCACCTGAAGGACTCGGACGGCTAGCGCCGTGCCTTCCCGTCGACCGGACGTGACCGACGTCGAGATGGTGGGCGGCGTCGAGAGGCGCGCCCTCGTGCTGGAGGACTACGACCCCGCGTGGCCCGCGGCCTACGCCGAGCACGAGCAGCGCATCCGCCGGGCGCTCGGGCCCACCGCGGCCCAGGTCGAGCACATCGGCTCGACGTCGGTGCCCGGTCTCGCCGCCAAGCCGATCATCGACGTGCTCGTGACCGTCGAGGACATCACCGCGGAGGAGGACTACCTCGACCAGCTGCTGGCCGCCGGCTACGAGCTGCGCGTCCGCGAGCCCGGTCACCGCCTGGTCCGGACCCCCGCGCGCGATGTCCACGTGCACGTGCTCGAGGTCGGCGACGGGGCCGCGGCGGACTACCTGCTGTTCCGGGACCGCCTGCGGTCCCATCCCGAGGACCGCGCCTTCTACGAGCGGACCAAGCGCCTCCTGGTCGAGCAGGACTGGGCGGACATGAACGCCTACGCCGAGGCGAAGACCGACGTCATCGCCGGGATCAAGGAACGTGCCCGCCGGGCGGGAGCGTGAGCGGTCGATGCGGACGTACCTCGGCCCGGCGCGTGGTCGTCCACCTGGAGGACGACGACCCCGGCTGCTGGGGCTACGCGCTGGTGGGCGGCCACTAGCTCACAGGTTGTCCGAGATGATCTGGATGAGGTTCCCCGCCGCCAGACGCTCGTACTCGGTCACGACGTCGTCGACGGCGGACTGGGCCAGCGGGATGCCGTCGTCGGCAGGCGCGTCGCGGTAGGGCTGACGTCAGTCAGGCCCGGCCCTGACTGACGTCAAGCAGCGCCGTCCACTGTTGTCGAGCGCACGGACGCCTTCCCGCGGCGTGGGATGCTGTGGGAGCCCGCTCGGAGCCCGCTCGGAGCGCGACGGAAGGCGGAGGTGGCTGATGGGCAGAGGAACGATCGTGCTGGTCGGGGCGATCGTCGCGCTGCTCGGTGCGATCTTCACCCTGCAGGGCATCGGGACGCTGCAGGGCAGCCCCATGAGCGACACCACCACCTGGTCCGTGGCGGGCCCGGTCATCGTCGTGGTCGGACTCGTCCTCATCCTGTTCGGCCTCCGCCGCCCCCGCTAGCGACGGCTCGAGACTCAGCCCCAGAGCTCGGCGAGGCGGCCGGCGAGCGAGGCGCCCTGGTCGTGACCGGCGCGTGCAGCGTCCGGACGCAGCGAGACGTTCATCGCGTTGACTCCGAACAGGTGCTCGGAGCTGCTGTCCGGGAAGACCGTCTCGACCCGGCTGCCTCGTGCGCGCAGCTCGTCGACCTGGGTCGAGAGGTGGGTGCCCCACGCGGGCGGGTGCAGGGACCGGCCGCCGAGTGGCGAGAGGACCAGGACCCGTTCGTGGCCTGCAGCCAGGTCGGCGTTGTCGGCGTTGGACCGGTAGCCGCCGTCGACGTAGCGACGACCGCCGATCTCGTAGGCGAGGGAGCTCGAGCAGCTGGCGGCGACGGCGTCCGCCAGGTCGACGCCGCTGTCGTTGCCGAAGACGGCCGGCTCGCCGGTCTCGGCATCGACCGCCGTGATGAGCAGCGGGCGGTCCGGCCATCGCGTGCTGGGCAGCCGGGCGGCGACGACGGCCCGCCACCTCTCCCGCGCGGAGCCGTCTGCCGCGGCGCTCCTCTCGAGGGCGGCAGCACCCATCCTGCGCCGGAGCTCGGCAGCGTCGCCGCACCCGGCGATGATCGAGCGCATCCGCTCCAGATGGTCACTCACCGAGCCGCCCGGCGCGCGGGCTCCGCCGGCCCGCGGTGGCCCGGCTTCCGAGCCCAGAACGGCTGCGTACAGGTCGATCGCGCTGGCTCCGCCGAGCTGGGCGGCAGCCGTCGATCCTGCCGACGTCCCGACGGTCAGGTCGGCGCGGGCGACGTCCAGCCCTGCTTCGAGCAGCCCCGCGACCACGCCGATCAGCCACGCGTTCCCGGTCGACCCACCGCCGCCGAGGACCAGCGCGCGCTCGCGGCGCGGGAGTGAGGGGTAGGTCGTGCCCATGGGAGCAGCGATCGTCGCACGGCCGGCAGGCGCACCCGTAGCGCTTTTCTGTCGCCCCGCCCGTTCGACGGCATCGTCTAGCGTCGAGACATGAGCGACTGGTTCCTGCCCCAGACCGAGCGGCCGTGGTCCGCGGGGAACCTGGTCGTGCCGCACGTGCACGGGTCGAACTACTTCGCGCGCCTGATCGAGGTCGTCGGGGCAACCGACGAGGGCGACCGGATCTTCATCACCGACTGGCGCGGCGACGCCGACGAGCGGCTGACGGACACCGGCCCGACGGTCGGGGAGCTGCTGTGTGCCGCGGTGGAGCGCGGGGTCGAGGTTCGGGCACTGCTCTGGCGCTCGCACCGCGGCAAGCTCAACGCCGAGGAGAACACCCAGCTCGGCACCTGCCTGAACGCGGCCGGCGGCGAGGTCCTCCTCGACGAGCGGGTACGGCGCGGCGGGTCGCACCACCAGAAGCTGGTCGTCGTACGGCGGAAGGGCCGTCCACAGGACGACGTGGCGTTCGTCGGCGGCATCGACCTCTGCCACGGTCGCCGCGACGACGCCGCGCACCACGGCGACCCGCAGGCCCCACCGCTCGACGAGCGGTACGGCGAGACGCCGCCCTGGCACGACGCGATCGCCGAGATCCGCGGCCCCGCCGTGAGCCACGTCCTCGACACCTTCTCCGAGCGCTGGGACGACTCGACCCCGCTCGACCATCGCAACCCCTATCGCGCCGCGGTCCACCGGCTGGCCCGGATGCCGCGACATCCCGATCCCCTGCCGGAGCGCTGGGACCCGCCGCCCGACGCCGGACCGCACCTGGTGCAGATCCTGCGCACCTACCCCTCCAAGCGACCGAGGTACCCCTTCGCCCCGCACGGCGAGCGCTCGATCGCCCGGGCCTACTCGCGCGCGTTCTCCCGAGCCCGGCGACTGATCTACATCGAGGACCAGTACTTCTGGTCCGACCTCGTGGCCGACGCCCTCGCGGAGGCGCTTCGTCGTGAGCCGGAGCTGCGGGTCATCGCGGTGGTCCCGCGCTTTCCCGAGGAGGACGGCCGGCTCGGCGGCCCGCCGATGCTCTACGGGCAGCGGCTGGCCTTCGACGCGCTGCGCGAGGCGGGTGGCGACCGGTTCGCGATGTTCGACATCGAGAACGCCGCGGGGACGCCGATCTACGTGCACGCCAAGGTGTGCGTCGTCGACGACACCTGGACCACCATCGGCTCGGACAACCTGAACCTGCGCTCGTGGACCCACGACTCCGAGATGACGTGTGCGTTCGTCGATCCGGACGGGACGCTCCCCCGCCAGCTCCGCAGCGCCCTGTGGGCCGAGCACCTGGGGCTGGCGGACGAGGACCCGCGGCTCCCGGACCCGAGCGACCCGGTCGGGCTGTGGAACGAGCGCGTGGGCGCTCCGGGGAGCCGGATCCGCCGGCACGAGCCGCCGACGGTCTCGGCACGCACGCGCCTGTGGGCGCGGCCGGCGTACCGCATCGCCTGCGACCCCGACGGGCGGCCGAGGAAGCTGCGCGGCACGACGACCTTCTGAGGTCCCGTCCCGGACATGGAAGAGGCCCGGTCCACCAGGACCGGGCCTCTTGTCTCCTGTACCCCCGACCGGATTCGAACCGGCGCTACCTGCGTGAGAGGCAGGCGTGCTAGGCCGCTACACAACGGGGGCGAACTGGTGCCGCGATCTCTCGCGGACAACCTTCGGAACTCTAGCGATCGCGGTCCTGACCGGCCAAATCGCCGTCCGATCAGGGCACTTCTCGCGAGAACTCGCTGGTCTACTAGGACTCGAACCTAGACTAACTGGACCAGAACCAGTCGTGCTGCCAATTACACCATAGACCACTGTGTTACTGCTGTTCGGCTGCCCCGATCCGCCTCTACGAAGCGGTCCGGGAACCGACGGGAAACACTACCTGTGACCGCTGTTGCCCGCCAAAACGCCCCCCTCGGAGCGCGTCTCGAGGCCGGTGCGCCGGGCGATCCAGAGGACCAGGGCGAGGTAGACGAGCGACTGGGTGAGGGTGCTCGGCAGGGTGCCCCAGGTGCCGCCCTCGGGGTTGATCGCCGCGTTGATGTCGCCGACCGCGAGCGCGAGGCCCAGGCTGAGCCAGTTGTTGAGCAGGTGCATCGCGATGCCGGCCTCCAGGCCGCCGGTGACGAGCACGAGGACGCCCGCGATCAGACCGAACGCGAACCGGTCGACGAACACCGGCAGCGACTGCGCACCGTGGGCGAGCGCGAACAGCAGTGCCGGTACGACGACCGCCAGCGCGGCGCCCACCCGGCCCCGCGCCAGCCCGCCGAACGCCTGGGTGAGGTAGCCCCGGAACACGAACTCCTCCCCCGCCGCCTGCAGCGGGGTGAGCAGGACGACGATCAGCGTGAAGTCGCGCATCCGGTCGGTGAACGCGTTCAGGTGGTCACTGAGCTCGGTGCCGGGCTGCTGCGGGAAGAACATCGAGACGCCCACGGCGAGCGCCAGGGTGATGACCGCGAGGCCGAGGCAGATCAGCAGCCAGCGCCACCGGATCCGGCCGACGACCGAGACCACGCGGCCGAACGGCAGCTGGTGGACGAGCAGCGTCACGGCCGCGACCAGCAGGATCGCGAACGCCCACACCAGGTCGGTGGCGAGCAGCGCGCCGGGCGTCAGCGGGTCGACGGTGACGTCGATGCCGACGCCGTCGAGGAGCCCGACGACGAGGATCGACAGCACGAACCAGCCGATGACGACGGCGAAGACCCCCGCGAGCGCCTCCAGCCAGCCCGTGCGGCCGAGCAGGTGCTGCCGGTGGAACTCGAGCTCGGCCGGACCGGCCGACTGCTCAGCCGAGGGCACGCTGCAGCCGCCCGAGGCTCCGCTCCCGCCCGAGCAGCTCGAGCGACTCGAACAGTGGCGGCGACACCCGGCGGCCGGTCACGGCGACCCGGACCGGACCGAAGGCGACGCGCGGCTTGAGCCCGAGGCCGTCGACCAGCGCGGTCTGGAGCGCCTCCTGGATGTCCGAGGTGGACCAGGCGTGCAGGCCGGCCAGGGCGTCGTACGCCGCCTGGACGACGGGCCGGCCGTCCTCGCCGAGCATCTTCTCGGCATCGGCGGGGTCGACGCTGAAGTCGTCCTCGGCGACGAACAGGAAGCCGAGCATCCCGGCGGCCTCGGTGAGCTTGTTGATCCGCTCGGCGACGAGCGGCATCGCGAGCTCGAGCAGCTGTGCGTCGGAGTCGTGGACCGGGTCACCGACCACGCCGGCGTCCTTGAGGTAGGGCAGGACCCGGTGGGTCATGTCCTCCAGCGACAGCAACCGCATGTGCGAGGCGTTGATCGCCTCGCACTTCTTGAGGTCGAACCGTGCCGGGTTGGGGTTGACGTCGCCGATCTCGAACGCATCGACCATCTCGTCCAGGGTGAACACGTCGCGGTCTGCGGCGATCGCCCACCCGAGCAGCGCGAGGTAGTTGAGCAGCCCCTCGGGCAGGAACCCCTGGTCGCGGTAGGCCAGCGCGTGCGCCTCGGGGTCGCGCTTGGAGAGCTTCTTGTTGCCCTCGCCCATGACGTAGGGCAGGTGACCGAACTCCGGCACGAAGTCGGTCACGCCGAGCTCGATCAGCGCGCCGTAGAGCGCGACCTGGCGCGGGGTCGAGGACAGCAGGTCTTCGCCGCGCAGCACGTGCGTGATGTCCATCAGCGCGTCGTCGACCGGGTTGACCAGCGTGTAGAGCGGGTCGCCGTTGGCGCGGCACAACGCGTAGTCGGGCACGAACTCGGTCTCGAAGGTGATCTCGCCACGGACCAGGTCGTTCCAGGTGATCTTCCCGTCGGGCATCCGGAACCGCGTGATGTGCGAACGGCCCTCGGCCTCGAAGACGGCGACCTGGTCGGCGGTGAGGTTGCGGCAGTAGCCGTCGTAGCCCATCACCTTGGAGCCGCTCGCCTTGCGGCGCTCCTCGACCTCGGCGTTCGTGCAGTAGCACTCGTAGCCGAACCGGCTCTCCCGCAGCTTCGCGAGCACCTCCCGGTAGAGGTCCTCCCGCTCGCTCTGCTTGTACGGCGCGTAGGGCCCGCCGACCTCGGGACCCTCGTCCCACTCCATGCCGAGCCAGCGCATCAGGTCGATGATCGCGGCGTAGGACTCCGCGGTGCTGCGCTCCTTGTCGGTGTCCTCGATCCGGAACACGAACGTGCCGCCGGCGCCGTGGCGCTGGTGGTGGCGCGCGAACGCCCAGTTGTAGAGCGCGGTCCGGACCAGTCCCACGTGCGGGCTGCCGGTCGGGGACGGCGCCATCCGGACGCGGACGGGCTTGTCGCTACTGACCACGCTTGACCACCTTGTTCGTCAGCGAGCCGAGGCCCTCGACGGACACCTCGACCTCGTCGTCCACCTGCATCGGGCCGACACCCTCGGGGGTGCCGGTGAGGATCACGTCGCCCGGCAGCAGCGTCATCGCCGCCGAGATGTAGGCGATCAGGTCCGGGATCTGCCAGCTCATGTCGGCGGTCGAGCCGTCCTGCTTCACGTCGCCGTTGAGGAACGTCTGCAGCCGCCGGCCCTCGATGAAGTCCTGCGGGTCGAGGTCGTCCTCGATCCACGGCCCCAGCGGGCAGAACGTGTCCATGCCCTTGGCCCGCGCCCACTGGCCGTCGCTCTTCTGCAGGTCGCGCGCGGTGACGTCGTTGGCGATCGTGTACCCGAAGATCACGTCGGTCGCCTGCTCTGCCGGGACGTCCCGGCAGATCCGGCCGATCACGACCGCGAGCTCGCCCTCGTAGTGCAGGTCCTGGGTCTGCGGCGGGTACTGGATCGGGTCGTTCGGCCCGATCACGCTGGTGTTGGGCTTGAGGAAGATCAGCGGCTCCTTGGGCTGCTCGCCGCCCATCTCGGCCGCGTGCTTGGCGTAGTTCTTGCCGACCGCGACCACCTTGCTGCGCGGCAGCACCGGCGCCAGCAGCTTCACGTCGCCGAGCCGGTACTCCTGGTCCAGCAGCTTGACGCCGGCGTACATCGGGTCGCCGGCCAGCCCCACGATGACCGCGTCGTCGGGCAGCTGGCCGTACTCGTCGAGGTCGCCCGTGACGACGCCGTACGTCGGCTCTTCTCCCGTGGTGAACCTCGCGATGCGCACGGTCCGACCCTAGCGACCTACCCTGGTCGGTCGTGGAGGTGGCCGAGGACCTGGAGACGCGCGCGGCAGCGCACCGCGCGCGCGTCGACGCGTACGTCGACCCGCACCTCGCGCGCCGCGCCGAGGGCGCGAAGCATCCGGTCTTCGACTTCCTGTTCACCTACTACTCGTTCCGTCCGTCCCAGCTCCGGCGCTGGACGCCCGGGTACGGGCTCGACCCGGCCGTGACCGACGAGCACGTCGCGGCGAGGCGGCCCCTGATCGAGTCCCTGCACCGGCTGCTGACCGCCACCGCCGCCCGCACGCCGCACTTCGGCTGCTTCGGGCTGCACGAGTGGGCGATGGTCTACCGCCTCACGGAGGACCAGACCCGGCACGCCGACTGGCCGCTCCGGCTCGGGCCCGCCGGCACCGACCAGGTCGTCGAGTCGCACCGGATCGCCTGCTCGCACTTCGACGCCTACCGGTTCTTCACCACACCTGCCCGACCGCTCAACACGCTCTCCCCCGGCCGCGACGACCGGCCCGCCTTCGAGCAGCCCGCCTGCTTCCACGCCGGCATGGACCTCTACAAGCACGCCTTCCGGCTGTGGCCGCTGGTCTCCTCGGACCTGGTGATGGACTGCTTCGAGCTCGCCTGGGACATCCGGGTGATGGACATGCGCGCGGCGCCCTACGACCTCGCCGACCTCGGGTTCGAGCCGGTGCGGATCGAGACCCCCGAGGGCAAGCAGGAGTACGTCGCCGCGCAGCGCGCGTTCGCCGACCGAGCCGCCCCCTTGCGGGGGCGGCTGATCGGGGAGTGCGAGCGGCTGCTGCGGGTGCGCCTCAGCTGAGGTACGCCAGCGCGTTCACCGACTCCGCGAGGTTGTCGTCGGTGGAGTCTCCCTGGCAGGAGAAGTCGCCGCCGGTCCAGCAGTCGTAGTGACTGCCGGCGTTCACCAGCGTCACCTCGACGCCTGCGACGTTGTCGGAGTCGAACCCCACGGAGACGTTCGCGTCCCCGTTGGCGTCGAGGGTCACGCCGCTGACCTCGACCTGGCCGTTGGTCTTCTCGTAGGCGATCACAGCGAAGGATCCGCGGGCGGTCGGCGCGAGATCGAACGCGAGCTGCAGGCGGCGGTTGTCCTCGGACAGTCCCTCGGGGACGTACCTGACCGTCGCCGTCGACAGGTGGTCGAGCGAGCGGGAGAAGGCCGCGGGGTCCTGCGCGCCGCTGGTCACGTCGACCTCGGTGGCGTCCGCGGTCGGGTAGAGCTGGCCCTCGGTGTACGCGAGGGACGGGTAGCGGTTGGCCACCGCGAAGTAGCCGAGCTGCTCGGGCAACGACGTGCCCAGGTCCGCCAGGACGTTCTCGATGCCCTGCACGGAGTAGTCGTCGGGACCCACCCCGGCCTTGGCGTCCAGCCGCTGCCAGAGGTGGAGGATCAGCGACGGCAGCCCGCCCTGCTCGTCGTTGAACTCCTCGGTCAGGTAGCGGAAGAAGATCCAGTCGCCGTACTGGTGGCAGCACCCCTGGGCGTAGTCGAGCGGGAGGTCCGGCGCGCCGATCGGGCCGTCGGGCAGGTACTGGAGGTTGTCGTTGACGTCGGGATAGAGCTCGTCCTCGGCCCAGGTCGCGGTGGCCTCCAGGATCCAGGAGTCCTCGTAGGCGTCGTAGGAGAACTGCGTCGCGTGGAAGTACTCGTGCGCGGCAGTCACCTGAAGGTTCGTCTTGGGCGTGTTCGTCGGGAACTGCGAGTGCTTGAAGTCGTTGTCGAAGGAGCAGTAGGAGTAGGACGTGTAGACGCCCTGCGGGGTGTTCTGGTCCGGCGCGCAGTAGCCATAGAGGCCCTTGGCGCCGTCGTCCTGGAGGAAGACGTCGAGCGCGCTGCTGCCGCTCTTGCCCTTGTCGGGCAGCGGCTCGCGGTAGCCCGCAGTCACGTAGACGTCGTGGATGCGCAGGACCGTCTTGAGCGCCAGGTCGACGTAGTCCGGGGTCCCGTTGTGCGGGCTCACGTCCCGCCTGCTGACGGCGTTCTTCCCCGACGTCGTGTAGTGGATGCAGATCGTCTTCTTGCAGCGGACCTTCGCGCTCGGCAGGGTCGGGCGGGCCAGCAGCGCACGCGCTCGGCCGCGATCGGCGGGCGAGAGCGCGTCCATGCTCGCCCACAGGTCACGCAGGGCGATGGTGGCGTCCTTTCCGCGGGAGTGGCCGGAGACGACTGCCTGCGCGCGGTCGAGAGCGGCGGCGGCCCGGGCGTGCGAGGCCGGCGCCTTCGGGGCGTGCGGTCGGGGCGTCGCGGTCGCCGTCGGGGCGGTGACGGCCGCGAGCCCGAGGGCGACGGCGAGTGCTGCGGCAGGGAGGCGGAGACGCATGGGGATCCTTCGAGTCGGCCCGCAGGGCGGGAGTAGGTCCAAGCTGGGGACACCCTGGACCCCGGCCGACCTCGGCACCTCGTAATTGCAAGGAAAGGTGCCGTCGCCCGGGGTCGATCAGCGCGCGGCGATGCCGTCGTACATGACGGCCCTGATCGCAGCGCCCAGCCGATGCTGGCGTTCGGGATCCGGGTCGCGGAGCGCCGCGAGGACCGAGCCGAGGATCATGCCGTTGATCGCGTGGGCCGTCGCCCGCACGTCGAGGTCGGCGCGCAGGTAGCCGAGCCGGACGCCGTGGTCGAGGTACGCCGCCGTGAACTGCGCCGTCGTGTCGAAGAGCTCGAGCATCCGGTCGCTCATGGCCTGGTCGATGCCGGGGGCTTCGAGCAGCAGCCGCGGCATCCGCAGGTCGGAGCCGAAGATCGAGGCGAGCGCCTCGCCGATGCGGGCGGACTGCTGCCGGTAGTCCTCGAGGGTGTCGACGGCCTCGGGCGCGTTCTCCGCGCCGAGCGCGCCGAGGATCCGCTCGACGAGGTCGGTGATGACGTGCTCCACGATGTCCCGCTTGTTCTCGAAGTAGCGGTAGAACGTGCCGTGGCCCATGCCGAGCCGCGCGGCGATGTCGGCGATCCCTGTCGCGTGGTAGCCGCGCTCGGCGAAGCAGGCGAAGGCCGCGTCGATGATCTCGCGGCGGGTCTCGGCCTTGCGCCGCTCGGCGCGACTGAGCCCCGCGCGGTCGGTCGCAGGCATCGCGGTCATGACGCGCAGCCTATTGCCAACGGCCGAAAACTGACACTAGATTCCGTTTCTGACATCAGATTCCGCACGGAGGGAACCTTGACGCTCCGATGACCCGACTCCCCTCGATCGACCTGGCCGACGCGCACGTCGTCATCACCGGCGGTGCCCGCGGCATCGGGCGCTCGACGGTGGAGGCGTTCCTCGCGCACGGTGCCCGGGTGTCGTTCGGCGACGTCGATCCGGAGGCGGCGGAGCGCACCGCGGCCGAGACCGGTGCCAGCGGGCACGCCATGGACGTGCGCGAGCGCGCGTCCTACGCGGCGATGCTCGATGCCGCCGTGGCGGAGCACGGTCCCGTCGACGTCCTGGTCAACAACGCCGGCGTGATGCCGAACGGCGCCTTCCTCGACGGCGACGAGGCGATCGACCGCCTGGTCCTGGACGTCAACGTGACCGGCGTGCTGCACGGGATGCGGCTGGTGCTGCCCGGCATGGTCGACCGCGGCCGCGGTCACGTCGTCAACGTCGCCTCGCTCGCGGGGAAGTTCCCGGTCCCGGGGCTGGCGGTCTACAACGCCAGCAAGTACGCCGTGGTCGGGCTCACCGCCGCAACCCGGCTCGAGATGGCGCCGTACGGCGTCGGCCTCACCGCGGTGCTGCCCTCGGCCGTCGACACCGACCTGGCCTCCGGGCTGGACATGAAGCCGATCCCGAAGGTCCCGCCTGCCGCGATCGCCGATGCCATCGTCGGCTCGGTCGCCAGCCGGGCCGCGGAGATCGCGGTGCCGGGCTACGTCGGCGCCCTCGCCACGACGAGCCACCTGGTCCCCACGCGGGTGCTCGACCGGGTGCGGCGCGTGCTCCGCGACGACCGGGCGCTGCACGCGGACGACGAGCGGCGGTCGGCGTACTCACGACGACTGGCGGACGCCACCCACGAACGGAGCACCTCATGAGCAGCGAACAGATGCACGACGCCGTCATCGTCGGTGCCGGCTTCGGCGGGATGGGTGCGGCGATCCAGCTCCGCCGGCTGGGCTACGACGACCTGGTCGTCCTGGAGCGCGAGGACGACCTCGGCGGCACCTGGCACGTCAACCGCTACCCCGGCCTCGCCGTCGACATCCCGTCGGCGACCTATTCCTACTCCTTCGAGCCGAACCCGCACTGGTCGCGGTTGTTCGCGCCCGGCGCGGAGCTGAAGCGGTACGCCGAGCACGTGGCGGACAAGTACGACCTGCGCAGGCACATGCGCTTCTCCGTCGTGGTCACGGGCGCGCGCTGGGACGAGGACGGGTCGTGCTGGGTGGTCTCCCTCGAGGGCGGTGACGAGGTCCGCGGACGCTACCTGCTCACCGCCACCGGCTTCCTGTCCCAGCCGCGGATGCCCGACATCGCCGGGATCGAGGACTTCGCGGGCGAGGTGGTCCACACGACGCGCTGGCGCGACGACGTCGACCTCGAGGGCAAGCGGATCGGTGTCATCGGCACCGGCGCGACCGCGGTGCAGCTGATCCCCGAGCTGGCCAGGGCGGCGGGCCACCTCACGGTGTTCCAGCGCACCGCGATCTACGTCAGCCCGAAGCTCGACGGCCCCGTCCCCGGCGCCGTACGTGCCGCGTTCGCCAGGGTGCCGCTGACCCAGCGGATCGCCCGGCTGGTCGGCAGCTCGATCCTCGAGGTGATGATGGTCGCCGGGGTGCTGCACTTCCGGGACCTGCCGTGGGCGAACCGGATCGGCGCCCAGGTCTGCCGGCGGCACCTCGACCGGCAGGTCAAGGACCCCGAGCTCAAGGCGAAGCTGACGCCCGACTACGACTTCGGGTGCAAGCGACCGACGTTCTCCAACACCTACTTCCCGACGTTCACGAAGCCGCACGTCGACCTCGAGACCACCTCGATCGACCACGTCGACGCCACCGGCGTCGTGCTGGCCGACGGCCGTCGCGCCGACATCGACGTCCTCGTGCTGGCGACCGGCTTCAACCTGTGGGACGCGAACTTCCCCGCGATCCAGGTGGTCGGCCGCGAGGGGCGCGATCTGGGGAAGTGGTGGCGGGACAACCGCTTCTGCGCCTACGAGGGCATCACCGTGCCGAAGTTCCCCAACTTCCTGTCGCTGAACAGCCCCTACTCCTACTCCGGGCTGTCCTACTTCACGACCATCGAGACCCAGATGGCCCACATGGACCGGCTGTTCCGCGCGATGCGGAAGGCGGACGCGGACGTCTTCGAGGTGAGCGAGCGGGCGAACCAGGAGTTCCTCGACCGGATGACCGAGCTGCTGGGCAACTCGGTGTTCAACGCCGGGAGCTGCGCGACCGCGCGCAGCTACTACTTCAACCAGCACGGCGAGGCGACGCTGCTGCGGCCGACCTCGACGATCAGCGCCCACCGTGAGGCGGTGCGGTTCCCGATCGGCGACTACCGGTTCCACTCGACGCGCGAGCGCGTTCCCGCCTGACGATCAGCCGCCCGTGGTGTCCGGGTTGCGCCACTCACGCTCGAACGGCAGCCGCCACGCGAAGGGCGCGATCAGCTGGTGGATCTGGTTGGGACCCCAGCTCCCCTGGCGGTAGGGCCGCACGATCGGCGGTGCGTCGAGGAGCGGCTGGGAGACCTCCCACAACCGCTCGATGCCCTCGGCCTCGGTGAACAGGGTGCGGTCGCCGCGGGCGGCGTCGTAGATCAGCCGCTCGTAGGCCTCGAGCACCGAGCCCGCCCACCCGGTGTCCTGCATCGCGAACTGCATCGAGAGCTTGTCGAGCTTCATGCCCGGGCCCGGGCGCTTGCCGTAGAACGACAGCGACATCCGCGCCCGGTCGGCGAGGTCGAACGTCAGGTGGTCGGGACCGTGGTCGCCGACGCCGGAGTTGTGCGGGAACATCGACCGCGGCGGCTCCTTGAACGCGATCGAGATGATCCGCGCGCCCTCGGCCATCCGCTTGCCGGTGCGCAGGAAGAACGGCACCCCCGCCCAGCGCCAGTTGTCGATGAAGCACTTCAGGGCGATGAACGTCTCGGTCTCGGACTCGGGCGCGACGCCGTCGATCTGGCGGTAGCCCTGGTACTGGCCGCGGACCACGTTCGCCGGGTCGATCGGCAGGATGGACCGGAAGACCTTGTTCTTCTCCTCGTTGATCGCCTCGGGCGAGAGCGACGTCGGCGGCTCCATGGCGGTGAAGGCGAGGACCTGGAACAGGTGCGTGACCACCATGTCCTTGTAGGCACCGGTGGACTCGTAGAACTGGGCGCGCTGCTCCAGGCCGAGCTCCTCGGGTACGTCGATCTGGACGTGCTCGATGCTGTTGCGGTGCCAGATCTGCTCGAACAGCCCGTTCGCGAACCGGAAGGCGAGGATGTTCTGTGCCGCTTCCTTCCCGAGGAAGTGGTCGATCCGGTAGATCTGTGTCTCGTCGAAGACCTTGTGCAGCTGGTCGTTGAGCTTCTTGGCGCTCTCGAGGTCGGTGCCGAAGGGCTTCTCCATGATGATCCGGCTGCCCTTGACGAGTCCGGCCTCCTCGAGCTCCTTGACCACGACGAGGGCGGCCTTCGGCGGGACGCTCAGGTAGTGCAGCCGGACCACCTCGTCGCCGGCGTCGGCCTCGACCTTCTCGACGACCTCGCGCAGCCCCTGGGGACCGTCCTTGCCGGGCGCCCAGTGCAGCCGCTTGGCGAACTCCGGCCAGGCTTCCATGTCGCCGTCGTTGCCGGCGAACTCCTTCATCGCCTCGTGCGCGAACTCCACGAACGACTCGGTGGTGTAGTCGTCGAGGGAGGTGCCGACGACCTGCAGGTCGCGCAGCAGCCCGGTCTCGAAGAGGTGCAGCATGCCGGGCAGCAGCTTGCGCTTCGCGAGGTCACCGGTCGCCCCGAACAGGACGACGGTCACGGGCTTCATCGTGCTGGCCATGTCTTCCATCGTGCCTCCCGGGTGTTTCCTCGACTTTAACGCGGCCCGGATCGCGATATCAGAGCCGCGCGCGCAGTCCGTCCAGCACCAGGGACAGCCCGAGCGCGAACGCCTCGGGGTCGTCGCCCACGGCGGCGAAGACGTGGCGCAGCAGGGTCCGTGCGCCGACCCGCGCCAGCTCGTCGTCGGCGCCGCCGCGCAGCAGGGCGTCGGTCATCCGGCGCTCCGGCTCCCGCGCGCCGCCGGCGTCGTACACCGCGGCGATCAGGGCGGCGGCGTCGCGGTGCGCCGTCATCGCGTCGCGCAGCTCCACGCAGACCAGGTGCAGCTCGGCGTCCCAGGGCACGACCTCGGTCGCGCGGCGGCCGCGGTCCAGCAGCTCCTCGGCGACCGCCGACAGCAACGCCTGCTTGTCGGTGAAGTGGTGGTAGAGCGCGGCCGGCTGGACCCCCAGGTCGGCCGCCAGGCGCCGCATCGAGAGAGCCGCCAGGCCGTGCGCGTCGAGGGTGTCGACGGCGTGCGCGACGACGTCGGTACGGCGGTAGCGCACCTTCATCGGTGCTCGCACCCGTCGGTCAGCGGCAGTCGGCAGGTGGCGCAGTAGCGGGGCTGCTCGGTCGCGAGCCGGCGCTCGCAGGCCGCGTGGTCGGAGGCCTCGCGCGCCTGGTCGGAGTCGCAGAACGCGTCCGCGTCGAGCACGCCACCGCACCAGGCGCAGAAGATCGCGGGGCGGTCCTCGTTCGACCCGGACATGCTCCCAGGTTAACCTGAACACCGTTCAGGTCGCCGTCCCGAGGAGAGCCATGCCCACCGAGTTCGACCAGATCGCCGACAAGGTCCTCGCCGGAGGCACGGCGACCGAGGCGGACGCGCTCGCCGTGCTCCGCGCGTCGGACGCGGAGCTGATGGCGGTCGTGGCGGCCGCGGGCCGGCTGCGCCGGGAGCACTTCGGGAACACGGTCAAGGTCAACTACCTGGTCAACCTGAAGTCCGGCCTGTGCCCCGAGAACTGCAACTACTGCTCTCAGGCGCTGGGGTCCGCGGCCCCGATCCTCAAGTACTCCTGGCTCTCCACGGACGAGACCCTCAAGCAGGCGGGCGCCGGCCTGCGCGGCGGCGCGACGCGGGTCTGCATGGTGTCGTCGGGCCGCGGGCCGTCCGACCGCGACATCGACAAGGTCGTCGAGATGACCGAGGCGCTCAAGGACGAGTACGAGGGCGTCGAGGTCTGCGCGTGCCTCGGGCTGCTCAAGGACGGGCAGGCCGAGAAGCTCAAGGCCGCCGGCGTGGACGCCTACAACCACAACATCAACACCGCCGAGTCCAACCACGACAACATCGTCCAGACGCACACCTACGACGACCGCGTCGACACGATCGGCAAGGCCAAGTCGGCCGGCCTGTCCCCCTGCTCGGGCCTGATCGCCGGCCTGCGCGAGACCGACGAGCAGCTGGTCGAGGCGCTGTTCGCGCTGCGGGCGCTGGACGCGGACTCGATCCCGGTCAACTTCCTGATGCCGTTCGACGGGACGCCGTACGAGAACACCTGGGAGCTCTCCCCCACCCGCTGCGTGAAGATCCTCGCGATGGCGCGGTTCGTCTGCCCCGACAAGGAGATCCGGATCGCCGGCGGCCGGGAGATGCACCTGCGGTCGCTGCAGCCGCTCGCCCTGCAGGTCGCGAACTCGATCTTCCTCGGGGACTACCTCACCTCCGAGGGGCAGGACGCGGTCTCCGACCTGGAGATGCTCCGCGACAACGGCTTCGTGATCCTCGGCCTCGAGGACACCGCGTTCGACGAGATCCTCGCCGCGCACCAGGACGCTCGCGCGCACCGGATGGGCGCGGTCGTCGCGACGCCGTGCGGCTCCGGCGCCGAGGGCTGCGGTGAGGGCTGCGGCGGCAGCTGCTCGCACGGTCCGGCGGAGAGCGGCAAGCCGGTGATCCGGTCCCGCGGTGCCGGCACCGAGGTGCCCGCGAACGCCTGACCCGAGCCGACCCGTGACCGCGACGACGTACGCCGACCAGCTCGCCTTCGACCGCGAGCACCTCTGGCACCCCTACACGTCGATGACGTCGCCCGCTCCGGTGCGGCTGGTCACGGGCGCGAGCGGTGCCCGGCTGCGCGTCGCCGACCCCGCGCGCGGTGAGGTGGAGCTGGTCGACGCGATGTCGTCGTGGTGGGCGGCGATCCACGGCTACCGGCACCCGGTGCTGGACGCGGCGGTGTCGGCGCAGGTCGGCGACTTCGCGCACGTGATGTTCGGCGGCCTCACGCACGCGCCGGCGATCCGGCTCGGCGAGCGCCTGGTCGAGATCACCCCCGACGGACTGGACCACGTCTTCCTCGCCGACTCCGGATCGGTCTCGGTCGAGGTGGCGCTCAAGATGGTGCTGCAGCACCAGCGCGGCACGGGACGGCCCGAGCGGACCCGGCTGCTGACCGTGCGCGGCGGCTACCACGGCGACACGTTCCACCCGATGAGCGTCACCGACCCCGACGGCGGCATGCACTCGATGTGGCGCGGGGTGCTGCCGGAGCACGTGTTCGCGCCGCAGCCGCCGGCGGCCGACGCGACGGGGGCGGAGGTCTCGGCCTGGGCCGACGCGGTGCGGGCTCTCGTCGCCGAGCACGCACGCGAGCTCGCGGGCATCGTCGTCGAACCGCTGCTGCAGGGCGCGGGTGGCATGCACCCCTATCCCGTGGAGTGCCTGAGGCTGCTGCGCGAGGTCGCGGACGAGCACGACCTGGTGCTCGTCTTCGACGAGATCGCCACCGGCTTCGGCCGCACCGGCCACCTGTTCGTCTCCGAGCTGGTCACCCCCGACGTGCTGTGCGTCGGCAAGGCGCTGACCGGCGGTTACGTGACGCTCGCCGCGGTGCTGACGAACGGGCGCATCGCCGCGGGCATCTCCGCGAGCGAGTCCGGCGTCCTGATGCACGGCCCGACGTTCATGGGCAACCCGCTCGCCTGCGCGGTGGCGCTCGCGAGCATCGACCTGCTGCTCGACGGGGACTGGACGGCCGAGGTCGACCGGATCAACCGGCGGCTGACCGCCGGGCTCGCGCCGCTGCGCGACCTGCCCGGCGTCGCGGACGTGCGCACCGTCGGCGCCGTCGGGGTGGTCCAGCTCGACCACGACGTCGACGTGGCCGGCGCGACGGACGCCTCGGTGGCCGCGGGGGTGTGGCTGCGGCCGTTCCGGGACCTGGTCTATGCCATGCCGCCGTACGTCACCAGCGACGCGGAGCTCGACGTGCTCCTCGGCGGCATCACGGAGGCGGTGAAGGCCGGATGAGCTGGCAGAGCTGGCTCGAGCAGCAGGCGGACGAGCGGGACGAGGCCGGACTGACCCGCCGGCTGCTGCCGCGGACGGCGGCCGACCCGACGACCGACCTCGCGGGCAACGACTACCTCGGCCTCGCGGGGCACCCGGACGTACGCCGGGCCGCGGCCGACGCCGCGCTCGCCTGGGGCGCCGGGTCCGCGGCCTCGCGCCTCGTGACGGGGACCCTCGAGCTGCACGAGACGCTCGAGCAGGAGCTGGCGGCGTACCTGGGCCAGCCCGCGGCGCTGGTGCTCTCCACCGGCTACCACGCCAACCTCGCGGTCGTGACCGCGCTCGCGGACCGCAGCTGCCGGGTGCTGTCCGACGCGCACATCCACGCGTCGCTCGTGGACGGCGTACGACTCTCGCGCGCGCGGCTGACCGTGGTTCCGCACAGCGACGTGGCAGCGGTCCGGGACGGCCTGGTGGCCGCACGTGAGGCCGGCGAGCGGACGCTGGTGCTGGCCGAGTCGGTGTACTCGGTGCTCGGCGACGCGGCGCCGCTGACCGACCTTGCCGCGCTGTGCGAGGAGCACGGCGCGCTGCTGGTCGTCGACGAGGCGCACGGCCTCGGCGTGCACGGGCCGGGGCTGGTGCACCGGCTCGGCCTCGCCGGGCTCCCGCACGTCGTCGTCACCGCGACGCTCTCGAAGTCGCTCGGCAGCCAGGGCGGCGCCGTGCTCGGGCCGACCGGGGTCCGCGAGCACCTGGTCAACCGCGCCCGGCCGTTCATCTTCGACACCGGGCTCGCGCCGGCGCCCACCGGGTCGGCTCTCGCCGCGCTGCGGCTCCTCCGGGAGCGACCCGAGCTGGCCGCCCGCGTCCACGAACGGGTGCGTGAGCTGGCGGACCTGCTCGGCGTGGTCCCGCCGGACGGTGCGGTCCTCTCGATCCCGATGCCCTCCCCCGCCGCGGCCGTCGCCGCGCAGGCCGCCGCGCTCGACGCCGGCGTCCGGGTCGGCTGCTTCCGGCCGCCGTCGGTGCCCGACGGGATCTCCCGGCTCCGGGTGACCGCGAGCGCCGGCGTACCCGACGCCGACTGGCAGCGAGCGGTCGAGGTCCTCCGCGTGGTCGTCAAGGACCACCAGTGATCGTCGCCGTGACGGGCACCGACACCGGGGTCGGCAAGACGGTCGCGGTCGCGGCACTGGCTGCGCGCGAGCTCGCCGCCGGCCGCTCGGTGCTCGTCGTGAAACCGGTGCAGACCGGGATCGGCGGCGCAGACCCGGACGTGCCGGACGTCGACAGCGTGGGCGCGCTCACCGGCTGCGAGGCCGTCCAGCTCGCCGCCCTGGACGAGCCGCTCGCGCCCGACACCGCCGCACGCCGGCAGGGTGTCGAGATCCCGACGGTGGCCGAGCACGCGGCCCGGATCCGTGATCTCGCGAGCGGGTTCGACACGGTGCTCGTCGAGGGCGCCGGCGGCCTGCTCGTGCGGCTGGACGCCGAGGGCGGCACGCTCCTCGACCTGGCCGACCGGCTCGGGGCCGGCGTCGTCGTGGTCGCCCGTGCCGGCCTGGGCACGCTCAACCACACCGAGCTGACCTGCACCGCCCTCCGCGCCCGCGGCATCGAGCCCGCCGGCGTCGTGATCGGCGCCTGGCCCGAGCACCCCGGCCTCGCGGCCACCTGCAACCGCACCGACCTCCCGCGTGTCACCGGCGTCCCCCTGCTCGCCCTACTCCCCGCCGGCGCCGGCTCCCTCCCCCGCCCCACCTTCCTCGCCGCCGCCCCCACCTGGTTCACGATTGATTCGAAGGTCACTCCAGGTTGAATCGAAGGTCTCTGCGGGTCGAATCGAGGTTCCGTCGAGGTTGAGTCGAGGATCGGTCAGGCTGCGTGCACCCAGTTTCGATTCAACGCGGAGAGACCCTCGATTCGACGGCGAGAGACCCTCGATTCGACGGCGAGAGACCCTCGAATCAACGTTCACCACATGCGGGGGTGGCGGTCCTTCCAGGGGAGGCCGGAGGAGGCGGCGGGGGCAGCGGCCTCGACCTGGGCGGCGAGGGAGAGCAGCAGCTCCTCCTCGGCGGGGCGGCCGGCGAGCATCACGCCGACGGGAAGGCCGTCGGGGGTCTGGTGGAGCGGCAGGCTGATGGCGGGCATGCCGGTGACGTTCCAGGCCGACGTCCAGGGCGTGAACCGCTTCTGCGCCTCGAAGTCGGCAGCCGGGTCGTCGTCGTCGCGGATCGCGCCGACCAGCAGCGGCGGCTGGGCGAGGGTCGGCGTCAACACGATGTCGTACGGCGCCAGCGCGACCAGCGCGTCGGAGGCGTACCTGCGCAGGGCGCCGATCGCGAGCCCGAACTCCGGCGCGGAGACGGACTCCCCCCGCTCGGCCAGCCAGAGGGTCAGCGGCCTCAGCAGCGGCCGCACGTCCTCGGGCAGCGGCGTCACCGAGAGCGCCGTCAGCACCGACCAGCAGGTCTCGAACACGGGGACGGCGTCGGACGGGATCGGCACCTGGACGTCCTCGATGGCGTGACCGAGGGACTCGAGCAGCCGGGAGGCGTCATTGTACGCCGTGCGCACCTCGGGGTGCACCTCGGCCGCGCCGATCACCGGCTCGTGGAAGCGCGCGACCCGCAGCCGGCCGGGCTCGCGGCGGGTCGCCTCGAGGAACGTCCCGGCCGGCGCCGGTGCCCACGTCGGGTCACCCACGCGGCGGCCGGCGAGCACGTCGAGCAGCGCGGCGGCGTCGGCGACCGTCCGCGCGATCGACCCGGACGTGCCGAGGCCGACCGGGTCGCCGTACATCGGGAAGCCGCTGATCCGGCCGCGGGTCGGCTTGAGGCCGACCAGCCCGCAGCAGGACGCGGGGATCCGGATCGACCCGCCGCCGTCGGACCCGTGCGCGACCGGCGCCAGGCCCGCCGCGACCGCAGCGGCCGCGCCGCCGGACGAGCCACCGGCCATCCGGGTCGTGTCCCACGGGGTCACGGCCGGCGGACGCCCTTCCGGCTCGGTGTAGCAGGGCGAGCCGAACTCCGGTGTCGCGGTCTTGCCGAGGCTGACCATCCCGGCCGCCTCGATCGCCAGCGTCACGGCGTCCGAGACCTCGGGCACGTTGCCCGCGAAGACCGGCGAGCCGAAGGCGGTCGGTACGCCGCGGGTCAGGTTGAGGTCCTTGATGGCCGTAGGCACGCCGGCCAGCGGGGACGCGCCGTCGCCGACCGGGCCGACGGCCTCGACCTCGCGGGCGCGGGCGCGGGCCTCGTCCGGGCCGAGATAGGCGAACGCGCCGGCGACGAACTCGGGGTCCAGTCGCTCGGCGCGTTCGAGGTAGTGCTCGGTCAGCTCGGTCGGGCTGATCTCGCCCTTCCGGACGAGGTCGCCCTGCTCGAGCGCGGTCAGGTCGTGCAGCTCGGTCACGCCCCGACGCTATCGGGGATCAGGCGGCGGCGGCCTCGGCGTCGTACTCGACGAGCTTGGCAACGGCCTCGAGCAGCTTCGCCCGCAGCTCGGCGTCGGTCGTGACGTCGATGCCGACGGCGGGCTGGGAGACGGTCACGTCCTCGACGACCTTCGCGCCCGCGACGCCGGCGGCGCGAGCGGTGTCGCCGTGGGCCCACTTGCCGCCGTACGGCGTCGGCGTCGCACCGGCCACGCCGAACGGCTTGCCCACGAGCGCACCGGCGCCGTAGGGCCGCGACAGCCAGTCGATCGCGTTCTTGAGGACCGCGGGGATCGACCCGTTGTACTCGGGCGTCAGCGCCAGGACCCGGTCAGCGCGTGCGACCCGCTCGCGCAGCGCGGTCGCGGTCGCCGGGGCGTCGGCTCCGTCGAGGTCCTCGTTGTAGAACGGGACCCGGTCGAGACCGTCGACGATGTCGAGCTCGACGTGGGCCGGGGTCTCCTCCGCGAGGATCTCGGCCAAGCGGCGGTGGGTGGAGTCGGCGCGCAGGCTGCCGACGAGTACGGCGATGCGGGTGGTTGCGGTCATGTGGGTCGAAACGGACCGTGGTCCGTTTTCATTCCTCCTAGCGGAGGAGAAATTCGTGGGACCCCGCTCACACCGCCCCCTAGGGTGGCGGCGTCATGGACCTACCCCTCGCCCCCGGCGGCCGCGAGCTGCCGCTGCTGCAGCGTGAGAGACCCGAGCGCAGTGACGCCGCCCACAACCGCGAGGTCCTGCTGCGCGCCGCCCAGGAGCTGGTCGAGGAGCGCGGCATCGACGCCGTGACGATGGACGACGTCGCGCGCCGCGCCTGCGTCGGCAAGGGCACGCTCTTCCGGCGGTTCGGCACCCGCGAGGGGCTGATGGGCCAGCTTCTCGACCACTCCGAGCGCGAGTGGCAGGCCCAGGTCATCGGCGGCCCTCCCCCGCTCGGTCCGGGCGCCCCGCCGATGGAGCGGCTCCTCGCGTTCGGTCGCTCACGCGTCACCCTCAACCTGCACCACGCCGAGCTCATCGAGGCCGCCCGGCACCCGGCGGCCCGCAGCTTCGGCGCGCTGTCGTTCACGACGATGCACGTCCGCTACCTGCTCGAGCAGCTCGGCGTGCAGGGCGACGTCCCCTACCTCGCCACGGCGCTCGTCGCCCCACTGGAGATGATCGTCCTGCGCCAGCAGGTCAACCGCGAGCAGGTGCCGCTGGAGCGGATCCAGGCGGGGTGGGAGGACCTGGTCCGACGGGTCGTCGCCGACCACTGAACGATCGGACAGAATTGCACGGTTCTGCCTCGCACGGCGGTAGGTGTCACTTACTGTTCCGCCGTGCGTGCCCGTCCCATGGCCTTCGTGCTGCTCGCCCTGGTGGCGATCCTCGGACCTGTCCAGCTGCCGGCGAGCAGCGTCGCCGCCGACCGCCAGGACCACCGCACGCACCGGGGCGACGCGCCGACCGTCACCATCACCGACACCCCCCGCGACGTGCCTCCGGTCGCCCGCGCGATCGTCGGCGGCAACCTGCGCTGGTTCGGCAGCGCCGACGGCGCGTGGGACGCGAAGCATCACAAGGTCCGCGACGACGTCGCCCGCCTGGTCCGCAAGGTCGGGCTCGGCGCCATCCGCTACCCGGGCGGGACCGTCGCCAACCTGTTCAACCCGAGCCACGCCGAGGGCAAGCCGGGCTGCCAGACCAGCGGCGGACTCCTGCGACCGCTGTTCGCGCCGATCCCCGCCTCCGCGTCGCAGTACACGATCGCCCGGCACGCGCAGTTCGCGAAGGCGGCCCACGCGACGACCAACGTGATGGTCCCGATGATCAACACGCCGGTCGACGCCGCGGTCGACTACGTCAAGAAGATCGCCTCCGCAACCGGCCAGAAGCAGATCTACGTCGAGCTCGGCAACGAGCCGTTCAACAAGGCGCAGCGGTACTGGCGGGCCAAGGCGCTGTCCGAGCGCCTCGAGGACTACATCAGCGGCGGCCAGGTCCGGCCCGACGGCGAGCCCGGCGACCACGGGCTCTACAAGGTCACCGGCTGCAACCTGCGCAAGCCCGTCGAGGGTGACGGGTCGCCGAACCAGACCTACCGCCCGCGCTACACGCCGATCTCGCTGTCGACCAAGCCGCGGGTGTGGGTCAACGGACGCGAGTGGAAGTACGTCCCCGCGCTGGGCGGCGGACTGCTCGGCGCCAACGAGTTCACGGTCAGCCCCGACCACGACCGCGTCGTCTTCGGCAGCGGTGGACTGCTGGGCGGCGGCAAGCCGCCGCGGCACTCCACGCTCAAGATCAGCTACACCGCCGGCCCGATGCCCGGCTTCAAGGACTACTACCAGGCCCTGAAGGCGATCCCGGGTCTCGACGTCCAGATCTGCAGCAGCTGGGCGACCGACTCCTTCATCCGGCGCATGGAGCAGCTCGGGCTGCCCTATGACTGCCTGGCCGTGCACTCCTACGCCAACATCGGCGGCCCCACCGGCATCCAGCGGATGTTCACGACGCTGATGAAGGCCGCGACCAAGCAGAACAACCGGCTCGCCTACCTCCGCTCCGAGATGCGCTCGTCGTCACGACCGGGCGCGGCCGGCCGCTACCTCAACGTCACCGAGTTCGGCGGCCAGCACCGCGACAAGGGCGGCCCGAGCACGGCGACGTTCATGCGCGAGCTGGTCCAGGCGATGGTACTCGTCGGGCAGGTCAACCAGGGCGTGCAGGTCTCCGACCTGTCCAACTTCCGCTCGCTGCTGGAGATGTACGGCGACAAGCCGGCGCTCTCGGGCCGTGCCTACGTCCTCGACTACGTCCACCACCTGGTCGGGCAGCAGCCGGTCCAGGTCACGGGCGAGCCGTCGGACCTGACGATCGCAGCGACCCGCGCCGGCGCGAAGACGTCGATGCTCGTGGTGAACCACGCGTGGAAGGCGGACCACAAGGTCGCGATCGACATCACGGGCCACCCCGCGACGACCTGCGTCGGCGTACGCACCCTGCGCACGGACCCCGACACGCTGACCCGCCCGCGGTCGGTCCACTCGCGACCGGTGTCGGTGCGCAGGCCGACGCACCAGGTGTGGAAGGGCGACGGAACGCTCAAGCACACCTTCCCGTCGCACTCGATCACGCTGCTGACGTTCTCGCCGAAGGTCGGCGGAAGCTGCCCGGCGGTCGGGGCGCTCTAGCCGCCCTCAGCCGTCGTGGTGGCGGCGCAGGCCGTAGGTGATGCCGTCGGCCAGCGCCTCCCAGGACGCCTCGATCACGTTGGCGCCGACGCCGACGGTGACCCACGACGACTCGCCGTCGGCGGTCTCGATCAGCACGCGCGTGATCGCGTCGGTGCCGTGGCCCTGGTCGAGGATCCGGACCTTGAAGTCGATCAGCTCGAACTTCGCGATCTCCGGGTAGGCCTGCACGATCGCCGAGCGCAGCGCCTGGTCGAGGGCGTTGACCGGGCCGTTGCCCTCGCCGGTGACGACGTACCGGACCCCGGCGGCCCGCAGCTTCACCGTGGCCTCGGAGACGGCCTCCTCGCCGGGCTGGGAGTGGGTGAGGGTCTCGGTGATCACCCGCCACGACTCGACGTCGAAGTACGACGGCCGGCGGCCCTCGGCCTCCTCGACCAGCAGCAGCTCGAAGGAGGCGTCGGCGGCCTCGAACGTGTAGCCGCCCGCCTCCATCTGCTTCACCCTCCCGGTCACGCGCGACACGAGCTCGGGGTCGCCGGAGAGGTCGAACCCGAGCTCGCGGCCCTTGAGCTCGATCGAGGCGCGGCCCGCCATCTCCGAGACCAGCAGCCGCATGTCGTTGCCGACGCCGGCGGGGTCCATGTGCTGGTAGAGGTCGGGGTCGACCTTGATCGCGCTCGCGTGCAGGCCCGCCTTGTGCGCGAAGGCCGAGACGCCGACGTAGGGCTGCCGGGAGGCGGGCGGCACGTTGGTGACCTCCGCGACCGCGTGCGCGATCCGGGTCGCCTCGGTGAGCAGACCCGGCGGCAGCACCTGCCGGTCCAGCTTGAGCTCGAGGTTCGCGACCACGTTCACCAGGTCGGCGTTGCCGGTGCGCTCGCCGTAGCCGTTGATGCAGCCCTGCACGTGGGTCGCGCCCGCGTCGACCGCGGCGAGGGTGTTGGCGACGGCGCAGCCGGTGTCGTTGTGGCAGTGGATGCCGACCCGGACACCGGTCGTCTCGACCACGTCGTTGACGACGTCGCCGACCCAGCCCGGCAGCATGCCGCCGTTGGTGTCGCAGAGCGCGATCACGTCGGCGCCCGCGTCGTACGCCGTGCGCAGCACCTCCAGCGCGTAGTCGCGGTTGGCGCGGTAGCCGTCGAAGAAGTGCTCGGCGTCGAGGAAGACCTGCTGACCCTCGGCCCGCAGGTGGCTGACGGTGTCGCGGATCATCTCGAGGTTCTCCTCGAGCGTGGTCCGCAACGCCTTCTCGACGTGCCGGTCGTGCGACTTCGCGACGAGGGTCACGACGCCCGCGCCGCTGTCGCGCAGTGCCGCGACGAGCGGGTCGTCCGCGGCCTTCATGCCCGCCCGGCGGGTGGCGCCGAACGCCGCGAGCCGCGCGTGCCGCAGGTCCAGCTCCTGGCTCGCGCGCCGGAAGAACTCGGTGTCCTTGGGGTTGGCGCCGGGCCAGCCGCCCTCGATGTACCCGACCCCGAGACCGTCGAGCTGGCGCGCGATCGACAGCTTGTCGGCGACGGAGAGGTTGAGCCCCTCCTGCTGCGCGCCGTCGCGCAGGGTGGTGTCGTAGACGTGGAACGCACCGTGCAGGTCGAGTGCGTCGGGCTGGGTCGTCATCGGTCGTCCTCGGGTCGTGGCGTGCCGCGGGCATAAGAAAAGCCTCCCGAGAACGAGAGGCTGCGCGTCGAGCTGGGCTCGACGCGCTAGGTAATGATGATGCTGAGGCTCAGGTGCGGCACGCGCCCATGATGCCACGGCCGGCCGAGCGCGGCACCGGGTCTCGCGATCCGGGTCGGACGGGGCGAGGATGGGCCCATGCCGTCGAAGTGGTCGATCCTGTCCCGCAACTCGATCCTCAGCATCGGCTCCTGCGAGTCCGTCCTCTCGATCGGCTCGGCCGGGTCGTCGCTCTCGATCGGCTCGGTGGGCTCCTTCGCGTCGATCGGGTCCCTCGGCTCCTCGACGTCGTCGTTGTCGGTGCTCTCGAGCCAGTCGCGTGCGGCCGTGCTGTCCGCCCGGTCCTACGGCGAGGTCCTGCGCTACCAGCGGGCGGCCGCGCCCGGGCCGGCGCGGGTCGTCGCGATCGCGGCCGCCACGGCTGCCGTCGGCGCGCTGTGGTGGGCCGCAGGTCGGCGTACGTCGGGGTGACGCGCCGGCTCAGAGGCCGAACGGACCGGAGTCGGCCGGGAGCCAGCTTACGCCCCCCGCGGCGACGGCGACGCCGAGGAAGGCGGCGACCGCGAGCAGCGCCCCACAGAGCACGAGCCACGGCACGGCGGTCCGGCTGAGCGGGTTGACGATCCGGGAGAGCGGACCACGGAACCGGTCGGCGGCGATACCGGTCCACAGCGCGACGCCGAACGCCGTACCGCCGGCGAAGAGGGTGGTGGCGACGGACGCGGCCGCGGCGTAGCAGACCAGACCCACGGCAGCCGCGATGCCGGCGCTCCACAGGGTCAGGACGGCGGTGCCCGTCGTCGCGCGGAGCAGGTGCCACGGGCTGGAGAACGCGAGCCCGATGCCGTCGTGCCACTTGCGCCCACGGACCATCCGCTTGCCGGCGACCGACGACGCGGCGAGCGAGCCCGCCCGGAGCAGCCAGACGGCGAGCACGAGCAGGAAGGCCGTGACGTACGGCGCCGCGGCCGTCGCCGCACCGACCGCGACCGCGGCACAACCGACCGCCGACGCGCGGCGGAGCCGCTCGGCGAGCGGGGCCTTCGGCGGCGGAGGTGCGAACGGGTCACCCCACTGCTGGTCCCACTCCTGCTCGAGCCGGGCCATGCCCGGCGGCGGCGCGAACGGCGCGACCGCCGGTCCCACGGTCGGGGCGGCGTGCGGTGGAGGGCCCGCGAACGGCGCGAACGGCGCCGGCGGGCCGACCTCGGTGGGCAGGACGCTCGTCGGCCTGGGGACGTCGTCGGTGAGCCGGTCGGTCAGGTCGTCGGGCGCGGCGACCCTTGGCGGCGGACCTGCCTGGGCAGCGAGCGCGAGCGGCAGCGTGAAGTCCTCGGGAGTCTCGACCGGCGGCGTGCCCTGCGGCAGCTCCGGACGCGTGCTCAGGGGCCGGATCCAGGCGAGGATCTCGTGCAGGCTCGGGCGCGCCAGCGGGTCGGGCGAGAGCGCGGCGTCGAGCACGTCGCGCAACGGTCCGGAGAGCTCACCGAGGTCGTGCTCCCCGCGACGGGCGCGGTCCATGATCGCCATCGCCGGGCCGCGACCGTAGGGTGCCCGGCCCGTCGCGCCGTAGACCACGGTGGCCGCCCACGCGTGCACGTCGGAGGCCGGGGTGGCGTCCTCGCCGTACAGGATCTCCGGCGCGAGGTAGCCCGGCGTGCCCATCAGCCAGCCGGTGTGCGTCAGCCGCGGGTCCTCGGCCAGGCGCGCGAGGCCGAAGTCGATGAGGATCGGGCTGCGGCCCTCCATCAGGACGTTGGACGGCTTGACGTCGCGGTGCAGCACGCCGGCGGCGTGCACGGCGCCGATGCCCTCCGCCAGGCAGCCCGCCAGCCAGAGCAGGTCGCGGTCGTCGACCGGGCCCTCCTCGCGCACCTGGTCGTGCAGCGACAGGCCGGGGACGTAGCGCATGACGACGTACGGCACGTCGGCCCACGGGTCGGCGTCGAGGATCTCCGCGACCCACGGGCTGCGGACCCGCTCCAGCGAGGACACCTCGCGCCCCAGCCGGGCCCGCGCCTCGTCGTCGCCCACGATGTGCGGGCGCAGCACCTTGAGCGCGACCCGCCGGCCGTCGGCCGCGCGCGCCAGGTGCACGATGCCCATCCCGCCCTCACCGAGGCGGGCCAGCACCGTGTAGTCACCCACCCGGGAGGGCGCGGCCGGCTGTGTCGTCACAGGCGCAGATTACCCGCGCGCGGCCCGCTCCACGCCCAACCGCGCGCTCAACAGACCCGGTGCATCCAGCCGAAGGTGTCCTCGGCCCGGCCGAGCTGCACGTCGACCAGCGCCTGGCGGATCCGCATGGTGAGGTCGGTGCTCGCGGGAGCGGGCACGTCGCCGTCCTTGGTCTTCAGGGTGCCGATCGGCGTGACCACGGCGGCGGTGCCGCAGGCGAAGACCTCGGTGAGCCGGCCGCTGGCGATGCCCTCGCGCCACTCGTCGATGTCGAACTTGCGCTCGGTCACCTGGTAGCCCATCTTCCCCGCGAGCTCGATGATGCTGGCGCGGGTGATGCCCTCGAGGATCGTGCCGGTCTCCGGCGTCACGATGGTGCCGTCGTCGAAGACGAAGTAGGTGTTCATGCCGCCGAGCTCCTCGACGTACCTGCCCTCGGTCGCGTCCAGGAAGACGACCTGGTCGCAGCCCTGGGCGTAGGCCTCCTGCTGCGGGAGCAGCGAGCTGGCGTAGTTGCCGCCGGTCTTCGCGGCGCCCATGCCGCCGCGACCCGCGCGGGTGTAGTCCTCGCTCAGCCACAGCGTGATCGGCTTGACGCCACCCTTGAAGTAGGCGCCGGCCGGGCTGAGGATCACCATGAAGGTGACGTGCTCGGCCGGGCGCACGCCGAGGAAGCTCTCCGAGGCGAACATGAACGGCCGCACGTAGAGACTCTTCTCGCCGCCGTCCCTGTTGTCCGGCACCCAGCGTCGGTCCGTGGTGACGAGCGCGTCGACGCACTCGACGAAGTCGGCGGGCTCGAGCACCGGCAGCGCGAGCCGCTGGCTCGAGCGCCGCATCCGCTCCGCGTTGGCCTCGGGCCGGAAGGTCCAGATCGAGCCGTCGTCGTGGTGGTAGGCCTTCATGCCCTCGAAGATCTCCTGCGCGTAGTGCAGGACGGCGGCAGCCGGGTCGAGCGTGATCGGGCCGTACGGCGTGATGCGCGCCTCGTGCCAACCCCGGTCAGGGGTCCACTCGACGGTGAGCATGTGGTCGGAGAAGTGGGTGCCGAAGCCGGGGTTGGCCAGGATCTCTGTCAGCCGGGCGTCGTCGACGGGGTTCGCAGAAGGCGAGGTGGTGATCTGCATGGCGGCCAATTTAGTCGAACTTCCTACTAACGGAACCGCGAGATCCTGCCAGATAGGCGGCGGCGGACGGGCGGCTCGCTGGGTGGACGAGGTGGGGGTGAGCCGGCCCGGGTCGTGCCGGGTGGCTCAGCCGGCTACTCGGGCGGCGATCGCGTCGCCGATCTCGGGCGTACGGCGACGGGCGCCGGGCTCACGGGCGGCGAGGTCGGCGATGACGGCCTCCTCGATCCTGGCCGCTGCCTCGGGGTGGCCGAGGTGGTCGAGCAGCAGTCCGGCGGAGAGGATCGCCGCGGTCGGGTCGGCGATCAGCTGGCCGGCGATGTCCGGCGCCGAGCCGTGCACGGGCTCGAACATCGAGGGCGCGGTCCGGTCCGGGTTCACGTTCCCGGACGCGGCCAGGCCGATGCCGCCCGTGATCGCGGCGGCGAGGTCGGTGATGATGTCGCCGAACAGGTTGTCGGTGACGATCACGTCGAAGCGCTGCGGGTCGGTCGACAGGTAGATCATCGCCGCGTCGATGTGGCAGTAGTCGGTCGTGACGTCGGCGAACTCCCCCGCGACCTCCTCGAAGAGCCGCCACCACAGCGAGCCGGCGTTGACGAGCACGTTGGTCTTGTGGACCAGGGTGAGCTTCTTCCGCGGCCGGCGCTGGGCGCGGGCGAACGCGTCCCGCACGACGCGCTCGACGCCGTACGCCGTGTTCACCGAGACCTCGGTTGCGACCTCCGCGGAAGTGCCGACACGGAGCGCGCCGCCGTTGCCGGTGTAGGGGCCCTCGGTGCCCTCGCGGACGACGACGAAGTCGACGTCACCCTTGCCGAGCACGTCGGCCGAGAGCGGCGAGACCGATCCGGGGTAGATCCGCGACGGGCGAAGGTTGACGTAGTGGTCGAGCTCGAAACGCAGCTTCAGCAGCAGGCCGCGCTCGAGGATGCCCGGCGGCAGGTTCGGGTCGTTCGGCTTGCCACCGACCGCTCCGAGCAGCAGGGCGTCCTGGTCGCGGATCTCCGCGAGCACCGCGTCCGGCAGCACCTCGCCGGTGGCGAGGTAGCGCTCGGCGCCGAGGTCGTAGGTCGTCTGCGCGAACTTCACGTCGCCGGGCGCGGCAACCTCGAGCACCTTGAGGGCCTCGGTCGTCACCTCGGGGCCGATGCCGTCGCCGGGGATGACGCCGAGGTTGACCTGACCGGTGATCGGGGAAGTGCTCATGAGCGCAGACGTTAGTTGTCGTCGGGACGCTCGCCGGCCTCGTCTCGCAGGTCAAGCCCGCCGGGGTGCAGCGGGTGCTCGGGGTCCAGGCGGGCGGGACCCCAGTCGAGGTTCTGGTTGGCGGCGGCGCGGGCGGCGTACGTGGTGGGCATCGATCTTCTCGCTCTCGGGACGGGCTTGTCGTTCAGTGTCGAGAAGCCCATGCCGGCTGGATCGAAGAAACGCCGCATCACACCGCGGCGAGGTGGCCTCTCTCAGGCCTCGCCGCGGCGTTCGATGGATACTGCGAGAGCAGCGAACGTCCGCATGGTCCGACCAGCGTACGGCGTGCCGCGTCCGGCGCACGGGATTTCACGCAGGTGTTCGGATCCCGAGACCGGGGTCCCACCGAGGGAGACGCCGGGAAAGACTCAGACGGTGAGCGCGCGCCCCGACCTGCCCCCGATCGTCGAGCGCGCCTTCGACGTGTCGCGGCGCGCGGGCTATGTGTCCTTCTGCCGCAACGAGACCGGTCGGCTGCTCGCGACGCTCGCGGCGACCCGGACCGGGATCATGGCCGAGTTCGGCACCGGGTGCGGCGTCGGCACGGCCTGGCTGCGATCCGGCCTGCGCAACGGCGACACCCGGATCCTCACCGCCGAGCTCGACCCCAAGCTCGCCCACGCCGCCGCGGAGATCTTCACCGACGACCCGCTCGTCGACGTGCTCGAGGCGGACTGGTCCACGCTGATGGACAAGGGCCCCTACTCGCTGCTCTTCCTCGACTCGGGCGACCCCGAGGCGGTCGCGGTCGACAAGCTCGCCGACCTGCTCGAGCCCGGGGGCGTCGTCGTGCTCGACGACTTCTACCCGTGCGAGATGTGGCCCCCCATCACCGGCGGCCGCGTCGACACCCTCCGCGAGCACTGGCTCACCGATGAGCGGTTCACCGCCGCCGAGGTCATGGTCGCCCCCGACGCCTCCGTGGTCATCGCCACCCGCCGCTGACCTCGTCGAACCCTCAGTTCGAGCACGTCGAACCCTCACTTCGAGCATGTCGAACCTTCAGCTTGAGCAGCTCGAACGGTCGATTCGAGCAGAACGCGCGGTGAGCGCGATGCCCGAAGTGAAGGTTCAACAGGCTCGAAGTGAAGGTTCAACGTGCTCGAAGTGAAGGTTCAACAGGCTCGAGGTGAGGGTTCAAAGGGCTCGAAGTGAGGGTTCGGCAGGCTCGAACTGAGGGTTCAACCTAGTTCGCCGGGGGCGGCGCGGCGGATGACGATGCGGGTCCAGGCGCCGAGGTAGATACGGTCGTCGGGGCCGATCTCGCGCTTCTCCCCCGGCGGGACGGGTTGCTCGGGGAGCGCGGCGCCGGTGGCGCCGACGTAGGTGCCGTTGGACGATCCGAGGTCCTCGACCCACCAGCGGCTGCCGTCGGTGGTCAGCTGGCAGTGCCGGCGGCTGATGCCGCTGTCGGTGCCGAGGTCGATGTCGGGGTGGATGTTCCGGCTCGCCGACGTGCGGCCGACCAGGATCGAGGTCGACCTCAGCGGCACCACGGTCGGTACGCCGGCCGACGGGAGCGGGTCGGTGGAGTCCTGGTCGGCGTACCAGTCGGGATCGATCCAGACCTCGGCGACCCAGGAGTCCTGGAGCGGCGGGGCGATGGAGGCAGGCGGTTCCTGCGCGATGTCGCCGGGCAGGGCCTCGCGCTCGGTCGTCGGCGGGTCGTCGACGCCGGGCGCGGGCGGCGTGCCGAGGTCGAGGGACGACGGCTGGATCGGACGCGGCAGCGAGCCCGTGGTGAAGTCGTAGCCGCACGCCTCGCAGAACAGCGCGTTGGGCGGGTTCGTCGCGTGGCAGTTGGGGCACGCGCTGCTCTCCGGACCGCTGTCCGACGGCGCCGGCGGCGTGTCCGCCGGAGCGGGCGGCTGCGGCACGTCAGGCGTCGCGGGCGGCGTACCTCCGGCCGGGATCGGCAGCCCGCAGACGTCGCAGTAGTCGTCGGCGGTGGAGTTGTGGCCTGCGGGGCAGAGGGGCATGCGGGAGCTCACGCCTCCTTGCGGACGCGGGTCGTCTTGGTCGACGCAGTGTCCAGCGCCATCTCGTCGGCCTTCTCGACCGTCCGCTTGAGCCGGACCGTGCCGTCGGTCTCGCTCTCGACGTCGACCACCTTCTTGAGCTTGGCGGTGGCCTCGTCGTTGCCGGTCTCGGCAGCGAGCTGTACGGCGCGGCCCAGCTTGGTCGTGGCGGTCGCCTCATCGCCGGCGGCCTTGGCCGCGAGGCCCTCCTGGATCATCGCCGCGAGCTCCGCCTGGCCGGTGTAGTGGGCGACCTGCTTGTCGATCTTGGCGGTGAGCTCGGAGTTGTTCGACCACACGGCCTTGACCAGGCCCTGGGTCACGACGTCGTCGCCGAGCGCGAGCTGTACTCGCGCCGCCAGCTGCTCCTGCCCGATCGCCTTCGCGGCGACCCGGATCGCGACGTGGTAGTCGCGCGACTCGTCCGACCACGCCCCGGTCGGGTAGTCACTGGTCAGCGGGTTCACCTGGACCCTGCGGTCGGTCAGGTCCTCCAGCGTGGGCGACACCTGCCGCACGAAGAGCACCTGGGCGCCCTGCGGCGTCCAGAGCCGCAGCTTCGCGTCGGCGACGCCGCGCGCCATCGACTTGCGCATGATCTCCTGGAACTGGGCCCTCATCTGCTCGGGTCCCGGGATGATGTCGACCGTGCCGAGCAGGGCCTGCGAGATCCGGCGGATCTCGGCGACCTGCCAGTCGGTGCCGACGCCGCGGCAGTCGCACTGGAAGTAGCCGGTTGCCCGGTTGATCGCCTCGTCGAGCCGGCCGGGGCGCTCGCGGTTCTCCCCGTCGGTCAGCAGAAGCGCGTGCCGCTGGGTCACCTCGGGCACGGACGCGAACAGCTGGCCGGCGAGATCGAGCCAGGTGCTGATCGCCGTACCGCCGCTGCCGACGAAGCGGTCGATCGCCGCCTGCGCCTGGGCGCGGGTGCCGGCGTCCAGCCGGACCATCCCGGGGCCGCTGGAGACGGTGGGGAAGGCGAGCATCGCGCGGTCCGCGCCGGCGATGACGGCGACGTAGGTGCCGTCGACGATCTCGGCGAGCGCGGCCTGGGCGGCGTCCTTGGCGGCGGCCATGGTGGCCGGTCCCATCGAGCCGGAGGTGTCGACGATGATGATCTCGCCGGCGTTGCCGGAGCCGCTCTGCCCGGCGGTGCCGGCGCCCTCGCAGGAGATGGTGACGATCGCGTTGACGTCGGTCCCCCCGTCGGGGAGGAACTCGTTCTGGTAGACGGCGGCGGTGAACTGGGCCATCGGTCCTAGGCTCCCTCTCCTGGTGCGGGCGGGGTCTCGCTGGCATTCTGCACGACGCCCACGCGAGCCAGCGTGACGGTGATGTTGTCGTGGCCGCCCTGTGCGATGGCGAAGGCGACCAGCGCCAGGGCCAGCTGGTGCGGGTCGGTCGTCCCGGCGGCGCGGATCTGCTGCTGCAGCGCCTCGGGCTCGGACGCGTAGTTCCACAGGCCGTCGGAGCAGACCAGGACCCACCCGTCCTCCGTCACGTCGATCGCGCCGACCCGCGGCGTCGCGTCGTCGGAGTCACGACCGAGCCAGCGGGTGATCGCGTGTGCCTGGGGCGAGCTCTCGGCGACCTCCCGCGGTACGCCGGCCGCCATCTGGGCCTGCGCCATGGAGTCGTCGACCGTCAGCTGTACGCCGGGACCCTCGTCGGGGAGCCAGTAGCCGCGGGAGTCGCCGACGTTGGCGTAGTGCAGCCGGCGGCCTTCGAGCACGGCCGCGACGAATGTCGCCGAGGCCGGGTTGGGCGAGTCGGGGTCGGTCGTCGCGATGACGGCCGCGTTCGCCGCCTTCACCGTGTCCTCGAAGACCTTGGTCACCGCCGCGGCACGACTCTCCGGGGTGGCCATGCCCGCGGGCAACGGCATCCGGAGCATCTCGCGCGCCGCGTGGGCGCCGGCGAGTGAGGCGACGTCGGAGTCGATGGAGTTGGAGACCCCGTCCAGCACGATCAGCACCGCACGCGAACCCGGTTCGGGGGCCGCGAGCACGGCCATCGCGTCCTCGTTGCGGTCGTGGACGATGCCCCGGTCGCAGACGCCGGCCACCCACGGCGCCGGGGTCTCCTCGTAGTGGTCGCGCTCGCTCGGCACCTTGGTGCCGCAGGAGAGGCAGTAGTGGTCGGGCCCGACCTCGCCGCCACAGGTGGGGCACGGACGGCGGCCCTGTGCCGGCGCCGGGTCCGGCAGCGCGTCGGCAGGCCGGCGGGTCGGCGCGCTGATCGGTGCGCTGCCGAGCTGGTCGGCGGGCGATCCGGGCGGCGGCGGCGGAGGTGGCGGCGGGGCGTCCCCGGGGACGACCTGCGCGCCGCAGCCCTCGCAGAACCGGGAGCCGACGGGAACCGGCTGCCCGCACGACGGGCAGGCGACGGTGGCCTGGCCGGCGGCAGGCGGGGTGGCGGTCATGTGAGGCTCCAGTTCCGCACGGCGTTGGCCTGGTTGACCAGGTCGACGCGCTCCTTGAGGTCGTTGGTGTCGCGGGCCAGGCTGCGCAGCGCAGCCTCCATCCCGTCACGGAGCCCCTTCTCGGTGGCCTCGTGCGAGCCGATCCTGCCGTGCTGGTGCTGCGCCGCCCCAGCGGCGGTCACGACGGGGAGCGCCTGGCCGAGGATGCGGACCGTGAACCGCTGACGGGTCGGGTTGTCCAGCTGCGCGCGCTCGATGGTCTGCATGGCCTGGTCGAGCACGGCGAGGTCCTGGCCGCTGCCGGCCAGCAGCACCTCGGCACGCTGCTGACGGCTCTCGACGTACCCGCGGCTCGTCGTCGGCACCAGGTCGAGCGCGGCCACCGCGCCGGTCGTGTCACCGGCTGCTGCCCGCACCCGCGCCATGCCGAAGGCCGCCGGCGCGACGTACGCCGCGTCGGTGGCGGCGCAGGTCTGGTAGAGCCCCTCCGCCACCTCGGGCAGGCCGCCGCGCTCGCAGGCGTAGGCGAGGGCGAGCTTCGGCGCGAGCTCGCCGGGCACCTGTTGGTAGACGGCGTTGAACGACGCCTTGGCGGTCTCCCAGTTCTCGACCTGCACGGCGGCCAGCCCCTGCCCCCAGAGTGCGCGCCACTCCCACGGGTCGGCGGACAACAGCTTCGCCGCGTAGTCGTTCGCCGAGGTCGGGTCGTCCATGTCGAGCGCCGCGTGGATCCGCGCGAGCCAGACCTCGGCGGTGTCCTCGGGCGCCGTCTGCAGCACCTTGAGCCGCTCGGACGGGTTGTCCGCGGGCAGGGTGGACAGCCAGCCGTACTGCGCGTCGGTCGTGTCCGGGCGCAGCGCGGGGAGCTGGTCCCACTCCGAGATCGGGTTCGCCGTCGCGAGCGACTCGAACAGCACCGACGCCGAGGAAGTGTTCGCCGTGCCCTGTCGGGTCCGCGCCACCACCTCGCGCAGCACGCCGAGCATCTGGGTGCGCAGCTCGTCGACCGACGCGAACCGGTCGGCGGGATCCGGCGCGCAGCACTTGGCGACCAGCCAGTAGAGCGAGTCGTACTGCTGGAACAGCGGCGTCTGGTCGACCGGCGGGAGCGTGTAGAGGTAGGTGCCCTGGTAGCCGCGGAACTCCATGCAGAGCACCAGCAGCGTGCGCCCGATCGTGTAGATGTCGGACGCGACGGTCGGCCCGACGTCCGCGACCTCCGGCGCCTGGTAGCCCACGGTGCCGTAGATCGCCGAGTCCTGGTCGTCGACCCGGCGCACGCCGCCGAGGTCGATCAGCTTCATGGCGTCGCCGACCTGGATCATGTTGTCGGGCTTGAAGTCGCAGTAGATCAGGCCGAGGTCGTGCAGGTACTGGAACGCGGGCAGCAGCTCGAGGATGTAGGCCAGCGCCTGGTCGACGGGGAACGGGTCGTAGGCGCCGCCGTTGGCGGACATGCGGTCCTTGAGGATCTGCTTCAGCGACTTGCCGCCGACGTACTCCATGACGATGTAGCCGGCACCCTCGTGCGTCACGAAGTTGTAGATCTCGACGATGGAGGGGTGCTCGACCTGGGCCAGGAACTGCTGCTCGGCGATGGCCGCCGCGAGCGCGTCGGGGTCGCCGGAGTTGAGCAGGCCCTTGAGGACGACCCACCGGTTGGAGACGTTGCGGTCCCGGGCGAGGTAGATCCAGCCGAGGCCGCCGTGGGCGAGCGCGCCCGCGACCTCGTACTGGCCGGCCACCAGGTCGCCCGGCTGCAGCTTCGGCGTGAACGAGAACTCCTGGCCGCACTGGGGGCAGAACCCCTCGCTGCGGCCGGGCTTCCCGTCGATGCTGCGCCCGACCGGGTTGCCGCACTTGGCGCAGTTGCGCTTGTCCTCCGGCACCTGCGGGTTGGCCATGATCGCCTTGGCCGCGTCGATGGGCGGCGCCGGCGGGACGCTGGTCAGGCCGGCGCCGATCCGCGCGGAGCGCATCCGCTGGGAGCCGGTGCGCGTACGGCGGGTCGCGTTGCTGCCCGACCCGGCGCGCTTGGAGCCGATCGCCGCGGACTGCACGCGGCTCGCCGAGGTCGCGACCGACGCCTCGTTGCCCGCCAGCGGCTGGGCCTCCGCTGCCGCGGAGGCGACCGCGACCGCCTCGGCGACCGTGGCGTTCGGGATCGCCGGCGTTCCGCAGACGTCGCAGTAGCCGTCGAGGATGTGCCCCGTGCAGCCGACCTGCTGGCACGGGGTGCCGTTCGCCGCGGGGCTGGTCGTCGCCGACCCGACCGCTGCGGTCGGGATCGCGCTCTTCACCGACGCGACGCCCTCGGCCGCGGCCATGCCGCACTGGTCGCAGTAGCCGTCGACGATCGTCCCGGTGCAGCCGGGTTGGGTGCAGGTGGGACCGGTGCTCATCGGCTTGCACTCTCCTTCTGGAGCCAGGTCTGGTAGGTCGCGATCAGCTGCCGCGCGATCACGACCGGGCACGGGCGCCGGTCGAGCATGGCGCGCGCGGACTTCTCGCTGTCGGCCAGGTCGGGGTGGTCCGCCAGGCCGATCTCGCGCGCCTTCGCGACGTACGCATCGAGCAGCGCGACCAGCTCGGTGTGCTCGTTGAGCGCGTCGGAGTACTTGTGCTGGGCCAGCTCCATCGCCTGCGACACCCGGTCCAGCCGCTCGCGGTAGGGCCCGATCGCGTCCTCGGTGACGGGCACCGGGCCCAGCGCGTCGACCTCGGGTACGGCGTACCGCGGCGCCGGGTCGACGGTCGCGACGCAGGTGGCGGCGAGCTTCTGCAGTGCGGCCGCGCGCTGCTCGAGGTCGGTCCGCAGCTCGCGCGTCGAGAGGATCTGGTCGCGCGCATCGCGTCGCCGGGCGTTGCCGACGATCAGGTCGCGCTCGAAGGTGGTGGCGTCGACCTCGAGCGGAGCCAGCAGGCCGCCGACGTCGGCACCGCGCTCGGCGCGGGCGGAGATCGAGTCCAGCCGCAGCATCATCTCGGCGAGCCGCTGGACCGCCGCGTCGCGCGTGTTCACCGGCTCCAGCCCGACCTGGTCGCGGATCCGCTCGAGCTGTGCGCGCAGCGCGCTGATCCGGCCGGCGGAGGCGAGTGCGTCCGGGGCGAGCTCGAGCCGCGCCTGCAGCTGACCGGTCAGGGCGTCGCAGAGCCGGCATGCCTCGGGCATCGATACCGCGAGCCCGCCGGGCATCTCCGCCGCGCCGTCGAGGCGACCCCAGACCAGCGCCGAGATCCGCTCCCGCTCCTGCTGCAGGACCCGGCCGCCGTCCCAGGTCGCGAAGACCAGCTGGTAGCGGTCCGAGATCGCCTTCCACAGCGCCAGCGCGAGCGCCATGTCCGACCCGATCTCGTTGCCCCGCCCGGCCGACACCGCGGTCTGGTCGACGTTGTCCAGCTCGATGCGCCGGTCCCGGATCCACTCGTCCAGGTCGCCCAGGTAGCGCTGGATCACCGCAGGCTCGAGGGCGTCCCCGAGCTTCCCGGGTGCGGTGGGGGCGGTGGCGGTCATGCCGGCGTCACGACCTGCCGTATGCCGGGGTCGGCTGCGTCGCCGGCACCTTGAGGTAGGGCTCCAGCCACCGGTGGTAGATCCGCTGCCACTCCCCCGTGCGGTCCAGGTCGGCCAGCACCGCGTTGATGAACGCAGCCAGGTCCTTCGCGTCCTTGCTCACCGCGACGCCGTAGGGCTCGCCGTAGGTGCGCTCGGCCTCGGAGAGGTCCGGCTGGTCCGTCGGCACCACCGCGTAGGGGTCCTGGGCGGCGAGTCCGGCCAGCACCGTGTCGTCTCCGGTGATCGCGTCGACCTCGCCCTGCTGGAGCTTGACCAGGCACCCCGTGTGCGTCGCCGCCGGCGTGATGATCGCGTCCGGTTCGTCGTTGCTGATGTTCGTCAGGCTGGTCGAGCCTGCTGGCGCGCAGATCCGGAGACCCGCGAGGTCGGACACAGAGCCGTAGTCCGCGGCCGTGCCCGCATCGCGGAAGAGCATCTTCTGCGTCGCGTGGTAGTACTCGGCCGAGAACGCGACCTGCTCCCAGCGGTCGCAGGTGATCGTCATGTTGCGCACGACCATGTCGACAGTGCCGTCCTGCAGATCGGGAATCCGGTCGGCGGCAGTGATCACCTTGAACTGGATGCGCTCGCCGAGGTTGGCGTCCGGCCCGAAGATGGCCCGCGCCACCGCCTTGGCGATGTCGATGTCGAAGCCCTGGAGCTGCAGCGAACCAGGCGCCTGCGAGCTCATCAGGTAGGTGTCTCCCGAGACGCCGACGACAAGCCTGCCCTGACCGTTGTCGCGGCTCCGGATCTCGTCCAGGGTGGGCCCACCCGACGTGCTCGGCGGGTAGGAAGCGACCGTCGAGGCGTCGTTCTCGCAATCGACGGGCGCTGCGGGGGTCGTGGCCGCCGCCTTGGTCGGGCTCGGGAGGGGGGTCTCCTCCGCGGAGCAACCGGCCAGCAGCAGGACGCCGACCGCGAGCGCGGCGACGACGCCCGATGCCCTGCGCGTCATGCGTACTCCCTCCGCCGGGCGCCGAGACCGCGGGACACGCTCATCGCGGCCACGATCCCGAGGAGGACCGTGAGGACCAGACCGGCGAATGCGAGCGAGCGACCGCTGCGCAGCTGGTCCTGGACATCGTCACCGGCCTTGTCGATGATCGACACCGACGCGGCGTCGAACTTCTGGAAGAGCGCGGTCGCGCCGTCCTTGGTGGAGTCGGTGGCGATGGCGACGGCCTGCCTGTGGAAGTCGGTCTCCTCGAGATCCATCATCTTCTTGTGCACCCGGGTGTAGGCCTCCCAGTCCGAGAGCGAGTCGGGGTCGGCCTTGGCCTCGACGACCTTGGCGTCATCGGCCCACGGACCCTCGTACTTGTCACCGGACCCGCGGTTGATCAGCCGCAGGCTCTCGTTGGCCTTGGCGTCGTTGGCAGCGGTGCGCGCGGCGGACTGGTCGATCGCATTCGCCAGCTGGTCGCCGCGCAGGCTGTCGTTCTGGTTGTCCCCCCGCCATGCCGCGATCCCGCTCACGACGGTGACCAGCAGCACGATCACCGCCGCCACGGCCAGGCCGACGTTGACCCGGCGGCGGAAGAGCTGCGCGAGCCGGCGATTGAGCCACCAAAGCCCGACGAGCGCCAGGATCCCGACGAGCGCCAGCCAGATCGGGTGCTGGCCCGCCATGGACCCCTGGGCGCGGTCGGAGTTGGCCGTCGTCAGGTTGTCGAGGATCGGCAGGGCGTTGGCGTGAAGTGACGCGCTCGCCTCGCTCAGGTACTCGGCACCGACCGGCTTCTGCTCCTCGTTGTAGGCGCGGGCGAGGGCGACGCCGGTCGCGTAGTCGTTGACGTCGACGGCGAGCGCCGCGAGCGCCTTCTGGTCCGCCGGCTGCGCCTTGGCGGCGGCCGCGATCTCGGTGAGGACCGTGTCGAGCGCGTCGGTGTAGTCGGCGGACTGCTCGGCGTTGATCTTTCCGGGCTCGAGGAACGCGTTGGTGGCGAGGGCGTCGGCGTGCAGCAGCGACGACTGGATCTCCTGGACCCTGATCAGCTGCTCGGTGTCGCCGGCGGCGTTGCCGTCGGCCTGCCAGCCGAAGAACTGGAGCATCGCGCTCAGCAGGCCGAAGACGATCGCGATCGCCATGCCGGCCAGCTGCAGCCGGTTGAGCAGCGTGGGCGTGTCCTCCACCGCGTGGCCGGCAGGTACGCCGCTCGGCGCCGGGTACTGCACGACGCTCTGCTGGGCCGGGGCGGGAGCCGCCGGCGGTGGCGCCGGCGCCGCGGCCGCAGTTCCTTGGGTCACGACTCCTCCAACGCTTCGGGCTTGTCTTCAGTTGCAGGCGGGGGTCCTGGCTCTACCGGCTCGGACCCGGGGTCCCCGATGTCCACGGGCTGGGCGGGCTCGGGGTTGTCAGGAGGGACCAACGTTCCGTCCGCGGCGACGGCGGGCTCGTCCTCCTCCTTCTGCTCGACCAGGTCCTCCGGCTCGAGGGTGCGCAGCTGGTCCAGCGTCGGGTCGGTGACGTCCCGGAGCCGCCAGGCATGCTGGCCGATGGCTGCTTCCAGCATGTTGCGGACGTAGCGGGCGTTGCCGAACGACGACCCGCGCTCGACGTTCTTGAGCAGCTCGCGCAGCCGGGCCACCACGTCGTCGCCGGCGTCGTAGTCGGCCTTGGCCGCCATGCCCGAGAAGATCTCGACCAGCTCGTCGTCGCTGTAGTCGGCGAAGTCGATGGTCGTGCGGAACCGGCTCTCGAGGCCCGGGTTCTCGGAGATGAAGATCGCCATCGGCAGGGGGTAGCCGGCGACGATCACGACGAGGTCGTCGCGGTGGTCCTCCATCTCCTTGACCAGGGTGTCGATGGCCTCCTTGCCGTACTGGTCGCCGGAGAGCGAGTAGGCCTCGTCGATGAAGAGCACGCCGCCCTCGGCGGACTTCACGAGGTCGGCGGTCTTCTGCGCCGTCTGGCCGAGGTAGCCGGCGACCAGCTCGGAGCGGTCGCACTCCACGAGCTGGCCCTTGCTGAGCAGCCCGAGCGCGCGGTAGATGCCGGCCACCAGCCGGGCGACCGTCGTCTTGCCGGTGCCGGGGTTGCCGTTGAAGACCATGTGCCGCGTCAGCGTGGGGCTCTCCAGCCCCGCCTTCTTCCTCAGCCCCTCGACCCGCAGCACCGCCGCCTGCCGGTGGATCTCGTCCTTGACGTCCTTGAGCCCGGTCAGCCCGTCGAGCTCGGCCAGCAGCTCCTCGACGGTCTTGACGGGTTCAGCCGGCTTCTCCGGCTCGGCAGGCTTGTCGGGCTCGGCGGCCTTGGTTTCGAGGCTCGGCGCCGGGGCGCCTCGCTCCTCAACCGGTGGCGACCCCGGTGGTTGAGGTGCGAGGTCGCCCTGCAACCGAGGCTCGAAACCACCGGGACTGTTGCCGCCCATCGCCTCGAGCTGGCGGCGTACCTGCTCCCCCATCGCGCGGACCTGGTCGAGCATCTCGTCGCCGATGCCGGGGGCCGGCTGGCGCGGTACGGGTGTGCTGCCGACCGGGACCGTGGGAGCGGGCGCCATCGGGGCGCCGGCCTGCGCAGCGAGGATCGTGGCGGCGGCGCCGCGGGCGTCCGGGCCCGGCTCGCCGAGGGACTGCGCGGTGACGGCGACGTCGGTCAGAGCCGCGGCGTAGTCGCCGGCGTGGTCGGACTTCTCGAGCAGCAGCTGGTTCATCAGCGGCGTGGGTCCGGCGCGAAAGCGGTTTCCCTGCTTGGCCGCGGCGAAGAAGGCCTCGGCTGCGGAGCCGGTCCGCCCGGTCTGCTCGCCCCAGGGGACGAAGGCGCCCTTGGACCGCTCGGCGACGGTCGCGGCGAGCGCCTCGCCCTCGGCGGTCGCGGCCGCGTCGTCGAGACCGGCGTCGCGGGCGGCCCTCGCCAGGCCGTCGAGGGCCTCGCGCAGCGTGCTCATGTCGGTGCTCCCAGGTTCAGGTCCTGCCCGCCGTCGGCCGAGTGGCCGAACTTCGCGTCGAGGAACTTGCCGTGCGCGATCAGCGCTTGTGCGTCGGAGCGGTTCGCCGCGTCGAGGATCTTGTCCATCGTCACGCCGAGCAGCTCCAGCTGCTCGATGAGCACCATGAGCGCGGTCTTCCGGCCGTCGATCGGACGGGTGTCGGCCCAGTCGCGCGGCAGCCGGAGGTAGCCGCCGACGGCCTCGGGCAGGTAGTCGGTCGCGGTCGCCACGACGGAGTAGCCCTCCTGGCTGCCGAGCCCGAGCTCGTCGAGCCGCGGCAGTGTCTGCGCGATGCTGCGCGCGATCCGCACCACCCGGGAGGTCACCACCGGCGGCGCGTTCCCCTCACGCAGCATCGCGTTGACCCGGTTGAGCGCGGCGAGGACGTCCTTGTCCGTCGGCGCCGGCGGAGCGACGTACTGCTGTTCCTGCTCCTTCTCGCCGCGGGACCGCCACCACGACTTCAGCCCCACCCGGCTTCCCTCAGCTGCCGATGTCGAGCGTGCCAGCGGCGTTGCGCTGGTCGTGCTGCTGCACCCGGGCGAGGTAGGACTTCGACTTCTCGACCTCGGTCTCCAGCACGCCGATGGTGGTGGACATGTTGTCGAGGGCCTTGGACTTGAACTCGTCGATCGAGTCCATGGTCAGGTAGATGTTGTTGAAGGCCGCCTGGAGCTGCTCCATGCCGATCGTCGACGACGCGGCCTGCTCCTGGATCTTGGCGGAGTTGTCCTTGAGCATCTCCGAGGTGCGCTGGATCATCGTCGACGTCGTCGTGTTCAGTGCGGTGATCTGGTCGAGCACCAGCTTCTGGTTGCCCAGCGCCTGGGCGACGATGACCGCGGTGCGCAGCGCCGAGATGGTGGTCGTCGTGGCGCGGTCGACGCCCTTGATCAGCTCGATGTTGTTCTTGATGATGATGTCGATGGCGAGGTAGGCCTGGATCGACACGGCGAGCTGGGTGAGCAGGTCCTGGTGCTTCTGCCGGACGTAGAACAGCACGTCCTGGCTCATCGTCTTGGCTCCCTCGGGGTCGCTCAGCTCCATCTCCGCGATCTTCGCGGAGAGCTTGGTGTCGAGGTTCTCGGCGACGTAGATGTACTGGTTGAGCCGGCCCATGACCGCCCAGAGGTTGGTCTTCTCGAGGTTGAGCGCGACGTTGTCCTTGGTCAGCTCGTCCTGGCCGCTGCGCAGGTGGTGGAGGATGCCGTTGAGCTGGCTCTGGGAGGACTGGTACTTGCGGAAGTAGTCCTCGACCTTGTCGTTGAACGGGAGCATGTCCCAGAACTTCTTGGCGCCCTTGGCCTGGCCGGGGTCGAGGTCCTCGATCGTACGGCGAAGCGCGAGCAGCGACTTGCCGACGTCGGAGCCCTGCGAGATCCCGCCCTCCTTGAGGGCGGTGACCGGCTTGTCGAGCATCCGGTTGGAGGTCTCGGCGGCGCGCCGCATGTCGGCGTCGCCCATGGTGCGGACGTTCTCGGCCTGGGCCGAGAACGTCGGGCTGCCGACGGGCGCGCTGGAGAGCGCGGTCAGGAAGGTGTCGACCTTGGCGTCGAGCTCGGGCACCATCTCCGGCGACACCTGCGGGGCCATCTTCGGGGCCTGGGTCTCCACGACCGGCTTGGGCGGCTCGGGCGCGGTGAGGGTCAGGACCGGGTCCGGCGGGGCGAGCGGAGCGGGTTCGGGCGCGGCGGCGGCCTGGGAACCATCGGTGGTCATGGCCTGAGACTATCCAGCAAGTCGAGCCTGCACACTCGGTGATTTCCCTGATTCGGCGCGGCTGCGGCAACCAGGGACCGACCGGGCCGCCGCCGGCGCCGGCCCGTCAGCCGAGCCGGCTCCCCGGCGGGAGCAGCTCGGGGTCGGTGCGGTGCGACTGCGGCCGCGAGCGCGGACGGTCGAGCACGGCCTCGCGGACCGTGGCTGCGACGGCACCCAGGCCGACAGCGATGAGGATGAGAGTGATCATGACGGGACTCCTTCGACGTCGACGATGAACCAGGGGAGCATGAGCTGGGTGAGCGGACCGATGGCGAGCGCGTAGACGACCGTGCCCACGCCGAGCACACCGCCGAGGACCAGGCCGACCAGGACGACCGCGACCTCGATGCCGGTGCGGACCAGGCGCAGCGACCAGCCGGTACGGCGGGACAGGCCGGTCATCAGCCCGTCGCGCGGGCCGCGTCCGAGCTGTGCGCCGATGTAGAGCGCCGAGGCCAGCCCGCAGAGGAGCACGCCGCCGGCCATCAGCGCCGTGCGCGCCGCGAAGCCGTGCGCCGGGTCGAGCAGGGCCAGCGTCCCGTCGGCGGAGAAGCCGACGACGACCGCGTTCGCGATCGTCCCGATGCCGGGCGTCTCGCGCAGCGGGATCCAGAGCAGCAGCACGACGAAGCTCATCACCACCACGGCCTGCCCGAGGGTGATCGGCACGTGCCGGATCAGGCCCGAGTGGAGGACGTCCCACGGCGCGAGCCCGATGCTGCCGCGCACCATCAGGGCGAGCGAGACGCCGTACAGCACCAGGCCCACGAGCAGCTGAGGCAGCCGGCGGGCGAGGTTGCCGGCGCGCAGCTGCGCCACCGGCCCGAGGTCGGCGAGCAGGACCGCCTGCCGACGGCCCGCGCGGGCCTCCTCGGCCACGGACATCTCCACCATGTGCTCCATTCTCATCCAGATTGGACTGGCGCCAAATAGCCAATCGTGATGTAGTGGACTGCATGAACGAGGCCATTTCTGCCAGCCGGCTCGCGGGTCTGGTCGGCGGGTTCGACCGCTCCCCGGCCTACGCCGGGCTCGCCGGCGCCCTGCGCGAGCTGATCGGCGACGGGCGGATCGGGTACGGCGTCCGGCTGCCGAGCGAGCGCGACCTGATGGCGGCCCTGGAGGTCTCGCGGACGACGGTCACCCGGGCCTATGCGGTGCTGCGCGACACCGGGTACGCCGAGGCGCGGCAGGGAGCGGGCACCTTCACGCGGCTGCCCGGCGGTCCGACGCGGGCCCACGACCGGGCGCTCTGGCCGACCGACGTCTCGCCCGGCTTCATCGACCTGGTGTGCGCGGCGGCGAGCGCGCCGCCAGGGATCGCGGCGGCCTACGCCGAGGCGGCGGCCGAGCTGCCGGCGCACCTCGGTGGGCACGGCTACTACCCAGCCGGGCTGCCGGACCTGCAGGCCGCCATCGCGCAGACGTACGCCGACCGCGGCCTTCCCACCCTGCCCGAGCAGATCATCGTGACGACCGGCGCGCTGGCGGCGAGCGCGGTCGTGGGTTTCGCGCTGGCCGGGCCCCGCGACCGGGTGCTGATGGAGTCGCCGACCTACCCGAACGCGGCGCAGGCGCTGCGTGTCGGCGGCGGGCGGCTGGTGACCACGCCGCTCGACCCGTCCGGCTGGGACCTCGACACGGTCGAGAGCGCGCTCGCGCGGCGCAGCCCGCGGCTGGTGCACGTGATGCCGGACTTCCACAACCCCACGGGGCTGGTCATGCCCGAGGAGCAGCGGTCGACGTACTCCCGGCTGCTGGCGAAGCACCACGCCACCGCCGTCGTCGACGAGGCCCACCACCTGCTGCGTCTCGACGGCCAGCCGGCGCTGGCGCCCTTCGCGGCGTACTCCCCCGACGCCGTGAGTGTCGGCAGCGCCAGCAAGTGCATCTGGGGCGGGCTGCGGCTCGGCTGGATCCGCTCGCCGCTCCCCCTGGTCGGCCGCCTGACCCAGGCGAGGGTGGGGCTCGACCTCGGCGCGCCGGTGCTCGAGCAGCTCGTCCTGACCCGGCTGCTCACCGACGGCATCGACGACCTGCTGGCTGCCCATCGCGCGCGGCTCCGCGAGCAGCGCGACGCACTGGTCCGGGCGCTGGCGACGACGCTGCCGGACTGGAGGTTCCGGCTGCCGGCGGGCGGGATGGTGCTGTGGTGCGAGCTTCCTGCCCCGGGCGCGATGGCACTCGCGACCGAGGCGGAGCGGCATGGCCTGCTGCTGGCGGCCGGGCCGGCCTTCGCGCCGGAGGGCGGCCTCGACCGGTTCGTCCGGCTCCCTTACACCGTCCCGGTCCCGCAGCTGGAGGAGGCGGTGCGACGGACCGCGGCGGCGTGGGCGGTCGTCCGCGGCGGCGGCTCAGCGCCGGCGACGAGCAGTGGTCCCAGCGGAGTCCTCGTGGCCTAGGCACTTCGGGTCATGCGCCGCGTGGCCCGTCCGGCTTATCTTCGACCTGCAATTGACCCCTGACTCCGGCTCGGCGGAGCCACTAGACGTCGAGGTGTGCCTTGTCGATCCGCTTCATCGCCATCCTGGTCCGCGTCATCAGTCTCGGCCTCATCGTCGGCGGGCTGGTCGCCGGTGTCCTCTGGCTGATGTCCGACAAGGGCCTCGACGGCCTCGGTCTCGGCATCACGGCCGGGACGCTGCTGTTCATGGGCGTGATCTTCTTCTTCGCCTTCGGCAGCCTGTTCCAGGCGGCCGGCCCGAACATCAAGAACGGCGTCCAGGGCACCGCCGAGGTGACGTCGGTCCAGGACACCGGGACCACGATCAACGACACCGTGGCGCTGTTCCGGGTCCAGGCGAACGTCACGATCCCCGGCGTCGCGCCGTTCCCGGCGTCGCTGGTCCTGCCGATCGGTCGTACGCAGTGGGGCGTCCTCCAGCCGGGCGTGGTGCTGCCCGTCCTGGTCGACCCCAACGACCACAGCAAGGTCGCCTACGACGACACCCGGAGCACCCAGACGGCCGGCGCCGGCATGGCGATGGGCGGCGGCACCCCGCCGATCCAGAAGCGCTCGATGGCCGACATCCTCGAGCGCGGCATCGCGGCCACCGGCACGCTGTACTCCGCCACGCCGACCGGCCTCACGGCCGCTCACGTGAACCAGGGGCTCCCGGCGGACCAGGCCGACGACCCGCTGCTCCAGGTCTCCTTTGGCTGGGCCGGCGCGGACGGCCAGCAGCAGACGATGAACGCGATGATCCGCGTCCCCGACGGCAGCACCCTCCCCCCGCCCGGATCCCAGGTCCCTGTGCGCTACCTCCCCGAGGAACCCTCCGTCGCCACCATCGACTGGTCCGCGATGAGCTAGCCGAATCTTGAGGCGTCAGGCGGCGAATCCTTCCTCGTGCCGCCGCGAATCTTCACTCATGCCTGCCGGCACGACGCACTCGCCACAAGGGACGATTCGGGCCGGCACGAGGCAAGATTCGCCGCAGCACGAGGGAGGATTCGCCACGGCCTGAGGGAGGATTCGGCAGCTAGGCGAGGTCGACGGCGCGGATCGAGGTGGCGTCGATGGCGGACTCGATCTCGTCGAGGGTCTCGGCGGGGATGGCGGAGTCGACGGAGAGGGCGACGAGGGCCTGGCCGCCCTTGGCGTCCCGGGCGACCTGCATGCTCGCGATGTTGACCTGCGCCTGGCCGAGGATCTGGCCGACGGTGCCGACCATGCCGGGGCGGTCGGTGTAGGTGAAGAACGCGAGGTGGTCGGTGGGCTCGATGTCGACGTCGTAGCCGTTGACCTCGACGAGCCGCTCGCGCTGAGCGATGCCGACCAGGGTGCCGCTGACCGAGACCTGCGAGCCGTCGGCGAGGGTGCCGCGGAGCGTGATCAGGTTGCGGTGGTCGGGGCTCTCGGGCTCGGTCACGAGGCGTACGGCGATGCCGCGCTCCGCCGCGAGCAGCGGCGCGTTGACGTAGGACACCTGGTCCTCGACCACGCTGCTGAAGACGCCCTTGAGGGCGGCGAGCTCGAGCACCTTGACGTCGTGGTCGGTGATCTCGCCGCGGACCTCGACGTCGAGCTGCTGGGCGACCTCGCCGGCCACGCCGGTGAAGACCTGGCCGAGCTTCTCGGTGAGCGGGATGCCGGGGCGCACGTCCTCGGCGATCACGCCGCCCTGCACGTTGACCGCGTCGGGGACCAGCTCGCCGGCGAGCGCGAGCCGCACCGACTTGGCGACCGCGATGCCGGCCTTCTCCTGCGCCTCGTCCGTCGACGCGCCGAGGTGCGGGGTGGCGACGACGTTCTCGAGCTCGAACAGCGGGCTGTCGGTGCACGGCTCCTTGGCGAACACGTCGAGGCCGGCGGCCGCGATCCGCCCGGTCTTCAGGGCGTCGTACAGCGCGGCCTCGTCGACGATCCCGCCACGTGCGGCGTTGACGAGCACCAGGCTGGGCCGGGCCTTCGCAAGCTGATCGGCGCCGATCAGGCCGATGGTCTCCGGGGTCTTCGGGAGGTGGACCGACATGAAGTCCGCCTCCGCGAGCAGCGTGTCGAGGTCGACCAACCGCACGCCCATCTGCGCGGCACGGCCGGCCTGGACGTAGGGGTCGTAGGCGATCACGTTCATGCCGAACGCGCTCAGCCGCTGGGCGACCAGGACGCCGATCCGGCCGAGGCCGACGATGCCGACGGTCTTCTCGTAGAGCTCGATGCCCGAGTACTTCGACCGCTTCCACTCGCCTTCCTTGAGCGCGGCGTGCGCCGGGCTGACGTGGCGGGCGGCAGCGAGCATCAGCGCGACGGCGAGCTCGGCGGCGGAGACGATGTTGGAGGTCGGGGCGTTCACGACCATCACGCCGGACTGCGTCGCGGCCTTCACGTCCACGTTGTCGAGGCCCACACCTGCGCGGGCGACCACCTTGAGCCGCTTGGCCGCGGCCAGCGCCTCGGCGTCGACCTTGGTGGCGGAGCGGACCAGGATCGCGTCGACGTCGGCGATCGCGGCGAGCAGCTCGCTCCGGTCCGCGCCGTTGCAGCTGCGGATCTCGAAGTCCGGCCCGAGCGCCTCGACGGTGGCAGGGCTCAGCTCTTCGGCGATGAGTACGACGGGGCGATCGGTCACAGCGGAAACGTCCTTAGGCGACATGCGACGTGCAGGAAGGAGGTGCACCACGCTGTGCCGGTCTCACGCTACCGGACCGGCCCACCGATTCCCGCCGATGAGCACCATTCGGGACGTCGCCGCGCTCAGGCGAAGAGCGCCTGGCCGACGTGCTCGCCGGCCGCCGTGCCGGGAGGTACGGCGAACACGGCCTGCCCGGTGAACCTGAGGTACTCCATCAGGGCGTCGTGCGCCGCCATCGTGCGCTGGAGCGGGATGAAGTGGGTCCGCGGGTCGCGCAGGTAGGCGATGAAGAACAGTCCGGCGTCGAGGCCGCCGATCGCGTCGGTGCCGTCGACGAAGTTGTAGCCGCGGCGCAGGATCCGTAGGCCGTCGTTGTACTCGGGGTGCACGACGCGGACGTGGGCGTCCCTCGGGATGATCGGTCCGTCCGAGCCCTGCACCCCGAAGTCCGGCTCGGTGAGCTCGCTGCCTCCGGACAGCGGGGCGCCGGTGTCCTTGGTGCGGCCGATGAAGTCCTGCTGGTCCCCCAACGGCTGGCGGTCCCACACCTCGATCGTCTGGTTGATCCGGCGCGTCACGACGTAGGACCCGCCGACGAGCCAGTCCGCCTTCGGATCGTCCCCGTCGGCGACCCACACGTGGTCGTCGAGCAGCGCCGCGTCCTCGGCCTTGATGTTGGCAGTGCCGTCCTTGAACCCGAACAGGTTGCGCGGGGTGTCCTGGCTCGTCGAGGTCGTCGACGTACGACCGAAGCCCAGCTGCGACCAGCGCACCGCAGTGGTGCCGAAGCCCATCCGCACGAGGTTGCGGACGGCGTGCACAGCGACCTGCGGGTCGTCGGCGCAGGCCTGGATGCACAGGTCGCCGCCCGTGCGCGCCGGCTCGAGCATGTCGGCGGAGAAGTGCGGCAGCGGCTCGAGCGCCGCCGGCTTGCGGTCGGCGATGCCGAACCGGTCCCTGCCGTGCTCGTCGACGAAGAGGCTCGGGCCGAAGCCGAAGGTGATCGTCAGCCGGCTCGGGGGCAGCCCGATCGCCTCGCCGGTGTCGTCCGGCGGCGCGTAGATCGAGCCCTGGGTCGGACCGACGGGCCCCGCCGGGCGGCCCTGCGTCATCCGCTCCGCGGCGTCGGTCCACCGCTGGAGCAGGTCGACCAGCTCGGCCCGGTCGTCGGTCGTGACGTCGAGCGCGGCGAAGTGCAGCCGGTCCTGCGCGGGCGTGACGATCCCGGCCTGCCGCTCGCCGCGGAAGGGGTACGACGACGGCGCGCCGGCCGTCGCGTCCTCCTCACCGGTCACCCGGCCCGCGGCGAACGCACCCGCCACCCCGGCGGCGGCGACGCCGCTGCCGAGCAGACCCCTGCGCGAGACCGTGGGCATCGGAGCCCTCAGGAGACGACCGTGGCGGTCAGCTCGGACAGCGGCTCGGAGAGCGCGTTGACGGCGTTCGCGAGGTCGTCGATCTCGGCCTTGGACAGCTGGTCGTAGGTCTCGAAGCCCTTGCCCTGCCGGTGCTGGTCGAGCAGGTCCTGCAGCTGGCCGAACCGCGTGTCGAGCTCCTGCTCGAGGGCCGGGTCCTTCTCGTCGAGGATCGGCTCCACGGCCTCGAAGGCCTCCTTCGCGCCGTCGACGTTGGCCTGGAAGTCGTAGAGGTCGGTGCGCGACCAGTACTCCTCCTCGCCGGTGATCTTTCCGGTGGCGACCTCTTCGAGCAGGCCGCGCGCCCCGTTGGTGATCTGGTCCAGGCCGTACTCCTCGCCCTTGATCCGGCTGACGAGCTCCTTGGTGTTCTTCAGCAGGTCGGCGGCCATCCCCTTGCGGACCGCGGGCGTCAGGGCGTCGTACTTCTTGCCGGCGCGAGCCGGCCACAGGTCCTTCTCGATGACGTGCCAGCCGGTCCACTTCTCGCCGGCGGCGAAGTCGACGTCGGCCTCGCGGGCATCCATCTTCGGGTCGAGGTCGCCGAACGACTCCGCCACGGGCTCGATCCGCTCCCAGTGGCTGCGCGCGACGGGGTAGAGGGCGCGGGCGGCGTCGTCCTGGTTGCGGCTGTAGAGGTTCACGAACCGGGTGGTGTCCTTCAGCAGCGCGCCGGCCTCCTTCTCGACGTACGCCGCGTACTGCTCCTGCGCCTGCTCGACCAGGTCGGCGTCGGCGCCGCTGGTGACCTCCTCGCCGGAGTCGGTGACGGTGAAGTCGCCGCGGATGCCGTCGCCCTCCATGCCGGGCTTGCAGGCGGTGACGTACTTGCCCGCTGCTGCCGTGACGGTGAGCGACTGCGTCGTCTGCGGGCCGACGTTCTCGACCTCGCCGGCGATCGACTTGCCGTCCTCCTTGTAGAGGTAGAACTCGGTCACCTTGTCGCCCTTGTTGGTGACCTCGAAGGTGAGGTGGCCCGAGGGCGCCGACGTGGTCGACACCTCGCACGCGTCGTCGTCCGCCGTCACCGTGATGTGGCGGTCGTCGCCGGAGGAGTCGGAGGCGTTCTCGGTGCAGGCTGCGAGCAGCGGCAGGGCGGCGAGGGCAGCGACGAGGACAGGCTTGCGCACGGGATCGGGGTTCCTTCTCGTGTGGCTCGTGGGGACGCGCGGGAGCGGGAGCGCTCCCGGATCGGATCAGCTCGCGGAGCCGACCGGGGTCTTGGGCCGCGGAGCGGCGGCCGACTTCGAGCCGCCGGACCGGACCCGGAAGAACAGGTACATGACGGGCACGATGTAGAGCAGCCATGCCGCGGCCTCGAGCTTGGAGGTGGCCGGCGAGAAGTTGAAGACGCCCTTGAGCAGGGTGCCGTACCAGCTGTCGAGGCTGATCGTGCCGGACACGTCGAAGGCCAGGCTGTGCAGGCCCGGGAGGATGCCGGCCTCCTGCAGGTCGTGCACGCCGTAGGACATGACCCCGGCGGCGACGACGATCAGGAACGCGCCGGTCCAGGTGAAGAACTGCTGCAGGTTGATCGCCACGGCGCCGCGGTAGAGGGCGTAGGCGATCGCGACCGCGATCAGGATGCCGACCAGCGCCATCGCCAGCGGCTTCCAGGTCGAGTCCTGGTCCCGCGTGACGGCCTCGGTGGTCGACCACAGGAACAGCGCGGTCTCGAGCCCCTCACGGCCGACGGCGAGCGCGGCGACCAGCGCGAGCGAGAACCAGCCGCCCTCGGCGGCGTCGTCGACCTGGGTGCGCAGCCCGGCGCTGAGGTGGCGCGCCGTGCGCGCCATCCAGAAGATCATCCAGGTGACCAGGCCGACCGCGAGGATGGACAGCGACCCGCCGATGGCCTCCTGCGCCGCCGAGGTCAGCCCGCGCGGACCGAAGAACAGGATCGCGCCGAACGTCAGGCTCACCAGCACCGCGAGCGCCACGCCGCCCCAGATCCGGGGCAGCAGGTGACGACGCTCGGTCTTCACCAGGTAGGCGACCAGGATGCTCACGACCAGCGCGGCCTCGAGGCCCTCGCGCAGGCCCAGCAGCAGAGTGGCGATCATGAGATCGACTGTAGACCACGCTGCTTAGGCTTGGCTAACCAATGTGAGGTAAGCCTTATTCCGTGCTGTCCAGGGCGTCGTCAGAGCGCGCAGCCGTCGGGGCCGCAGGCGTCGGCGTCGGCGGCGCCGCCGACCGGTTGGAGAACCGGGTGGGCAGCGGACCAGGCCTGCTCGAGAGCCTGGGCGAACAGCGCGGCGGGCTGGGCGCCGGAGACGGCGAACCGGCCGTCGATGACGAAGAACGGCACGCCGTTGGCGCCGTACGCCGCCGCCTGCTCCTGGTCCGCCCACACCGCGTCGCCGTACTCGCTCGAGGCGAGCACCTCGTCGACCCGTGCCGGGTCGAGGCCGGCGCCGGTCGCGAGCCGGCGCAGCACGTCGTGATCGGCGATGTTTGCGGCCTTCGCGAAGTAGGCGTCGAGCAGCGCCTCCTTGAGCGCGCCCTGCAGCGCGAGGCCGCCCTCCGCCTCGGCGAGGTGGATCAGCCGGTGCGCGTCGAGGGTGTTGACCCGCAGCGACTCGTGGTGCCGCCAGATCATGCCCTCCTCGGCAGCCGCGGCCTCGACGCGCTCGACCATCTGCCGGCCGGCGGCCTCCCCGCCGCCGTACTTGCGTCCGAGGTGGGTCGCGACCGTGTCGGTCGGCACCATCGGAGCGCCCGGGTCGAGCTGGAAGGAGTGCCACGCGACCTCGACCGGGTGCGGGAAGTCGGCGAGGGCCTTCTCGAGACGGCGCTTGCCGATGTAGCACCACGGGCAGACCACGTCGGACCAGATGTCGATGCGCACGAGGGGCTCAACCCCTAGCGGGCGACGGATAATCCCTGACCCCTCTCAGGGTCGGGTCAGGGCCGGTTCAAGGGCTGTGCCCGACGCGCGCGGGACGCGGTCCGGGCGAGTCTTCTCGTCATGATCACCATCGAGTCACTCACCAAGAGCTACGGCGGCTTTCGCGCCGTCGACGAGGTCACGTTCACCGCCCGACCGGGCCGGGTGACCGGGTTCCTCGGCCCCAACGGCGCCGGCAAGTCCACCACCATGCGGATCGTCGTCGGCCTCACCCCGGCGACCTCCGGCTCCGCCACCCTCCTCGGCCGGGAGTACGCCGACCTGCCCAACCCGGGCCGTGAGGTCGGGGTCCTCCTCGACGCGTCCGCCCAGCACGCGGGCCGGACCGGCCGGGAGGTCCTCAACATCGCGGCCCGCACGATGGGCCTGCCCAAGTCGCGCGTCGGGGAGATGCTCGAGCGGGTCAGCCTGACCGAGGAGGAGGCCGCCCGTCGGGTCGGCAACTACTCCCTCGGCATGCGGCAGCGGCTCGGCATCGCGGCCGCCCTGCTGGGCGACCCGGAGGTGCTGATCCTCGACGAGCCGGCCAACGGGCTGGACCCGGCCGGCATCCGCTGGATGCGCGACCTGCTGCGCGGGTTCGCCGACGGCGGCGGCACCGTGCTGCTCTCCTCCCACCTGCTGCACGAGATCGAGGTCATCGCCGACGACATCGTCGTGATCGGCAACGGCCGGATCGTCGCGCAGGGCACCAAGGAGGAGCTGCTCGCCGCGGGCGGCACCCTGGTCCGCGCCGCCGACCAGTCCGCCCTGGTCGCGGCACTCCAGGCGGCCGGGTTGAAGGCACGACCCGGCGCGTCGGGCGTCGTACTCGCCGAAGCGGGGCTCGCCACCGTCGGCGCGGCCGCGTTCGCCGCCGGCATCCCCCTGACCGAGCTCCGGGCGGCCGACAGCGCCGGCCTGGAGGAGATGTTCCTCGCGCTGACCGCCGAGAGCCAGCGCGACCACCTTTCAGCCGAAGGAGCAGCGGCATGACCGCCACCACCATGGAGACGACACCCGTGACCACCGCGCGCCCCGAGCGCTCGGTCCCCGCCCCCATCCCGTTCACTCGCCTGCTCGACGTCGAGTGGCGCAAGATGTTCGACACCCGGACCGGCTTCTGGCTGCTGACCGGTGTCGGCATCCTGTCCCTGATCGCCACCGCGGCCACGATGATCTTCGGCAACCGCGAGACGCTCACCTACGACGACTTCGCGGCCGCCGTCGGGATCCCGGTCACCGTGATCCTCCCGGTCCTCGGCGCCCTCTCGGTGTCGAGCGAGTGGGGGCAGCGCACCTCCCTGACGACGTTCACCCTGGTCCCCAGCCGCGGCCGGGTGATCCAGGCGAAGTTCCTGGTGATCGTCGCCGTCGGCCTGGCCTCGCTCGCCGTCGCCTTCGGGGCCGGCGCGATCGGCAACCTGGTCAACGCCGGGATCGCCGGGGTCACGCCGGACTGGAACATCTCGCTCGGCACGCTCTCGCAGATCGCGCTCGCCGACGAGATCAACATGCTGATGGCCTTCATGCTGGGCGTGCTGCTGCGCAACTCCCCCGGCGCCGTCGTCGGCTACTTCGTCTACGCCCTGGTCCTCCCCGGAGTCTCCGGCGCACTGGCCGACGCCCAGCAGTGGTGGATGGACAACGCCGGCTGGTTCGACCTCCGTACGGCGACCATCCCCCTGTACGACGCCGGCGTCACCGGCGAGCAGTGGGCCCAGCTGGGGGTCTCCACCCTGATCTGGCTGGTCCTCCCCCTCGCCATCGGCCTGCGCATGCTGATGCGCTCCGAGGTCAAGTAGGTCGAATCCCCCGGAATGGTGGTTCGAGAAACCCGGAATGGCGGTCACCGACCGCCATTCCGGGTCTTTGGACGCGCCGTTCCGGGTGATTCGGTCAGCCCCCGACCACCCGCATCATCAGCTCGAGCGGCGGCGAGCCGAGCGGCCGCACGACGTCCACGGTCACGAACCCGTGCCGGCGGTAGAGCCGGGCGTTGCGCGGGCTCGACGCCTCCAGGTAGGTCGGAAGCCCCGCCGCGTCGCTCTCAGCCGTCACGGCGGCGAGCAGCGCGGAGCCGACGCCGCGGCCGCGACCGGCCGCCGCGACCCCGATGTAGGACAGGTAGCGGTGCGGCTCCCGGGGATGGCGCCGCTCCAGCGCCGCCTGCACCCCGACCGCCCACGGCAGCCGGTGCCCGAAGGCGCGCACGTACGACGCCGCGTGGCCGGCCTGGTGCAGCAGCGACTGCCGCCAGCCGTCGGGATGGACGAGGACGGCGCCGTAGGGCGACACCTTGCTCAGCCCGTCGCCGAGCACGTCGCCGCCGACGGTGGCCCGGAAGTGTGCGGTCAGCCGGCCGGCCCGGCGGCCGGAGGGCAGCAACCACGCCAGCACCGGGTCGTCCGCGAACGCGTCGGCCAGGGTCCGGACCACCCGCCCCGCATCTGCCGTCGCCGCCGGCGCGACCGTCGTCCCGACCATGGCACCACCGTGCCCGCCACCGCCGCCCGCCGCATCCGACCCGGGGAGGAAAACCCCGGACGGTCCGCACACCCCCCAAAATCACGCCGAGTCGGCTCAAGCTTGAGCCGACTCGGCGTGATTTGGTGCCGAGTCGGCTCAAGCTTGAGCCGACTCGGCGTGGCTTGGTGCTGAGTCCCTGTCGACCCGGCGCTCCGAGCGCGTGCAGATGAGCCGACTGCAGGGGTCAGCGGGCGGCGGAGCCCTCGGTGTAGTCGTCGTCGGACTGCTTCCACGAGAAGTGGGCGCGCAGCGCCTTGCCGGTCGCCTCGATGGGGTGGCCGGCCTCCTCCTCGCGGAGCTTGAGGAACTCGACGGCGCCGTTGTCCTGGTCGCCGATGAACCGCTCGGCGAAGGCGCCGGACCGGATGTCGGCGAGGACGTCCTGCATCCGCTGCTTGACCGAGGCGTCGATGATCCGCGGGCCCGACACGTAGTCGCCGTACTCCGCGGTGTCGGAGACCGACCAGCGCTGCTTGGCGATGCCGCCCTCCCACATCAGGTCGACGATCAGCTTGAGCTCGTGCAGGACCTCGAAGTAGGCGATCTCCGGCTGGTAGCCGGCCTCGGTCAGGGTCTCGAAGCCCGCCTGCACCAGGTGGGAGACGCCGCCGCAGAGGACGGCCTGCTCGCCGAACAGGTCGGTCTCGGTCTCCTCGGTGAAGGTGGTCTTGATGACGCCCGCACGGGTGCCGCCGATCGCCTTGGCGTAGGACTTCGCGAGGTCCCACGCCTGGCCGGAGGCGTCCTGCTCGACGGCGATGATGTCCGGGATGCCGCGGCCGGCGACGTACTCGCGTCGCACCGTGTGGCCCGGAGCCTTCGGGGCGACCATGATCACGTCGACGCCCTCGGGCGCCTTGATGTAGCCGAACCGGATGTTGAAGCCGTGGCCGAAGACCAGGGTGTCGCCGGCGGCGATGTTGGGCGCGATCTCCTCGGCGTAGATCGTGCGCTGGTACTGGTCGGGCGCGAGGACGACGATCACGTCGGCCTCCTCGACCGCCTCCGCGACGGGCAGGACCTTGAGGCCCTCCTCCTCCGCCTTGGCGATGCTCTTGGAGCCGGGCCGGAGGCCGACCCGGACGTCGACGCCGGAGTCGCGCAGGTTGAGCGCGTGCGCGTGGCCCTGGCTGCCGTAGCCGATGACAGCCACGTGCTTGCCCTGGATCAGGGACAGGTCGGCGTCGTCGTCGTAGAAAATCTCAGCCACTGGGGCTTCTCCTTCGTTGGTTGTTGGTGATGGTCTCGATACGCCGCCTCGTTCCTCGGCGGCTACTCGACCAACGTCTAGTTGGCGGGGGCCACCGGTACGGCGACCGGCCGGCTGCGCTCGGAGATGGACCGGGGCCCGCGGCCGATCGCGACCATCCCGGACTGGACGAGCTCCCGGACGCCGAACGGCTCGAGCACCCGGAGGAAGTCGGCGACCTTGCCCGGGTTGCCGACCAGCTGGATCGTCACGGCGTCGGGCGCGACGTCGATGACCTTTGCGCGGAACAGCTGCACGCAGTCGAGCACCTGGCCGCGGTTCTCGGCGGTCGCACCCACCTTGACCAGCACCAGCTCGCGCTGCACGCCGGCGTTCGGCTCGAGCTCGACGATCTTGATCACCTCGATCAGCTTGTTGAGCTGCTTGGTGACCTGCTCCAGCGGCAGCGACTCGACGTTGACCACGATCGTCATCCGGGAGATCTCGTCGTGCTCGGTCGGGCCGACCGCGAGGGAGTCGATGTTGAAGCCGCGCCGGCTGAACAGCGAGGCGATCCGGGCCAGGACGCCCGGCTTGTTCTCGACCAGCACGGACAGGGTGTGCTTCGACATCAGAGCTCGTCCTCCTCGAAGTCGGGCGCGAGGTCGCGCGCGTACTTGATGTCGTCGTTGCTGGTGCCGGCGGCGACCATCGGCCACACCATGGCGTCGCGGTGCACGCGGAAGTCCACGACCACGGGCACGTCGTTGATCTCCATCGCCTTGCGGATCGTCGCGTCGACGTCGTCGGGCGACTCGCACGCGAGGCCCACGCACCCGTAGGCGTCGGCGAGCTTCACGAAGTCCGGGATGCGCCGCTCGGGGCCGGTGTGCAGGTCCGTGTTGCTGTAGCGCTCGTTGTAGAAGAGCGTCTGCCACTGCCGCACCATGCCCAGCGACTCGTTGTTGATGATCGCGACCTTGATCGGGATGTCGTTGATCGCGCAGGTCGCGAGCTCCTGGTTGGTCATCTGGAAGCAGCCGTCGCCGTCGATCGCCCAGACCGTCTGGTCCGGCATCGCGACCTTGGCGCCCATCGCGGCCGGCACGGCGTAGCCCATGGTGCCGAGGCCGCCGGAGTTCAGCCAGGTGTTCGGCCGCTCGTAGGAGATGAAGTGCGTGGCCCACATCTGGTGCTGGCCGACGCCCGCGGTGTAGATCGAGTTGTCACCGGAGATCTTGCCGAGCCGCTCGATGACGTACTGCGGCGCGAGGCTGCCGGCGGGCGGCTCGTCGTACCCGAGCGGGTACTTCGTCTTCACCGCGGCCAGGTAGGCGACCCAGCCCTCGAAGTCGCCGGTGTGGCCGGCCTCGGACTCGGTGCGCAGGGTCGTCACCAGGTCGATGAGGACCTCGCGGACGTCGCCGACGATCGGGACGTCGGCGTGCCGGTTCTTCCCGATCTCCGCCGGGTCGATGTCGGCGTGGATCACCTTGGCGTGCGGCGCGAACGAGTCGAGGTTGCCGGTCACCCGGTCGTCGAAGCGCGCCCCGAGGCTGATGATCAGGTCGCTCTTCTGCAGCGCGGCGACCGCCGCGACGGTGCCGTGCATGCCGGGCATGCCGAGGTGCTGCGGGTGGCTGTCCGGGAACGCGCCGCGAGCCATCAGGGTGGTGACGACCGGCATCCCGGTCAGCTCGGCGAGGACCAGCAGCTCCTTGGACGCTCCGGACCGGATGGTGCCGCCGCCGACGTAGAGCACCGGCTTGCGCGACTCGAGGATCAGCCGCGCGGCCTCGCGGATCTGCTTCGCGTGCGGGCGGGTCACCGGACGGTAGCCCGGGAGGCTGATCTCGCGGGGCCAGTCGAACGTGGTGGTGGCCTGCAGCGCGGACTTGGCGACGTCGACGAGCACCGGCCCGGGCCGCCCGGTGGAGGCGATGTGGAACGCCTCGGCCACGATCCGGGGGATCTCGGCCGGGTCGGTGACGAGGAAGTTGTGCTTGGTGATCGGCATCGTGATGCCGCGGATGTCCGCCTCCTGGAAGGCGTCGGTGCCGATCATCGAGGCGCCGACCTGGCCGGTGACGGCGACCATCGGGACCGAGTCCATGTGGGCGTCCGCGATGGACGTCACGAGGTTGGTCGCACCGGGGCCGGAGGTGGCCATGCAGACGCCGACCCGGCCGGACGCGGCGGCGTACCCCTGCGCGGCGTGGCCCGCGCCCTGCTCGTGCCGCACGAGGATGTGCCGGATCGGGCTGTCCATCAACGGGTCGTACGCCGGGAGGATCGCGCCGCCCGGGATGCCGAAGATGTCCGTGACGCCGGCCGCCTCGAGGGACTTGACCAGGCTCTGCGCTCCGGTCACAGGAGCGCCGGTGCCCTGCTGCTCGCTCATCGGTTCGTCTTTCTCATCGTGGGTGCCGCGTGGCCGTCGTACCCGTGGATCAGTCTGCCCAACAAAAAACCCCTCGGTTGCCGGGCAACGAGGGGTGGACGCGCTGGTGGCTCGTCTGTCGACGATCTCAGCCGGCGCGTCCGGTGCGTACGAGAATCAGCTCACGCATGGGATCACCGTACGCCGTCCGCCGCCGCCCCGGCACGCGGGGCCGGCCGCCGTCCCAGATGGCAAGACGCGCGTCTCATTGTGAGGCCCTGCCAGACTGCTTCCGTGACGGTGCGCTGGCGAGCCCCCGGCCGGGTCAACCTGATCGGTGAGCACACCGACTACAACGGCGGCCTGGCGCTGCCGTTCGCGATCGAGCACGGCTGCACCGCCGAGGTCGGCCTCGCGCCGGGACGCGACCTGCACGTCGCGACGTCCGCGCAGGAGGCCGACGACGTGCGCCTCACCGCCGCCGATCTCGCGGCCCTTCCGGGGTCCGACGGTCCCGTCTGGGCCCGCTACGTCCTCGGGCCGCTGTGGGTGCTCCGCGAGCGGGGGTACGACGTCCCGCCGCTCGAGGTCCGCGTCGACAGCGACGTGCCGTCCGGCTCCGGCCTGTCCTCCTCGGCCGCCGTCGTGTGCTCGGTGACGTCGGCGGTCGACGACCTGCTCGAGCTCGGCCTCTCCCCCGACGACCTGCTCGCGGTCGCCCGCGCGGCCGAGAACGACGTCGTGGGCGCACCCACCGGCGGCCTGGACCAGATGGCGTCGCTGCGCTGCCGGGTCGGAGAGGTGCTGCTCTGCGACTTCGCCACCACCACGACCGAGAACGTCCCGGCCGACCTCGCCGCCGACGGCCTCACCGTGCTCGTCGTCGACACCCTGGTCCGGCACAGCCACGCCGACGGCGAGTACGCCGCCCGCCGGCGCGGGTGCGAGGCGGCCGCGGCGGTGCTCGGCCTACCGGCCCTCGGGGCGCTGCGGACGGACGACCTCGCCGCCGCGCTCGCCCGGCTCGAGGACGACGAGCAGGCGCGGTACGTGCGGCACGTCGTCAGCGAGGACGACCGCGTGCGCCGGACCGCCGAGCTGCTGCGGGCGGGACGGACGGCCGGCATCGGGTCGCTGCTCACGGCGTCGCACGCCTCGCTCCGGGACGACTTCCGCGTCACCGTGCCCGAGCTCGACCTGGCCGTGGAGACCCTGCTCGCCGCGGGTGCGCTGGGCGCGCGGATGACCGGCGGCGGGTTCGGCGGGTCGGTGATCGCCCTCGTCGAGGAGGGCCGGGCCACCGACGCTGCCGCCGCGACCGCCGAGGCGTTCGGTCGCGCCGGCTACCGGTCGCCGGCCTGGTTCACGACCCTCCCGTCGGCGGGGGCGCGGCGGGCCTGAGCGCGAGCTCGAAGGACCGCCAGGTCCTCGAGCGCGCGGGGCACGTCGGCCAGCGCCGCCGCGGCGCGACCCTCGGCGTGCTCCACCATCGCGCTGGACGCCGCCGCGTCGCCGTCCAGCGCGACCACCGACCGCACGTGCTCGGCGAGGAGCCCGGCGTCGCGGTGGTCGCCGAGCAGCTTCTGGACCGTCGCACCCGCGGCGCCCAGCGCCCGCGCCTCGTCGCCCAGCACGGCGGCAGGAGGCGTGGCGACGGCGTCGGCCACGTGCCGCAGCCGCCGGCCGGCCTTGCGCACCGTGTGCGCGACGTCGCGGTCGCCGAGGTGGTCCGCGCCGAGCGCCAGCACGCGGTCCGCCTGCGCGAGCAGCACCTCGGCCGCGACGACGTCCCCCGGCCGGGCTGCGGCGCCGACCGGGCCGACGCCGCCCGCATCGTCGAGGACCGTGCCCAGCACCGCGGCCAGTGCGGCGCCGTGGTCGGACCGGCACCAGGCCACCAGCTGCGCGTGCGCGGCCGCGTGCGCCACCTGGAGGTCGCGGAGCAGCCGGTCCCTCGGGCCGGGAGCGAGACCGACCGCGTCGGCGGCCGCCCGGACGTCGGCCGCGCGTACCTCGAGGTCCCGGGCGAGCCCGAGCCGGTCGCCGTACGCCGACAGCCGCGCGCGGAGCGCGCCGGCCGTCGCGGGGTCGACCAGGTCGCCGAACGCCGCGAGCACGTTCCGCAGCCGGCGGACCGCGGTCCGGAGCTGGTGGACGGCGTCGGGCTCGTCCGCCAGGGCGGCCGGCTGCCGCTCGACCACGGACCGGGCGAGGTCGCGGAGGACGGCACGGAGCATCTCGCCCGCCGTCGTGCCCGGCCCCGCCATGGCGTCAGGGTGCCAGAGCCCGGTGAACGTCAGGAGGCCGTGAGGTCGCTCAGCGCGGTCCGTTGCCGGCCGTCGGCGTCGAAGTTCGCCGGCTCGAGCCACGTCTCGTGCGCCGCCCTGACCTCGGGCCACTCGGCGTCGGTGACCGAGAACCAGTCGGTGTCGCGGTTGCGTCCCTTGACCACCATGTGGTTGCGGAACCGACCCTCGTAGCGGAAGCCGAGCCGTGCGGCGGCGCGGCGGGACGGCTCGTTCAGGCTGTCGCACTTCCACTCGAACCGGCGGTAGCCGAGGTCGTCGAACGCGTGCCGCATCAGCAGGTGGATCGCCTCGGTCGCCGAGCGCGAGCGCTGCATCGCTCGCCCGAGCAGCACCCCGGCGGCCTCGACCTGGCCGTGGGCCGGCGTGATCCGGGCGTACGACGTGATGCCGCTGGCCCTCCCGGCACGCTCACCCTCGAGCGGCAGGAAGGCGAACGTCAGCAGCTCGGGGTCCTCGACGAGTCCCGCGAGGTGCATCCACAGCGTCGCCAGGTCGGTGGGTCGCTCGACGGGGCGATAGGTCCAGAGGTCGTCGTCGCCGGGTCCGCAGGTCGCGGCGAGCAGGTCGGAGTAGTGCGCCGAGGACAGCGGGACCACGCGCACGTAGCGGCCCTCGAGGACGGTCGGCTCGGGCCGGTCCCGTGGCGCCCAGCCGGGCACCTCGGCGCCCACTGGACCGGTGGCGCTCACGGCAGGACGGTCGCGCCGAGGGGCGTCGGGTTGTGGGCGATCTCCCAGCGGTAGCCGTCGGGATCACCGAAGTAGCCGGTGTAACCGCCCCAGTCGCGCTGCTCGGCGGCGTGCACGACGGCGGCCCCGGCCGTCCGGGCCGTGTCGAGGACGGCGTCGACCTCGCCCGGCGTCGCGACGTTGTGGGCGAGCGTGAAGGGAGCGATGCCGGGCCCGGTCATCGTCGGCCCGACCTCCGCCTCGAAGTGCGCGCGGTCCCAGAGGGACAGCAGCAGGTGCTCCCCGGCCCTGATCATCAGCACCTCACCCGGCACGTCGAGCTCGGCGGTCCAGCCGAGGCCGTCCAGGTAGAACCGCCGCGACGCCTCGAGATCGGCGACCGCGAGCGTCACGAAGCTGATCCGCTGCTCCATGGGGCCAGCGTGCCAGAGGTACGACGTGCGTGCGGCACGCACCCGGAGGCGCGTGCCGCACGACCGAGGTGTCAGAAGCTGTTCGTGCAGACCGCGTTGCCGAAGATCTGGCCGGAACCGGTCTCGGTGGACACGGCAGTGCACAGCTCGTAGCCGTCGAGCCGCGGAACGGTGACGGTGTCACTCGTCTGCAGGATCGTCGGCTTGTTCGCGTGCACGCTCTTGGAGGCGAGCACGTTGCCCCCGGCGTCGCGGAGCAGGCAGATGACGCCGACCTCCTTGTTGCCGAAGCTGTTCAGGAAGCCCTTCGGAGAGGCCGAGGCGGAGAGCTTGCCGGTGGCGGTGCCGCCCTGCACGTTCACGGAGCTGACCTTGAACACGCAGGTGGCGTTGGACCGCGTGTCGTCGGTCTTGGTGATGATGTTGAAGTTCTTGTCGATGGGGTTGCCGCTGGTGGCCGATGCGGGCGCGGACCCGAGGGTGAATCCGAGCATCAACGCGCCGACCGCGACCATCATGACCGGGCGGGCCGCACGGACCACGCGGTGCTTCATCAGATGCATCTGGGAGTTGCCTTCCTGCCGAGAGCTGGCGATGGACACTCCCTCCCCTGGGAGGCACGTTAGGGCCAGCGGCGAACCGGCCCGGAGATTGTTGAAACTTTTAGCGGGATCTGAACGCTCACTCGGCGGGCGGGTCGTAGTCGAAGGCCGGCAGCCCGTCGAGGCTCACCTGGTTCCGGTTGCGGCGGTACTCCGCGGACCCCTCCTCGCCCCGGCGCGCGAACGCCGGACCCAGCAGGTCGCGCTCGCCGACGTACTCCATGAGCGGCACGCCGTAGCCGCAGGTGTCGGAGATCCGCTCGACGTCCACGACGACGACGGCACGAGCGCCGGGCAGCTCGTCGAAGCGCGCGGCCAGCTCGGCGTACTCCGCGTCGTAGCGCGTCACGACGCGGCCGGTGCCGTGGAAGCGGACGATGTCGGGCGGGCCGTCGAAGGCGCAGAACATCACGGTGACGCGGCCGTTCTCCCGCAGGTGCGCGATCGTCTCGCTGCCGCTGCCCGTGCCGTCGAGCCACGCGAAGGTGTGCGCGTCGAGCACCGCGAACGTGCCGGGCACGCCGCGCGGCGACAGGTTGACGTGCCCGTCCGCCGCCAGCGGCGCGGTCGCGACGAAGAAGACGTGCTGCCGCTCGACGAACGCGCGCAGGCGGCCCTCGATGCTCTCGTGGACCTTCCCCATGGGGACGATCGTCGCACGCCTCGGCGTCTGAGCACGCCGACCGGTTGTGGACGCGAACCGCGGGTACTCACTCGCTGTTCATCGCCGATCTTCGGGAGATTGCCATGACCACGACCGTCCAGGACCGCAGCTCAGCCGGCGGCGGCTCCACCGATCAACCGAACCTCCGCCGCCACGTCGGCATCATCGGGCTGCTCTTCGCCAGCGTCGGGTCGATCATCGGGTCGGGCTGGCTGTTCGGAGCGCTCAACGCCTCGACGCAGGCGGGTCCCGCCGCGATCATCTCGTGGGCCCTCGGCGGCGTCATGATCCTGCTGATCGCCCTGGTGTACGCCGAGCTCGGCACCATGTTCCCGCTGTCCGGCGGGGTGGTGCGCTACCCGCACATGTCGTTCGGTTCCTTCGCGAGCTACACCAGCGGCTGGATCACGTGGGTGGCGGTGGCGACGACCGCGCCGATCGAGGTCGAGGGCGCGCTGCAGTACGCCACGAAGTACGCCCCGTTCACCACCGAGCACTGCCTGTCCGCCTGCAACAGCGACGCGCCGGTGGTGGTGCACTCGCTGACCGCGCTCGGCTATGCCGTGGCGACCGTGCTGATGGCGGTGTTCGTGGTCGTCAACTACTTCGGCATCCGCTGGTTCGCCCGGCTGAACAACGCGCTCGTGTGGTGGAAGCTGGCGATCATCACGCTCGTCATCTTCGCGTTCCTGTTCTCGGCCTTCCACGGCTCGAACTTCAGCTCCGAGGGCTTCGCGCCCAAGGGCGTCCACGGCATCTTCAGCGCGATCGCGACCGGCGGCATCGTGTTCAGCTTCCTCGGCTTCCGGCAGGGCATCGAGCTGGCCGGCGAGACCGACAACCCGCGCCGCAACGTCCCGATCGCGGTGGTCGGGTCGGTGCTCATCACCGGCGTGATCTACGTGGCCCTGCAGGTGGCCTTCATCGGCGCGCTCGACCCGGGTCTGCTCGACAAGGGCTGGGCGAACCTCTCCTTCACCAACGACTTCGGCCCCCTGGCGGCGGTCGCGACGCTGCTGGGCATGGGCTGGCTCGCCACCCTGCTCTACATCGACGCGGTGGTCTCGCCCGGCGACACCGGCCTGATCTACACGACCATCACCTCACGCATCTCCTATGCGATGGCTCGCAACGGCAATGCTCCGAAGGCGCTGGCCAGCACGACCAGCCGCGGGGTGCCGATGATCAGCCTGGTCGTGACCTTCTTCGTCGGGCTGATCGTGTTCCTCCCGTTCCCGAGCTGGCAGCAGCTGGTCGGGTTCATCACCTCCGCGACGGTGATGTCCTTCGCGTCCGGCCCGCTGGTGCTGGCAGCCATGCGGAAGCAGCAGCCCGACCGCGAACGGCCGTTCCGGCTGCCCGGCGGCCACGTGATCCCGGTGCTCGCGTTCTGGTCGTCGAACATGATCGTGTACTGGTCCGGCTGGGACATCGTGTGGAAGCTGATGCTGGCCGTGCTGCTCGGCTTCGTCCTGCTCGGCGTGTTCAGCCTGATGGGCCAGGTGCACCTGCCCGACCTCGAGCTGCCGTCGGGCGCCGCCTGGCTGCTGCCGTGGCTCGGCGGGGTCACGCTGGTCTCGTGGCTCGGCAAGTATCCCGAGCCCGCGGCCGGCAACCTCGCGAAGCTCAACTTCGAGTCGTCGGCGGCAGCGATGCTCGTCCTGTCGGTCGTCGTCTACCTGCTCGCCTACAAGTTCCGGCTCAGCTCGGAGCAGGCGGCCCGTCACATCGAGGACTCCGAGGAGGAGGCCCGGGTCAGCGACGAGCAGCTCGACTAGACCGACGGCGCGCGGCGCCGTACCGGCTCAGCCGGTGACGGCGCCGTGCGCGGCCGACTGCACGATCTTGGCGTACTTGCCGAGCACGCCGCGGGTGTACTTCGCCGGCAGCGGCGACCAGCCGTCCTTGCGCTTCTCGAGCTCGGCCGGGTCGACGTCGAGCTCGAGGGTCCGGTTGAGCACGTCGAGCACGATCGGATCGCCGTCCTCGACGAACGCGATCGGCCCCGCGTCGACCGCCTCGGGCGCGATGTGCCCGACGCAGAGGCCCGTGGTGCCGCCCGAGAAGCGTCCGTCGGTCACCAGCAGTACGTCCTTGCCGAGCCCGGCGCCCTTGATCGCGCCGGTGATGGCGAGCATCTCGCGCATGCCCGGGCCGCCCTTGGGACCCTCGTAGCGGATGACCACGACGTCCTTCGGCTGGATCTTCCCCTCCGACAGGGCGTCGAGCGCCGCCCGCTCGCCGTCGAACACGCGGGCGGTGCCGCGGAAGACCGTCTCGTCGAAGCCGGCGCTCTTGACCACGGCACCCTCGGGAGCGAGCGAGCCCTTGAGGATGGTGATGCCGCCGGTCTTGTGGATCGGCCGGTCCAGGCTGCGGATCACGTCGTCGTCGATGCTCGGCGGAGCGAGCTCCTCGAGGTTTTCCGCGAGCGTCTTGCCGGTCACCGTCAGGCAGTCGCCGTGCATCAGGCCCGCGTCGAGCAGCGCCTTCATGACCACGGGGATGCCGCCGATCTTGTCGACGTCGTTCATCACGTAGCGGCCGAACGGCTTGAGGTCGCCGAGGTGCGGGACCTTGTCGCCGACGCGGTTGAAGTCGTCGAGGGTCAGGTCGACGTCCGCCTCGCGGGCGATCGCCAGCAGGTGGAGCACGGCGTTGGTCGACCCACCGAGCGCCATGACGACGGTGATCGCGTTCTCGAACGCCTCCTTGGTCATGATCTGCCGGGCGGTGATGCCCTGCCGGATCAGGTTGACCACGGCCTCGCCGGACCGGTGCGCGAAGCCGTCGCGCCGGCGGTCCACGGCCGGCGGGGCGGCGCTGCCCGGCAGCGACATGCCGAGCGCCTCGCCGACGGAGGCCATCGTGTTGGCGGTGTACATGCCGCCGCAGGCGCCCTCCCCCGGGCAGATCGCCCGCTCGATCCGGTCGACCTCCTCGCGGGTCATCTTGCCGGCCAGGCAGGCACCGACCGCCTCGAACGCGTCGATGATCGTCACGTCCTTGCCGTCCACGTTGCCCGGCATGATCGAGCCGGCGTAGAGGAAGACGCTCGCGAGGTCGAGCCGCGCGGCGGCCATCAGCATCCCCGGCAGCGACTTGTCACAGCCGGCGAGCAGGACCGAACCATCGAGCCGCTCGGCGTTCATGACCACCTCGACGGAGTCGGCGATCACCTCGCGGCTCACCAGCGAGAAGTGCATCCCCTCGTGACCCATGGAGATGCCGTCGGAGACCGAGATGGTGCCGAACTCCAGCGGGTAGCCGCCGCCGGCGTGCACGCCGTTCTTCACGGCCTTGGCGAGCCGGTCGAGCGAGAGGTTGCAGGGCGTGATCTCGTTCCAGCTGGACGCGACGCCGATCTGCGACTTGGCGAAGTCCTCGTCACCCATGCCTACCGCGCGGAGCATCCCGCGGGCGGCGGTCTTCTCCAGACCGTCCGTCACGTCGCGCGAGCGGGGCTTGATGTCGGGTGCTTCGGTCATGCCTGCAGGTTAGTCGGCCGCGGTACGGCGTCCGCCGCCGAGACCGTTCCGTGGATCGGTTCGGCCGAGCGCCGCCACGCGGCCCCGATGTGCGCCCGGAGCGCCACCGCGATGTGGAGCGCGCCGAGAGCGGTGACGACCGCGACGATCGTGAAGATCAGCCGGTAGTCGAGCACGAGCACGAGCAGCGAGCCGACCGCGAGGGAGATCGCCTGAGGGGTCGCCATCACGACCTCGGCCGCCGTGGACACCCTGCCCATGATCTGCTGCGGGGTCCGGCGCTGCAGGAGGGTGAGGTAGCCGATGACGATCAGCGGCAGCCCGGCACCGCTGAGGGTCGCGAAGACCAGCACCATGGTCATCGTCGGCGCGGCCGCCGCCCCGCCGACCGCCGCCGCGAACAGCAGCAGCCCCGCGACGATGCCCGCGACCTCGCCCACCCGGTGGAGGAGACGCGACGCCAGCAGCCCGGAGACGATCGCGCCGACCCCCATCGCCGCGACGAACACGCCCGCATAGGTCGCCGGCCGGTGGAACGCGTCGAGCAGGGCGTAGATCGACGACTCCACGAACCCGATGACCAGCAGCGACGCGCCGACGCCGACCAGGGTGTGGCCGAGCACCCGGTCGTCGACCAGGTGCCGGACGCCGGCGCCGATCTGCCGCAGGACCGGCTCGTCGGAGCGCTCGGGCACGACCTCGTCGAGCCGGAGCGACCCGATGGCGACGGCGGCGACCACGAACGACAGTGCGTCGACGAGAGCGACGGACCAGCCGCCCAGGCCCGCGAACAGAGCCGCCCCGAGCAGCGGCCCGAACAGCCGGTAGGACTCCTTGGTCGTCTGCAGCGCGGCGTTGGCGTCGACGAGCAGCTCGTCGGGCACCAGTTCCTTGAGCAGCCCGTTGAGGGCCGCCGGCAGCGCGACGAAGCTGACGCCGTAGCCGAACGCGACCGCCCACACGATCCACACATCGCCGTCGTCGTGCACCAGCAGGAGCGGGAGCACCACCAGGGCGGACGCGAGGTTGCCCCAGACCAGCAGCGGCCGGCGGCGCACCCGGTCGACGAGGACGCCGAGCAGCGGCGCGGCCAGCGAGGGGACGACCAGGAAGAGGAAGGTGAGCCCGGCGAGGGCGTTGGACCCGGTCAGCGTCTTCACCCAGATGCTCAGGACGAGCAGCATCATGGAGTCGCCGAGCATCGAGGCCGCGAGGCCGCCGTACAGTCGGCCGAAGCCCGCCTGACCGAAGACCCGCCTCACGACGACGCCTCGCCGAACGACACGGGCACGCCCCAGGCCACGAACTCGCACAGCCGCGACCCCTCCGGTCGCTTGGCGGGGTCGGTGACGCGGTCGAGGTCGCGAACCAGGATGGCGCGGATCTCGCGGTTGCGCGCGGCGAGCTCCTCGTCGGTCAGCCAGGTCGCGGACTCGCTCGCCTCCATCGCGTCCCGCCACTCGGGAGGCTCCTCGGACGCTCGCGCGCGTGCCCGGTGCAGTCGGTCCAGCTGCCGGTCGAGCATCATCTCGGCCAGCCCGAGGGACACCTGCTCGGCCGCGGGGTTCGGGCTCGCGTCCGAGTCCCAGCTGAGGCCGATCTCGGTCACCCGCCAGGGGCGGCGCCGGCCGCGACCGTCGCCGGTCTCCTCGACGAACGCGAGCTCGGCGAGCTTGCGCAGGTGCCAGCTGCAGTTGGCCGGCGACTCGCCCAGCCGGGCGGCGAGCTCGGTCGCGGTCAGCGGACCCTCGACGGAGAGCAGCTCGATGATCCCGATCCGGACCGGGTGGGCGAGGGCGGCGAGCTCGCGGGGGTCGGTGAGACGGCGCATGTATGGAAAGTACTCTTTCGAAAGACTCCTTTCAATACCCTGCGCCGCCGGCAGGTCAGAAGGTGCCGACCTTCACCGACATCACGTCCGGCAGGTCCTCGACCAGCTTGCGCCAGGTCACGCCCTCGTCGGCCGAGCCCCACACGGCGCCGTTGCGGGCGCCGAGGTAGAGGCCGGCGGGATCGTGGTCGTCGGCGCACATCGCGTCGCGCATCACCGCGACGTAGAACTCGTCCGGCAGCCCGTCGCCGTACGCCGTCCACGACTCGCCGGCGTCGTCGGAGCGCCAGACCCGCGCCTTGCCCTCGGGCGGGAACCGCCCGTCGCCGCCCGCGAGCGGGAAGACGTAGATCGTGTCGGGCCGGTGCGGGTGCACCACGATCGGGAAGCCGAAGTCGCTGGGCAGGCCGGCGCCGATGTCGGTCCAGGAACGGCCCTCGTCGTCGGAGCGGTAGACGCCGCCGTGGTTCTGCACGTAGAGCCGCTCGGGGCGGTTCGCGTGCCGGGTGACCTTGTGGACGCACTGCCCGAACTCGGGGAACTGCTGGCCCTCCGGCATGAACCGCGCCGCGATCCCCTTGCTGCGCGGGTTCCACGAGGCACCGCCGTCGGTCGTCTGGTAGACGCCGCCCGTCGAGATCGCCGCGGTGACCGACCGGGGGTCCGTGGGGTGCGGGAGGATCGTGTGGAAGGCCTGGCCGCCGAAGCCCGCGCCCCACTCGGGCCGCTGGGGGTGGTTCCAGAGGCCCTCCTCGAGCGCGAACGTCTCTCCGTTGTCCACCGACTTCCAGATCGCGCCCGGCTCGGTGCCGGCCCAGACCACGCCGGGCTCGGCTCCCGTCACCAGCTGCCAGACCCGCTCGACGGCCGCGTCGGACCCTTCGGGGAAGCGCACGCCGCCGCCCGGCGTCTCCTGCCAGGTCTCGCCGAAGTCGTCGGACCACCGGACCTGCGGGCCGAGCCAGCTCGAGGACGCGCCGGCGAAGATCCGCGGGGTGCTCCCGCGGGTGTCGACGAGGCCGGAGTAGACCTCCTCCATGTTGTGGTGCGGGCCGGTGAAGGTCCACTCCTCACGGTGGTCGTCCGACCGACCGATCCATTGGCCCTTCCGGGTTCCGACCAGCAGCACGGTGCCCATCTCTCCGCCTCTCTGCGCAGGGTCCAGGTGTTGATTCCTAGAGTGACCGAGTGACACCCGCGAAGTCATCGGTCCACCCGAGGGAAATCGGGCTGGTGCTGATCGGGATCCTCTCGGTGCAGTTCGGCGCCGGCATCGCCAAGACCCTCTTCGACGACATCCCGCCGACGGGGATCGTCTGGCTGCGGCTCGCGTCGAGCACGCTGGTGCTCCTGCTGTGGAGCCGGCCGCGGCTGCGCGGGCGCGACCGGGCGGCGTGGCTGACCGTGCTCGGGTTCGGCCTGTCGCTCGGCACGATGAACTGGGCGATCTACCAGGCGTTCTCGCGGATCCCGATCGGGATCGCGGTGACCGTGGAGTTCGTCGGCCCGATGACGATCGCGGCGTTCGGCTTCCGGCGGCCGCGCGACCTCGCGTGGGTCGGGCTCGCGGCGGTCGGTGTCGCGCTGCTCGGGGCCGAGCGGACCGGCTTCGACGCGGCCGGCTTCGCGTTCGCCGTGCTCGCCGGCGGGTCGTGGGCGGCGTACATCCTGCTGAGCGCGCGTACGGGACGCCGGTGGGAGGGTCTCGACGGCCTCGCCGTCGCCAGCCTGGTCGCCACCCTGCTCCTCACCCCGACGCTGGCCGTGGTCGGCGACGACGGCGTGTTCGGTGCACACGCGATCGCGGTCGGTGCGGCGGTCGGCCTGCTCAGCTCGGTCGTGCCCTACAGCTGCGAGCTGGTCGCCCTGCGGCGGCTCGAGCCGGCGACCTTCGGCGTGCTGATGAGCCTGGAGCCGGCGGCCGCGGCACTGGCCGGCCTGGTCGTGGTCGGCGAGACCCTCGGTGCCCTGCAGTGGGCGGCGATCGGGTGCGTGATCGTCGCGAGCATCGGCGCGACCCGCGTCACGTCCTCGCCGATCGCGGAGCCGGTGCCCGACTGATCAGCGCCCCAGCGCCGCAGCCTCCGCGCCGATCGTCGTGTCGGCGCCGTGACCGGTGTGCACGACCGTGTCGTCGGGGAGCCCGAAGAGCCGCGCACGGATCGAGGCCTCCAGCGTGGGCAGGTCGCTGAACGAGCGGCCGGTCGCGCCGGGACCGCCCTGGAAGAGCGTGTCGCCGGTGAACACGCAGCCGAGGTCCGGAGCATGCAGGCACACCGCACCGGGCGCGTGGCCCGGCGTGTGCAGGACCGTGAGGGTGGTGCCGGCCACCTCGAGCACCTGCCCGTCGGCCAGGTCGAGGTCCCACAGCCAGGCGTCCACGTCGTCCGGGCCGCCGTGGGTCAGCTCCCACAGCGGGCGGTCGTCGGGGTGCAGCAGGACCGGCGCACCGGTCCGGGTCCGCAGCTCCGGGGCGACGCGGACGTGGTCGTCGTGGGCGTGGGTGCAGACGATCGCACGCACCCGGCGGTCGCCGACGACGGCCATGATCGCGTCGACCGAGTGCGGAGCGTCGATCACGAGGCACTCGGTGTCGTCGCCGACCACCCAGATGTTGTTCTCGACGTCGAAGGTCTCCCCGTCCAGGGAGAAGGTGCCGCTCGCCGTGCCGTGGTCGACCCGCGCCGGCATTAGAAGACCACGACCGAGCGCAGCACGTTGCCGTGGTGCATGCGGTCGAACGCCGCCTCGACGTCACCGAGGCCGATCTCCTCGGTGACGAACGCGTCGAGGTCGAGCCGGCCCTGCCGGTAGAGGTCCACCAGGACGGGGAAGTCGCGGCTCGGCAGGCAGTCGCCGTACCAGCTGGACTTGAGCGCGCCACCCCGTCCGAAGACGTCGATGAGCGGGATGTCCGGCACCTTCATGTCCGGGGTGGGCACCCCGACGAGCACCAGCACGCCGGCCAGGTCGCGCGCGTAGAACGCCTGGCGCCAGGTCTCGGGCCGGCCGACGGCCTCGACCACCACGTCGGCGCCCTCGGCCCCCTCGAACCGCTCCGCGCAGATCCGCCGGATCTCCTCGACGGGGTCGGCGGCAGACGAGTCGACGGTGTGGGTCGCGCCCATCCGCTTCGCGGCCTCGAGCTTCTGCGCGTCGATGTCCACGGCGATGATCGGGCTCGCGCCCGCCAGCGCGGCGCCGGCCACGGCGGCGACGCCGACCCCGCCGCAGCCGATGACGGCCACGGACCGGCCGCGGGTGACGGCGCCGGTGTTGATCGCCGCGCCGAGCCCGGCCATCACGCCGCAGCCGAGCAGGCCGACCGCCGCCGGCCGTGCGCCCGGGTCGACCTTGGTGCACTGTCCGGCGGCGACCAGGGTCTTCTCCGCGAACGCGCCGATGCCGAGGGCGGGCGAGAGCTCCGTCCCGTCGGTCAACGTCATCCGCTGGGTCGCGTTGTGGGTGTTGAAGCAGTAGTGCAGGTCGCCGCGCTTGCAGGCCCGGCACTCCCCGCACACGGCGCGCCAGTTGAGCACCACGAAGTCGCCCGGCGCGACACCCGTGACGTCGGGACCGACCGACTCCACGATCCCGGAGGCCTCGTGGCCCAGCAGGAACGGGAAGTCGTCTTTGATGCCGCCCTCGCGGTAGTGCAGGTCGGTGTGGCAGACGCCGCAGGCGAGGACCTTCACGACCGCCTCGCCCGGGCCCGGGTCCGGCACGTTGATCGTCGTCAGCTCGACGGGCGCTCCCTTGGAGCGCGCGATGACCGCCGTGACCTGCTGCATGGGACCTCCCGGGCCTCGTGTGTCGCCGGTCACCCAACGTAGTGGGGCACGCAACGCACGTGGCCCACCTCACCGCGGGAACCGAGCCCCTCGGGCACACTTGGCGCATGGTCACGCCGGCACAGCACCCTGAGACGTCGGGCTACGACGTCGTCGGGCAGGTCGCGTTCCGCGACATCCTCTCCGACGACGGCACCTACGTCCGCGCGTGGACGAACGACCCCGAGGGCGTGATCGACGGGCCGACCGTCGTGCTGTGCAACGGCCTCGGCACCAACGCCTGGATGTGGCCGGCGCTGCTCGAGCCCGACTGCGGCGTACGGGTGATCTCGTGGAACCACCGCGGCGTCGGGGGCTCCGAGCGCCCGCGGGACAAGCGGCACGTCGAGATCGAGCACTTCGTCGAGGACGGCCTGTCGGTCATGGACCACTTCGGCGTCGACCGCGCGGTCCTGATGGGCTGGTCGATGGGCGTGAACACGATGTTCGAGCTCGCGGTCCGCAACCCGGAGCGGGTCAAGGGCCTGTTCGCGGTCGCCGGCGTGCCCGGCGACACGTTCCGGACGATGCTGGCGCCGTTCCGCCTTCCCCACCCGGTCGCGCGCCTGCTCACGATCACCGGTTGCCGGGCCGCGAAGCTGGCCGGCTGGGCGATCACGCCGGTGACGACCCGGCTGCCCATCGGCCCGAAAGTGGTCGCGGTGCTGACCCACAGCGGGTTCATGTTCCCGGTGCCCGACCCGGAGGCCGTCGCCGTCGGGATCAAGGAGTTCCTGACCACGCCCGTGGAGTGGTACGCCCACCTCGCGCTCGGCACGTCGAAGCACGCGCGGGTGTCGCTGAGCGGGATCGACATCCCGGTCCGCTTCGTCGCGGCGACGTACGACGTCCTCGCCGGCGCGCGCGACATGGCCACCGCCGCCGAACGCCTCGCGTCGGCGGAGTACTTCGAGCTGCGCGGCTCGCACTTCATCCAGCTCGAGCAGCCGGACCTGGTGCACGAGCTGCTGCTGGAGTTCGTCGAGCAGGTCGATCTGATCGAGTCGCTCGAGGACGCGGAGTAGTTCAGGCGTTAACGTCAGCGACGTGCTGCATCGCGCGTTGCCCGCCCTCCTCGTCACCGTCGCCCTGACCGCGACCGCCTGCTCGCAGGGAGGGAACGAGAGCGTCGTCGAGATCACCGGCAGCGCGTCCGCCGCCGGCGAGTCCGCAACACCCTCCGAGAGCTCGTCGAGCAGCCCGTCCGGGACCGGGACGACCGCCGCGGTCTCCCCCACGCCACAGGTGGTGGCAACGGCCGCGACCGGCCTGGACGTGCCCTGGGGCCTCGACTTCCTGCCCGACGGGCGCGCGATCGTGACCGAGCGCGACACCGCCAAGGTGCTGCTGGTCAGCCCGCCCGTCGACGGCCAGCCGGGTGACGTCGTGGAGGCCGGCACCGTCCCGAAGGTCGTGCCCACCGCGGAGGCCGGCCTGCTCGGCGTGGCGGTCTCCCCGCACTTCGCCAAGGACCGCACCGTGTTCTTCTACACGTGCACCGCGAAGGAGAACCAGGTCGTCAAGGCGACGCTGAGGAACGACGAGCTGGGAAAGGTCGAGCCGGTGCTCACCGGGATCCCCAACGGCGAGATCCACGACGGCGGCCGGATCGCGTTCGGTCCGGACGGCGACCTCTACGTCACCACCGGCGAGACCGGCGACGAGAAGCTCGCCCGCGATCGCGACAACTATGCCGGGAAGATCCTGCGGATCACCCCCGAGGGCAAGAAGGTCGCCGGCAACCCGTTCGACACCGTCGTCTACTCCTGGGGCCACCGCAACATGGAGGGCATCGCCTGGGACGACAGCGGCAACCTCTGGGCCTCGGAGTTCGGCAAGGACACCGCCGACGAGCTGAACCTGATCCAGCCCGGCCTCGACTACGGCTGGCCGGTCGTCGAGGGGATGAGCCACCAGCGCGGGTACACGAACCCGCAGCTGACCTGGCCGCCCGACGACGCCTCGCCGTCCGGCCTCGCCTTCGACGGCGGCTACCTCTGGATGGCCGCCCTGCAGGGCGAGCGGCTCTACCGGATCACCGTGCAGGGCAAGAAGGCCACCGACCCCGAGGGCTTCTTCGAGGGCGACTACGGCCGGATCCGCACGGTCGTCACCGCACCCGACGGCAACCTCTGGATGACGACGAGCAACACCGACGGCCGCGGCGACCCCGGCCCGGACGACGACCAGATCCTGGTCGTGGAGCCGTAGCCCTGCAGGTTTCCCAAGGGATGCAGCGACATCTGCACTTCCCCGTGGTTGTGCACCATGGGAGGCGCGAGCTTCGCTACATCCCTTGGGAAACCTGCAGCACCCGCGCCCGCCGCGCCGCGCGCCGCAGCGTGGTGAGGACGGCGGGGCCGAGCAGGGCGATGGCGAGGGCGTTGGTGATCGCCCTGCCGGTGTCCCAGCCGCCGGTCGAGGTGAGCAGCGTGTAGAGGACGAACCGGTGCAGGTTCTCCAGGAGCGGGGCGCCGGCGACGTAGGACAGCTGGGTCGCGTCCTGGCCGGGGACCTCGACGCCGAGCAGGAACGGCCAGCCCCAGAGGTTCATGAGCAGGCCGTAGAGGTAGGCCGACAGGACGCCGTACGCCGCCAGCATCGCGATCTCCGACCGACCCCGGGCCCTGCGGGGCAGCAGCCCGGCGCCGAGGCCGACCCAGCCGGCCACGAGCATCTGGAACGGCAGCCACGGGCCGACGCCCGCGGTCAGCAGCGCCGAGGCGAACAGGGACGTGCAGCCGAGCACGAAGCCGAAGCCCGCGCCGAAGACCCGGCCGCCCAGGATCAGCAGGAAGAAGACCAGCTCGATCCCGCTCGTCCCGGCGCTCACGCCACGCAGCACCGCGTTGATCGCACTGAGCACGCCGAGGATGGCGAGCACCCGGGCGTCCATCCCGCCCTCGCTCAGCTCGGCGAGGACGACGGCGAGGACCACCGGGAGCAGGCCGAGGAAGAGGAACGGCGGGTCGACCCGGTCGCTGCCGGCCGCGAGCACGAGCGGCCACCCGAGCATGAGCAGCCCGATCGCCGACGCGATCGCGAGCACCAGCGTGGACCGGAGCCGGACCGGCACGGCGCCGCGCACGACCTCGCTCATCGCGCGGCCGCCAGCGCGGGAGCGACCTCGGCGACCGTCAGCCAGCCCGGGCCGAGCACCTTGCTGACCTGCGGCGCGAAGGCGGGCGACTCTGCGACCACCTCGCGGACCGGGCCGTCGGAGACGACCTCGCCCTCGGCGAGCACGACCACCCGGTCGGCCACGTAGGCCGCGAACTCCACGTCGTGGGTCGCGACCAGCACCGCCCGCGGAGCGGCGGGGTCCTCGGCCAGGTCGCGGAGGATGCCGGCCAGCGCGTGCTTGGCGGCGTAGTCCAGGCCTCGGGTGGGCTCGTCGAGCAGCAGCACCGGCGGCTTCGCCGTGAGCACGACCGCGAGCGCGAGGGCGAGCCGCTGGCCCTCCGAGAGGTCGCGCGGGTGCGTCGCCGGGGCGATCCCCGGCGCGATCCGGCCCAGCAGGGCGGCGCAGCTCCCGGCCGGGGCGTCGGCGCCGGCATCGGACGCCGCACACTCCTCCGCGACGGTCTCCAGGTAGAGCAGGTCGGCCGGCGTCTGCGGCACCAGGCCGGAGCGGGCCCGTCGCAGCTCGGGCCTGAGCGCGTGCGGGTCGTCGCCCGCCACCAGCAGCGTGCCGCGCTCGGCGCCGTACCTGCCCTGCAGGGTCCACAGCAGCGTCGACTTCCCCGCTCCGTTGCGCCCCATCAGGGCCGTCACCGTTCCCGCGCGCAGCTCGAGGTCGACCTCCCGCAGCGCCGCCCGCCGCCCCCGCATCACCACCAGCTTCCGGGCCTGGACGACTGGCCGATCGTCGCGCACCTCCCGGACGGCATCCCGGTCCGTCGTGTCGAGGAGTCGTTCGGTGGGTGCGCCGGGGAGGGGCAGCTCGCGGGCCCGGCGGCGGGCGTCGCGGACGGTCAGCGGGAGGGGCCGCCAGCCGGCGAGGCGGCCGAGCTCGACGATGGGCGGGGCGATGGGCGAGTCGAGGAGCACGTCACCCGGCGCGCCGACGCGGGCGTGGCCGGCGCCGTCGAGCAGGCACATCCGGTCGGCGAACGGCACGACGCGCTCGAGCCGGTGCTCCGCGAGGAGCACACTGACGTCGAGGTCGTGCACCAGCCGGGTGATCGTGGCGAGAACGTCCTCGGCGGCGGTCGGGTCGAGAGCGGACGTCGGTTCGTCCAGGACGAGCAGTCGCGGGTGGGTCGTGAGGACCGAGCCGATGGCGACCCGCTGCTGCTGTCCGCCGGACAGCGTGCGCAGGTCGCGCTGGCGCAGGTCGGCGATGCCGAGCAGGTCGAGGGTCTCCTCGACCCGGCGGCGCATCGTCGTCGGCGGCAGCCCGAGCTGCTCCATCCCGAACGCGAGCTCCTCCTCGACGGTGTCGGTGACGAACCAGGCGGGCGGGTTCTGGCCGACGTAGCCGATCACGTGCGCGCGGTCGCGAGCAGGTACGTCGAGCACGCTCGCACCGTCCAGCAGCACCTCGCCCGACAGGGTCCCCCCGCTGAACGCCGGCACGAGGCCGGCCACGACCCCGAGCAGCGTCGACTTGCCCGAACCGGTCGGGCCCGCGAGCAGCATCAGCTCGCCCTGGTCGACCGCCAGGTCGACGCCGTCCAGCACCCGCGGCCCGGCGTCGTCGTACCCGAACCGGATCGAGCGCAGCTCCAGCAGCCCCGTCAGCCCCGTCACGCCGGCACCAGCTCCCTGCGCGCGACGGTCAGCGGCGGCGGGGCGGCCCAGACCGGGAGCACGCCGCACAGCACCGAGGCCAGGGCGAGCAGGCTGAGCCCGGGCGTGCCCTCGACGCCGGGGTGGGCGACGAGCGGCTCCCAGTGCTGCACGGCCCAGAGGCCGACGCCGACGAGCACGCCGGACGCCACGACGACCCCCTCGGGCAGGCGCCAGCGGTCCGCTCGGTAGCGGGTACGGCGAACCCGCCGGCCCGCCAGCACGAAGCCGGCGACCGCGAGCACGCAGCCGAGGGCGAGCATCGGCCCGCCCAGCACCCGCGGCGCGGAGTGGTCGAGGAACGCGTAGACGCCGACGCAGAGGCCGAGCAGGCCCGCGACCATCAGCGCGCCCGTGCTGCGCCGCTGCGCCGGCGTGATCGAGCCCGCCCTGCCGTAGCCGCGCGCGTCCATGCCGGCGGCGAGCGCGAGCGACCGCTCCAACGCGTCCTCCAGGATCGGGACGAGCAGCCGCCGCAGGCCGCGCACCCGACCGTGGGTGCCGCCGCGCAGCTGCTGCGCGGCCCGCACCCGGCGAGCGCTGTCCGCGAGCTGCGGCAGCACCGTGATGGCGACGACCATCGCCGTACCGATCTCGTAGAGCGCCGGAGGCAGCGACTTCATCAGCCGCTTGGGGTTGGCGAGCGCGTTGGCCGCGCCGACGGCGATCAGCAGCGCCGCGAGCCGCAGCCCCTCGTAGACGGCGGCGAGCAGCTCCTCGCGGCTGAACGACCCGAGCAGCGAGATGCCCGCCGCCCAGTCCGGGAGCGGGATCTCGGGCAGCGTGAACAGCACGTGGCCCGCGTCGTTCCCGCCGAGCAGGAGCCGGAACAGCACCCTCACCACGATGACGAACGCGCCGAGCCACAGGTACAGCCGGAAGGACCGCGCCCACGGCTGGTCCGACCGGCAGGCGACCACGCACACCGAGGCCACCGCGACGAGCAGCAGCAGGAGCAGCGGGTTCGTCGTGCTGGACGCGCCGGCGGCGAGGCCGATCGCCCAGCACCACCACGCGACCGGGTGCAGGTCGCGCGCCATCCTCACCGCGGCCACCTCACCGGGGCATCATCCCGCCCGCCGGCGCAGGACCGGTACGGCGACCGCGGCTCCCAGCACCACGACGGCGATGCCCACGCCCAGCCAGACGGGGAAGGAGGAGCCGTCGTCCTCTCCGGAGACGTCGGCCGGCGGTCCGGCGGTGATGTCGCCGGCCGCGGGGGTCGCAGAGCCGTCGGCCGACGCGCTGGGCGTCGGCTCCGTGCCCGGGTGCCGGTGGTGCTTCGTCCTCGCCGGACCGTCGTGGTGACGGTGGTGCTTCTTCATGCGCGAGTGCGACGAGGCGGTCGGGCTCGACGACGGCGAGACCGCCGACGAGCCGGTCGTGCTCGGCGACGCGGGGCTGGTCGGCGAGCTGCCGTGGTGGCGGCCGCCGGACCCACCGGCGCCACCGCCGCCCGTCGGGCTCGGTGTCGACGTGTCGTGCGCGCTCGGGACGACATCCGGCGGGGACGCGCTGCCGGAGCCCTGGTGCCAGGCCAGCGCGACGTAGCCGCCGTCCGGGACGGTCAGGCTGCCGACACCGTCGGAGGAGTAGACCCACTTCTCGGACTTGCCGTCCGACCACCAAAGGCTCCAGTACGCGGTCGCCGGCGGCGTCCGGACGCAAGGATCCTCGGCCGGCTCGCCCGAGACACGGCAGACGAAGCCCGAACCCTCCTGGGCGTAGGTCAGCGGGTAGCCGACGTCGGGGAACAGCTGCGACGCAGCCTTGCCGCCTCCGCCGAGGTCGCACGCGGCCGTCACGCCGCCGCCGAGCTCGTTGAAGTCGACGATCGCGGTGACGCCGTCCGAGCCGCTGCAGGCCCCAGCCCTTGCGGCGGCCTGCGGCACGGCATCCGCGGTGCCCGCCGGAGCGCCCAGGACGCCGACGGCAGCGACGAGCACCGTCGCCGCCACCGGTCCGAGAATCCTGCGCAGCATCGTCGCTCAGCCCACCTGGTAGGACGTCGAGCCGTGGCGGTCACCGAACTGGCCACGGACGGCCACCTCGCAGCTGCCCGCCTTGCGCGCCACCGGGAACTTCGCCACGAACGAGCCGTCCTCCGCGGCCCGGCCGCGCGCGACCAGGTCGCCGGCATTCTTCACGACCACACTCTCGCCCGGCCAGAGACCGTCGACGACCACACGCTGCGTCCCGCCGGGCTGCACCCGCTGCCGCAGGTCGACCGGGAGGCGCTTGGCGGCGAGAGCCACCCTGGGCGTGCCCACGGCCTGCCCGACGACCTCGATCGCGACGGTGACCTGCTTGGTGCGGTCGGGCACGGGGACCAGCACGGTCGCCGCGCCGTCGGCGTCACCGACGACGGACCGGTGATTGCCGCCGATGCTCGCGCAACCCCGCTCACCAGGGGCGAGGCCCGACGGTGACAGCTTCTGCTTCGTCCCGCCGTCGAGGAAGCTGGGCGCACCGCCGAGCTTGAGGTTGGTCGTCGCGGCCGGCGCGGCCAGGAGCGCCGGAACGGCCTGGGTCGCGACGCGGTCGAACTTGGCACGGTCGGTGACGCCGCCGGCGACGGCGGCCTTGTAGTCCGCTGCCGTGTAGGCGACGGCACCCTCGTCGACCGTCGCCGCGCCGTCGCAGGCGGTCTCACCGATCTGGAGCGCGCGCACCCACGTCGCGGCCCGGGCCGCAGCGCTGTCGGCGCCCGCGACCCGCAGAGCCCAGGCGGCCACGCTCGTGCTGTTGGCGTTCGGGCCGATGTCCCCGCCGTCGTCGAACGAGCCGTTCGTCCGCTGCGCACTCTGGAGCCAGTCGACGGCGCCGGAGAGGGCAGCGGCGATGTCCTGGTCGGTGCCGGCCAGGGGCTCGAGGAGCATCACCGTCAGCGCAGTGGTGTCCACGCTCGGGGTGCTCTCGACGTCGGCGCCGGCCGAGCAAGGAGCGTCCGTCGCGGTGCCCGGGTCGAAGTTCGCCGGGTCAGCGCCGACGTGCGTGAAGTCCTGGCGGAACCAGCCGGCCGCGCACTGCTGGCTCAGCAGGAAGCTGAGCGCCGCGCCCGCAGAGCTGCTGGCCTGATCGACCAGCACGCGCGCGGCGAAGGCCTGTCCGATCACGTTGGCGTAGTCGCCGTAGGCGGAGATGTCCTTGATCCGGCCGGACGCCTGGAGGGTCGCTCCGAGGCGGGTCATCAGGTCGTCACCGCCGAACGCCGTGGGGTCCGCACCGACGCTCTCGGCGAAGTACGCCGCCTTCGCGGTCGCCTTGGAGTACGTGCTGTCGGCGTCGCCGAAGCTGTCACCGGTGACGTAGTCGGCGACGTGGCCCTCGACGGCAGCGGCGATGCTGGAGAGCTCCGCCTCGTGCCCGCCCACCTCCTCGAACGCGAGGCCGGCATCGATGGTGAGGCCCCAGTCGGGCCCGCCGAACGAGCTCTGGAGCGCACCGTCGACCAGCTCCCCAGCAAGCCAGCCGGCGGCCATGTTCGCCGGCCGGTGGTCGGTGGCCGCGTGCGCGGCCGGCCCGGCCAGGGTCAGGCCGGCGGCGACCGCGCCCGACAGGGCGATCGCTCCCGTCCGGCGCAGGATGTTCGGGGACATGGTGGTTCCTTCCCGCTGCGCAGCGGGGAAGGAGCCTTGCGGCGCCCGACCCGCTGCTCACCACGACAGCGTTGATGTCAGGACGCTCCGCGCCAGGTGCTCCGGCTCGCCGCACTCCCCCGAGAGGTGCGACCTACGGTTGCGGGTCAGCGCCGGGATTCGACCGGCTTCCCCCACCGCGGGCGTGTTGATGTGTGTCGCCGCAGGCTACCTCTCGCCGCGGGTCGCGGACCAATGCCAGCCGAGCGGTGGACCGGTCGGTGACACGGGTCACCGGACGGCCGGACCGCGCACGTGCGCGGTTGACGAACGATGACGGACACATCGGGGCCACCGGACGGCGCACGTGCACGGTTCTCCAGCCCTGTGGAAGGGCCACGCGCCAGGAGACGAGCGTGGCCATGCTGGTTCTCGTGGCTCTGGACATCCGCCGCCCGTTCTCGCGGGCCGACGCCGTCGCGCTCGGCCTCGATCCCCGCCGCCTCGAGGGCTCCGGGTTCCGACGCGTCTTTCGGGGCGTCTACGTCGCGGCGTCCGTGGAGCTGACTCCCAGCCTGCGCGCCGAAGCCGCACTCGTGCCGTTCCATCCGACCTCCTTCGCCAGCCATGTGTCGGCGGCAAGGCTCCACGGCGTTCCCATTCCGGTCGTTCCCGACGAGCACGTGTCGGTGCTCGACCGCCGGCACCGCAGAGAGCGGGCCGGGATCCGGTGCCATCTCGCGTCAACGAGCGCGCAGGTGCGCGAGGTGCGCGGCGTCCGGGTGTCGGGCGTCGAGCAGATGTTCGTGGAGCTGGGCGAGCTTCTCACCCTCGTGGACCTCGTCGTCGTGGGCGACCACCTGGTGCGGACCGGGCGGACGACACCGGCGCGGCTGCGCGAGTTCTGCGCGAGGGCGTCCGGCTCGGGCGCCCGGCCCGCGCGAGCCGCCGCGGCGTACGTCCGCGAGCGGGTCGACTCGCCCATGGAGACGCGCCTGCGGATGCTGATCGTCCTCGGCGGGCTGCCCGAGCCCGATGTCAACCTCGCGATCCGCGACCAGGACGGCATGGTCCTGCGGCGCCACGACCTGAGGTACCGGAGGTCGCGCACCGTGATCGAGTACGACGGCCGGCACCACATCGAGCGCGAGCACCAGTGGGAGGCCGACCTCGACCGTCGTGAGGAGACAGAGAACGACGGTGACCGCGTCATCATCGTCGTCGCCAGCGGCATCTACGGCGATCCCGGGCGCACGCTCGCCCGGATCTGGCGGGTCCTGCGGGAGCGGGGCGAGCCGGACGTGCCGTCCCGGCTCTCCGACGCCTGGCGCCCGCACTTCCCGGCGCGCACGAGGGTCGCCTGATCGAGCCGTGCACGTGCGCGGTTGCCCGGCCGGCCGTTGCCGCCGAGGTCCGGGCAACCCCGCACATGCGGCGTTGCCCGGCCAGGGGTCAGGACAGCTTCTCGAGGATCAGCTCGCGCACCCGGCCGGCGTCGGCCTGGCCGCGCATCTCCTTCATCACCGCGCCGATCAGCGCACCGGCGGCCGCCACCTTGCCGTCGCGGATCTTGTCGGCGACGGCGGGGTTCGCGGCGATCGCGTTGTCGACCGCGGCGGACAGGGCGCCCTCGTCGGAGACGACCGCCAGACCGCGCTTCTCGACGATCTCGGCGGGCGTGCCCTCGCCGGCGTAGAGGCCCTCGAACACCTTGCGGGCGAGCTTGTCGTTGATCGTGCCCTCGTCGACGAGCGCCTGCACGGCGGCGACGTCGGCCGGGGTCACCCCCAGGGCGTCGATCGCGGTCTCGGTGTCGTTGGCGCGCCGCGCCAGCTCGCCGAGCCACCACTTGCGCGCGGTCTGCGGCGAGGCTCCGGCCTCGACGGTCTGCACGACCAGGTCGAGCGCGCCGGCACCCACCGTGTCGCGCATCTCCAGGTCGGAGAAGCCCCACTCCTGCTGGAGGCGAGCCCGCTTCTGGGTGGGGTTCTCGGGCAGCGTGGCGCGCAGCTCCTCGACCCACTCGCGGGACGGCGCGACGGGCACCAGGTCCGGCTCCGGGAAGTAGCGGTAGTCCTCGGCGTCGGACTTCTCCCGGCCCGACGTCGTGACACCGGTGTCCTCGTGCCAGTGCCGGGTCTCCTGCAGCACCCGCTCGCCTCCGTCGAGGACCCCGGCGTGCCGCGACATCTCGTAGCGCACCGCCCGCTCGACCGAGCGCAGCGAGTTGACGTTCTTGGTCTCGGTCCTCGTGCCGAGCACACCCGAGCCCTTCGGCGCCAGGGACAGGTTCACGTCGGCGCGGATCGAGCCCTGCTCCATCCGCGCGTCGGAGACCCCGAGGGCGACGATCAGGTCGCGCAGCTGGGCGACGTACGCCCGCGCGACGGCGGGTGCCATCTCCCCCGCTCCGGTGATCGGCCTGGTGACGATCTCGATCAGGGGGATGCCGGCCCTGTTGTAGTCGACGAGCGAGTAGTCCGCGCCGTGGATCCGGCCGGTCGCGCCTCCGACGTGGGTGGACTTGCCGGTGTCCTCCTCCATGTGCGCGCGCTCGATGCCGACGCGGAACACCTGCGTCTCGCCGTCGCCCGTCTCGACGGGGACGTCCATGAAGCCGTCGAAGCAGATCGGTTCGTCGTACTGCGAGGTCTGGAAGTTCTTCGGCATGTCCGGGTAGAAGTAGTTCTTCCGGGCGAACCGGCACCACTCCGCGATGTCGCAGTTGAGCGCCAGGCCGATCCGGATCGCCGCCTCGACGGCCTTCCCGTTGACGACCGGCATCGCGCCGGGCAGGCCGAGACAGGTCGGGCAGACCTGGGTGTTGGGCTCGGCGCCGAACTCCGTCGGGCACCCGCAGAACATCTTCGTCGCGGTGTTGAGCTCGACGTGCACCTCGAGCCCGAGCGCGGGGTCGTAGCGCTCGAGCACCTCGTCGAACGGCACCAGCGTGTCGGTGGTCGTGGTCATCGGTCTCCTCCGTCCAGGGCCGGGGCCTTGTCCAGGAGCGGTCCGCCCCACTGGCTCGCGAGCACGGTCTCGAGCGCGGCACCGACCCGGTAGCACCGGTCGTCGGCGAGCGCGGGGGCGAGCACCTGTAGGCCGACCGGCAGGCCGTCCTCGTTCGCGAGCCCGGCGGGCACCGAGATGCCCGGGACGCCGGACAGGTTGGCAGGGATGGTGGCGAGGTCGTTGAGGTACATCGCCAGCGGGTCGTCCAGCTTCTCGCCGAGCTTGAACGCCGTCGTCGGCGCCGTCGGGGACACGAGTACGTCGACCCGCTCGAACGCCGCGGCGAAGTCACGGCTGATCAGGGTGCGGACCTTCTGCGCCTGGCCGTAGTAGGCGTCGTAGTAGCCGCTGGACAGGGCGTAGGTGCCGAGGATGATCCGGCGCTTCACCTCGTCGCCGAAGCCGGCGTCGCGGGTGGCCTTCATGACCTCCTCGGCGCTCGGGTTCCCCTCCGGCACGACGCGCAGGCCGTAGCGCATCGCGTCGAACTTCGCGAGGTTGCTCGACGCCTCGGCCGGCAGGATCAGGTAGTAGGCCGCCAGCGCGTGCACGAAGTGCGGGCAGGAGACCTCCACGACCTCGGCGCCGGCCCGCACCATCAGGTCGACCGACTCCTGGAACCGGGCCATCACGCCCGGCTGCCACCCGTCACCGGACATCTCGGTGACCACACCGACCCGGACGCCGGTCAGGTCGCCGGACGCGCCCTGCCGTGCGGCATCGACGAGCGCCGGGACCGGCTGGTCGACCGAGGTCGAGTCCAGGGGGTCGTGGCCGCCGATCAGCTCTTGCAGCAGCGCCGCGTCCATGACGGTCCGGGTGACCGGTCCGGCCTGGTCGAGCGAGTTGGCCAGCGCCACCAGGCCGTAGCGGGACACCCCGCCGTAGGTCGGCTTCACGCCGACGGTTCCGGTGACCGCGCCGGGCTGGCGGATCGAGCCGCCGGTGTCGGTGCCGATCGCCAGCGGGGCCTCGTAGGCCGCGACAGCGGCCGCCGACCCGCCGCCGGAGCCCCCGGGGATCCGGCCGAGGTCCCACGGGTTGCGCGTGGGGCCGTAGGCGGAGTGCTCGGTGGAGGAGCCCATCGCGAACTCGTCCATGTTGGTCTTGCCGAGGATCGGGAGGCCGGCCGCCTTGAGCCGGCGGACGACGGTCGCGTCGTAGGGCGGCACCCAGCCCTCGAGGATCCGGGATCCGCAGGTGGTGGGCAGCCCGTTGGTCACCAGCACGTCCTTGACCGCGATCGGCACGCCGTCGAGGACGTCCAGCGGCTCCCCGTCCCGGCGCCGCTCGTCCGACGCCGCGGCCTGTGCCAGCGCTCCGTCGGCGTCGACGTGCAGGAACGCGTGCACCCCGGAGTCCCGGTCGCCGTCGACCGCCGCGATCCGGTCCAGGTGCGCCTGGGTCAGCTCGACCGAGGTCGTCTCCCCCGCGGCGAGCGCGGCGGCCAGCTCGGCCGCCGTCCTCCTGATCAGCTCGGTCACTGCTCGTCCCCCAGGATCCGCGGCACGGAGAACCGGCCGTCCTCCTTGGCGGGGGCTCCCGACAAGGCCTGCTCGGCCGTCAGGCAGGGCTGCACCACGTCCTCGCGGAACACGTTGGTGAGCGGCACCGGGTGCGACGTCGGCGGGACGTCGTCGTCGGCGACGCCGCGGATGGACGCCACGGACTCGAGGATCACCGAGAGCTGCGGAGCCAGGTGGTCCAGCTCGGCGTCGTCGAGGTCGATCCGGGCGAGGTCGGCCAGGTGCGCGACCTCGTCTCGGGTTATCTCAGCCATGACCCAATCCTAGGGACCGGCCGTCCGACGAGCCGAGGCCGGGGCGGTCTCGGATGCCGAGACACCCGGGGTGGCGGATCGGGGGCGGGTCCGCGGATACCCGCAGGTCAGAGCCGGGTGCAAGGTATTTCCGGTGGCGTAATCCCGTGGTGTTTCAGGAATCTATATTGACTTAGTAGCGTTTCCGCCATGTCCTCCTCCGAAGCCGTGGCCGAGCTGCCCCGGCGACGCGCCGATCGCGCCCGCCAGGTGGCCGACGTGCTGCGCCGCCAGGTGCTGCTCGGCCACTTCACCGGCGCGCTGCCGTCCGAGGCCGAGCTCGTCGCCGAGTTCGCCACCACCCGCAACACCGTGCGCGCCGCACTCGAGCTGCTCCGCTCCGAGGGCCTCGTCGACCGCTGCCCCGGCGTCGGCACCACGGTCGTCGCCCGCAAGCACCCGCACGGGCTGGACCGGCTCGAGGGCCTCGCGGAGGTGTTTCACGGCCGCGGCACGATCCACAACGAGGTGCGGGCGCTGGCCGTGATCCGGCCGCCCGCCGGCGTCCGCGAGCACCTCGGCCTCGCGACCGGGGACGAGGTCGTGTACGTCGAGCGGCTCCGGCACCTGGACGGCGTACCGGTGTCCCTCGACCTCACCTACCTCGTGCCCGACCTCGGCCGGCAGCTGCTCGACCGGGACCTCGCGTCCCAGGACGTGTTCGCGCTCCTCGAGGAGGTCTCCGGCAGCCGGCTCGGCCACGCGGACCTCACCGTCGAGGCGGTCAGCGCCGACGCGCACAGCGCGGACGTGCTCGGCGTGCCGCGGCACAGCGCGCTGCTGATGGTCGAGCGGCTCACCCACCTCGAGGACGGCCGCCCGGTCGACCTCGAGTTCATCCGGTTCCGCGGCGACCGGCTGACCCTGCACGGCACCACCCGACGCACCCCTCTGGAGGCCCGATGACCAGCCCGACCGCCCCGACCCCGCCGAGCCGGAAGGCGGGCTGCAGCGACGGGAGCACGCCGATCCCGCTCGTCGACTACCGCGCGCAGGTGCCCGTGTCGGTCGACCAGTCGCTGTGCATCGAGGGCTGCAACCTGTGCGTCCAGGTCTGCCCGCTGGACGCGCTGGCGATCGACCCGGAGACCAACAAGGCCTACATGCACGTCGACGAGTGCTGGTACTGCGGCCCGTGCGCGGACCGCTGCCCCACCGGCGCCGTCACCGTCAACATCCCCTACCTCGTCCGATGAGGAGCCGTTCCGTGAGACCCGCCCGCCCCGCCCCGTCCAGCCGCCGCGCGCTCGCCGCCCTCGCCACCCTCGGCATCGCCGCCTCCGGTCTCAGCGCGTGCTCGGTGGCCGGCGCCTCGGACAGCGCCGACGACGTGGTGACGATCGGCTACCAGTCCAAGACCATCAACACCGTCACGGCCGGCACCCTGCTGCGCCACCTCGGCTACTTCGAGGACAAGCTGCACGACATCGACCCGGACCTGAAGGTCGACTGGCAGGACTACGACACCGGCGCACCGATCACCGCCCAGATGCTGGCCGGCAAGATCGACATCGGCTCGATGGGCGACTACCCGCTGCTCATCAACGGCTCGCGCGCCGGCACCGGGGACGACGGCGACTCGATGGTCGCGGTGACCGGCTACAACCCGCACGGCGCGCTCAACGGCGTCGTCGTCGGGAAGGACTCACCGGTCCAGACTCTCGACGACCTCGACGGTGGGACGATCTCCGCCAGCGTCGGCTCGGCCGGCCACGGCACCCTCGTCCAGGCCCTCGACAAGGACGGGATCGACCCGGCCCAGGACGTCACCATCGAGAACCAGGACCCCTCGGTCGGCGCCTCGTCGCTGCAGGCCGGCTCGGTCGACGCGGTCTCGCAGTTCGTCGCCTGGCCCGGGCTGCTCGCCTTCCGCGACGACGCCCGCCTGGTCTACGACGGCGGCGAGCTCGACCTCCCCACGCTGCACGGCACCGTCGTGCGCAACGAGTACGCCGACGAGCACGCGGAGATCGTGCAGGCCTTCCTCGAGGCGCAGATCGAGGCGACGGACTTCCTGCACGAGCACCCGATGGAGGCCGCGCAGATCGTGGCCGACGAGACCGGGCTGCCGCCGGAGGTGGTCTACCTCTACAACGGCCGCAACGGCGTCTCCACCTTCGACACCACGCTCAAGACCGACCAGGTCGACGCGCTGCAGCACGACGTCCCGTTCCTCAAGTCGATCGGCGTGCTCACCGACCCGGTCGACGTGGACTCCTTCGTCGACGACTCGCTGATCAAGGAGGCGTACGGCGACGGCTACGACCACGCCGCCGCGTCGACGACGAACCCCGCCGCGATCACCGGCACCGACGAGGTCTGCCACGAGAAGGTCGAGGACCCCGCGCTCGCCGGCGAGATCTGGGTCCAGGGCGAGGACGACACCCGCCCGGTCGCGAACCCCGAGTGCCTGCTCGAGAACGCCGCCGACGTGCTCGACGATGGCGGCACGCTGCGGGCGGCGTACATCCCGGACGCCGAGACCGGCACCCGCTGGTTCGCCGACCGGATGATCTGGCTGCAGGACGGCGACGAGCTGGTGCCGTTCGCGACCCGCGAGTCCGCCGACCAGTACGCCGGCCAGCACCCCGGCACCCACGAGCTGACCTGGGACGAGGCGCTCGACGCCGCGAGGAGCGCGGGATGACCGCGGTCGAGGCACCGGCACCCGCCGTCGACGCGACCGAGCCGGTCGACGACCTCGGCCAGCTCGCGGCCGCGCCGGCGCGGCGCCGGCCGCGGACGTCGCCGGCGGTCCGGGTCCGGCGCTGGGCGGTCCGGCTCGCGTCGGTCGCCGTCGCGCTCGGGATCTGGCAGCTGCTCACCGACCGGGACGTGGTCTTGTGGTTGCGGTTCAACCGGCTCCCCGGCCCGGTCGAGGTGTTCGACGCGTTCCGGGTGCAGCTCGGGACCTCGCTCTACTACCAGGACCTGGCCCAGAGCGTGGTGCGGATCCTGTCCGGCTTCGCGATCGCCTCGGTGCTCGGCGTCGGGGTGGGCGTGCTTCTCGGCCGCTCGCGCTGGGCCGCCGACGTGCTGCAGCCGCTGCTCGAGATCACCCGGCCGATCCCGGCGATCGCCCTGGTGCCCGTCGCGATCCTGCTCTTCCCCACCAACGAGCAGGGCATCGTCTTCATCACCGCCACGGCGGCGTTCTTCCCGATCCTGGTCAGCACCCGGCACGCCGTGCGCGCCCTGCCCAGCGTGTGGGAGGACGCGCTGCTGACCATGGGCGCCAACCGGCGCCAGCTGCTCTCGTCGGTCGTCCTCCCCGGCATCGTCCCCGGCATCTTCGGCGGCCTGTCGGTCGGCATGGGCGTCGCGTGGATCTGCGTGATCTCCGCGGAGATGATCTCCGGCGACTTCGGCCTGGGCTACCGGACCTGGCAGGCCTACACGATCGTCGACTACCCCCACGTCCTGGTCGGCATGTTGTCGATCGGCGCCATCGGCTGGATCACCTCCGGGTGCGTCGAGCTCGTCGGCCGGCGGCTCACCCGCTGGCTGCCCTCGGAACAAAGGAGCAAGTCGTGACCACCCCCAGCGGCTCGTCCGCGTCCGCCGTCCGCGCGACCGACCTCACCCTCGGCTACGCAGGCGAGCCCGTCGTCGAGAACCTCGACCTCGACGTCGCCCCCGGCGAGATCCTGGTCGTGCTCGGCCACTCCGGCTGCGGCAAGTCCACGCTGCTGCGGGCCATCGCCGGCCTGGTGCGCCCGATCAGCGGCGAGATCGTCGCCGACGGGCGGGTCGTCCGCGGCCCCGGCGCCGACCGCGCGCTGGTCTTCCAGGACGACGCCCTGCTCCCCTGGCGCTCGGCCCGCCGCAACGTCGAGCTCCCGCTCGCGGTCCAGGGCCTGTCGCGCGCCGAGCGCCGGCGTCGCGCCGAGGACTGGCTGGACCGGGTCGGCCTGACCCGGTTCGCGGACCGGCTGCCCGGTCAGCTCTCCGGCGGCATGCGGCAGCGGGTCCAGCTGGCCCGCGCGCTCGCCGCCCAGCCCGGCCTGATCTGCATGGACGAGCCGTTCGGCGCGCTCGACGCCCAGACCCGCGCGTCCATGCAGCGGCTGCTCATCGAAGCCTGGCGTACGTCCGGCTGCACCGTCGTCTTCGTGACCCACGACGTGGACGAGGCGCTGCTGCTGGCCGACCGGATCGTCGTGCTCGGGCGCGACGGCATCGTCGGCGAGCACCCGGTCGACCGACCCCGCGACCCCGGTGCACCCCCGGGCGCGGCGTTCCGGTCCCGGGTGCTCGCCGACCTGTCGACCACCCGGTCGCTGGCGCCCGTCGAGGCAGGAAGGGCCGTGGCATGACGACGACCGACACCCCGACCGGGGCGCCCGCGGGCGTCCGCGCCAGCGTCGCGATCCCGCCTGTCGACGAACGGCGCGAGCTGTCGTGCGACGTGCTGGTCATCGGCGGCGGCACCGCCGGCACCATGGCCGCGATCACCGCGGCGGAGGCGGGCGCGGACGTCGTACTGCTGGAGAAGGCGCACGTGCGGCACTCCGGTGCCCTCGCCATGGGGATGGACGGCGTCAACAACGCCGTGATCCCCGGCAAGGCCAAGCCCGAGGACTACGTCGCCGAGATCACCCGCGCCAACGACGGCATCGTCAACCAGCGCACCGTGTGGCAGACCGCGAGCCGCGGCTTCGACATGGTCAAGCGGCTCGAGCGCTACGGCGTGAAGTTCGAGAAGGACGAGCACAACGAGTACGCCGTCCGCCAGGTGCACCGGTCCGGCAAGTACGTCCTGCCGATGCCCGAGGGCAAGGACGTCAAGAAGGTGCTCTACCGGGTGATGCGGCAGCGCCACATCCGCGACAAGCTCACCATCGAGAACCGGATCATGCCGGTCCGCGTCCTCACCGATCCGGCGCAGGGCGGCCGCGCGGTGGGAGCCGTCGGCTTCGACACCCGCAGCGGCGAGTTCGTCACCGTGGCCGCCGGCTCGGTCGTCCTCGCCACCGGTGCGTGCGGACGGCTGGGGCTGCCGGCGAGCGGCTACCTCTACGGCACCTACGAGAACCCCACCAACGCCGGCGACGGCTACGCGATGGCCTACCACGCGGGGGCCGAGCTCAGCGGGATCGAGTGCTTCCAGATCAACCCGCTGATCAAGGACTACAACGGCCCGGCCTGCGCCTACGTCGCCAACCCGTTCGGTGGCTACCAGGTCAACGCCGAGGGCGAGCGGTTCGTCGACTCCGACTACTGGTCGGGGCAGATGATGTCCGAGGTCAAGCGCGAGATCGACTCCGCACGCGGCCCGATCTACCTCAAGCTCACGCACCTCCCGGAGGAGACGGTCAGCGAGCTCGAGGGGATCCTGCACCACACCGAGCGACCCACCCGCGGCACGTTCCACGCCGGCCGGGGCCACGACTACCGCACCCACGACGTGGAGATGCACATCTCCGAGATCGGGCTGTGCGGCGGGCACTCCTCGTCCGGCGTGTGGGTCGACGAGGACGCCCAGACCACCGTGCCGGGGCTCTACGCCGCGGGCGACCTGGCGTGCGTGCCGCACAACTACATGATCGGCGCGTTCGTGTTCGGCGAGCTTGCCGGCACCCACGCCGCGACCCACCACCAGCGGCCGGAGTCGCTCCCCGAGGAGCAGGTCGCGGCCGCGCACGAGCTGATCTACGCGCCGCTGCGCCGGCCGGACGGTCCGCCGCAGCCGCAGGTGGAGTACAAGCTGCGCCGCTTCGTGAACGACTACGTGGCGCCGCCGAAGACCGCGAAGAAGCTGGAGATCGCGATCGAGTCGTTCACCCGGATGAGCGGCGAGCTCGACGAGATGGGCGCGCGGACGCCGCACGAGCTCATGCGTTGCGCGGAGGTCTCGTTCATCCGCGACTGCGCGGAGCTCGCCGCGCGGGCATCGATGGTGCGCGAGGAGAGCCGCTGGGGGCTCTACCACGAGCGGGCCGACCTCCCCGAGCGCGACGACACCAACTGGTTCTTCCACCTCAACGTCCGCCGGCGGGCGGACGGAGCGATGGAGTTCGTGCGCCGTCCGGTCGCGGACTACCTGGTGCCCGTGGCGGACATCGAGGTGCCCGAGCCGGTCGAGGAGGGGCTGCTCACGGTCATCGAGCCCCAGCACCGGGCGACCGGCCCGGTGCTCGTCGAGGACGCACAGGCGGGCGCCACGACGCTGCGCTCGCCGCGGATCCTGGAGCTGCTCGAGCTGGCCGAGTCCGGTCCGAGCGCTGCCGAGCTGGAGTCGTTCCTCGATGACGAGGACGCGGAGGTGCGCCGTACCGCCGTCGCCACCGTGACCGAGATCGTCCCCGCCGGCACCGGCCTGCTGCTGGCCCGGTCCCTCGTCGACGCTGACGAGGGAGTACGGCGTGCCGCGGCCACCGCGCTGCGCGAGCTGGTCGAGGTGCTGCCCGCCGAGCCGGAGCTGGCCCGGGCGCTCGACCCGGCCCGCGGAAGCGACGACCCGGTCGTCCGCGCGGCTGTGCTCGACACCCTGCGCGCGCTCGTGCTCGGGTCCACCGAGGACTTCAGCGCGGCGGTCGCCGACCCCGACGTCCGGGTCCGGCTCCAGGCCGTGCGCGGCCTGGTGTCGCTCGACGACGTCGCCGGCGTCGCCGGCGCGGCCGCCGACCCCGAGCGGGAGATCCGCGTCGCCGTGGCGCACGGCCTCGGCCGGCTGGGCGACGGCGCCGACACCCTGGTGCGGCTCGCCGGCGACGACGAGCCGCTGGTCCGGGCGGCGGCCCTGGAAGCGGCCGCCGGCGTCTCGGGTGCCGGCGGCCTCGACCGGCTCTGCGTCGACGGGCTCGAGCACCCGGCCTGGCAGGTCCGGACCGGTGCGGCGCGCGGCCTGGGCGGGTGCGGCGAGGAGGTCGCCGTACCGGCGCTGCTCACCGCCGTCGCCGACCCGCACCTCGACGTGCGCAAGGCGGCGGTGATCGCGCTGGGCCGGTGGACGGCTCGTCCCGACGTGCGGGACGGTCTGGAGATCGCGACCAAGGACACGGACGCCGATGTGCGCGGCTATGCGCGACGTCAGCTGCGGGACCAGGTATAGTCGAGTAATCCACTCGATTATGTGTCTTTGAAGGAGCGCGGATGAGCAGGTCGAGCCGGCGTCCCCGGGTCGTGATCGTCGGGGCCGGCGCCGCCGGCAGCTTGACGGCGCTGCACCTGGTCCGGGAGGCCGGCCGGCGCTCGACCGCGGTCGAGGTCGTCCTCGTGGACCCCGCCGACCGGTGGGCCCGCGGGACGGCGTTCGGCACGGTCGACGACCGGCACCTGCTCAACGTCCCGGCCGCCGGGATGAGCGCGCTCCCCCAGGACCCGAGCCACTTCGTCGCGTGGCGCCGGCGCCACGGGCGGAGCGGGGACACCTACGACTTCGCGCCGCGGCGCGAGTGGGCCTGCTACCTCGACGACACGCTCGCCGAGGCCATCGGGCAGGCCGATGGGGTGACGGTGGCGCACCGGCGCACGCGGGCGACAGGCGCGCGCCTGCTCGAGCGCGGCGCCGCCGTCACCCTGGCCGACGGCGGTGAGCTGGTGGCCGACGCGGTGGTCGTGGCCACCGGGCTGCCGGCGGCCGGTCACGACTGGGCGCCGCAGAGCCTGCGCGACTCGGCGTTCTTCGTCCCCGACCCCTGGGCGCCCGGTGCGCTGGACGTCGTACGCCGGTCCCGGACCGCGCCGACCGACGTGCTGCTGGTGGGCACCGGCCTGACCATGGTCGACGTCACGCTCAGCCTCGCCGACTGCTCCGACGGCGCGCACGGCGCGCCCGACCGGGTCGTGCACGCGGTCTCCCGCAACGGCCGGCTGCCGCACGGGCACGCTCCGGCGCTGCGGCCCGCCGCGATCCCCGAGGTCGACGACTGGGGCAGCAGCCTGGACGGGCACCGCGAGCGCGCCGCCGAGCACATCGCCGGCGTCCGCCGCGCCACCGGTGACTGGCGACCGGCGGTCGACGGGCTCCGGTTCCGCCTCGCGACGCTGTGGGGCCGGCTCGACGAGGACGACCGTCGCGCGTTCCTCGCCCGGGACGCGGGTGCGTGGAACGTGCTGCGCCACCGGATGGCGCCGTCCTCGGACTCGACCGTGCGCGAGCTGCGGCGGACCGGCCGGCTCACGGTCGGCGCGGGCGAGGTGCTCGACGCCGAGCCCCTCCCCCGTGGCGGGCTGCGGGTCACGCTCGGCGGCCGCGCGCTCGACGTCGGCTGGGTCGTCAACTGCACCGGTCCGCGGCTCGACGTGCGCACCCTGGGCGACCCGTTCCTCGACGACCTGCTCCGACCCCGGGACGGCCGGGCGCTGGCGACCGTCGCGACCGCAGGGATGGGCGTGCGTACGGCGAACGGCCGGCTCGTCGGCGAGCACGGCCGGCCGGACGCGCCGCTGTGGACGCTGGGCGCGCTGCGCCGCGGCGAGCTCTGGGAGTCCACGGCCGTCCCCGAGATCCGCACCCAGGCACTCGCCCTCGCCGCCGACGTGCTGCACGCCGTCGCGCCGTTCCCCCGCCGGCTCGCGGACGGGAGCCTCGTCCCGGGCACCCACCCCGTGGCCCGGCCGCGCGACCCGCTCGGCCTGCCGATCTCCACGACGGCGGAGGCCGCGGCGGCGTACAACACCGGCCTCGAGCGGGTGATGCGCCTGCAGAGTGGCGGCGAGCAGCTGATCCGCGAGGCGACCCAGCTCGACCCGGGCTTCGCGGCCGCGCACGCCGCGCTGGCGATGCTGGCCCACGAGGCCGGCGCCGCCGGCGACGTGAAGGCCTCGCTCGCCGCCGCCCGCGCCGCGGTCCGCAAGCGCGGCGACGACCGCGAGCGCAGCCTCGTCGACCTGGTCGGCCGCCGGGTGCGCGACCCGCGCCGCTCGGGTGCCCGGGCACTGCTGCGGCACATCGACGAGCATCCGCGCGACGTGCTCGCGGTCTCCGCCGCCGTGCCGACCATCGCCTTCTCGGGGATCATCGACGTCCAGCGCGACGTCTGGGACTTGGTGGAGCGGCTGGCGCCGGCGTACGGCGACCACTGGTGGTACATCTCGCTGCTCGCCTTCATCCGCCAGGACCAGTCCCGCTTCGACGAGGGCGGGCTCCTCGCCGAGAGCGCGCTGTCGTGCGAGCCGTCGTCCGGTCACGCCGTGCACGCGATGACCCACGTGCTGTACGAGACCGGGCAGCACGCGACCGGCCGGGAGTGGCTCGACCACTGGGTCGCCGAGAGCGGCCGATCGGCCGACCACCGCGCGCACTTCTCCTGGCACGCGGCCCTCCACGAGCTGGCCCTCGGCGACACCGAGGCCGTGCGCCGCCGCTACTACTCCCAGCTCGCGCCGCCGGCCGTCACCGGCGTCCGCGCCCTCGTCGACTCGGCGTCGCTGCTGTGGCGCTGGCAGGTGACGACGAGCGCCTGGGACCCGACCGAGGCCGTGCCACCCGTGCAGCCGGTCCTGCTGGCCACCGACCCGGAGCTGCTGGACCGGCCCGGTACGCCGTTCACCGCCCTGCACGCCGCGCTCGCCCACGCCGCCGCCGGCGACGTCGCGCGCCTGCACGCGCTCGCCGCCTGGTGCCGCGGCGCCACCGAGGCGCCGACCCGACGTGTCGTGGCCTCGGTCTGCTACGGCCTCGCCGCGGCCTGCGAGGACCGCTGGGCCGACGCCGCTCGCACGCTCGCCACGACCCTCCCGGAGCTGGTCACCGTCGGCGGCTCCGCGGCCCAGCGCGAGGTCGTCGAGGAGACGCTGCTGCTCTGCCTGGTGAACGCCGGCGACACCGACGCCGCCCGGGCCCTGCTCGACGGCCGGCTCGACCGCCGCCCCTCCCCCCTCGACGACCGTCGCCGGGACGCCCTCTCCCTCGGCACCGGCGTCGCGGTCGACGCCGGCGCCGGCGTCACCGCCTGAGGTCGCGCAGGTTCCCCAAGGGATGTAGCGACATCTGCGCTTCCCCATGGTTGTACGGCGTGGGGAGCGCAGGCTTTCCTGCATCCCTTGGGAAATCTGCACCGGCGCCCAACCCCCGCACCCTCCCGCGGCATCTGTCAGGGTGACCGACGAAGGGAAGTGCCGATGTCACGACCACCCACCGACGACGAGTTCAGCGAGCTCGTGCACGCCTGCTGGGCGGGGCTGTACCGGACGGCGTACCTCATGCTCGGCGACGCCGCCGAGGCCGAGGACCTCGTCCAGACGGCGCTCGCGAAGACCTACGCCAACTGGCGCCGGGTCCGCAGCATCGAGGCCGCACCCGGCTACGCCAGGACGACGCTCGTCAACACCGCGTCCTCCTGGTTCCGCAAGAAGGGCTGGCGCAACGAGCAGCCCACGCTGGTGCTCCCCGACGCCGGGCACGAGACCGACCCGAGCACCCGGCCCACCGTGCTGGACGCCCTCGCGCAGCTGCCGCCGCGGCAGCGAGCGGTGATCGTGCTGCGCTACTACGAAGACCTCAGCATCGCGCAGGTCGCCACCGCCCTCGGCGTCACCGAGGGCACGGTGAAGAGCCAGACCTCCGCTGCCATCGAACGGCTCCGCACCCTGCTGGGTGAGGCCGTCCTCCCGATCGGAGCAACCCATGACTGAACGACTGAACGACCTGCTGGTCGAGGAGGCCGACGGGCTCGACGTCCCGGCGCCGCCGGCCGGCGCGATCCTCCACCGCGCCCGCGGCCTACGGCGTCGTCGCCAGGGGCTGGTCGGCATCGCGGCCGCTGCTGCCGCGGTGGTGGCGATCGGCGGCGTGGCGGCGCTCACCGGCGGCGACTCCGGCACGGCCGCCGACCCCGCCGCGACGACGGGCTCGGCGCCCACGTTCACCGTCGGCACCACGCTGTACTTCGGGGACGGTCACACCGCCGAGATCGACGACAAGGCCGTCAAGTCGATCTACTACACGTCCGCGGGCGTGCTGGTGCGGCACGGAAACAACTCCTGGAGCGACGGCGGCGGCCCGCAGCGGTTCTCGCTGGTCTCCCCCGACGGCACCGTGCACCCGCTGGGGCTGGTCACCGAGGAGACGGTCCACGCCACCGACCCGGCGCAGCCCTACGTGGTCTACGGCCAGAACGTCGACGGCACGCTCCAGCTGGTCGTGTACGACGTGACGGCGGACCGCGAGGCCGCGCGCGTCGACGTCGGGGACACGAAGGGCAACTGGTTCCCCGTCGCGCTCGACGGAGACACGGCGTACGTCCAGGACGGCTACGACGGGGACACGTACGCCGTGCAGTGGCGCACCGGCGACGTCGGGCCCTCCGACCTCAGCTCGATCTGGGAGGTCGCGGGCGGCCACGCGACCTCCGCGAGTGCCGGCCACCTCGAGGTCACCGACCTCGCCACCGGGAAGACGCTCCTCGACGTCGCGGCCAACGGCTCGCTCGACCTGTCCCCGGACGGGCGGTTCGCCATAGTGGTCGACGAGGACGCGGGCATGAGCGGCAAGCCGACGCCCTCCGACGTCTACGACGTGGCCACCGGCTCGCACGTGAGCGTGCCCGGCGCTGCCTACGACTGGGGCTGGACCGCGGACGGCGACCTGTTCAAGGTCGCCGGCGGCAAGCTCACCACCTGCGACTCCGTGACCGGCGACTGCGCCACGACCGACGTCGACGTGCCGGACTCCGACGGCGCGCAGAACGAGCCGGCATGCCCGGTCAGGATCGGCAAGCACGGCGAGGCGAGCACCGGCGACTGCGAACCGGCGCCCGACCCGGCCGAGGTCCGGCTCGGCGGACGCGTCTACGAGTCCTGAGCTGATCCGATCCCCGCGGGGCCGGCTTCGATCAGCGTGACGAAGCCGGCCTCGTCGAGGATCGTCAGCCCCAGCTCCTCGGCCTTCGCCGCCTTGGAGCCGGCGTTCTCGCCGACGACGACGTAGTCGGTCTTCTTGGACACCGATCCCGCGGCCTTCCCGCCGCGAGCGAGGATCGCCTCCTTGGCCTCGTCGCGGCTGAAGCCCTCGAGCGACCCGGTGACCACGACGGTGAGGCCTTCGAGGGTGCGGGCGACGGACGCGTCGCGCTCGTCCTCCATCGCCACCCCGGCGGCCTGCCACTTGTCGACGATCGCGCGGTGCCAGTCGACGGCGAACCACTCGATCACCGCCTCGGCGATCGTCGGCCCCACTCCCTCGGCATCGGCGAGCTGCCCCTCGGTGGCGGCACGGATCGCCTCCATCGAGCCGAACTCGGTGGCGAGCGCGCGCGCCGCGGTCGGGCCGACGTGGCGGATCGAGAGGGCGACGAGGACCCGCCACAGCGGGACCTGCTTGCGCTCACCCAGGTTCGCGAGGAGGCCGACCGCGTTGGCCGTCAGCTGCGGCCCGTCCTCCCCCTTCTTGGGTGCCCGGGTGAAGAGCGGGGCCTTCAGCAGCTTCTCGGCGGTCAGCGAGAACACGTCACCCTCGTTCTCGACGACGCCCGCCTCGACCAGCGCGTAGGCGGCCTCGGAGCCCAGGCCCTCGATGTCGAACGCGCCGCGGCTGGCGACGTGGTAGACCCGCTCGAGCACCTGCGCCCGGCAGCTGCGGGTGTTGGGGCAGCGCAGGTCCTTGTCGCCCTCCTTCTGCTCGGCGAGGGTGGTGCCGCACGAGGGGCACTCGGTCGGCATCACCCACGCGGGCAGACCCTCGGGCCGGAGCGCCAGCACCGGCCCCAGGATCTCGGGGATCACGTCACCGGCCTTGCGCAGGATCACGGTGTCGCCGGGCCGGACGTCCTTGCGCTTGACCTCGTAGGCGTTGTGCAGGGTGGCACGCTCCACGGTCGAGCCGGCGACCTTCGTCGGCTCCATGACCCCGAACGGGGTCACCCGGCCGGTGCGGCCGACGTTCACGCGGATCTCCAAGAGCTTGGTGTTGACCTCCTCGGGCGGGTACTTGTAGGCGATCGCCCACCGCGGCGCCCGGCTGGTCGACCCCAGCCTCCGCTGCAGCGCGACGTCGTCGACCTTGATCACGACGCCGTCGATCTCGTGCTCGGTCACGTCGTGGCGGTGCTCGCCGTAGTAGGCGATGAACTTCTCGACCTCGGCGAGGGTCGGCAGCACCCGGACCCGCTCACTGGTCGGCAGGCCCCACGCGCGCAGGGCGTCGTAGGCCTTGGACTGCGCCGTCGGCTCGAACCCCTCGCGGGCACCGATGCCGTGGCAGACCATGCCGAGCTCGCGGGTCGCGGTGACCTTGGGGTCCTTCTGGCGCAGCGACCCCGCGGCCGAGTTGCGCGGGTTGGCGAACATCGGCTTGCCCGCCTCGACCAGGGACGCGTTCAGCCGCTCGAAGGCCGCCGGTGGCAGGAAGACCTCGCCGCGCACCTCGATCAGGTCCGGGACCGGGAACTCCTCGGTCGGCGTGAGCCGGTGCGGTACGTCGGCGATCGTCCTCACGTTGGGGGTGACGTCCTCGCCGGTGCGCCCGTCGCCGCGGGTCAGCGCGCGGACCAGCCGGCCCTTCTCGTAGAGCAGGTTGATCGCGAGCCCGTCGACCTTGAGCTCGCACAGCAGCTCGGGAGCCTCGATGCCGTCGCGCCCCAGCCGCGCGTACCACGACTCCAGCTCCTCGAAGGAGAACGCGTTGTCGAGGCTCTCCATCCGGCGCAGGTGGTCGACCGCCCGGAAGTCGGTGGACACCGCGCCGCCGACCTTCTGCGTCGGCGAGTCCGGCGTCCGCAGCTCGGGGTAGCGCTCCTCGAGCTCCTCGAGCCGGCGCATCCTCGTGTCGAAGTCGGCGTCGGAGAGGGTCGGGTCGTCGAGCACGTAGTAGCGCCAGCGCGCGTCCTCGACGGCCTCGACGAGGGTGCGGTGCTCCTCGCGGGCCTCCGGCGGGGCTGCCTCAACCTGGGTGTCGACCTGGGCCGGACGGGCGTCGCTCATGGGCCCCATCTTGCCGTGCGCCACCGACAGCACGAGGACAGCACGGATGTCGGTGCGCAGTGGCAGGGTCGGAACGAAGAAGTCCGGAGAAGGACTTGCATAGAACGAAACCGTTCCGTACTGTCTGACGAAACGAAACAGTTCCGTTTCATTCTGAGAGGTCGTCATGTCCCCCGCTCGTGCCAAGGAAGCCCTCGCCTCGCTCACCCGACCCCGCGTCGAGGGCGAGCGTGAGCAGGAGATCCTCGACGCGACCCTCGACATCCTCTCCGAGGTCGGCTACGACCGGCTGACGATGGATGCGGTCGCCACCCGCGCCAAGGCGTCCAAGGCGACGCTCTACCGGCGGTGGAGCGGCAAGGCGCAGCTGGTCATCGACGCGCTGATCCACGACAAGGCGCCGATCGTCGCTGCCGACACCGGCACCTTGCGGGGTGACCTGCTCAGCGTCTTCTGCGGGATGGGCGGCATCACCGACCCCCAGCAGATGGCGATCCTCGGCAGCGTCATCACCGCCATCAGCCGGGACGAGGAGTTCGCGGAGGCCTTCCGCCGCGACTTCATCGGCCCCAAGAAGCACATCACCGAGGGGATCTTCCAGCGGGCCATCGACCGCGGCGAGATCCGCTCGGACATCGACCTCGACCTCATCACCGCAGCCCTCCCGGGCATCTGTCTGCACCGGGCGTTCCTCCTCGGGGAGCCGCCCACCGCCGAGCTGGTCACCAAGGTGATCGACCTGGTGATCCTTCCTGCCGTGACCCGCGGCTGACATCCCTCCTCGCACCCGCAAAGGAACTCTCATGACCGACGTCGAAGCGCTCGACCCTGCCCAGAACCGGGTGGACGAGGTCGACGCGACGCCCAAGAGCGCGCACCCGGGCCTGGCCCTCGCGCTCATCCTCACCGCGCAGCTGATGGTGGTGCTCGACGGCACCATCGCCAACATCGCGCTCCCCTACATCGGCACCGACCTGGCGATCTCCCAGGCGAACCTGACCTGGATCGTCACCGGCTACGCCCTCGCGTTCGGCGGCCTGCTGCTGCTCGGCGGCCGCCTCGGTGACCTCTACGGCCGGCGCCGGCTGTTCATCCTCGGACTGGCGACCTTCGCGATCGCCTCGCTGCTCGGCGGCCTCGCCCAGAACGAGGCCATGCTGCTCGGCTCGCGGGCCCTCCAGGGCGTCGGCGCGGCCCTCGCCGCGCCCGCAGCGCTCGCGCTGATCACGACGACCTTCCCGGCCGGCCCGCAGCGCAGCCGCGCCATGGCGGCGTACGCCACCATGTCGGGCGTCGGCGCCGCGATCGGCCTGATCCTGGGCGGCTACCTCACCGACCTCGACGCCGTCTTCGGCCTCGACGTGAGCGGCTGGCGGCTGACCTTCCTGATCAACACCCCGATCGGCCTCGCCGCCGCCGCGCTCGCGCCCCGCGTGCTCAAGGAGTCCGAGACCCACCACGGCGAGCTCGACGTCCCGGGCGCCGTCACCGGCACCCTGGGCCTGCTCGGCATCGTCTTCGGCCTGTCCCGCGCGGGCCAGGCGGACTACGGCTGGGACAGCTGGCAGACCATCGCCTCGCTCGCCGCCGGACTCGTCCTGCTCGTCGCGTTCATCCGGATCGAGTCGCAGGTCGAGCACCCGCTGCTGCCGATCCGGATCTTCGCCAACCGCACCCGGGCCACGAGCTTCATCGCGATGGCGATCGCGCCGGCAGCGATGATGGCGATGTTCTTCTACCTCAGCCAGTTCATCCAGCAGATCATGGGCTACAGCGCCCTGCACGCCGGGTTCGCGTTCCTGCCGTTCTCGTTCGGCATCGTGATCGGCGCCGGCATCTCCTCGAACCTCGTGGGCAGGATCGCCCCGCGCTACATCGCGGGCACCGGCACCCTGCTCGCCGCGGTCTCGCTGTTCATGTTCTCGCGGATCTCGGTCGACAACTCGGCGGCCGACGTCCTGCGGGCGGTGGGCAGCAACCAGGCGATCGGCAGCGACCTGAGCTACTGGGCGCACATCTTCCCGTGGGTGGTCCTGATGTCGATCGGCATGGGCTCGACCTTCGTGCCGATGATGCAGACCGCGATGCACCACATCGAGGCGGCCGACTCGGGCATCGGCTCGGGCGTGCTCAACACGATGCAGCAGGTGGGCGGCGCGCTGGGCGTGGCCACGCTGAGCACCGTGGCGCTGCACTACTTCAACGGCACGTCGGCCGCTCTCGCCGGACCGGTCGCGACCGGCCTGCAGAAGGCGGGTGTCGACCCCGCCGCGACCGTGCCGGGCACGGACGTGACGTTCCTGCACGCTGCGCTCTTCCAGGGCAGCTTCCCCGACGGGGCGGTGCACGCCTTCATGGTCGCGGCCGTCCTCATGATCGTCGCCTCCGGCGTGATCTGGACCTTCCTCAACGTGAAGCACACGGAGCTGGCCACGGACGCACCCGAGGCGGCGCTGCCCGTCGCCTGACTCCTGGCGACGCGCTCGCCGTACGACCGTCGAGTCGGCAGAAGCTCGCACACATACTGCGAACTTCTGCCGACTCGCGGCGTCTCGCGCACCGGCTCGGGTTACACGCGAGCGCCGGCCAGGGCGGTCGAGATGGCCTCGACGAAGGCGGGGAGGTCGTCGGGCTTGCGGCTGGTGATGAGGTAGTCGTCGATCACGACCTCGTCGTCGATCCACGAGCCTCCGGCATTGCGTACGTCGTCCGCGAGGCTCGGCCAGCTGGTCAGCCGGCGACCCTCGACGAGGTGGGCGGACACCAGCAGCCACGGACCGTGACAGATCACGGCGAGCGGCTTGCCGGCGCCGGCGGCCTGGCGCACCAGCTTCTGGGCGGTGGTGTCCGTCCGCAGGTGGTCGGCGTTGACGGTGCCACCGGGCACGACGAGCGCGTCGATCTCGTCGACGACCACGTCGTCGAGGCTGCCGTCCACCTCGACCTTCTGCGTCTGCTCGACGTCGCCCTGCATCGCCTGGATCGGCTCCCCGGTCGGCGAGTAGACCTTCACCTCGGCGCCGCCCTCGCGCAGGGCGTCGCGCGGAGTGACCAGCTCCGCCTCCTCGAAGTAGTCGCTCGCGATGATCGCGACGCGCTTGCCGGTCAGGTGGGTCATGGGGTCCTCCTCCAAGGGCTGCTGAACGCCTGTCCAAGTACCCCGTCGCCGGACTGCTATTCCACGAGCCCCCGCACCGGCCGGACCCCCTCGGCGTACCCCCGCGTCGTGGTGAGCCCGTAGCTCGCGAAGCCCCGGACCAGCGACTCGAAGTCCCGGCCCGCGCGCCCGAACTCCCACGACGGCTCGGGCAGGCCGCCGACGATCGTGTTCGAGCGCACGGTCCCGAGGACGACGGAGTCCCGGCTCTCGCGAAGCATGATCGCCACGCCCTGCCGCCAGCCGGTCGTCACCCCGCGCCTGGTCCGGCAGTGCCAGCCGGGGCCGCAGGTCGGCACGCGGGCCGCATCGGCTGCGACGACCACCAGCGACGTCGTGTGGTCGGACGAGCGGAGCTCCACGCCGACGGCGCGGTCGCCGGACTTCTCCGTGCCGATCGGCCCGGCGCTCCGCGGCTGCGTCGCGCCGTCCTCGCGCATCCACTGCGCGAGCACGCCCGGCGTCGTCGGGACGGCTTCGGCCGCGGCGGCCTCGTCGTCCGGCCACTTCGGGAGGTCCGTTTCGACCATCTCTTGGGTCGTCGTGGCCGAGAACCGGTCGTCGGTGACCAGCCGTTCGAGGTCGTCGATGGTGACGGGAAGGTCGTCCTGCTCGCGCGGGTCGCGACGGATCTGCTGGCCGGCGTAGACGACGGTGCGGTCCTCGCCGTGGATCGCGTAGGTCAGCACCAGGATGCCGGGGTCCTCCTCCGGCTGCTCCTCCTGCCAGCGGAGGTACATCGTGCCGTCGCCGACCGTCCACTCGGCGCAGGAGTAGTACGGCGTGCACCGCGCCGGAGCGGGCTGCGCCGGTCCGACCCGGAGGTGGAGGTAGTGCGCGTCGGACGACCCGCCGGGGTGCCAGTTGACCTCGACGCCGAGCGGCTCGGGGACGTCGTAACCCGGGTTCGGTTCGTAGGACGACGGCGAGATCCCCAGCACGTCGACCGCGACCGCGGCGAGCGCCTCTTTGGTGGCGGGGGCCGGCGAGGTGTCCGGCCGGCTCACCCACCAGGCGCCACCGGCGGCGGCGAGGCCGAGGACGACGACCGCTCCGAGCACGACCAGCAGGACCCGCTTCGACACCCGAGACTCCTTTCGCGACCGCCCCGTCCGCGGTGGACGGGCGGCTACCGGCCCTCGCCCAGCGAGCGCGCCGCGCTCGCCGCCAGCCCGAGCGCGCGCCGGGCCCACGCACCACCGGCCTCCGCGAGCCCGCAGGTGGGCGCGACCAGCAGCGAGCCCGCCACCTGCTCGAGGTCGAGGCCGACCAGGTCGAGCCAGCGCAGGACGCCCTCGACGACCGACTTCTCGGTGGGCGGCGCGGACGGCTCGGACGTCGGCACGACGCCCAGGACCACGGAGTCCCCCGCCTCCAGCGCCTCGGCGAGCACGTCGTGGCCGCCGGCGGGCACCAGGCCGAGGTCGACCGCCAGCCCGCGGGCGCCGGCCCCCCGCAGCAGGGTCAGCGGCGCGTCCGGGGCGCAGCAGTGCACCCACGGCTCCGCACCGGCGTCCCGCACCGCGCCCAGGACCCAGCCGAGCGCCTCGCTGGCCTCGGGCGGGTGCACGGTGCGGTGCCTGCCGAAGCCGGACGCCGTGGGCACCGAGCCGGCCAGCACAGCGGGCAGTGCCGGCTCGTCGAGCTGCACGACCAGCGGGGCGGCGCCCGGCAGCCGGCGGCGAAGGTCGGCGACGTGGTCGGTGACCGCCGCCGCCAGCGCCTGGGCGAGGTCGCGCCGGGCCCCGTGGTCGGCGAGCACCCGGTCCCCGCGGGGGCGCTCGACGGTCGCCGCGAGCGTCCACGGCCCGGTGAGCTGCGTCTTGAAGCCGCCGCGGTAGTCCTCGGTCTGCTCCTCGACGGCATCGAGGTCCTGCGCGAGCAGGCTCCTGGCGCGGCGCTGGTCGACCGCGGGCGCGCCGGAGGTGCCGGTCAGCCGCCACCCGGCCGGTTGCAGGTCGGCGTCCAGCTCGCCGAGCAGCCCGACGGTCCGGCCGATCATCCCGGCGGCCGCGCCGCGACCCGGTACCTCGGGGACGAACGGCAGCCCGTGCTCGCCGGCCAGCTCACCGACCACCACCGCGAGCGCCTCGTCGAAGTCGCGCTGCGTGTCTCCGGGGAACGAGCCGATCCCGGTGGCCCTCACGAGGCTCTGGCCCGCTCGGCAGCCGTGATCGTCGCCGACCCCACGACGCGCGTGCCGTCGTAGACGACCGCCGCCTGGCCGGGCGCGATGCCGTGGGCCGGGTCGAGCAGCTCGATGTCCATCCCGTCCTCGGCGACCGCGACCACCGCACGGTGCTCGGCACCGTGGGCGCGCAGCTGCACCGTCACGTCCGGACCGTCGAGCCGGGTGCCCGCGGCCGGTGCGGGCCCGCACCAGCGCGGCTGCTCGCCGCGGATCGACGTCACCGCGAGCCGCTCGTGCGGACCGACCCGCACGGTGCCGGACACCGGCTCGATGTCGAGGACGTAGCGGGGCCGCCCGTCGGCGGCCGGCCGGCCGATCCGGAGCCCCTTGCGCTGGCCGATCGTGAACCCGTAGGTCCCGCCGTGCCTCCCGAGGACCTCGCCGCTCTCGTCGTCGACGATCTCGCCGCCGTGGTTGGGGGCCCGCTCCCCGAGCTTCTCGCGCAGCCAGCCCGCGTTGTCGCCGTCGGCGACGAAGCAGATGTCGTGGCTGTCCGGCTTGTCCGCGACCAGCAGCCCCCGTCGCGCCGCCTCCTCGCGCACCTCGCTCTTCGGGGTGTCGCCGAGCGGGAACAGCGAGTGCCGCAGCTGCCGCTCGTCGAGCACCCCGAGGACGTAGGACTGGTCCTTGCCGTCGTCGACGGCGCGGTGCAGCTCCGGTACGCCGTCCGGTCGGTTCTCGAGCCGCGCGTAGTGCCCGGTCGCCACGGCGTCGAAGCCGAGCGCCAGCGCCCGGTCGAGCACGGCGGCGAACTTGATCTTCTCGTTGCACCGCAGGCACGGGTTCGGCGTGCGGCCGGCGGCGTAGGTGGCCATGAAGTCCTCGACCACGTCCTCGTGGAAGCGGTCGGACAGGTCCCAGACATAGAACGGGATGCCGATCACGTCGGCCGCCCGCCGCGCGTCGTTGGCGTCCTCGATGGTGCAGCAGCCCCGGGCGCCCGACCGGTAGGACTTCGGGTTCCTGGACAGCGCGAGATGGATCCCGGTCACGTCGTGACCGGCCTCAGCGGCACGGGCGGCGGCGACGGCCGAGTCCACGCCGCCGCTCATCGCGGCGACCACCCTCATGCCCGTGCGGCCCTGGCTCGCTCCACGCACGGGCCGATCGCCTCGACCAGCGCGGTGACGTCGGCCTCGGTGCTGGTGTGACCGAGGGTGAACCGCAGCGAGCTGCGGGCGCCCTCCTCGTCGCGGCCCATCGCGAGCAGCACGTGGGAGGGCTGGGGCACGCCGGCCGAGCACGCCGATCCGGTGGAGCACTCGATGCCCCGGGCGTCGAGCAGCATCAGCAGCGAGTCGCCCTCGCAGCCCGGGAAGCTGAAGTGGGCGTTGCCGGGCAGCCGGTGGGCGGGGTCGCCGTTGAGCACGGCATCCGGGACCACCCGGCGCATCTCGGCGACCAGGTGGTCGCGCAGCTCGGCCACCCGGGCCGCGCGCTCGGCCTGCTCCTTCACCGCGACCTCGACGGCCGCCGCGAAACCGGCAATGGCCGGTACGTCGAGCGTGCCGCTGCGGACGTCGCGCTCCTGCCCGCCGCCGTGCATCAGCGCGGTCAGCTCGATCTCCCGGCGCACGACCAGCGCGCCGACGCCCTGCGGGCCGCCGACCTTGTGGCCGGACAGCGACATCGCGTCGACGCCGGACGCGGCGAAGTCGACCGGCACCGCGCCGAGCGCCTGGACGGCGTCGGTGTGGACGGGGATGCCGTGCGCGGCGGCGATCTCGACGACGCGGGTCACCGGCTGCGTCGTGCCGACCTCGTTGTTGGCCCACATCACCGTCACCAGGGCAACCGTCGAGGGGTCCCGCTCGATGCTGGCCGCGAGCGCGTCGAGGTCGAGCCGGCCGAGCTCGTCGACCCGGACCAGCTCGAGGTCGGCGTCGTCGTGCTCCGCCAGCCAGTGCAGCGGGTCGAGCACGGCGTGGTGCTCGACGGAGGTCGCGAGCAGCCGGCGCCGTACGTCGTCCGCGGCCCGGCGCGACCAGTAGAGGCCCTTGACCGCGAGGTTGTCGGCCTCCGTGCCACCGGAGGTGAAGACCACCTCGCCGGGCCGGCAGTTGAGCGCCTGGGCGATCGTCTCCCGCGACTCCTCGACGATCCGGCGCGCCCGGCGGCCCGACGCGTGCAGCGAGCTCGGGTTGCCCGGCTCACGGAGGTGGGCCGTCATCGCGTCGACCGCCGCGGGGACCATCGGCGTGGTCGCGGCGTGGTCGAGGTAGACCGGCGTGCTCATGACGGACCCAGCGTACGGCGTCACCCCGCGTTCAACCGCCTCCCCTAGCCTGCACAGCATGCTGCAGGACGTCCGCGAGTACATCGACAAGCTCCAGATCGAGGGTCACACGATCGGGGAGGACCACGACGACGACCCCGTGCTGCTCGATGCCGAAGGCCGGGCGGTGGACACCTGGCGCGAGAACTACCCCTACGCGGACCGGATGTCCCGGGACGAGTACGACGAGACGAAGTACCTCCTGCAGGTCGAGCTGCTCAAGCTGCAGAACTGGGTCAACGCCACCGGCAGCAAGCACGTGCTGCTCTTCGAGGGCCGCGACGCGGCCGGCAAGGGCGGCACCATCAAGCGGTTCATGGAGCACCTCAACCCGCGCTACGCCCGGACGGTCGCGCTGACCAAGCCGAGCGACCGCGAGTCCAACCAGTGGTACTTCCAGCGCTACGTGCAGTACCTGCCGACCGCCGGCGAGATCGTGCTCTTCGACCGGTCCTGGTACAACCGCGCCGGCGTCGAGCGGGTGATGGGCTTCTGCGAGGACGACGAGTACGAGCGGTTCATGACCCAGGTCCCGCTCTTCGAGAAGATGCTCGTGGACAGCGGCATCTCGCTCACCAAGTTCTGGTTCTCCGTCACCCAGTCCGAGCAGCGGACCAGGTTCATCATCCGCCAGGTCGACCCGGTCCGGCAGTGGAAGCTCTCCCCCATCGACATCCAGTCGCTGGACAAGTGGGACGACTACACCGCAGCCAAGGAGGCGATGATCCGGCAGACCGACACCGACTACGCGCCCTGGACGACGGTCAAGAGCAACGACAAGAAGCGCGCCCGGGTCAACGCGATGCGCTACTTCCTCTCCCGCTTCGAGTACGACGGCAAGGACCCCGCGGTGGTCGGCAGCCCCGACCCGCTCATCGTCCAGCGCGGCATCGACGCGGTCGGCGACTGAGCACCGCTCAGGCGTCCGTGGTGAACCGCCACCTGGTCACCGCCGACCAGGTCTCGCCCGGCCGGAGGACGCTGTCGCCGTACGTCGGCCACTCGGGGTGGTTGGGGGTGTCCGGGAACGCCTGGGCCTCGAGCGCGAGGCCGGTCCGCGGTGCCGGCAGCGCGTCACCGGTGTAGACCTGCAGCCCCGGTCGGTCGGTGGACAGCTCCACGACCCGGCCGCTCGCCGGGTCGCTGAGCCGGGCGGCCGGACCGGCTCCCGGGTCGTCCAGGACCCAGCAGTGGTCGTACGTCGAGCCGTCGACCTCGGTCTCCGCGCGGACGTCGAAGCCGGTGCCCTCGACCGGGGCCAGGTCCCCGAGCGGGATCGACCCGTCGTCGACCGGGAGGTACCGGGACGCGGCGACCTGGAGGCGCTGGTCCGCGACCGGGCCGCCGAGCGCGAAGTAGGGGTGCTGCGTGAGGCTGACGACGGTCGGGGCGTCCGCCGTCGCGCCGTGCTCGATCGCGACCTCCTCGCCGGCGACGGTGATCGTCGTCGTGGCCACCAGCCCTGCCGGGAAGCCCATCTCGCCGCCGGGGCTGGCCAGCGACAGGCGCACCCCGCCCCCGACCGGCTCCGCCGACCAGACCCGCTGGTGGAAGCCGCCGGGGCCACCGTGCAGCGCGTGACCGCGGTCGTTGACCGGCACCCGGTGCTCGTGCCCGTCGAGGACGAACCGCCCGTGCGCGATCCGGTTGGCGAACCGCCCGACGGTCGCGCCGGTGTAGGTCTCGTCGCTCTCGTAGGCGGCCAGGTCCGGCAGGGCCAGGAGCACGTCACCGGCGCGGCCGTCCCTGTCGGGGACCACGAGCGACTGCAGCCGGGCCCCGTAGGTCAGCACCGCGAGCCGGAGCCGGTCCCCCTCGACCCACCAGCGCTCGACCGGCGCGCCGGCGGCGGTCTCGCCGTACGGCTCGCGCCGTACGCGGACCGGACTCAGCGGACCACGCGGATCGTCCCGATCCGCGTCGGCGAGCCGAGGACCACGCTGCAGCCCATCGTCGAGGTCAGGTCGCCGAGCCCGCGGTGGATCGTGGCGTGCGTCGTGAACGCGTGACCGGCGTGCAGGGGGAAGGTTCCGGTGTGGCGGAACCGGTAGCCCACCGCCCGGCCGTGCGCGTGCAGCACCATCGGTCCCGAGGACGGGATGTCGGTGTCCGGGACCCGCAGCCGCTTGATCTGCCGCTGGTGGGACTCGACCCGGTAGAAGGCGTCCCAGCTCGTGCCCTCGACGGACCGTCCCCCGAGGCCGCGCATGTAGTCCACGATGCTCGCCGGCAGCACCAGCCGCACGTTCACGCGGCGGGCATGCATCCGGTCGCCCTTGTGCAGCTGCCGTGGCAGGTCCACCCGGATCCGGGCCCGCACGTGGGCGCTGTTGCCGTTCACCTCGCAGAGGTACGTCGTCCGCAGCGTCCGGGTGACCGCCGACGCGGGCGACGGAGCGACGAGGACAGAGATGCCGAGCGCGGCGAGCAGGGCGAGCACGATCAGACGGGGAGCACGCATGCTCGGACGTTAGCGCCTCTCGCGTCAGAGGACGACGAGGTCGTCGCGGTGAACCACCTCACGTTCGTAGCCCGGGCCGAGGTCGCGCTTGAGCTCCTTGCTGGAGCGGCCGAGCAGCGCGGGCAGCTCGGCCGCGTCGAAGTTCACCAGGCCGCGGGCCACCACGGCGCCGTCCGGGCCGACCAGCTCGACCGGGTCGCCGGCCACGAAGCCACCGTCGACCCCGGTGATCCCCGCGGCGAGCAGGGAGGCCCTGCGCTCGACGACCGCGCGCACGGCTCCGGCGTCGAGCACGACGGTGCCCTTCGCCTCGGTCGCGTGCCGCAGCCACAGCAGCCGGGTCGGGCGCCGCTTGCCCGTGGCGTGGAAGAGCGTGCCGACCGGCTGTGCCGCCAGCGCCGCCGCGGCGTGCTCGGCGGAGGTCAGCACGACCGGGATGCCCGCGCCGGTGGCGATCTGCGCGGCCTCGACCTTGGTCGTCATCCCCCCGGTGCCGACGCCGGCGGCTCCGGTCGAACCGACCCGGACCCCGTCGAGGTCGGCATCGGTGCGCACCTCGGCGATCAGCCGGGCTCCGGGCCGGTGCGGCGGGCCGTCGTACAGCCCGTCGACGTCGGACAGCAGCACCAGCAGGTCCGCGCGGACCAGGTGCGCGACCAGCGCCGCCAGCCGGTCGTTGTCACCGAACCGGATCTCGGTCGTCGCCACCGTGTCGTTCTCGTTGACGATCGGGATCACGCCGAGCTCGAGGAGCTTGGTGAAGGTCTGCTGCGCGTTGCGGTAGTGCGAGCGCCGGGTGACGTCGTCGAGGGTGAGCAGCACCTGGCCGGCGGTCAGCCCGTGCCGGGCGAGCTCCTCGGTGTAGCGGTGCACGAGCAGTCCCTGCCCGACCGACGCCGCCGCCTGCTGCGCGGCGAGTGCACGCGGCCGCCTGCGCAGGCCGAGCGGCGCCAGGCCCGCCGCGATCGCGCCGGAGGACACGAGGACGACCTCGGCTCCCCGCGAGCGCGCCTCGGCCAGTACGGCGACCAGCGCGCTCACCTGGGCGGGATCGATGCCGCCCTCGGCCGTCGTCAGCGAGGACGAGCCGACCTTGACCACGATCCGGCGGGCGTCCGCCACGACCTGCCGGTCATTCACCGGGGAAGTCCTCGTCCCACCCGTCGTCGGACATGAAATCCGGGTCGTCCGCCGACCCGATCTCGTAGGCCTGCGGGCCGTACTCCTCCGGACGGTCGATCCGCCGCGCCACGTCGGCGCGGGTCTCGGTCTCAGCGCGCTCGGGCAGCGCCTCCTGGATCTGGCGGCGTCGCTGGGCCGCCGGGCGGTCCTCGGTGAGCCGGGCGTCCTCGCCACGGCGCGAGAGGTTCTCGGCCCCGGCGTCGATGCCGGGCTTGAAGTCGAAGACCACGTAGTCGTCGGCCGGGCCGATGAGCACGGCGTCGCCCTCCTCGGCGCCCGCCTGCAGGAGCCGGGTCTCCACACCGAGCCGGTTGAGGCGGTCGGCGAGGAAGCCGACGGCCTCGTCGTTGCTGAAGTCGGTCTGCCGGACCCACCGCTCCGGCTTCTGGCCGCGCACCCGCCAGCCGGCACCCGTCCTGGTGACCGTGAACTCGTCGGCCCCGACGCTCTTGGGCCGCAGCACGATCCGCTTGGTCTCCACGGTCGCCTTCGCGGCGCGGGCCGCCTGCACGATCTCGGCCATCGCGTAGACCAGCTCGCGGGTTCCCTCGCCCGAGGCGGCCGAGATCTCGAAGACCCGCAGGTCCCGCGCCCGGAGCTCGTCGACGACCATGCCGGCGATGTCGCGGCCGTCGGGCACGTCGACCTTGTTCAGCGCGACCAGGCGGGGGCGGTCCTCGAGCCCGCCGTAGCGGCGCAGCTCGTCCTCGATGACGTCGAGGTCGTCGACCGGGTTGCGGCCGGGCTCCAGGGTGGCGGTGTCCAGGACGTGCACGAGGGCCGCGCAGCGCTCGATGTGACGGAGGAAGTCGTGGCCCAGACCCCTGCCCTCGGCGGCGCCCTCGATCAGGCCGGGGACGTCGGCGACGGTGAACGTCGTGTCGCCGGCGGAGACGACACCGAGGTTCGGCACCAGGGTCGTGAACGGGTAGTCGGCGATCTTGGGCCGGGCCCGGGAGATCGCCGCGATCAGGCTCGACTTGCCGGCGCTCGGGAAGCCGACCAGGCCGATGTCGGCGACGACCTTGAGCTCGAGCACGATCTCGAGCTCGTCGCCGGGCTCGCCGAGCAGCGCGAACCCGGGGGCCTTGCGCGTCCGGGACGCGAGCGAGGCGTTGCCGAGGCCGCCCTTCCCGCCCTGGGCGATGATCATCTCGGTGCCGGGCCCGACCAGGTCGGCCAGCACGTCGCCGTTCGGGAGCGCGACGACCGTCCCGTCCGGCACCGGCAGCACCAGGTCGGCGCCGTGCGCGCCGTTGCGGTGGTCCCCCGCCCCGTGCCCGCCGGACTCGGCCTTGCGCTTGGGGCTGTGGTGGTAGTCGACGAGCGTGGTGACGTCGGGGTCGACCCGCAGGATCACCGAGCCGCCGGGCCCGCCGTTGCCGCCGTCGGGACCGCCGAGCGGCTTGAACTTCTCCCGGTGGACCGACGCGACACCGTTCCCGCCCCGCCCCGCTGCGACGTGCAGCGCGACCCGGTCGACGAAGGTGGGAACAGCCATGGGTGGAGTCTCTCAGTGAGGAAATGGAAGAAGGGCGCCCACGCGGGACGCCCTTCCACGAATCGCTGTGCGGAGCGTCAGCTGACGTCCGCCGGGACGATGTTGACGACCTTGCGGCCGCGCTTCCTGCCGAACTCGACCGCGCCGGGCACCAGCGCGAACAGGGTGTCGTCGCCGCCACGGCCGACGCCCGAGCCCGGGTGGAAGTGGGTGCCGCGCTGGCGGACGATGATCTCGCCGGCGTTGACGACCTGGCCGCCGTACCGCTTCACGCCGAGGCGCTGGGCGTTGGAGTCGCGGCCGTTCTTGGTGGACGCCGCGCCCTTCTTGTGTGCCATCTCTTCAGTCCTTCGGTGTGTCGAGCTGCCGGTGGAGCAGGCTCAGAGCTTGATGTCGGTGACCTTGACCTGGGTGTACTTCTGGCGGTGACCCTGGCGCTTCTTGTAACCGGTCTTGTTCTTGTACTTCTGGATGACGATCTTGGGGCCCTTGGTGGCGCCGAGCACCTCGACGGTGACGGCGGCCTTGTCGAGGCCGGTGGTGGTGACGGTCTCGCCGTCGACCGCCATGACCACGGGCAGGGTCAGGGTGTCACCGACCGGCGTGGAGACCTTGTCGATCTCGATGACGTCGCCGACAGCGACCTTCTCCTGCTTCGCGCCTGCGCGCACGATCGCGTACACCGCGGTCTCCTTAGTAGTCCTGGCCGTCAAGCACGGGGTCAAACTCTTGTGTCCGCAGCACGTCACGTCGCGGCCCGCCTCGGTCGAGGAGGAGCCGGCGCCGGGTGCCAGCAGAACGGCACGCCTGGGGCGCACCGACGATCAATACTACGGACGCTGCGCCCGGGCCGCAAAACGCCGGTCACCGCCCCCGCCGGCGCGGCAGGAGCGGTGACCGGTGGGTACTGCGGCTACTGGCCGATCGAGCTCAGGTCGCTGAGCGCGTCGGTGGCCTCCTTGGTGCAGTCGGCCACCTCCTGCGCGTCGTCGGCGCTGAGGTTGGCCGTGCTCAGGGCGGTCGCCTTGTCCGTCAGGTCCTGGGACTCGGACTGGAGGTCGGTGAGCTGCGAGACGTCCTTGGACTTGACGGCCGCGTTGACCTTGTCGACGTAGTCCTTGACCGCGTCGCAGTAGGCCTTGACGTCGGCGTTGCTCGAGTCGCTGCCGCCGCCGCTGTCCGAGCTGGAGTCGCCGGAGCCGCCGCTCCCGCCGTTGTCGTCGTTGTTGTCGCCGCATGCAGCGGTCCCGAGGGCGAGGACGGCTGAGAGCAGGATGGCAGGCAGCAGCTTCATGAATGTTCCCTTCGGCGCATCTTCTTGACCGCGAGAAGGCCTCACACGGCCCGCTGCGCATCGAAGCACGGCCCGTTCAGGCGTGCCGAAATGTGGTGCGAGCGGCCGACTTTGCCAACAATGCGACGAACCGGGCGGGAGTCAGCGCTTGCGGGCGCCCTTCTTCTTGATCGGGACGTGCTCGACGTGCGGCTCCTCCGCATGCACCTCCGGTGACACGGCGCCCGCGGGGTCGACGTCTCCGATCCCGGGCTCGATCGCACCGTCCACGGGCGGGCTGCCGATCGCACCGACGGTCGGCTCCGCCGCGGCGGCCGCTGCGGGCGGGCCGGCGGGCCGGCTCGCTGCGCGGCGGCGGGTACGGGTGACCACGGTCGGCGGCGCAGGAGGCGCGGGCGCCTCCTCCGGCTCGGCGGCCTCGGGCTCGGCAGCCTCGGAGTCAGCGGCCTCGGGCTCGACGGCCTCCGGTTCGGCGGCCTCCGGCTCGGCGGCCTCGGGCTCGGGCTCCGGCTCAGCGGCCGCGGGCTCGCCCGCCTTGGCCTCGACGGCGGCGGGCTCGAGGGGCTCCGGCGCGGCCTCGGCCGCGACGGCCGGCGCCTCCGCGACCTGCTCGTCGACGTCCCGCTCGTCGACATCCTGCGCGTCGACCTCTTGCCCGTCGTCCTCGGCGTCCTCGTCCTCGGGGGCCGGCGGCTTCGCCATCGCCGCGACGTCCTTGGGCGACGGAACGGGCTTGGCAGCCTGCCCCTCGTCGCCCTGGTCGCCCTGGCCCTTGCCCCGGCGGCGCCGGCCGCGACGCGGCTCCTCGTCGCCGCCGCCGCCACCGCGGCGCGGCTCGACCGGCAGCTCGTGCACGATCACGCCGCGGCCCTGGCAGTGCGGGCAGTTCTCGCTGAACGCCTCGAGCAGGCCGGTGCCGATCCGCTTGCGGGTCATCTGCACCAGGCCGAGGGAGGTCACCTCGGCGACCTGGTGGCGGGTCCGGTCGCGGCCCAGGCACTCGACCAGCCGGCGGAGCACCAGGTCGCGGTTCGACTCCAGGACCATGTCGATGAAGTCGACGACGATGATGCCGCCGATGTCGCGCAGCCGGAGCTGGCGGACGATCTCCTCGGCCGCCTCGAGGTTGTTCTTGGTGACCGTCTCCTCGAGGTTGCCTCCGGAGCCGGTGAACTTCCCGGTGTTGACGTCGATGACGGTCATCGCCTCGGTGCGGTCGATGATCAGCGAGCCGCCCGAAGGCAGCCAGACCTTGCGGTCGAGGCCCTTGGCGATCTGCTCGTCGATCCGGTAGGCCGCGAACAGGTCCGGTCGCGTGCGGCCGTCCTCACCGTCGGTCTTGTAATGCTCGAGCCGGCCGGCCAGGTCGGGGGCCACGTGCTCGACGTAGTCGTGCACGGTCTCCCAGGCGTCGTCTCCCTGGACGACGAGCTTGGCGAAGTCCTCGGTGAACAGGTCGCGGACGACCTTCAGGGTGAGGTCCGGCTCGCCGTACAGGAGCTGCGGGCCGTTGCCCTTGGCCGCCTTGGCCTCGATGTCGGTCCAGCGGGCCTTGAGCCGCTCGACGTCGCGGGTCAGCTCGTCCTCGGAGGCGCCCTCCGCAGCCGTGCGGACGATCACGCCCGCCGACTCCGGAACGATCTCCTTGAGCAGGGTCTTCAGACGGGCCCGCTCGGTGTCGGGCAGCTTGCGCGAGATGCCGCTGGTGGTGCCGTCGGGCACGTAGACGAGGAACCGGCCGGCCAGGCTGACCTGGCTGGTGAGCCGGGCGCCCTTGTGCCCGATCGGGTCCTTGGTGACCTGCACCAGGATCGTCTGGCCGGACTGCAGGACGGACTCGATCTTGCGCGGCGAGCCCTCCTTGTGGCCCAGCGCGGACCAGTTGACCTCGCCGGCGTAGAGGACGGCGTTGCGGCCCTTGCCGATGTCGATGAAGGCGGCCTCCATCGACGGCAGCACGTTCTGGACCCGGCCGAGGTAGACGTTTCCGATCAGCGACGTCTGCGACTCGCGCGCGACGTAGTGCTCGACCAGGACCTTGTCCTCGAGCACGCCGATCTGGGTGAGCTCGTCGCGCTGCCGGACCACCATCACCCGCTCGACGGACTCACGACGGGCCAGGAACTCGGCTTCGCTGACGATGGGCGCCCGGCGCCGGCCGGCCTCGCGGCCCTCGCGGCGGCGCTGCTTCTTGGCCTCGAGCCGGGTCGAGCCGGCGACCGCGGTGATCTCGTCCTCGGCCGAGCGCGGCTTGCGCACGCGGGTGACGGTGTTGTGCGGGTCGTCGCCGCCGCCGTCGCCCGAGTCGCCCTCGCGGCGCCTGCGGCGCCGGCGTCGCGACGAGGAGGACCCGCCGCCACCCTCGGCGTCGCTGCCCTCGGAGTCGCCGTCGTCGGTCTTCTCGGCCTCGTCCTCGGGACCCTCGTCGTCGGAGTCCTGGGCGTCCTCGCCGCTCTCGCCCGGCTTGCGTCGGCGGCGGCCACCGCGGCGCCGGCGCCGGCGGCCGCTGGCGGACGTGCCGCCCTCGCCGGCCTCGGTGTCCTCGTCGTCGGTGCGTGCGTCGCCCTCGGCGGCCGGCTCGGGTGCCTCGGTCTTCTCGTCGGCCTTGCTGCCGGTCTTGCTGCCGGCCTTGCCGGCACCGTCGGCGCTCTCTGCCTTGGCTCCCTTGGCCGGCCGGTTGCCGGACTTGGCCTTGGTCCGGGTGGGCGCCTTCTGCTCGGCCTGCTCCTCGGTCTGCTCCTCCGCCGGCTCGGCGTCGGGCGTCGCGGCCGCCTTCGAGGCCCGCTTCCGAGGTGCTGTCTTCTCGGGCGCCTGGAAGAGCGGGAGCGTGGCCGGCCCGGACGCGTCCTCCGCCGGCTCGGCGGTCGGGGCGTCGACCTGGGTGTCCGCGGGCGCCTTCTTCGCGGCGGCCTTCTTGGCCGGCGCGCGCTTCCGCGGTGCCGCCTTCTTCGGCGCGTCCTCCGCGGGCGAGGCAGCCTCGCCGGCGCTCTCGGGCGTGTCGGCAGGTGCCGCAGCGGCCTTCTTGGCGGTCCTGGGCTTGCTCGCCGCCTTCTTCGCGGCCGCCTTCTTCGCGGGCGCCTTCTTGCGCGGCGCGGGCTTGTCGGCCGCGGCCCCGTCCCCGGAGTCCGGGGTCGTCGCCTGCGGGGCGTCGGCGTTCACGTTCTGGTCGTCAGCCATGTGCTGCTCCTCGACCCGGCCGCGAGCGTCCGGGTGTGTCATCGCCGCCCGGGCGGGAATCCACACCGACGGCGTAAGCCTTCTGCGGGACGACTTCCTCCGCGTGCGTCACCGGAACACGGCTCCCCACCTGCCGCGGTCGCTCGCGCGTCGCGTCTGGCGACGAGTCGCCCTCCACTGTGCCGGACCGCGGTTTCGGCCCGGCGAGAACGTCGTCGGATCGACCGGCGCGATCCTGGGTGTGGTTCGCGGCCGCATCGACCTGTGGCGAGTATCGCACAGCCCGCGTGGGCCGGCGGCATCGCCGCGCCTGGAGGGCCGGCTATGCCAGCGGGTCGCCGAGGACTCCGGTGTCCTCGTCGAGCGGTCCCTGCCCGAGCCGGGTCAGCAGCGGATGAGCCGGTACGGCGAGCCCGCTGACCTGCGCGATCCCGCTCAGCACGTCGTCAGGCCGCACCGCGGGCACGGTGTGCCGCAGCACGAGGTCGAGCTCCGCCGACTGGTCGACCGCCACCTCGAGGCTCAGGACGGCGGCACGGCAGTCGAAGGTCCGCAAGCCCTTCTTCGTCATCCGCTCGACGGGGACCGCGTCGGTCTCGAGAAACGCCGCGACCGCCTCCGCCACCCCCGCCGGGTCGGGCAGCACGACCCGCCACCGGCTCGCGACGAGCAGGTCGGCGAGCGAGCCGCCGGGTGACTCGGCGACGGTGACCACGTCCAGCCCGTCGGGCAGCGCGGCGTCCAGGTCGCGCCGGACCTGCTCGGGGTCGCGCTGCTCGGCGAGCCCGAGCTCGAGGTACTCCGCCTCGCTGGCGGCGCCCGTGGGCGACGCGCCGGCGTAGGAGATCCGCGGGTGCGGGTGGAAGCCGGAGGAGTAGGCCATCGGGACGCCCGCGCGGAAGACGGCCCGCTCGACCGCCCGGCTGACGTCGCGGTGGCTGCTGAACCGCATCCGGCCGCGCTTGGTGTAGCGCACCCGCAGCCGCTGGACGGGAGGTGCCTGCTGCTCGGGCTGGTTGCGGCTCACGGAGCGTGATCGTAGGTCAGGTCAGAGTGGCGCCCCGCATCTGCGGGGAGGCGTAGACGTTGACGATCCGGGTGCCGTCCAGCCACGCGGTCAGCGCCTCGGCCCGGGCGTCGAGGGCGGCCCGCGCACCCCTCGGCAGCCGTCCGCGCGGGATCACCCGGACCACGGCATCGTCGTCCTGGACCCAGCAGCCGACGATCCGGCCGTCCCACCAGGCCGTGTTGCCGGCGTTGCCGTTGACGTCGAACAGGTAGGGCCGGTCCGCGGGATCGAGGTAGAAGGTCCGGTCCTTCCAGCCCATCACGGTGGGGTCGAGGGTCGGGAGCAGCGCGGCGCACGGCTGCCCGGGCTCGACCGGCTCGGTGTCGTCGGGCAGCACCCAGCCGGGGTCCCGACCGTCGAGCGAGACCTGCACCGCTCCGAGGTCGCCGAGCGCCCGCCGGACCACGGTCTTCGTCGCGCCGAGCCACCAGACGATGTCGCCCTCGGTGCCGGGGCCGAACGTGCGCAGCCAGCGGCGGACCAGCTCGGCGTACGCCTTGTCCTGCGGCCAGGGCTCCGGCCGCTCGTCGAGCCAGTGGTCCGCGCGGACCCAGGTGGGCCGGTTGAGCCGCCAGTGGCCGGCGTTGGGCCCCCGCAGCACCCGGCCGTCCGCACCGAGCAGGGTCATCACCCGAGGTGCGATCGGGAACTCGCCGCCCCACTTCTTCTCCGGCGTGCCGATGGTGACCCGGCCCTCGAGCTCGGGCACGGAGGCCCGCAGCTCTGCCGTGGTGCGCGGGGTCCCGTCGCCGAGGACGTCGAGCACGGCCGTGCAGGCCGCCTCGATCCACGCAGCCGGGTCCTCGGCGATCCCGGCCGCGGCGACGTTCTTGGCGAGCAGGGCGCGCTGCTGCTCGGCGACGCGCGCGGCGGCGCTCCCCCACGCCGCCGGCAGCAGGTCGCGCGGGAAGACGAAGAGCGTGCGCCGCATGGCGAGCTGCTTGACCAGGGTGCGGGCGTCGTAGAGCGCCTCGTCGACGTCGGCCACGGTCACGCCGCCGACCCGTGCCCACAACGCGAGGTGGACGGAGGCCGCCTCGGTCGCGTGCAGCACCGTCATCGCCCGCGTCGCCTCGTCGACCGATGACAGCGGCTCGGCGAGACCGTGCCGCCGGGCGAGCCGCGCGCGCCGCTCGTCGTCGCTGATGTGCCGCACCGTCCCAGGGTCGCACCACGCGCCGACAGCCTGACAAAGCCGCACCCCAGGACGCCGCGACCACTACGCTGCGGCGCGTGAGCAACCCCTACGGCGGCAATCCCTACGGCAACCCCGGCGACCAGAACCCCTACGGCGGGCCTCCCGGGCCTCCCTACGGCGGTGGTGCGCCCCAGCCGGCGTACGGCGCCCCGCAGCCGGCGAAGACCGACGGCGTCTCGATCGCCGCCCTCGTCTCGAGCCTGGTGTGCTGCGCGCCCGTCGCCGTCGTGCTCGGCTTCATGGGGCTGTCCCGGACCAAGAACGGTCAGCGCAAGGGACGCGGTCTGGCCATCACCGGCCTGGTCCTCGGGATCCTCGGCGTCATCGTGTGGGTGCTCGCCGCGATCGGCGTCGCCGGAGGCTTGTCCTTCCTGAGCAGCATCGTCGAGCCCGGCGAGGCGAAGGTCGGCCAGTGCGTGAACCTCGACAACGACAACGACACCAACTCGGTGCTCATGCGCGAGGCCGACTGCACCAGCGAGCACGACGCCGAGATCGTCGGCGTCGCCGAGGTGAACAGCGACAACATCGACCAGATCAAGGACCAGATGACCGGGTTCTGCCCCCAGGTCATCGACCCCGACGACCTGGCGAAGCTCGCCGACTTCACCGACGACCTCAACGCGGTCATCGAGGACCCGAACGACGTGAACGTCGGCGACCACCTGGTCTGCTACATCGAGTCGAAGCGCTCGGCGCCGATCCTCTAGCAGGAGGCAGCAGGATGTCCGGCCCGTACGGCGGGAGCGAGGGCTTCACGCCGTACGAGCCGGGCACCGACCCCCAGGCCGACGACGAGGCCGCCCCGGTGCCGTCGGCCGCGCCCGTCGTGGCGTCGACCCGGCGCGGGCGTGGCGCGATGGTGCTCGGCGGCGCGGGCATGGCCGTCGCCGCCGTGGCAGCGGTCGTCGGGCTGGCGATCCACGGCGCGGCGGACGACAGCACCGGGAGCGGTGGCAGCGGGTCCGACGACACGACGCTGTCCACGAACGACCTCGTCGCGGGGCAGTGCCTGATCGGCGCCGGGTTCGACCCGAACACCGACGACTCCGTCACGGGCATGCAACAGGTCGACTGCGCGACGGCGCACGACGCCGAGGTGCTGCAGATCAACGTCCTCGACGCGACCGAGGCGAGGGACTACGACATCGACGACGACAGCCAGGTCCAGGAGCACTGCCGCCAGTTCCTCGACGGGGACCAGAGGAAGCTGTTGCGCGACGACCGGTACTTCCTCCTCGGCCTCACCGAGACGGCCCACCCGGTCACCGGCGACCACGTCGCCTGCCTGCTGGTCCGCGCGGACGGCGGCCCGTTGCACGGCCGGCTCGGCTGATTCTCGGGTAGCGTCCAGCGCATCGACGGCGACGCGGTCCAGGATGACGTGGCCCGATGATCGACCCGGGCCAGGACGACGAGACGGCCGGATACGGCCGGTTCGCGCGCTGGCGCGCCCAGGAGCCCGCGCCCGACCAGGCCATGTCGAGCTGGGCGCTCGGCCTCTCGCTCGCCGGGTGCCTGTGCGGTGCTCCCGCGCTGGTCGCGATCGCGCTCGCCGTCGTCGCTCTCGATCGCAGCGACGGACGCGGGCCCGGCCGCTTGAAGGCGGTCGCGGCGCTGGTGATCTCGGCGGCGCAGCTGCTCGCCCTCGGGTACGTCGTCCCGCGCGCCCTCGACTGGTGGCAGCCGGAGCCGGCGCCGCCCGGCACACCCGCCCCGGACCTCGGGTCGTTCCGGGCCGAGGACCTGCACACCGGCGACTGCTTCGACGACGAGCGGCTCCCCTCGACCAGCCGGCACGCGCTCCCGCCGCTGTCCGGGGACGCCACCGTGCGGGTGCTGCCGTGCGACGCTCCCCACCAGGGCGAGGTCGTCGACGTCGTGCCCGTCGGCGCGGCCTCCGCGGACGCGGTCCGGTCGACCGCCGCCCACCGGTGCCGCCCCGCGCTGGCGGCGTACGTCGCTCACCGCGCGGAGCTTCCGACCGTGCGCCTCGGGTCGTACGAGCCGCCCCGCGGAGCCTCGGAGGCGGGCGACAGCACCGTGCTGTGCTTCGCCGTCGACCGCGACGGCGGGATGCTCACGGAGAGCCTCGCGAACCCGACCCAGATCCCCTGAGGGGCGGTCAGACGACGCTGAGCGGCAGCAGCTGCCGGCCGGTGGGACCGATCTGGATCTCGGTGCCCATCTCCGGGCAGACGCCGCAGTCGTAGCACGGGGTCCAGCGGCAGTCCTCGACCTCCACCTCGGAGCCGTCGGCCGCGGCGAGCGCGTCCTCCCAGTCCGACCACAGCCAGTCCTTGTCGAGGCCGGAGTCGAGGTGGTCCCAGGGCAGGATCTCGTCGTAGTCGCGCTCGCGGGTCGTGTACCAGTCGAGGTCGACGCCGGTGCCCTCGAGCGCCCGCGCGGCCGCAGCGGCCCAGCGCTCGAACGAGAAGTGCTCGCTCCAGCCGTCGAAGCGGCCGCCGTCGCGCCAGACCTCCTCGATGATCCGCCCCACGCGCCGGTCGCCCCGCGACAGCAGTCCCTCGATGATGCCGGGCTGCCCGTCGTGGTAGCGGAAGCCGATCGCCCGGCCGAACCGCTTGTCCGCGCGCACGGTCTCCCGCAGCTTGCGCAGGCGCTCGTCGGTGGTCTCGACGTCGAGCTGGCTGGCCCACTGGAACGGCGTGTGCGGCTTCGGCACGAACCCGCCGATCGAGACGGTGCACCGGATGTCGTTGCGCCCGGAGACCTCGCGGCCCTTGGCGATGACCTTCTTGGCGAGCTCCGCGATCTGGAGGACGTCGTCGTCGGTCTCGGTCGGGAGGCCGCACATGAAGTAGAGCTTCACCTGCCGCCAGCCGTTGGAGTACGCCGTCGCGACGGTGCGGATCAGGTCCTCCTCGGTGACCATCTTGTTGATCACCCGGCGCATCCGCTCGCTGCCGCCCTCGGGCGCGAACGTGAGGCCGGAGCGACGGCCGTTGCGCGAGAACTCGTTGGCGAGCGTGATGTTGAAGGCGTCGACCCGGGTGGACGGCAGCGAGAGCGACACGTTCGAGCCCTCGTAGCGGTCGGCCAGGCCCTTGGCGACCTCGCCGATCTCGGTGTGGTCCGCCGAGCTCAGCGACAGCAGGCCGACCTCCTCGAAGCCGGTCTTCTTGACGCCGTTGTCGACCATCTTCCCGATCGTCTCGATCGACCGCTCGCGCACCGGCCGCGTGATCATGCCGGCCTGGCAGAACCGGCAGCCGCGCGTGCAGCCGCGGAAGATCTCGACGCTGAACCGCTCGTGCACGGTCTCCGCGAGCGGGACCAGCGGGTTGGCCGGGTAGGGCCAGGAGTCGAGGTCCATCAGCGTGTGCTTGCGCACCCGGTCGGGCGCGTCGGGGTGGTTGGGCACCACGGCGGCCAGGTGGCCGCGGTCGTCGTACGACACGTCGTAGAAGCGGGGCACGTAGACGCCGCCGGAGGCGGCCAGGCGGCGGAGCAGCTCCACCCTGCCGCCGGGGCTGCCCTCGCCCTTCCACTCGCGGACGACCTCGGAGATCGCGAGCACGATCTCCTCGCCGTCACCGAGGACGGCCGCGTCGACGAAGTCCGCGATCGGCTCGGGGTTGAAGGCCGCGTGCCCGCCGGCGATGACGACCGGGTGCTCGTCGGTGCGGTCGGCGCTGCGGATCGGGATCCCGGCGAGGTCGAGCGCGTTGAGCATGTTCGTGTAGCCCAGCTCGGTCGAGAAGCTGATCCCGAACAGGTCGAAAGCCCCGACCGGGCGGTGGCTGTCGACGGTGAACTGCGGGATGCCCTGCTCGCGCAGGACCTGCTCCATGTCCGGCCACACCGAGTAGGTGCGCTCGGCCAGGATCCACGGGCGCTCGTTGAGCACCTCGTAGAGGATCTGGACGCCCTGGTTGGGCAGGCCGACCTCGTAGGCGTCCGGGTACATCAGCGCCCAGCGGACATCCACGGAGTCCCAGTCCTTGCCCACCGAGTTGAGCTCGCCGCCGACGTACTGGATCGGCTTGGACACCGAGAGCAGGTGCGGCTCCAGGCGGTCGAAGAGGGACGCGACGGACATGGGTTCCAGCGTACGGCGACCCGCCGGGCGCGCCGAAACCCGCGACCGTTCGCCGAGTCGGCTCAAGCTTGAGCCGACTCGGCGATCAGCCCGCAGGCTGCCAGCCGGGGTCGCGGCCGAACCGGGCGATGAGGTCGTCCTGGGGGTCGGTCGTGCCGGCCGCGGCGGGACCGATCGCGCCGGCGGACCGGTACAGCTCCTCGCGGTCGGCGAACCAGGAGGCGACCGCGGCGACCAGGTCGGGATCGAACCGGCGGTCTCCACCGGTGGCTGCGGCGAGGTCCCATGCGTGGACCAGGTGGTCGGCGGCGAGCTGGGCGAGGTACTCCTCCACCGGGGTCTCGCCGAAGGACAGGTGGACGGTGCCGTCCGCGGCGACCCGGTCCGCCGCGGCCACCGCGTCGTCGGCCGCGGCCCGCGCCGCGGCAGCAGGGTCCTCACCGAGGAGATCACCGTCGAACCGGTCGCCGACCTCCTCGATGGTCGCGCCGTCGAAGAGCGGCGGGGCCCAGAGGTTCTCGCCGGTGACGTGGTTGACCAGCTCGCGCACGGTCCAGTCCTCGCACGGCGTGGGGCCCGACCACGCGTCGCGTGGCACTGCGGCCACGCGCTCGTTCCACGCCTCCACGGTACGGCGGTAGAGCTCGGCCCGGTCGATCGGCTCCATGCCTGCCATGGTGCTCCTCCCGGCCGGAGCGCGCATGACCCGAACGGGTCAGGTGGGCTCGGCGGGGCCGGCCGGGCCGGACGAGGTCGCGCCGGCGGCAGCCCGCGCCGCCATCGCCGAGGTCGACCGCAGCTCCACCTCGGGCATCAGCAGGAGCACGAGGAACGCGAGCAGGCCGAGCCCCGCCGCCGACCAGAACACCGGCGTCATCGACTCGGCGAAGCCCTGCTTGATCGGGTGGGCGACCGGCTCGCTCATCTCGTTGATCACCGAGGAGTCCTCGGTGAGCCCGGAGAGCAGCGCGGAGTCGCCGGCCAGCACGCGCTGGTCGGTGGCGTTCGGGGTGAAGTCCCCGGCCTTCGCGGCCGCGGCGACGCTCGGCAGCTCCGCCTTCATCTCGTCCTGGATGTTGCCGCCGACGAGGCCGAACAGCAGCGAGAGGAAGACAGCGACGCCCATCGTGCCGCCGATCTGCCGGAAGAACGTCGCGCTCGAGGTGGCCACGCCGATCGCGGTCGGCGGCACCGCGGACTGGACGGTCAGGATCAGCGGCTGCATGCAGTTGCCGACGCCGTACCCGACGCTCGCCATGAAGATCATGACCAGCCACAGCCGGGTGTCCGCGTCGATCTGCGCCAGCAGGAGCATGCCGAGGCCCATGGTCAGCGACCCGAAGATCGGGAACAGGCGGGTGCGCCCGGTGCGGGAGATGATCCGGCCCGCCGTGATCGAGGCGGTCATCATGCCGGCGACCATCGGCAGCATCATGAACCCGGCCTGGGTCGGGCTCGCGCCGTGCACGATCTGCATGTAGAGCGGCAGCAGCATCATGCCGCCGAACAGCGCCGCGCCGACGATGACGCTCGCGACGATCGTGACCGCTGCGGGCCGGATCGTGAACAGCTCGAGCGGGATCAGCGCGTCGTCCTTCATCCGGCGCTCGATCACGACGAACGCGACGAGACCGACGGCAGCGACCACGAAGCACGCGACCGCGCCGGCAGACCCCCAGCCCCAGCTGCGGCCCTGCTCGAGCACGGTGAGGAGCGGCACCAGGCAAACCACCAGGGCGACCGCCCCCATCCAGTCGACGCGAGCCTCGCGGCGCTGGTGGTGGACGTGCAGGGTGCGGAAGACGACCGCGATGGCGAAGATGCCGATCGGCAGGTTGACGAGGAACACCCAGCGCCAGCCGGTGATGCCGAGGATCGAGTCCGCACCCGCGAGGAACCCGCCGATGACCGGTCCGAGCACGCTGGAGGTGCCGAAGGTGGCCATGAAGTAGCCGGTGTACTTCGCGCGCTCGCGCGGGGAGACGATGTCGCCGATGATCGCGAGCACCAGCGTCATCAGGCCTCCGGCACCCAGGCCCTGGAACGCCCGGAACGCCGCCAGCTCGTACATCGACGTCGAGAACGAGCACAGCACCGAGCCGATCGTGAACACGACGATCGCGAACATGAAGAGCTTCTTGCGGCCCCACAGGTCGCCGAGCTTGCCGTAGATCGGGGTCGTGATCGTCGAGGTGATCAGGTACGCCGTCGTGGCCCACGCCTGGGCGTCGAGCCCGTGCAGGTCGTCGGCGATGGTGCGGATCGCGGTGCTGACGATGGTCTGGTCGAGCGCCGCCAGGAACATCCCGAGCAGCAGGCCCGACAGGATGGTCAGGACCTGCCGGTGGGAGTACTCACCCGACTCGGCGTTCCCGTGCGGGACGGGCGCAGCGGAAGTTGACATCAGTCAACGATCGTACCGGGCCCCCGCTGCCGGTCGATCTCCGCGACCAGCTCGGCGCGCAGCTCGTCGTGCCGCGGACCGAGCTCGTGCTGGGCCGGGTCGACCCGCCCGGTCCAGTGGTGCAGGGCGGCGGGCCAGCCGACGATGTCGGCCGGCTCCCAGTCGTAACGGGGCGTGACGTGGGCGTGCAGGAAGGCGTCGGTGTTGCCCTGGATCTCGAGGTTGATCCGCCGGAACCCCGGGTCCCGACGGGCGCAGACCGCAGCGACGGCCCGGCCCAGGACGGCCATGTCCTCGAGGAACACCAGCTGCCGGTCCGGCGGGAGGTCGGTGAGCTGGTCGGTGCCGGGCGTGTCGGTGATCAGGACGCAGTAGCCCGGCAGGTGCTGAACGTCGCCGATGACGGCGAAGCCGGCACGCAGGCGACGCAGCACCGTCGGGTTCTCGCCGCGCAGCGCACTGCCGACGCGGTCGGCGCGGAAGTCCGCGCTCACCCGCGGACGAGGACCCGCTTGGCGGGCGTGAGGCGTGCTGCGGGCGCGGAGAGCGTGCGGAGGTGGATGTTCTCGAGGAGGCCGACGGCGAGCATGCCGGCGAACATCGACGAGCCGCCGTAGGAGACGAACGGCAGCGGCACGCCGGTCACCGGCATGATCCCGAGGCACATCCCGATGTTCTGGAACGCCTGGAACCCGAACCAGCAGGCGATGCCCGCCGCCGCGATCCGGCCGAAGACGTCGTCGGCGCGGGAGGCGATCCGCAGCGCACGCCACAGGACGACCCCGAGCAGCGCCACGATCAGCGCAGCGCCGACCAGCCCCAGCTCCTCGCCGGCGACCGTGAACACGAAGTCGGTGTGCTGCTCCGGCACGAACCCGGAGCGGGTCTGGGAGCCGTGGAAGAGCCCCTGCCCGAAGAGGCCGCCGTTGCCGACGGCGATGCGTGCCTGCTCGACGTTGTAGCCGGCGCCGCGCGGGTCGAGGTCGGGGTTGGTGAAGGCGAGGAACCGGTCGATCTGGTACTGCTTCAGGAACCCGCTCAGGACGGCACCTGCGGCGACCAGCACGCCGCCGCCGGCGAGCGCGCCCAGCCAGCGCCGGTCCGCGCCGGAGGCGGCGATCACGCCGAACACCGTGGCGGTGAGCACGAGCATGGTTCCGAGGTCGGGCTGGGCGAGGATCAGCAGCGCGGGCACCGCGGCCACGCAGAGCATCAGCACGACGTCCTTGGTGCTGCCCGGGTCGCGCCGTCCCTCGGTGCGCTCGGCCACGACCAGGGCCATGCCGACGACCACGGCGAGCTTCGCCAGCTCCGACGGCTGCAGCGAGAGGCCGCCGATCATCAGCCACGAGCGGGACCCGTTGACGGTCGTGCCCATCACCAGCACCAGCACCAGGCCGACCACGGCCAGGAGGTAGCCGACCGGGGCGAGGATCCGCACCCAGCGGTGGTCGGTGCCGGTCACGACGGCGAGCAGGCCGCACCCGATGACCAGGTTGACGCCCTGCTTGAGCAGGAAGGCCCGCGGGTCGCCGCCGGTGAGGTCGTCGCGCTCGACGGTGGCCGACCAGACCAGGACGCAGCCGATCACGCCGAGCAGCAGGACCGACCCGAGCAGCAGCCAGTCGAGCTGGGCGAGCCGCGCGGCCCAGGGCGAACCGTCGGTACGGCGCGACTGCGCCGCCCGTTGCGTCTGGGTGGAGCTCGCGACCATCTAGTCCTCCTCCTCGCGGACCGGGGGGAGCACCGAGCCGTCCTTGCCGAACACCGGCAGCCCGTCCGGCGGCGTGACGCCCGGGATCACCGAGCGGTCGGGGTTCACCGACTCGCCGTTGATGCCGTAGAGCGACTCCCAGATCTTCCGGACGCCCGGCCCGGAGGTGCACGAGCCGCAGCCGCCCTGGCTGACCATCATCACGACGACGTAGTCCTTGGTGTACGACGCGACCCAGGACGTCGCCTGCTTGCCGTAGACCTCCGCGGACCCGGTCTTCGCGTGCACCTGCACCTGGTCGAGCGGGAAGCCGCCCATCTTCCAGGCCATCGTGCCCTCGCGGCTCACGCCGAGCGTCGCGCCGTCGATGTAGGCCTTGACCGCCGCCGGCAGCGTCACGTGCGCCTGCACCTTCGGGTGGATCCGCCGGATCACCTTCCCGTCGGGAGACACGATCGCCTTGCCGACGCGCGGCTCGTAGAGGGTGCCGCCGTTGGCCAGGGCGGCGTACCCGCGGGCGAGCTGCAGCGGGGTGACGACCGTGTCCCCCTGACCGATCGCGAAGTTCGCGGCGTCGTACTCGCGGTACATGTAGCCCTCGGTGCAGAACTCGCCGGCGAACTTGTAGACGAAGTCGCTGGTCTTGCCGTCCTGCGGGTGGTGCGCGATCCCGCAGTAGTAGTCCTTCATCGACTTCCAGTAGGCGAGCTTCCACTTCCGGTCGGCGATCCTGCCGGACGACTCCCCCGGCAGGTCGACGCCGGTGGGCTTGCCGAACCCGAACTGCTCGGCCTCCTCGACCAGCGGGTCCTTGGCGTCGGTGTTCGTCGGGTCGGAGCCGTACTGGAGCCAGTAGTGCATGCCCACCTGGAAGAAGAAGGTGTTGCACGAGACCTCGATCGCCTTGGCGAACGTGATCGGGCCGAAGCTCTCGGACTCGAAGTTGTGGAAGAGCCGGTTGCCGATCTGGATCGCCGGCGGGCAGCTGAGCATGCTGTCCGGGCCGTAGCCGTTCTGGAACGCGCCTGCGGTCATGAACGGCTTCCACGTCGAGCCGGGCGCGAACTGGCCCTGGAACGCGCGGCTCAGCAGCGGTGTGCCGGCCTTGGCGGAGTAGAGCCGGTTCAGCTGCTGCTGGGTGATCCCGCCCGACCAGACCGAGGGGTCGTAGGTCGGCTCGCTGGCCATCGCCACGACCCGGCCGGTGTCGGCGTCGAGCACCACCGCGGCGCCGGCGTCGGCGGCGAAGTTCCGGTGCGTGACCGGGTCGTAGGTCGCCCGCGCGGTCGTGATCATCTGGTGGAGCTGCTTCTCCACGACCGACTGCACCTTCGCGTCGATCGAGGTCACCAGCGTGTCGCCGGGCTGGGCCGCGACGTCGCTCACGTCCCCGAGCACCCGTCCGCCGGAGTCGACGGCGACCCGCTTGTAGCCGGGCTGCCCGCGCAGGAAGGCGTCGTACTCCTTCTCGACGCCGGCACGGCCGACGACCGACGCGCCGTTGATGGTCGTGTCGCCGTCCGCCTCGGCCGCGTCGAGCTCGTCCTTGGTCACCGGGCTCAGGTAGCCGAGCAGGTGCGCGGCGTTGATGCCGAACGGCCGCGGGTAGTCGCGGACCGTCTGCTCCTCGGCGATGACGCCCGGGAAGTCCTCGCCCTGCTCCTTGATCCGCAGGGCGGCGTCCTGCGCGACGTCGGTCGCGACCGGCACCGGCTGGTAGGGCGAGCCGTTCCAGCACCTCCCCGCGACGGCGCCGTCGCTGCCGCACAGCACCAGCTTCCGCGCGATCGCGCGTGGCTTCTCGCCGATCACCCGGCCGGTACGGCGCAGCAGCGCGCGGCGGTCGCTCTCGTCCATCCGGCCGAGCAGCGTGGTGTCGATCGACACCACCCAGGTGAGCCGGTTGCTGACCAGCGGGCGCCCCTCGTCGTCGACGATCAGCCCGCGCTGCGGCTGCACCACGATCTCGCGGACGGACTGCGCGGCCGCCTGGCCCTGGTACTCCGCGCCGGACATCACCTGCAGGTAGTAGAGGCGGGCGCCGAGGGTGCCGAGCAACGAGAACACGAGCGCCTGGATGACGACCAGCCGCAGCCGGCCACGGCGGTCGCGCGGGCGCTCCGAGGAGGGGCTCATGCCGTCGGTGTCCTCCACGGTGCGCGCGGGGTGAGCCGCAGGCCGGGCTGCGGCGCGGCGAGGCGGGCGAAGAGCCACGTGGTCAGCGGTACGACGACCAGGGCGGCGGCGACGTCCCACGGCAGTGCGATGCCGACCACGCGGAGCAGGTCGGTGAGCCCGCCGGCGTGGTCGCCGAGGAGCACGCCGGAGAGCGCGAAGACGGAGTTGCCGACGAACGACCCGCCGGCCGCGGCGGCCAGCACCAGGGTCCACGGCGGCCGCCCGTGCGCCGCCCTCTCCAGCTCCAGCGGGCCCGGCGCGACGGGCTGGTGGTCGTGCGCGAGCCGGCTGACGACGTAGCCGACGACGAGCAGCGCGAGCGCCCACCGGCCGGCGAGGTGGTCCGCCGGCGGCGCGAGGTCCAGGAGCAGGCCGGCGAAGAAGCCGGTCAGCGTCGCGAAGCGCGGGTCGGTCACGAGCGCGGTGGCGACGACGACGAGCAGCACCGGCCCCGGCCCGACGCCGTGCCAGGTGAGCAGCGGCGCGATCTCCGGGAGGACGGTCACCTGCGCCAGCAGCGCGACCACGACGGCGACGATGACGGCGACCAGGCGCGAGGTGCTCCTCATCCGCAGCTCCCGTCGGCCTCGATGGTCGCGTGCTTGCTGCCGGACGGCACCACCACGCCGACCAGGTCGAGCGAGGTGAAGTCGACGTACGGCTTCAGGACGGCGCGGTAGGAGGTGTCGCGCAGCGACTCGTAGACGTGGGTGATCTCGCCGATCGGGACGCCGGCGACGTACGGCGCACCGCCCTCGCTCCCCCAGGTCACGACGGACTCGCCCGTCTGCGGCACCACGCTGCGGTCCGCGAGCTGGAGCTCGAGCCGTCCGTCGTCGCCGGTGTCGCCGCGGCCCCGCACGAAGCCGAGCTCCATGTTCTGGCCGATCCGGCCGCCGACGGTCGAGTCGCTGTCGACGGCGAGCAGCACGGTGGCGGTGTGACTGGTCACCGAGGTGATCCGGCCGACCAGGCCGTCCGCGTCGAGCACGGTCATGTCCGGGTGCAGCCCGCTGTCGGAGCCGGCGTCGATGGTGACGGTGTCGGAGAAGGACTGCGCCGACCCGAACGCGACCACCCGGGCAGGCGTGAGCGCGTAGCCGAGCCCGCCGGCGACGGCGCAGAGGTCACGCGCGGACTCCCGGCGGTGGGCGGTGTAGCCGGCGGTGTGCGCCTCGCTGCGCAGCCGGGCGTTCTCGGCCTCGAGGTCGTCGATGCGGTCGCGCAGCTGGCCGTTCGTGTGCAGCAGGCCGGGTACGGCGGCGAACGGGCCGATCACCGTGGACGCGAACGCCTCGGCGGGACCGAACACCTCGCCGACGGACCGCCGCGCCGCGGCGACCGGGGACGAGTCGCCACCGGCCTTGTCGACCACCATCAGGGTCAGGCAGGCGAGCACCAGCGCCACCACGAGCGACCGGGACGGCAGGCTCTGCCGGTTCTCGCGCTCGAGCGGGCGGCCGACCCGGCGCACGGGGCGGCGCTGCGCGTCGGGTGCGTCCGGGGCGGGCCGGGACGGGGTGTCGAGGGACATCAGAAGCGCCTCGGGTTCGTCACGAGGACCTGCTGGAGCGCCTCGAACTCCTCGACGCAGCGGCCGGCACCCATGGCCACCGAGACGAGCGGGTCGTCGGCGACGTGGACCGGCATCCCGGTCTCGTCGCGGATCCGCTCGTCGAGCCCCCGGAGCAGCGCGCCCCCGCCGGTGAGCACGATGCCGCGGTCCATGATGTCGCCGGCGAGCTCGGGCGGGGTCTGGTCGAGGGTCACGCGGACCGCGTCGACGATCGCGTGCAGCGGCTCCTCCAGCGCCTTGCGGATGTCGGAGCTGGTGACGGTGACCGTGCGCGGCAGCCCGGACACCAGGTCGCGTCCGCGGACCTCGCCCTCCGGCTCGCCGGCCGTCGGGAACGCAGAGCCGAGGGTCATCTTGACCTGCTCGGCGGTGCGCTCGCCGACCATCAGGCCGTGCTCCTTCTTCAGCCACGCGATGATCGAGTGGTCGAGGTCGTCGCCGGCGGTGCGGATGCTGAGGCTGGTGACGATGCCGCCGAGGGAGATGACCGCGACCTCGGTGGTGCCGCCGCCGACGTCGACGACCATGTTGCCGGTCGGCTCGTGCACGGGCAGCCCGGCGCCGATCGCGGCGGCCATGGGCTCCTCGACGACGTACACGCGCCGGGCCCCGGCCTGGTAGCCGGCCTCCTTCACGGCGCGCTGCTCGACGGGGGTGATCGCGCTCGGGACGCAGATCACCATCCGCGGCTTGGCGTAGTAGCGGCGCCGGTGGACGCGGGCGATGAAGTGCCGCAGCATCGCCTCGGTCGCCTCGAAGTCGGCGATCACGCCGTCCTGGAGCGGCCGGAGGGCGGTGATGTCGTCGGGCGTGCGGCCCATCATCTTCTTCGCCTCGTGGCCGACCGCGATCACCTCGCCGGTCTGGTCGTTGAGGGCGACGACGCTCGGCTCGTCGACGAGGACGCCGCGGCGGCGCACGTAGACGAGCGTGTTGGCCGTCCCCAGGTCGACGGCGAGGTCCCGCCCGATGAGGGAGTTCGCACCCACGCATGCCTCCGGCCCGTTCGCGCGACTTCGGGGAAGCCGGCCTCCCCGTCACCGGGAACACCGGGAAGGACACCGAGCGCACGATCCGGGGTCCTCCGCTCGTGAGCGTAAGGAAAACCCGTGCACTCCCCCGGGCGCCACGCCGAGGCGGCGTGTTACATCTGTGACAGGTGTGACTCGCGTCGATCTGCAGGTTCCCCAAGGTATGCAGAGAAATCTGCGCTCCCCCATGGTTGTACGCCGTGGGAGGCGCGGGGTTTCCTACATCCCTTGGGGAACCTGCAGCACGCGCGTCAGAGGCTCGGGAACCAGAGCGCGATCTCGCGCTGGGCGGACACCGGCGAGTCCGAGCCGTGCACCAGGTTCTCGCGGTTGGAGAGCGAGAGATCGCCGCGGATCGTGCCCGGGGCGGCCTTGCGGCCGTCGGTGGCGCCGTTGATCGCGCGCACCACGTCGACCGCCTCGTCGCCCTCGAGGACGAGCGAGACCAGCGGACCGCTGGTCACGAAGTCGCGGAGCGGCGGGTAGAAGTCCTTCTCGACGTGCTCGGCGTAGTGCGCGTCGGCCAGCGCGGCGTCGATGGTCCGGTGCTCCATGGCGACGATGGCGAGGCCCTTGGCCTCGAACCGCGAGAGCACCTCGCCGACGAGGCCGCGGCGGACCGCGTCGGGCTTGATCAGGACCAGCGTGCGTTGGGTCACGGCGGTGACCTTAGTAGGTCGCGGCCCACCGGGGTCAGATGACCCGTTTCCCTCGGCGCATCCGGCGTCGCATGTCGGCGATCACCAGGTGGGCGTGCAGGTGGCGGAGCCGGCGGGGCACCATCCGGTAGAGCGGCGGGAACACCTTCCAGAACAGGTCGTAGAGCCGCTGCTCGCGGCGCGACCACGGCAGCGCCAGCACCTCGCGGGTGCGCGGGTCGAGGTTGCCGCGGGTCATCAGGCTCTGCAGCGGGATCGAGAGCCGGGTCGCGAGCGGCGCACCGTCGGTGCTCAGCAGCTGCTTAGCGTAGCCCTGGACCGCGGGGTCGGGCTCGAGCCGCAGCAGGGACTCCTCGCAGTAGCGGTCGAACTCGGCGCGCGTGGCCGGCCACATGTCGGGCTTCACCTGCAGCGCCGTGCCGAAGACCTGCCCGAAGCGGTAGTACTCCTCGCGGTCCTCCGGGCTGAGCGGGCCGAAGATCTTCTCGTAGAGGAAGTCGCCGGTGTAGATCAGCGTCGCCGCCACCCACAGCTGGAGCTCGGGGTCGAAGGCACTGTAGCGGCCCTCCGAGCGCACCGGCACGTGCGCCCGGTTGACCAGGCGGGCGATCGCGCGCTTCTCCTCCTCGGTGCCGATCGCCATCACGTAGACGTAGGTCAGCGTCGTGCGGAGCCGGTCGATCGGCCGCGACAGCGTGGTGCTGTGCTCGGCGACACCGAGGCCGACGCCCTTCATCGCCAGCTGCAGCATCACCGCCGATCCGGCGCCGAGCAGCAACGCCTGCTCGCAGGCGATCTCGGCGATCTCCGGCCGGACGGGCCCGGGCTGGGCCAGGTCGGGCGGCTCGGGGCGGGTGGTCTCGGTGGTCATGCTCACCTCCGGCGGAGCGATCGGGCGATGACGGCGTTGGCGGAGCGCTGGAACGCGCTGACGATCGCCTCGATGGTCAGGCGGCGCAGGTCGGCGACGGTGGACTCGAGGTGCTCGGCGTCGTCGAGCGAGAAGTGCGGCGACCTGCGGATCGGCTCGACGACCTCGTCGTGCAGGATCTCGGTGAGCTCCTCGGCCAGCGCGGTCATGTGCCGCGACATGGCCTCCCCGGCCTTGCGCATGCCCGACACGGGCACGTCGAGGTCCAGCAGCTGTACGGCGACCTCGAACCCGTGCACGGGGGTGAACCGCTCGGACTTCCCGGAGCCGGTGCGCCGCAGCATCCCGAGCTCCTCGATGACCGCGACCTCCTCGTCGGTGAGCCGGCGGTCGGCGTACTTCTCCAGCTGGCGGCGGCTCAGGTCGCCCGGCCCCGCGATGGTCCAGGAGGTGAGCATCGCCCGCTGGACCGCGAGGTCCTCGACGTCGGCGTCCGCGGGCACCGACGCGAGGTAGCGCTCGATCGCCTGCAGCGTGAAGCCGTGGTCCTGCAGCGCACGGATCATCTGCAGCCGGGCCAGGTGACCCTGGTCGTACCACGCCATCCGGCCCCGCTTGGCGGGCGGCGGCAGCAGCCCGAGGCTCGCGTAGTAGCGGGTGGTCCGCGTGGTGAGGCCGGCCGCGGCGGAGAGCTGGTCGACGGTCAGCCACTCCTCGCCGGACGGCGACTGGTCGGCACTGAGGTCCGCCGCGGTGCTCATGACTGTCACAGTACAACTGTCATTCCCAACTCACAACCGCGGCCCGCGACCCGCAATTCAGGCGTGGATGCCGTCCGGATCGCGGATTCGCGCGCCGAAGAGGTTGACGAGCGTCATCGGCGCGTGGACAGTACGAGTGTCACAGTAGAACTGTCACAGAGGGGACGAAGATGTCGGCTGGATCGGCGAGCGGCTCGCGCGCTGCGCTCGCCGTCGTCCGGGGCCCGCTGGCCGAGGTCACCGGCATGGTCCGGTTCGCCCGGCAGGTCCTCTCGGCGCTGGTCACGTCGCTGGTGCGGCGCCGGTTCTCCCTCGCGGAGACCGTCCTGCAGACCTGGTTCACCATCCGCGTCTGCACCCTGCCGGCGCTCGCGGTCTCCGTGCCGTTCGGGATCATCCTGGCGCTGCAGGTCGGCGTGCTCGCCCAGGAGGTGGGCGCGGTCGCGTTCACCGGAGCGGGCAACACGCTGGCCGTCGTCCGCCAGGCGTCGCCGCTGATCACCGCGCTGATGCTCTCCGGCGTCGCGGGCTCGGCGATCTGCGCGGACCTCGGCTCGCGGCGGATCCGCGAGGAGATCGACGCGATCGAGGTGATGGGCCTGCCCGTCCTCGAGCGGCTGGTGGTCCCGCGAACCGTCGCACTCGTCGTGGTCTCCGTGCTGCTCAACGGCGTGGTCATGTTCTTCACGATCATCACCACGCTGCTGGTGAGCGTGGTGCTGCAGGACCTCCCACCCGGGAGCTACCTCGCCTCCGTGACCACCCTGGCCCAGCTGTCCGACCTCGCGCTGTCGCTGGTGAAGGCCGGTGTCTTCGCCGTCATCTGCGGGATCGTCGCGTCCTACAAGGGGCTCGGCGCAGGCCGCGGGCCGCAGGGCGTCGGTGAGGCGGTGACCAGCGCGGTCGTCACCAACTTCGTCCTGCTGTTCGCCGCCAACTTCGTCATCTCGCAGGTCTACAGCAACTTCGCCGGAGGGCCGATCGGATGAGCTCACGGGTGCCGGACCCCGTCGAGGTCGTGGACGGAGTCGTCGTCGAGCCGCTCGCCGGCATCGGCGCGCAGCTCGTCCACGCGTGGCAGGTCGCCGCCGGCCTGCCGCTCGCCGTCACCCGCTACCGGCACGAGGTCGGCCGGGTGCTCGCCGAGGTCACCCTCGGCAGCGGGCTGTTCCTCGTGGGCGGCGGCGTGGTCGGCGTGGTGCTGCTGCTGTCGACGCTGACGGGCACCGAGGTGGGCCTCGAGGGCTACCAGGGCCTCGACGTGATCGGGCTGGCGCCGCTGACCGGCTTCATCTCCGGCTACGCCAACACCCGCGAGCTCGCGCCGATGGTCGCCGCGCTGGGGTTCGCGGCTCGGATCGGGTGCGGCTTCACCTCCCGGCTGGGGGCCATGCGTATCAGCGAGGAGATCGACGCGCTCGAGGCGATGGCGATCCGCCCGATCCCCTACCTGGTCAGCACCCGGCTGGTGGCCTCCTGGATCGTGGTGCTCCCGCTCTACCTGCTCGGGCTGGTCGGCACCTACGTCGCCACCGACTTCATGGTGACGACCTTCTACGGCCAGTCGGCGGGCACCTACGACCACTACTTCCGCACGTTCGTGGCGCCGGTCGACGTCGTCTACTCGGCGATCAAGGTCGTCGTGCTCACCACGGTCGTGACCCTGATCCACTGCTACCACGGGTTCACCGCCAGCGGCGGTCCCGAGGGCGTGGGTGTCGCGACCGGCCGCGCGATCCGCGCGAGCATCATCTCGCTGACCGTGATCGACATCCTGCTCACGCTCACCCTCTGGGGCGCCGACCAGCAGGTCCAGATCTCCGGGTGAGCCGATGACCGAGGTCCTCTTCCAGCACTCGCGGCTCGAGCCGCGGGTGCTGCGGCTCCGGCTGGCCGTCGGCGGGTTCTGCGGCGTCCTCGCGCTCGGGCTGGTGACGACCGTGCTCGGCCTGCAGACCCTCGGCGTGCTCAGCGGCGACGTCCGCCTCACCGTCAACCTGCCCACCGTCGGCGACACCCTCGGCATCAACTCCGACGTGAAGTACGCCGGCCTGCGCATCGGCCGCGTCGTCTCCGTCGACCCCAAGCACCTGGTCGCCGAGGTGCTGGTCGACCCCGACCAGGCCGCGATGGTCCCCTCCGACGTCCGCGCGCGGGTGCTGCCGTCCACCCTCTTCGGCAACGAGTACGTCGACCTGGTGTCGGCGCGGCCGGACAGCGACCACCTCGCGGACGGCGACGTCGTACCGGCCGACACCTCGCACCGCACCCTGCGGCTGATGGCGACGTTCTCGGCCACGCAGCACCTGCTCGCCTCCATCGACCCGTCGCAGTGGGACACGGCGCTGACCCAGCTCGCCGACGCCCTCGACGGACGCGGCGCGAAGATCGCCGACCTGATGGCCGACGGCGACGCGTTCCTCGCCCGGTGGGAGCGGGTGCACCCGCAGGTCCGTCAGGACCTCGACCTGCTCGCCCAGGACTCGGACCTGTTCGCCGACGCCGAGCCGCAGCTGGTCTCGGCGATCCGGCACACCCGGCCGCTGGCACGGGTCCTCGTGCAGCACCAGGACGACACGAGCGCCCTGCTGGCGGACCTGCCCGAGCTGCTCGACGGTCGCGACGGCTTCACGTCGTTCCTGCTCGAGCACGGCGATGCGGCAGCGCAGCTGCTCGACGCCACTGCGGCGAACCTCCAGGTCTTCGCCGAGCGCCACGACGCGTTCTCCTCCCTCCTCGCCAAGGTGCCGACGCTGCTGCGCAACGGCGCCGACGTCGTTCGCAACGGCAAGATCCAGATGGAGGGCGTGCTGTCCACGCAGTTCCTGGACCCCTACGGGCCGCAGGACTGCCCGCGCTACGGCGACCTGCCCGGCCGGAGCTGCGGCCGATGAGCCGGCAGCTGAGCGAGCTCCGCCGGCACCCGGGCGCCGTGCTCGGCGTCGCCGGGTTCGTCGTCCTCGCGCTGGTGCTCACCGCGACCGTGGCCGGCACCCTCGCGCACGCGCGGCCGGCCGACGCGATCACCGTGACCGCGGTGTTCCGCGACGCGACCGGCCTGCGGGCGGGCGACGACGTACGGGTCGCCGGCGTGCGGGTCGGCCGTGTCGAGTCCGCCGAGGTCGGGACCGGCGACCGGCGCGGCCTCGCCGTCGTGACGATGAGCGTCGACCCGGACCAGCACCTCGGCGCCGATGCGACGGCGTCGATCGACTACCTCAACCTGATGGGCCAGCGGTACGTCGCCCTGTCCTCCCCGCGCGGCCGGGCGGACGGCCTGCTCGCCGACGGCGCGACCATCCCGCTGTCGCGCACCGACGCGGCGCTCGACCTGACCGCGCTCTTCAACGCGTTCCAGCCGGTCTTCGACCTGCTCCAGCCCGGCGACATCAACCAGCTGGCCGCCAACATCGTCCAGGTCCTGCAGGGCCAGGGCTCGACCCTGCGCGACCTGCTCCGGCAGACCGCCGAGCTCACCCACGGCATCACCGACCGCGACCAGGCGATCTCGGCCGTGGTCGACAACGTGAACCTGGTGCTCCGCACGACCGACGCCCACCGCCAGGAGATCGACCGGCTCGTCGACGGCCTCGACTCGCTGACGTCCGGGCTCGCCCAGGACCGCGACCGGATCGCGACCAGCCTGCAGGGCATCGCCCGGCTGAGCAGGACGACCGCCGACCTGGTCGACAGCACCGGCCGGCAGCTGATCGACGTGAGCCGGCTCAGCCAGCCGTGGTTCGGCTACCTCGCCGGCCGGCTGCCGCAGCTCACCGCGACCGGCCGTGCTCTGCCCGAGCAGCTCGACACCTACCTGCGGACCCTCGGCTACGGCAGCTACCTCAACGTCTACGTCTGCACGCTGGCCGGCCAGATGAAGGGCTTCCCCTACAAGCTCGACCTCGGCGTCACCGGCAACCACCACTCCAGGAGGTGCCGCTGATGGCCACCCTCGGAGGCGTGTGGAGCCGGCTCGGACTGCCGCTGCGGATCGTGCTCGGCCTCGTGCTGGCCGGCCTGGTCGTCGGCGGCCTGCAGATCCTCCGTGGTGCGCCGGTCTACCACGCGCGCCTGCACCACGCCGCGGGCCTCGAGTCCGGCGACGACGTACGCCTCGCCGGGCTCAAGGTCGGGGAGGTCAGCTCGGTGACGGCCGACCGCGACGAGGTCGACGTGGCCTTCACCCTCGAGCAGTCGCCCGAGGAACTCGGGGTCACCGACGACAGCAGCGTCGAGGTGAAGCTGCTCTCGATCCTCGGCGACCGGTTCCTCGCGTTGTCGGTCGGCTCGGGGAACGCACTCGCCGACGGCGGCACGATCGGCATCCAGCACGCCGTCGACACCTACACGATGGAGCGGTTCTGGCTGGACTCCACGCCGCAGGTGCGCAAGCTCGACATGCCCGGCATCGAGCGAGCCATCGACGTGCTGTCCACCGACGCCAAGGTCTCCCCCGACGACCTGCGGGACGCGCTCGACGGCATCACCGGCGTCTCCCGGGTGGTCCAGGACCGCGAGCAGCAGCTCGACGACCTGCTCTCCTCCACCCACCAGGTGACCCGGCTGGTCCTCGACCAGACCGACCAGCTCGACCGCGTGCTCGCCAACGGGACCCTCGCGCTGCGGATGGTGCAGCAGCAGCGGCGCACGCTGGCCGCGCTGCTGCGCGACACCCACCGCTTCGTCGTCGGCCTGACGGCCGTCGTCAAGGAGTCCGCGCCGCGGCTCGCGCCGGCGCTGACCGACCTGCGCTCGGTGCTGCAGGTGCTGCGGGAGCACCGCGCCGATCTCGACCGGACGCTGCGGCTCGCGGGCCCCACCATGCGGGTCTTCACCAACGCCACCGGTGACGGTCCGTGGCTGGGCGTCAACGCGCCCTACGCCATCGTCCCCGACGACCTGGTCTGCTCCCTCACCCCGGAGGACTGCAAGTGAGCCGCCGGAACCTGGTGCTCGCCGCGGGCGGCATCGTCGTGCTCGTCCTGATCCTTCAAGGCTCGCGGATGGCCGGCTGGCTCGGCGGCACCGACGACGGCGCGATGGTCGTCACCGCCGACTTCGCGGACACCACCGGCCTCTACGTCGGCAACGACGTCACCTACCTCGGCGTGCACATCGGCGAGGTCACCGAGGTCCAGCCGCAGGGCACCACGATGCGCGTGGTCATGCACCTCGACCCCGGCACCGAGCTGCCGCGCGACGCCGGTGCGGAGATCCTGCAGGGTTCGCTGGTGACGGACCGGTACGTCGAGCTGGGGCCGGCCTACGAGGGCGGACCCACCCTGCAGACCGGGGCGCACATCGACGCCTCCCACACCCGCGCCCCCGCCACGATCGACGAGATCGCGACGGCCGTCGACAACCTGGTCCGGGCGCTCGACGCCGGGCTCGGCAAGAACGCGGGCGGCAAGAACCTCGGGCAGCTGCTGGCGACCACCGCCGACGCGCTGGACGGCAACGGCGGCCACCTGCGGCAGGCCCTCTCCGAGGGTCGGGACGCACTCGCCGTGATCAACTCCAAGGACGAGTCCCTGACCACGGTCACCGACGACCTGGTGGAGCTCGTCGACGTGCTCGCGCAGCGCGACCGGACGATCCGCCGCTTCACCGCAGCCGCGGCGACGACCACCGGCGTGCTGTCCGACCAGCGCGACGAGCTCACGGCGACGCTCACCACGCTCGACGACCTGGTGCGGCGTACCGACGCCTTCCTCCGGGCGCACGGCGGCGCGCTGAGCGACGACCTGACCGCGCTGTCCCAGGTCGTCGACCAGGTCCGCGCCCACCAGGCGTCGCTGGCCGAGGCGTTCGACGTGATGCCGACGATGGCGGAGAACTTCGCGCGCGCCTACGACTGGCGGCTCGGCCGGCTGCGGGTGCAGTTCGCGTTCAGCGCCGGGCCGTTCTCGGCCGCCTTCCGCAGCCACGTCTGCCAGGTCTTCGCGGCCGCCCTCACCGGGCCGGCCGGCGCCGGGGTGTGCACGGCACTGTTCAACGAGCAGGGCACCGGCATCCTCGACGGGATCCTGGACGGCGTCTTCAACAGCATCCCGGGAGGCATCCCGTGATCCGCGGAGCACGCCGAGCGCTCGCCGCCGTGGCGCTCGTGGCGGGGCTGGGCGGCGCGGCCGGATGCGGCCTGAGCCTGGAGGACGTGCCGCTGCCGGACCTGGTGAGCGGGCCGACCTACACCATCACCGCCGAGTTCACCGACGCGCTCAACCTGCCGGTGGACGCGCCGGTCAAGCTCGACGGCTCCACCGTGGGCCAGGTCGCCTCGGTGACGGCCGCGGACGGGCTCGCCGACGTCGAGCTCGAGCTGTCGACGTCGGTGCGGCTGCGCTCGACGTCGCGTGCGGAGATCCGCCTGACCTCACCGATGGGGACCGCGTTCGTGCAGCTGCTGCCCGGCCGGGGCGGGGACGTCCTCGCCGAGGGCGACACGCTGCCGGTCGCGGAGACCTCGACCGCGCCGGACGTGAGCGACCTGCTCAGCGCGCTCTCCACGGTCGTGACCGGCGGCAGCTTCGGTGACATCTCGACGATCATCAAGCAGCTCAACGTCGCGCTGACCGGCAACGCCGGTGACGCGCGGCAGCTGCTGCACCGGCTCGACAGCGCGGTCTCGGGCCTGGTCGCGGACCTGCCGCGCGTCGACCGCCTGACCCGCTCCCTCGGCCGGCTCACCAGCCGGCTCCGGGGCGACCTGCCCGTCATCACCGGATCGCTGGGCGACCTCACCGACCTGGTCCGTTCGCTCAGCAACCAGCGGGCGAAGCTGGTCGACGCGATGGAGTCGCTGAACCGGTTCGACTCGGTCGCGACGCCGTTCACGCGGGCCGTTCGCGACGACCTCGTGGCGCAGCTCGACGACATGCGCCCGGTCCTGCAGACGCTGCTGGACAACCGGCGCAACATCGACGGCGTGATGGCCGGGCTGGTCGCGTTCGCCAAGGGCAGCAACCAGGCCGCGCCGGGAGACTACGCCAACTTCGACCTCACCTTCCTGCTCGACCCCGACGCCCTGCAGGGCGGCCAGCACGGCGGTCAGCCGCCGCTCCCCACGCCGGCACCCGACGGGAGGGGGTCGCGATGACGTCGCCGACCGAGGTCGCCCGGTCCGTGACCAGCGACGCCGCCGACCGCGCCGCTGCCGGCTCGCAGCTCTGGCGCCGCCGGACCCGGCTCGCCCAGGCCCTCGTCCTGGTGATCATGGTCGGCGGCCTCGTCTACGTCGCCGACACCGTCGTCGGCGGCACCCTGTTCAGCGACCCCACGACCGTCACCGTCGAGCTGCCGCAGGCGGCCGGGCTGCACGACGGCTCCGTCGTGACCTACCGCGGCCAGCGGATCGGGGAGGTGACCGACGTGCGCCTGGCCGACGAGCCGCAGGTGCGCGCGGTCGCCGTGCTCCAGATCGACGCTGACGTCGACGTCCCCCGCGACAGCGTGTTCGAGGTCAGCGACCTCTCCGCGGTCGGCGAGCAGTACCTCGACGTCCGACCCCGAACCGACAGGGGGCCGTTCCTCGCCGACGGAGACACCATCCCGGTCGACGACACGACCGTGCCGCTGAGCGTGCCCGAGGTGCTCGCCGACGCGCAGTCGCTGATGCGGCACCTCGACGTCGACGACGTGCAGACGATCGCGCGCGAGACGGCGACGATCTTCGGCAGCGGCGACGGGCACGTCGACCTGCGGTCGCTCGCCATCGAGCTCGAGTCGGGCTTCGCCATGCTCCGGCGGCTCGAGCCGAAGCTCACTCACCTCGTCGTCCGCGGCGCGACGCCGCTCACCACCGCGCAGGACCTCGGCCCGCAGGTCCGGCGGATCTCGCGGGACCTCGACGCCGTCACCGCGGCGCTGGCGACCGCCACCCCGGACGTACGACGGACCGTGGTCGCCGCGACCGACCTGCTCCCCCGCCTCAGCCGCTGGTGGCACCGGTCGTCGCCCGCGGTCCGCCGGCTGCTCGCCGGCGGCGGTCCCCTGACGGACATGGCGGCCCGGCACCTGCGCGGTCTCCAGCACTGGCTCGACTGGGTGCCGCTGCAGGCCGACGTGATGGCCGGCAGCACGCGGGACGGCAGTGGACGGGTGCTGCTGGTGCCGCGCATCCTGAAGAACTGCGTCTACTCGCCCGACCACCGTCGCGACATCCAGGACCTGAGCCACCGGACGCCGTACACCGACGTCCACTGCGTCAACCCGCCGCCCGGCACCCAGGTGCGCGGGTCGGCGAGCGTGCCCCACCAGTAACCACCGAGAGGACCCCGATGAGCCCGAGCAGCACCGACACCCTCGCCGAGCGGAACGAGATCGAGCAGCGGATCGCCGGGCTGACCCTGCCCGCAGCGTTCGCCACGATCGTCGACGAGCAGGGGGACCGGCCGGCGTACTCCGACAAGGTCGGGATCGACCTCTCCGGCGGCTACGCACCGGGCTGGCGGACGCTGTCCTGGCGCGAGACGCGCGACCGGGCGCTCGACGTCGCGGGAGCGCTGCTCGAGGCCGGTGTCGCCCCGCGCGACCGGGTCGCGATCATGGCGGGCAACCGGATCGAGCACGTGCTCGCCGACCTCGGCGCGGTGCACGCGGCGGCGGTCACGATGTCGGTCTACAACACGCTGTCGCCGGACCAGGTCGCCTACGTCGCCGACCACGCGCAGCCGACGGTCGTCGTGCTGGAGACCGCCGACCACCTCGCCCGGTGGGAGCGCGCGCTCGCCGAGACCCCGTCGATCCGCAGGGTCGTCCTCGTCGACGTCCCCGCACCGGAGGACGACGACCGGTTCGTGACCTGGGAGGAGCTCGTCGCGGCCGGGGCGGCGTGGCGGGCGGACCACGCGAGCGACCTCATCGAGCGCGCCGCGGCGATCAAGCCCGAGGACCCGCTGACGATCCTCTACACGTCGGGCACCACCGGCAGCCCGAAGGGCGTGGTCCTCAGCCACCACTCGGTGCTCTACGAGTGCTTCTGCTCGCTCGACGTCGCCGGCGTGGAGGGCGACAACGAGACGATCTCCTACCTGCCGTTCGCGCACATCGCCGAGCGCAGCCTCGGCATGTACATCCCCCAGACGCACGGCGCCCACGTCCACCTGATCGCGGATCCGGCGCTCCTGCTCGGCGCGCTCGGCGAGGTGCGGCCGACGCGGTTCTTCGGCGTACCGCGGGTGTGGGAGAAGATCCGCACCGGCGTCGCGGCGAAGCTGGCCGCGGAGGCCGACCCGGAGAAGCGGGCGCAGGTCGAGCAGGCGATGGCGGTCGGCCTGGAGTACGTCGAGGCGCAGGAGTACGGCGCCACACCCTCCCCGGAGCTGACGGCGCGCTACGAGGCCGTGGACGGGGCGCTGCTCGGCTTCCTCCGCGCGCTGCTCGGCCTCGACCGGTGCGAGTGGGCCGCGTCCGCGGCCGCGCCGATGCCGCTGGAGGTCGCGCGGTTCTTCGCGGGGCTCGGCATGCGGATCTACGACGTCTACGGCATGACCGAGACCTGCGCCGCGGTGACCGCGTGCGGTCCCGACCAGTTCCGGCTCGGGACGGTCGGCCGCGCGCTGCCCGGCATCGAGATCCGGATCGCCGAGGACGGCGAGATCCTCGCCCGTGGGCCGGTGACCTCGGACGGCTACTACCGCCAGGAGGAGGCGACCCGGCAGCTGATCGACGAGGACGGCTGGGTGCACACCGGCGACATCGGCGAGCTGGACGACGACGGCTTCCTCAAGGTGGTGGACCGGAAGAAGGAGATGATCATCACCAGCTCCGGCAAGAACATCGCGCCCTCCAACGTCGAGAACCTGCTGAAGGAGAGCCCGATCGTCGGCCACGCGCTGGTGTTCGGCGAGGCCCGTCCCTACGTCGTCGCGGTGCTGACGCTCGACCCGGAGATCGCGCCGGTCGTCGCCGATCGGCTCGGCGTCGGGTCCGCCGACCTGGCCGAGCTCGCACAGCACCCCGCGTTCCTCGACATGGCGCAGCAGGCCGTCGACGCCGCGAACGCCCGGCTGTCGCGGCCCGAGCAGGTCAAGGCGTGGGAGCTGCTCCCGGTCGAGTGGACCGCGGAGTCGGAGGAGCTGACTCCGACCCTGAAGCTCAAGCGCCGCGTCGTGCACGCGAAGTACGCCGACGTGCTCGACCGCCTCTACGCGCGATGACCGCGACCGCCACCCCGCCGGTGACCCTGCCCGCGGAGCCGCTCGGCCCGGGCGGGATCGTCTGGTACGCCGCCGGCGACCAGCGCGCGCTGCTGCTCGCCGTACGGCTCCTGCTGCACCAGGTCGCGCACCCGATGGTGGGCGCGGGCGTCGAGCAGCAGTCGGTCTACAAGACCGATCCCTACGGCCGGCTCTGGCGCACGACGCAGTCCGTGGTCCGCAGCGTCTACGGCGGCCGCGCCGCTGCCGAGGAGGGACAGCGGCTGCTGCGGATGCACGCCTCGATCCGAGGCACCGACGCGCAGGGTCGCAGCTACCACGCGCTGAACCCGCAGGCCTATGCGTGGGTGCACTGGACCGCCTACGAGGGCACCCGGCTGTTCCTGCGCGACTTCGGACCCGGTCTGACCGACGAGCAGGACCAGCAGCTGTTCGAGGAATGGCAGCGGCTGGGGTTGCTGATCGGCGTACGGCCCGACCAGCTGCCGGAGACCCGCGAGGAGTTCTGGGCGGGCTGGCGCGAGCAGCTGCCGAGGCTCGAGAACAACCCGGTGGTGCAGGACATCCTGTACGCCGCCCCGCGGGCGCCGCGCTGGCTGCCGGTGCCGCGGCGGTGGGCCGACGCCGCGCTGCAGCGGCTCGCCTCGCCGATGCTGGCGCTGCAGCGCGACGTGATCGCGGCGACGCTCGACCCGGACTTCCGCGCGCGGATCGGGCTGCCTGCGCCGTCGCGGCGTACCCGGCGCCGCGTCGCGGGACTACGCCTCGTCTCGCGGCTCGGCAACGGGCTGCCCGAGCCGGTGCGGCTGGCGCCGCTCGCCCTGCTGCGCGGCCGGCGCACCCGCCGCGACGGAACCACCCGCCCCGAACCCGTTCCCTACCCCTGATCCCCGAAGAACACGAGGAACCGCTCCGATGACCAGCACCGTCGCTCCCTCCACCGTCCGCCCGTCCTGGGTGACCGACCAGCGCCTCGACGGGTGGCGACGCTGGGTCTTCCGCGACCCCGGCCGCGCCGGCGACAGCGCCACGACGAGCGCCCTCTCGCCGTACGACCTCCAGCCGATCGCCGATGTCCCGGCTAGCAGTGCCGACGACGTCGCCGCGGCGGTCGCGAGCGCCCGGAACGCCCAGCGCGCCTGGGCGCTGGTGCCGTACGGCGCCCGCGCGGACGTCGTGCTGCGCTTCCACGACCTGCTGGTGGAGCGGCAGGACGAGGTGCTCGACCTGATCCAGTGGGAGATGGGCAAGGCGCGGTTCAGCGCGTGGCAGGAGATCCTCCAGGTCGGAAACATCGCGCGGCACTACGCGCGGCACGGCCGCAGCTACCTCACGCCCCACCGGGTCCGCGGCGCGATGCCCGGCCTCACCAAGGTCCGCGAGGTGCGGGTGCCGAAGGGCGTGATCGGGATGATCTCGCCCTGGAACTACCCGCTCTACCTCGCCGTCGGCGACGTCATCCCCGCACTGCTCGCCGGCAACGGCGTGGTCAGCAAGGCCGACTCGCAGACGCCGCTGACCCTGCTGTGGACGCGCGCGCTCATGGCCGAGGCCGGGCTCCCGACCGAGCTGTGGCACATCGTCGTCGGTTCCGGCTCGGTGGTGGGCGAGGCGCTGATCGGGCCGCAGGACCCGACCGCCGACGGCGTCGACCACATCTGCTTCACCGGCTCGACCGCCACCGGCCGCCGGGTCGGCCGTCGCGCCGGTGAGCGGCTGATCGCCGCCTCGCTCGAGCTCGGCGGCAAGAACCCGCTGGTCGTCCGCGCCGACGCCGACGTGGAGAAGGCCGCCGCCGGCTGCGTCGCCGCCGCGTTCGGCAACACCGGCCAGATGTGCATCCACATCGAGCGGGTGATCGTGCACGAGGACGTCTACGACGCCTTCCGCGACGCGCTCGTCGCGGCGACGAAGGCGCTGACCGTCGGCCAGACCTTCGACTACTCCGTCGACGTCGGCTCGCTCGCCTCTCCCGCCCAGCTGGAGACGGTCGCCCGGCACGTCGACGAGGCCGCCGCCGGTGGCGCCACCGTGCTGGCCGGCGGCCGCGCCCGGCCCGACCTGGGTCCGCTGGTCTACGAGCCGACCGTGCTCGAGGGCGTCACGGCCGCGATGCCGGTCTGCCTCGAGGAGACCTTCGGCCCGGTCGTGTCCCTCTACCGCGTCGGCACCGACCGGGAGGCGATCGAGAAGGCCAACGAGGGCCGGTACGGCCTCTCCGCGAGCATCTGGTCGCGCGACACCGCCACCGCCGAGCAGCTCGCCCAGCGGATCCGCGCGGGCTCGGTCAACGTCAACGACGGCGCCGCCGCGGCCGCCGGTTCGATCGAGGCCGGGATGGGCGGCATGGGCGACAGCGGCCTCGGCCGCCGTCACGGCGCCGAGGGCATCCGCAAGTACACCGAGTCGCAGACCGTCGCCACCCAGCGCCTGGTCCCCCTCGGCCCTCCGCCGAACCTGCCCGTCGAGAAGTTCGTGGGCATGGGGAACGGCCAGCTCAAGCTCCTCAAGGCCCTTCGCCTGCGGTAGCCGGCTGTCGCCGGTGGTTGAGGTGCGAGGCGCCCCAGCGCCGAGCCTGCGCCGGTGGTTGAGGTGCGAGGCTCGACTTCAGGCGGCCGCGGCGTCGACCTCGGCGGCCAGGGCGGGGGCGAGGTCGCCGCGGGGGGCGACGACGACGTCGTCGAGGTCGAGCCAGTCGGCGAGGCGGCGCAGCTCGAGGGCGAGCTCGCCGGCGGTCTCGGGGGTGGCGCACGGCTCGGCGTACGCGGCTTGCACGAGCAGGCTCCGGGTGGCGCGGTCGGCCTTGAGGTCGACGCGGCCGACGAGCCGGTCGCCCAGCAGGAACGGCAGCACGTAGTAGCCGTGCACCCGCTTCGCGACAGGCGTGTAGATCTCGATCCGGTAGAAGAAGTCGTAGAGCGCCTCGGTCCGCGCCCGCTCCCACACCACCGGGTCGAACGGGCTCAGCACGGCGCGCGCGCCGATCCGGCGCGGGAGGCGCGCGTCCCGGTGCAGGTAGGCCGGCCGCTTCCAGCCCTCGACCGTGACGGGGATCAGCTCCCCCTCCTCCACGAGTACGTCGACCGCGGCCTGCGCGTCGACGAGGAGCGACAGCCGGTAGTAGTCGCGGAGGTCGTGGACCGTGGCGACGCCGTGGCTGCGCGCCGCCCGCCTGATCAGCTCGAGCTCGGCCTCGGCCTTCGTCGGCGTCGGCCGGGCGAGCACCTCGGGCGGGATCACCCGCTCGGGGAGGTCGTAGAGCACCTCGAACTGGGTGTTGCGGCCGGCGATCGCAAGCTCGCCGGTCATGTAGAGGAAGTCGAGCGCGATCCGCGCCTGCGACCAGTTCCAGCCCCAGAACTTCTGCCCCGACCGGGGCGCCCCCGTGTCGAGCTCGCGGGCGGTCGAGGCCCCGCGATCGCGGATCTCCGCGATCAGCCCGTCGTGCATGTCGGTGGGGACCTCCTTCCACCACTTGTACTGCCGCTGCCGGTAGTGGTCCATCCGGTGCCGCATCAGCGGCCAGAGGTCGACGGGCATCAGCGCCTGGACGTGCGCCCAGTACTCCACGAGCCGCCGGGGGCGCCCCTCGGTCGCGCGCCGCAGCAGGTCGGTGTCGTAGGGACCCATCCGCGAGTAGAGCGGCATGTAGTGCGCCCGCTGCAGCACGTTGACCGAGTCGACCTGCAGCACGCCGGTGCGCCCCAAGGTCCGCTGCAGCGTCCGCATCGTCGGCATCGCGTGCGGCGGGTCGAGGAACCCCTGGGCGGCGAGCGCGACCCGGCGCGCCTGCGCCAACGACAACGACTCCACGGCTCCGACCCTAGAGGCGGCCACGGACAGCGGCCGGCATCACGCCGAGCGCCAGGTGTACCGGTGCTCCGGGCGCCCGGTCGTGCCGTAGCGCAGGCTGAGCTCGACCCGCCCCGACCGCGCCAGGTCGGACAGGTAGCGCTGCGCGGTCGCCCGGGAGACCCCCGTCGCCTCGGCGACGTCGGCGGCGGTCAGCGCCTCCGTCGCCGCCACCAGCGCCTCGCGGATCGCGTCGGCGGTCACGGCCGACCGGCCCTTCGGCAGCGCCGACGCGGGGGCGTCGCCCTCGTGCAGCGCGGCCATCGCACCGTCCAGCGTGCGCTGCTCGACCGGACCGGCGCCGTCCAGCGCCGACCAGAACCGTGCGAACGCGGCGAGCCGGGCGGCGAGCACCGGCGGCTTGAACGGCTTCAGCACGACGTTCACGGCACCGGCCGCGAGCGCACGGCGTACGGCGGCGACGTCGTCCGCCGCGGTCACCATCAGGACCGCGGCATCCAGCCGCCGGATCAGCGCCGAGCCGCGCTCGTCGGGCAGGTACTCGTCGAGCAGCACCAGGTCGGGACGGTGCTCGGCCGCCGCAGCGAGCGCGTCGGCACCGGTGTGCGCCAGGCCGACCACCTCGAGGCCCGCCACCCTCGCGACGATCTCGGCGTGCAACCGGGCCACCCGGAAGTCGTCGTCGACCACCAGCACCCGGATCGGACCGGTCACCGTGCCACCTCCTCGTCGGTGCGGTGCAGGGCACCACGCAGCCGTGCCTCGAACACCGCGCCGTGCTCCGCCGGCGGCGGGCCGCCCGGGTCGAGCAGCACGACGTCGCCGCCGAACGCCCGCGCGGTGTGCCGGGCCAGGCTCAACCCGATCCCGTGGTCCGGCGAGTCGTCCTCGCGGGTGGTGAAGCCGTGGTCGAACAGCGTCTCCAGCGACCCCGTCGGTATGCCGTCGCCGCTGTCGACCACGTGCACCACCAGGTCGGTGCCGTCGGACGCCAGGGTCACGGTCACCGTCGCCGGACGCCGGCCGCCGAGGGCCGCGGCGCGGACCGCGTTGTCGAGCAGGTTCCCGATCACGGTGATGGTGTCCAGCGGCCGGGTGAGCGATCCGTCGACGTACGTAGCCTCGTCCACCACCAGGCGCACCGCGGCCTCCGATGCCGCCGCGGACTTCGCGGCGAGCAGGCCGGCGAGGTAGGCGTCGTCCAGGCCGGGCAGCCAGGTGCGCTCGGTGGACAGCTCGTCCAGGTAGGCCTCCGCCTCGTCCAGCCGGCCGAGGTGCAGCATCCCTTGCAGGGCGTGCAGCCGGTTGCTGTGCTCGTGTGCCTGGGCCCGCAGCGCGTCGGTCAGCGCCCGGGTCGCCTCGAGCTCGCGCGCCAGCGTGTCCAGGTCGGACCGGTCGCGCAGGATCAGCACCTGACCGAGGTCGCGGCCCTCACGACGTACGACGAGCCGCGTCGCCAGCACCGCCTTGTCGCCGAGCAGCCGCAGCGCCCCCGTCGGCGCCGGCTCCTGCTCCATCAGGTCGATGACGACGGGATCGACCTCGTCCGGGTCCAGCGGCGCACCGCGCGGCGGGATCGTCCCGAGCAGCTGCTCGGACTGCGGGTTCGTGACGGTCACCCGGCCCTCGTTGTCGACGCCGATGATGCCGTCGCGCACACCGCGCAGCACCGCCTCGTGCTCGCGCAGCAGGTCGGCCATCTGCTCGGGCTGGAGGCCGAGCGTGCTGCGTCGCAGCCGCCGACCCACGACCCACGCGCCGAGCAGGCCGAGCGCGAGGGTCGCCAGCGCGACCCCGGCGAGCGTGGTCGCGAGCTGGCGGGTGTCGGAGTCGATCCGGTTCATGTCGATGCCGACGCTCACCTCGCCCACGACGTCACCGTCGGGGTCGCGCAGCGGCACCTTGCCGCGCGCCGACAGCCCGAGCGTGCCCTTCTCCACCGTCGTCACCTCGTGGCCCGCGAGCGCCTCCTCCGGGCTGGTGCTCACCTGCTCCCCGATCCGGTCCGGGTCGGGATGGCTGTACCGGATCCCCCGGTCGTCGGTGACCACGACGTAGAGCGCACCGGTCGCCCGCCGTACTCGCTCCGCCTCGGCCTCCACGGGGCCGTCCACCGTCGGCGAGCCGACGGTCACGTCCCGCGCGAACAGCGGGTCCTCCGACACCGAACGCGCGATCGCGAGCGCGCGCTGCTCGTACTGCGTGGTGAGGTCGCGTCGCAGCAGCACGACGGCCGCCACGGTGCACAGCAGCACGACCACGCTGAGCAGCACCGAGGTGACCGCGATCGTCCGCGTGACGAGCTCCGGACGGCGCCACGACGTGCTGGAACCGCGCCGAGAAGCCATCTGAGCAGAATGCACACAACGCGGCTTGTGCGCAATGCCGCCGCAACGCGCACAAGGATTGTGACCGCGGTCACCCGCTCATAGCGTCCCGCGGCATGACAGCACCCACCCCCACGGCGCGGCACACGGCCGGCCCGGCGATCTCGCTGCGGAACGCGACCAAGATGTTCGCGACCCGCTCGGGCGACCCGTTCACCGCGATCACCGACGTCACCATCGACGTCGCCGCCGGCGAGTTCGTGACCATCGTCGGACCGACCGGCTGCGGCAAGTCCACGACCCTCTCGCTCGTCTCCGGCCTCGAGCCTGTGACCAGCGGGACCGTCCACGTCCACGGCCGGCCCGTCGACGGGATCCCGGACGGGGTCGGCTACATGTTCCAGTCCGACGCCGTGCTGCCGTGGAAGAACGTCCTCGACAACGTCGCCGTCGGGCTCCGCTACCGCGGGCTGGGCAGGAAGGAGGCCCACGAGCGGGCCCGCGACTGGGTCGAGCGGGTCGGGCTCGCCGGCTTCGAGGACCGCTATCCCCACCAGCTCTCCGGCGGCATGCGCAAGCGCGTGGCGATGGCCCAGTCGCTGATCGGCGAGCCGTCGCTGCTGCTGCTCGACGAGCCGTTCGGCGCGCTCGACGTGCAAACCCGCGAGCTGATGCAGGACGAGCTGCTCCAGCTCTGGTCCGGCACCGGTGCCGCAGTCGTGTTCGTCACCCACGACCTGACCGAGGCGATCGCCCTCGCCGACCGCGTCGTCGTGATGACCGCAGGCCCCGCCACCGTCAAGAACATCGTCCCCGTCGACCTGCCCCGCCCTCGCAAGGTCGAGGAGATCCGGCTGACGCCGGAGTTCACCGAGCTGTACCGCACCGTGTGGGACAGCCTCCGCGAGGAAGTCGAGATCACCCGAGCCCGAGGAGCCTCCCGTGTCGCTTGAGACGGCAGCAGCCGAGCCGACCACCCGCGTCGGCGCACCCGTCGCGTCCACCACCCCGTCGTCGCCTCGCCGCCGCGCGGCCCGCCGACGCTGGGGCGTGCTCGCCGTCCGCCTCGGGCTGGTCGCTGTGTGGCTCGGCTCCTGGGAGCTCGCGGCGCGCACCGTGATCGACCCGTTCTTCTACTCGATGCCTTCGGAGGTGTGGGACAAGCTCGTCACCTGGTTCACCGACGGGACCTCGATGGGCTCCATCTGGGAGAACATGGGCGTCACCCTCGAGGAGGCCGTGCTCGGGTTCATCACCGGCGTCCTGGGTGGCGTGGTGCTCGGCGTCCTGCTCGGGCGCAGCAGGTTCCTCGCCGACGTCGTCGCGCCCTTCATCAAGGGCGCCAACGCGATCCCGCGGATCGTGCTCGCCTCGCTCTTCGTGATCTGGTTCGGGCTCGGGATCAGCTCGAAGGTCGCCACCGCGTTCGTCCTGGTCTTCTTCGCGGTCTTCTTCAACGCCTTCCAAGGCGCCCGCGAGGTCGACAAGGTGCTCGTCGACAACGCCCGGATCCTCGGCGCCGGCCGCTGGCAGCTCCTGCGCTCCATCGTGCTCCCGAGCGCCACCTCCTGGATCCTCGCGAGCATGCACGTCGCCTTCGGGTTCGCCCTGATCGGCGCGGTCGTCGGCGAGTTCACCGGGGCCGACCGAGGGATGGGGCTGCTGATCCGTCAGTCCCAGGGCAACTTCGACACCCCCGGCATCTACGCCGGCATGTTGATCATCACCGCTCTGGCTCTGGTCGCCGAGTGGCTGATCACAAGGCTCGAGAAGCGACTCACCAGCTGGCGACCGCCGTCGTCGTCCGAAGCCGCCGGCATCTGACCGGCACCACATCCCCACGAGAAGAACAGGAACAACCATGCCCATCTCCAGCAAGCGCGTCCTCGCCGCAGGTGTCGCGGTCGTCGCGGCAGGCGCCGGCCTCAGCGGGTGCCGCAGCTCCGGCGCCGAGAACGTCGACGACTCCGCCCACCCGAGCATGACGATCATGGTCGGCGGCATCGACAAGGTCATCTACCTCCCGGCGAAGCTGGCAGAGAACCTCGGCTACTTCAAGGACTCCGGCGTCGACGTCACCCTCAAGACCGAGCCAGCCGGCGCCGAGGCGGAGAACCTGCTGATCGCCAACAAGGTCGACGGTGTGGTCGGGTTCTACGACCACTCGGTCACGCTGCAGGCGGCCGGCAAGTGCGTCGAGAGCGTCGTCCAGCTCGCCAAGGTGCCCGGCGAAGCAGAGGTCGTCTCCAACGACGCGGACATCTCGGGACCATCCGACTTCGACGGCAAGAAGCTCGGCGTCACTTCCCCCGGCTCGTCGACCGACTACCTGACCCAGTACCTCGCCACCAAGAACGGCGTCGACACCTCCGACTACACGACCGTCACCGCGGGCGCGGGCTCGGACTTCATCGCCGCGATGCAGAACGACGGCATCGACGCGGGCATGACCACCGACCCGACCATCGCCCAGGTGGAGAAGCAGGGCCTCGGCAAGGTGCTGCTCGACATGCGCACCGAGGAGGGCACGAAGGAGGCGCTCGGCGGCCTCTACCCGGCGGCGAGCCTCTACATGGACTGCGACTACGTCGAGCAGAACCCGGAGACCGTGCAGAAGGTCGCGACCGCGTTCGTGAAGACTCTGCAGTGGATCTCCACGCACAGCCCGGCGCAGATCGCGGCCGAGATGCCCGAGGACTACAACGGCGGGGACCCCGCGCTCTACGAGCAGTCGATCAAGGACTCGATGCCGAGCTTCACCGACGACGGCGTGATGCCCGAGGGCGGCCCGGAGACCGTGCTCGACGTTCTCGGCACGTTCAACCCGGACGTCGAGGAGAAGAAGGACGACATCGACCTGTCGAAGACCTACACGACCCAGTTCGTCGAGAACGCGGGCTGACCCGTCGAGCCTGAGCGGCCGCGGTCCCCTGGCGGGGCCGCGGCCGTCTCAGTTGATCTCGACGAGCTTCTCGCGGACGGCATACATGACCGCCTCCATCCGCGAGTGCAGCTGCAGCTTCTCCAGCATGTTGCGCACGTGGTTCTTCACGGTGTTCTCGCTGATCGCGAGCTGGTGGGCGACGTCGCGGTTGCTGAGGCCGCGGGCGACCAGCTGGAGCACCTCGAGCTCGCGGTCGGTGAGCTTGAGCGCCGGGGCCTGCGACTTGCTCGGCTTCGACATCGTCTTGAACTCGTCGATCAGCTTCGCCGCCATCGACGGGCTGATCAGCGACTGGCCGTCGGCGACGACCCGGATGCCCTGGGCGACCTCCTCGATCGAGGAGTCCTTGAGCAGGTAGCCGGACGCGCCGCTCTTGACCGCCTCGTAGAGATCGGCCTCCTGGTCGGACATCGTCAGCATGATGATCTTGGTGGCCGGTGCGGCCTCCTTGATCGCGCGGCACGCCTCGATGCCCGACCGCTTCGGCATGCGGACGTCGAGCAGGACGACGTCGGGCGCGCTCTGGACGGCCAGCTGCGTGCCCTCCACGCCGTCACCGGCCGCTCCGACGACCTCGATGCCGTCCTCGGTGCCGAGGAGCATGGTCAGGCCCCGCCGGAAGAGCTCCTGGTCGTCGACCACCAGCACTCGAACCGGTTCGTTAGGTGTGCCCACGAGGGCCACTATTGCACTGAAGTGCCACGCCGCGCGGCGCTCACGCCCCCAGATCGAGGGAGATCACGCCGTAGTCGTAGCCGCGCCGGCGGTAGACCACGGCCGGCCGCTCGCTCTCCTTGTCGACGTAGAGGTAGAAGTCGTGACCGACCAGCTCCATCTCGTAGAGCGCCTGGTCGAGCGTCATCGGGCTGGCCGGGTGGGTCTTCTCGCGCACCACGAGCGGGCCGTCGCCGGTCACCGTGATCGGCCCGACCTGACGCTCCTCGACCGCGTCGGAGTCCGCCTCGGCGACGGTGGGCTCGGCGACCGAGGCGAGCGCCTCACCCACCGAGACGGGAGTGCGCCGACCCTTGTGCACGCGGCGGCGGTCGGCGGCGCGCCGCATCTGGGCGGCCATCTTGTCGAGCGCGAGGTCCAGCGCGCCCATCTTCTCGTCGGCGGAGGCCTCGGCGCGGATCACCGGGCCCTTCGAGTAGGCCGTGAGCTCCACGTGGACGGCGTTGTCGTGCTGGCGCGGGTTCGGCTCGCAATCGACCTCCACGTGCACCCGCATGATGCGATGGTCGTGCTTCTCGAGCCTCGCCAGCTTCTCGGCAGCGTGCTCGCGGAATCGCTCCGAGATCTCGCAGTGCCTTCCGGTGACCACGACGTCCATCAGTGACCTCCACGGTGTTGTCGATGGGGTTCGGAGGAGGCCGCGCGGGGGTCCGCGCTTCAGACGACCGGCGCGGACTCCATGTTGAGACGTTAGTGCGTCGGGGCCCTTCTCAAAAGGGGTCGAACGTCCTCACCGGCGTGTTGGTGCCGACCGCCGCCGGGTCGCCGCCACCGCCGCGACGGCGAGCGTCCGGATGCCGGACGCTGCGAGGGCTCGCTGCGCCTCCCGCGCGGTCGCACCGGTCGTGACGACGTCGTCGCACACCACGACGTGCGCTGCGGCGACCCGCCGCCCGACCCGGTCGAGGGCCGCGGACGGGCACGCCATCGACCCCGTGAGGTTGGCGGCCCGCTGCGCCACGTCGCGGCCGGCCTGGTCGGCGACGCCCGGGCGCAGCCGCAGCAGCGGGTCGGCGTACGCCGATCCGCCGGCCGCGCGGAGGCCGCGGGCCGCGCGCCGCGCCATCGCGAGCGTCGGGTCGTGCCCGCGCTCCCGGACAGCGGCCGGCCGGGACGGCACGGGCACGAGCAGCACCGGGTCGGCCGGCCGGCCGGGCACCAGCTCGGCGAGCGCCGAGCGCACCGAGATCGCGAGCAGGTCCCCGAGCGGCCGGGTCAGGGCGAAGGCGCGCCGCTCCTTGTGGCTCACGACCAGCGCACGGAGCAGGTCGGCGTACTCCCCCGTCGCGAAGGGCGGCGCCAGCCCGGCCGGCGTCGGCGTGGGCCAGGCGACGTGCGCCTCGGCCGGCAGCGTGGTGCGGCACGACCGGCACAACGGCCGCCCCGCGCGCCCGCAGCCGACGCAGGCGGAGCCGAGCAGGAGGTCGAGGAAGCCGTCGATCAGCGTCACCCCGCCATTGATCCCGGTCCGGTCGCGGCAGGCAAGCCGCCCGCGACGCCCCTGTGGAGGAAGGGCGCCCGAGCTCAGCCGGCGTAGTCGAGCAGCGTCACCGCTCCGCCGCCGATCTCGGTGGCGACCCTCGTGACGAGGTCGGTGAGGCCGCGTCCGAGCACGGCGTAGGAGGGCTGGTCGACATCCGGCGAGCCGGCGAGACCCCGGACCCTCCCGGTCACGATCGTCGACCCCGCGTCCTCGCCGAGGGTCGAGCCGTCCGCCACGACGGTGTCCACCTCGAACAGGGAGCCCCGCCGGACCGGCGTGAGCACGGCGATGGTCGACGGGCTGGTCCAGGCGATGTCGACGATCCGCGACGCCCCGCCGATGCCGCCGATCACGGTCGACAGACCGGCACCGTCCACGCGGCCGTTCACGCCCAGGGTGACCCGGGCGATCACCAGGTGGGTCGCGTCGCCGCGACGGACCACGGCGACCAGCCGGGTCCCGTCGCGGGAGACCAGCAGCCGCCGCGCGTCCTGGCCGGTCACGCCCGGCACCCGCACGTGTCGCACCCGGGGACTGTCGTCGTCGCGACCCTCGACGACGCGCACACGGGCGCCGTCCGGCCCTCGGTCGAGCAGCCAGAGGCGGCCGGCATAGTCCCAGGTCGGGCGGGCCAGGTCGACGCCGTCGGACACGATCGTGGTGACCTGGGTCGGGCTGTTGACGTCGAGGACGGGGCCCTCCAGCACGTGGGCGCGGTCCTGGGTGACGATCGCAGCCCGGGCGCCCTGCGGTGCCACGGCGAGCTCGGCGGGGCCGTAGCCCGGCTTCCCGAACGGCCCGGTGACCGGGGCGAGCAGGTCCGGCGTGCCGGACACGACCCGACCGTTCCGCACGCCGAACAGCTCGCCGGCCGCGAGGTTGCCCGCCGGGTCGAAGTCCGCCGCGTCGGCCAGGTCGTACTGCGTCGCCCCGCTCGGGAGCGTCACGCCGGTCCCCCCGATGCTGAGCCGGACCGCGGTCACCTGGGGGTCCTGCTGCAGCGTCCAGGCGAACTGGGCGAGCATCAGCTGCGCCGAGTCCGGCGAGGGCTGCGGAGCGTCCCCGGACAGCGACAGCTCGGCAACCCCGCTGTCGGAGACCGGGACGGAGAGGCCCTCGTCGAGGCCGTGCGGGACGTACGTCGTGATCACGTCGCGCAGCCGTCGGGGCGGGCCGGTCAGCAGTGCGCTGACCAGGCTGGTCGCGAGCTGCTGGCCGACGGGGACGAAGACCGGCTCGGGAACGAGGATTTTGGAGGTGGGGTCGAAGTAGTAGACCGAGACCTGGCGATAGCGCTGCTGGAACCACGACGCCGGCACGATCAGCGCGTTCGGCGGGTCGATGATCCGGAACTCGCCGTCCTCGACGCCGATCTTGAAGTGCAGCGTCTCCTCACGCGGCCCCAGCGAGCCGCGCCAGCCGCCGCTCGCGTCGAGCCGGTCGCCGGAGGACAGGTGCACCGACACCCCGGCGCCGTCGTCCTCGGGCTCGGGCGGGGAGGAGTCGGAGTAGACGATGGTGCCGGCCTCGGGGTTCCACGCCTCGGCGGAGTCGTCGGTCAGGTACTCCTTGACGACGTTGGTCTGCACCGGCCACGCGGTCATGGCGTCGAGGAACCCGGTCACGATCGCCTGGCGGGAGGCGCCGGGCGCCGGGGGCACTGCGTCCGCCTGACCGGCGGGCTGCTCGTCGAGCTGGCTGCCGGCCTTGGACGTGACGACCGGGCCGTCGTCGGGCACGCGCACGCAGCCGGTCAGGCACGCGGCGCCGACCACCAGGGCCGCGACGAGGACGGCGGGCCGCCTCACGTCGTCACCCCGCTGGTCTCCTCGTCGTCGGGCTCGGGAACGTCCTCGGCGACGTTGGCGAGGGCGGGCGCGAGGTGCAGGGGGCTGTGCCGCAGCGGTCCGCCCGCGTAGCGGGGCAGGGTCAGCCGGAACTGGGCACCGCGCCCGCTCCGTCCCCACGCCTGGAGCCAGCCGCCGTGCAGCAGGGCGTCCTCCAGGGCGATCGCGAGGCCGAGGCCGGTGCCACCGCTGGTGCGGGCCCGCGCCGGGTCCGAGCGCCAGAACCGGTTGAACACCATCGCCGACTCACCCGGCGCCAGGCCGACTCCGTGGTCGCGCACCGTGACCGCCGCGGCGTGCTCGTCGGAGGCGAGCCGGATGCTCACCGGCTGGTCGGCATCCGGGTAGGCGTGGTCGATCGCGTTGGACACCAGGTTGCGGAGGATCCGCTCGACCCGGCGTACGTCGACCTCGGCGCGCACCGGCGCGTCGGGGTGCTCCACGACGACCTTGACGCCCCGCTGGTCGGCGATCGGCTGGGCGGCGTCGACGACCCGGTGCGCGATGTCGGTGAGGTCGACGTCCTCGAGGTCGAGGACCACGGCGCCGGCGTCGAACCGGCTGATCTCGAGCAGGTCGACCAGCAGCGTCTCGAACCGGTCGAGCTCGACCTGCAGCAGCTCGGCGGCGCGCGCCGTGACGGGGTCGAACTGCCCGCGGGCGTCGTGCAGCACGTCGCTGGCCATCCGCACGGTCGTGAGCGGGGTGCGCAGCTCGTGGGAGACGTCGGACACGAACCGGCGCTGGACCCAGCTGAGCTCCTCGAGCTGCCGGATCTGGCGCTGCAGGTTCGTGGCCATCTGGTTGAACGACAGCGCCAGCCGGGCGAGGTCGTCCTCCCCCGAGACCCGGAGCCGCTCCTGGAGCCGGCCGGCGGCGAGCCGCTCCGCGACCCGGCGGGCCATCCGGACGGGCGTGACCACCTGGCGGGTGACCAGCCAGGTGATGCCCGCGACCAGCGCGATCAGCAGCCCGGCCGCGGTCAGCAACGCCCGGGTGACCAGGCCGAGGGTCTCCTGCTCGTCGGTGAGCGGGAAGAGGTAGTAGAGCGTGTAGGTCTGTCCGTCCGCCGGCAGCTGGACCTGCGAGCCGACGATCACGCCGGGCACCTCGGTCGTCCTGCCGGCGTCGTCGGTGTGCACGATCGAGGTGTAGGTCCAGGCGGTCGAGCGGTTCACCGCGTCGAAGTGGCGCTCCAGGGCGGCCGGGACGCTGGAGACGTCGAGGCCACCGCTGTACATCCCGCCGCCGACGCTCAGCGGCACGTCGTTGCCCTCCGGGCCGGCCAGCACGACGTAGAAGCCGCGGCTCTCACCGCTCTCGATGATCGGGTCGACCAGGTCGCGCTGCTGCTTGCTGACGTTGACCTCGGTGCCGGACGCGCTCGCGAGCCGGTTGCGGGTCTCGTACATCTCGGCGTTCACCTCGGAGAGCACGACGTCGACCCGGTGCCGCACCAGGCCGTCCCGGGTCTGCTGCAGCAGCAGCCACCCGACCGCGCTGATGACGACCGCCGTGAGGACCACGGTGCTCATCACGACCCGCGCCTGGATCGAGCGCCGCCAGAAGGTGAGCGCGCGACGGATGTACGCGAGGATCAACTGCCGCTGCCGGCCTTGTAGCCGACGCCCCGGACCGTCACGACGATCTCGGGGTGCTCCGGGTCGTGCTCGATCTTGGACCGGAGCCGCTGGACGTGGACGTTGACCAGGCGGGTGTCCGCGGCGTGCTGGTAGCCCCAGACCTCCTCGAGCAGGACCTGGCGGGTGAAGACCTGCCACGGCTTGCGCGCGAGGGCGAGCAGCAGGTCGAACTCGAGCGGCGTCAGCGGGATCTCCTCGCCGTCGCGGGTCACCGAGTGACCGGCTACGTCGATCGAGAGGTCCCTGATGCTGAGCGTCTCGGACGGTACGGCGTCCGAGCGCCGCACCCGGGCGCGGATCCGCGCGACGAGCTCCTTGGGCTTGAACGGCTTGACGACGTAGTCGTCGGCACCCGACTCGAGCCCCACGACCACGTCGACGGTGTCGCTCTTGGCGGTGAGCATGACGATGGGCACCCCGGACTCGGCCCGGATGTCCTTGCACACGTCGATCCCGTCGCGGCCGGGCAGCATCAGGTCGAGCAGCACCACGTCGGGCCGGTAGTCGCGGAACTCCGCGAGCGCGGCGTCACCACGCCCCACGACCCGGCTGTCGAAGCCCTCCTGCCGGAGCACGATCGAGAGCATCTCCGCCAACGGGGCGTCGTCGTCCACGACGAGGACCCGACCCTTGGTCGGGTACGACGCCGCGGCTGCCTGCTGGCTCACACCCCAATGCTAGGCGGGAAATGCGCGACGCCCCGCACCCGGACGGGTGCGGGGCGTCGTACCTGCTGCTCAGTAGCGGTAGTGCTCCGGCTTGTAGGGGCCGGCGACGTCGACGCCGATGTAGTCGGCCTGCTCCTTGGTCAGCTCGGTGAGCTCGACGCCGAGGGCGTCGAGGTGCAGCCGGGCGACCTCCTCGTCGAGGTGCTTGGGGAGGACGTAGACGCCCACCTCGTAGTCGCTCGCCTTGGTGAAGATCTCGATCTGGGCGAGCACCTGGTTGGTGAAGGAGTTCGACATCACGAACGAGGGGTGGCCGGTCGCGTTGCCGAGGTTCAGCAGGCGGCCTTCACTGAGGACGATGACCTTCTTGCCGGCTGCGCCGTCCTTCTCCGGGAAGATCCACTGGTGGACCTGCGGCTTGATCTCGTCCTTGACGATGCCCGGGATCTTCGCGAGACCGGCCATGTCGATCTCGTTGTCGAAGTGGCCGATGTTGCCGACGATGGCCTGGTTCTTCATCCGCTCGAAGTGCTCGGTGCGGATGATGTTGAAGTTGCCCGTGGTCGTCACGAAGATGTCGGCGTAGTCGACGACGGTCTCGAGGCGCTTGACCTCGTAGCCGTCCATCGCCGCCTGGAGCGCGCAGATCGGGTCGATCTCGGTGATGACGACCTTGGCGCCCTGGCCGCGCAGCGACTCCGCGGAGCCCTTGCCGACGTCGCCGTAGCCGCAGATGACGGCGGTCTTGCCGGCCAGCATCACGTCGGTGGCGCGGTTGATGCCGTCGACGAGCGAGTGGCGGCAGCCGTACTTGTTGTCGAACTTCGACTTGGTGACCGAGTCGTTGACGTTGATCGCCGGGAAGAGCAGCGAGCCCTCCTTGAACCGCTCGTAGAGGCGGTGCACCCCGGTCGTCGTCTCCTCGGTGACGCCCTTGATGCCGTTGGCGACGTTGGTCCACTTCTGCGGGTCGGCCTCGAGGGAGCGCGCGAGGACCCGGAGGACCTCCTTGTACTCCTCGTTGTCGGTGGTGTCCTGGCCCGGCACGGCCCCGGCCTTCTCGAACTCGACGCCCTTGTGCACGAGGAGGGTGATGTCGCCACCGTCGTCGAGCAGCATGTTCGGGCCGACGCGGTTGCCGGACTCGTCGGTGAAGTCGAAGACCTTCTCGGCCTCGTCCCAGTACTCCGCGAGGGTCTCGCCCTTCCAGGCGAAGACCGGCGTGCCCTGCGGGTCGTCGACGGTGCCGTTCGGCCCGACGACGACGGCGGCGGCCGCGTGGTCCTGGGTGGAGAAGATGTTGCAGGTGGCCCAACGCACGTCGGCACCGAGCGCGACCAGCGTCTCGATGAGGACGCCGGTCTGGATGGTCATGTGCAGCGACCCGGCGATCCGGGCACCCTTGAGCGGCTGCTGGGCGCCGTACCGCTCCCGCATGGCCATCAGGCCGGGCATCTCGTGCTCGGCGAGGGTGAGCTCCTTGCGGCCGAACTCGGCCAGGCTCAGGTCAGCGACCTTGTAGTCCATGAAAGTTTCGTCCTCGTGATCGTGAGGGGCGTCCTGCGGCGCATCTGCACTTCGACGGGATCTCCCGCGCATGACCAGGACACCCTACAAGCGCGCCCGCTCCCCCGGAGAATCATCCCGAGAGCTCACCGGACGAAGGTGAAGAGCGTCCGGCCCCTCTCGAGCAACCGTCGAACCCTCAGTTCGGACACGTCGAACCCTCAGTTCGGACACGTCGAACCGTCAGTTCGAGCACAACACGGGAGGGCCCGCGATCGTCTGGGTCTGCGCCGGATGCGCGGTCCAACGCGACCGAAGGCGCGGTTCGGCGTGCCCAAACTGACGGTTCGACGTGTCCGAACTGACGGTTCGACAGGCTCGAAGGCGGGGTTCGACTAGTGGGCGGGGCGGTCGAGAGGGAGCAGGTGGACGACGAGCACGACGACGGCGCCGACGAGCAGGCCGGCGACGGCCGAGACGACGGTGTTGGCGGACCAGGCCAGGAAGCCGCCGAGGGCGGCAGTCCCGTCGTGGATCGCGTGCTCGAGGTGGTGGACCTGCTCCTCGGGCCAGTGCCACCAGCCGGCCTCGGCCAGGTTGACGAGCAGGATGTGGCCGCCGACCCAGAGCATCGCAGCGGTGCCGAGGATTGCGATCGCGGTCAGCAGGCGAGGCATCGCGGCGACCAGACCACGGCCCACCCGCTGGGTGACCTCGGAGTCGCGCTCGGCGAGGTGGAGGCCGACGTCGTCCATCTTCACGATGACGGCCACGACGCCGTACACCGCGATCGTGATGACGATCGCGACCACGGCGAGGATCGCGAGCTGCGCCCAGAAGCTCTCGTCGATGACCTCGTTCAGCGCGATCACCATGATCTCGGCCGACAGGATCAGGTCGGTGCGGACGGCCTGGGCGACGATCCGCCGCTCGGCGTCCGGGCCGTGCTGCGGCGTCGGGGTCGGGAGGTCGCCGACGTGGTCGTCGTGGTGCCGCAGCGCCTCCCAGATCTTCTCCGCGCCCTCGAACGCGAGGTAGGTGCCGCCGACCATCAGGATGATCGGCAGCGCGTCCGGGAGCAGGTTGCTGAGCAGCAGCGCCGCCGGGAGGATCACCAGCAGCTTGTTGCGCAGCGACCCGATCGCGATCTTCTTGATGATCGGCAGCTCGCGCTCGGCGGCGATCCCGTGGACGTACTGCGGCGTAACCGCGGTGTCGTCGACCACGACGCCTGCCGCCTTGGTCGTCGCACGGCCCGCGGCGGCGCCGACGTCGTCGACCGACGCGGCGGCGAGCTTGGCGAAGGCGGCGACGTCGTCGAGCAGCGCGAACAGGCCGGCGGACATGCCCTGAAGGCTATCGGCCCGCCAGAACGGTGCTTCTCGACTCCTCCTCCTGCACGGCCTCCGGCCCAGCCTCCTGGCTGACGACGGTCAGGTCGACAGCCTGGTCGACCCGCTTCTCGGCGTTGCCGAGCGGGTCGACGAGCACCTCGAGGCGGCGCGCGATCGGCGGCGAGGCGAGCGCCAGGGCGACCGCCACCGCGCCCGCGGTCGTCGTGAGCAGGCTGAGCACGGGGTGCTGGTAGGTCCACTCGGGGTAGGAGAGGTACTCCGCGGCCTTCACGACGAAGCCGTGGCACAGGTAGACGACCAGGGTGTACTTCCCCATCCGGGCGAACCAGCCGTCGCGGCGCGGCACGAGGGCGAGGAAGGCGAGGGCGCCGACGAACCCGAGCGCCAGCACCACCAGGCGGGTGGCGAACGCGCGGACGTCACCGACGTCGAAGAGCGAGTACGGCGACCGGTAGTAGAGCCATTCCGAGCTGGCCCAGGTGTTGGTGTAGGTGGAGAGCAGCCAGATCCCGGCGAACGAGACGACCGCCAGGATCCGCGGCGTCGTGCCGCGCAGCCACTCGAGCCGCTCCGGCGTCGCCTTGAGCCCGATCACGAAGAACGGCAGGAAGCCGAGGATCCGCAGCACGCAGAACCACTCGCTGGTCACGAAGCCGCTGAGCACGCTGATGGTGACGGCGACGACGACGGCAGCCGGGATGTCTTTCAGCACCGGGGTGAGCAGCCGCCAGAAGAAGAGCGCCGCGAGGAACCACATCGGCCAGTGCGGGTCGAGGAACAGGGTCTCCAGGTGCTCGCCGCCGACGTAGACGCGGAACAGCGCGAGCAGGCCCTCGAACACGACGTACGGCACGGCCACCGTGCGCACCAGCTGCCAGATCCGCTGCGGCGTGTAGGTGAAGTTCCGCGAGAGGTAGCCGGTGATCAGGATGAACGCGGGCATGTGCCACACGTAGAGGAAGTCCTTGAGGTGCCGGTCGAGGCCCTCCAGAGGGAGGAGGTCCCACGAGTGGCCGACGACGACCAGCACGACCAACGCCATCTTGGCGTTGTCGAGCCAGGGGTCCCGAGTTCTCCGTGTCATCGCTACACAGGTAACCAACCAACCTGAGAAGCATCCTCAGCAAAATCGCGCTGAGCGGAAATCTCAGTCCTCGACGAGCCCCAGCCTGAGGTACTCGGCGGCGTAGGTGCCGCTGAGCAGCAGCGATGCGTAGCGGGCGACCTCGCCGTCCGCGTCGGTTGTGACGATCTCCACACGTACGTCGTGCTCGCGCGCGGCCGTCTCGAGCCGCTCGCGGGCCTCGTGGGCCACCGGTTCGTCGGCACCGTCGTCGAGGATCACGAGCACCGGGCGGCGGCCGCTCTCCTCCTGCCCGTCGAACGGGTCGTCGAAGACGTTGCGCGGACGGGCGGCCTCGATGACCGGCAGCAGGTGCTCGGCGTCGCCGGCGAGCGCGGCGCGGCCGGACGTGCGGCGGATCGACTCCGCGACCCGGCGCGCGGCCCGGGCCGCGAGCACCGACCCGCCCCACAGGACGGGGTTGGCGTCGGCGAGGGTGATCGCGAGCATCTTCGCGGGGTTGATCGAGATGTCGCGGTGCGGTGAGCAGTCGATGGCGACCGCGTCCAGCGCCTCGGCGACCGCGTCCGGCGTCGCGTGCGGGCCGAGGTCGATCTGGTGCAGGAACGCGAGCATGACGACGGCGGTGGCGAGCTGGTCGCCGGTCGTGGTCGGCAGGATCGTGGTCCACCGGCCGGCGGCGTGCTCGGCGACCATCGACTCGGCCGGGCACGCGACGACGACCTGGCAGCCGCGGCGTGCGGCCTCGGCGACCGCTGAGGCGGCACCGACGTCGGCCCGCTCGGGAGCGAGCACGACGACCAGGTCGAGGCTGCCGGCCCAGCCCGGCAGGGCGTGGTTGGGCCACGCGACGAACGGCACGGGGCACCACGGCTCGAGGACCGCTCGCAGCAGCCGCGAGTCCGGACCGGCCGCGATCACGGCTCGGGGGCGGGTGTCGGACGCCCGGGTCACGCCCTCGGCGATGGCGTCCGCGGCGGCGCCGTACTCCCGGCGGACGCGGGAGCCGGACTCGGCGAGCGTGCGCAGCCGCAGGTCCGCCGAGCCCAGCGCGAGCTCGTCGTCGAGGCGGGACTCGTCGAACCAGGTCATCTCGGCGTCACGACGGCTTGCGGGCCTCGTCGACGAGCAGCACCGGGATGCCGTCGCGGACGGGATAGACCAGTCCGCAGGACTGACAGGTCAGCTCGGTCTGGCCCTCGTCGACGGCCAGCTCGCCGTGGCAGTCGGGGCAGACGATGATCGCCAGCAGCTCCTCGGACAGCGTGCTCATGCCGCACCGCCCCGGATCACGGCCAGCGCCTCGTCGCGGATCTTCTCCATGGTCGCGATGTCCTCCCCCTCGACGTTGAGCCGCAGCAGCGGCTCGGTGTTCGACGCGCGCACATTGAACGCCCAGTCGGCGTGCTGCACGCTCAGCCCGTCGAGGTGGTCGATCGTGACGCCGTCCTGGTCGCCGTACTTCTCCTCCAGCGCGGTCAGCACGGCCTGCTGGTCGGCCACCGTCGAGTTGATCTCGCCCGAGAGCGGGTAGCGCTCGTAGCTCGCGAGCACCTCCGACAGCGACTGGTCGGTCTCGGCGAGCGCCGCCAGCGCGTGCAGCGCGGCGAGCATCCCGGAGTCGGCGCGCCAGAAGTCGCGGAAGTAGAAGTGGCCGCTGTGCTCGCCGCCGAAGATCGCGCCGGTCTCGGCCATGGTGCCCTTGATGTAGGAGTGCCCGACGCGGGTGCGGACCGGCTTGCCGCCGAGCTCCTCGACGATCTCGGGCACCGCGCGGCTGGTGATCAGGTTGTGGATGATCGTCGCGCCCGGCTCCTTGGCGAGCTCGCGGGAGGCGATCAGCGCGGTCAGCGTCGACGGCGAGACCGCGCGGCCGCGCTCGTCGACGAGGAAGCAGCGGTCGGCGTCGCCGTCGAACGCGAGGCCGACGTCCGCCTTCTCGGCGAGCACCCGCTCCTGCAGGTCGACCAGGTTGGCCGCCTCGATCGGGTTCGCCTCGTGGTGGGGGAAGGTGCCGTCGAGCTCGAAGTACATCGGCACCAGGTCGACCTGGTCCGCGAGCCGCTCGAACACCGCGGGCGCGGTGTGGCCGGCCATCCCGTTGCCGGCGTCGACCACGACCTTCAGGCGCCGGCCCCGGACCGGCGCGAGGGTGAGCAGGTGCGCGGCGTAGGCCTGCAGCACGTCGGTCTCGGAGATCGAGCCGGACCCGCTGCCGCTGGTGCCCACGCCCTCGGCCACCCGGTCCCGGATCTCGAGCAGCCCGCTCTCGGCGCCGACCGGCTGGGCGAACGCGCGGCAGAGCTTGATGCCGTTGTACTGCGCGGGGTTGTGGCTCGCGGTGAACATCGCGCCGGGCAGCTCGAGGTGGCCCGAGGCGAAGTAGAGCTGGTCGGTCGACGCCAGGCCGATCATCGTCACGTCGGCGCCGGCCGCGGTCGCGCCGTCGGCGAACGCGCCGGCCAGGCCGGGCGAGCTGGGCCGCATGTCGTAGCCGACCACGACCGCCTGCACGCCGAGCACCTGGACGTACGCCGTCCCTACGGCGCGCGCGAGCTCCTCGTCGAGCTGGTCGGGCACGGTGCCGCGGACGTCGTAGGCCTTGAAGACCGCGTTGAGGTTGTCCGGCGAGCAGGTCGTCGACATGGTGGCGACCCTAGCGCCCTTCAGTCCGACTGGAGCACCCGGAGGTGCCCGCGACGGGCGACCTCGCGGCCGGCGCCCTGCACCGGCTCGGGGCGCGGAGCCACCGGCCGGCCGGCCTCCCGGACGGCGTCGGCCAGCGCCAGCAGGTCGTCGTGGTTGGGCTCGGGGTCGCGACTCTCGATCGCGAGCCGGAGCACCTCCCAGCCCCGCGGCGCGGACAGGCGCTCGCTGTGCTGGTCGCACAGGTCGTAGGCGTGCGGTTCGGCGTACGTCGCCAGCGGGCCGAGCACGGCCGTCTGGTCGGCGTAGACGTAGGTGAGCGTGGCCACCGCCGCGCGGGCGCATCCGGTGCGCGAACAGCGACGGGCGAGACTCACGCGGCGAACGCTACAACCACCGCGAACCCCCGCCGACTAGGCTCGCGGGTCGTGGAGGAGAGTGGCGCACGCCGGCGGTCCCGCGACCGGCGGGGACGTGGGATGCGGGGTCCGGCGGTGCTGCCGTCCTCGCTCGGCCCGCACCGGCGGCCGCCCCGGCCACGCACCCGGCGCGAGGTGTTCGACGAGATCGTCATCGACATCGTCGACGACCTCGAGGACCGGTGGGCCGACCGGCTGGGGCTCGTGGAGTACGCCGTCGAGGACATCCCCGACCTCCCGGACGACTGGGAGTCGGGCAACGTTCCGCTGTCGTCGCTGATCCGGGGCTCGGGCACCCGCCCGACCCGGATCGTGCTGTTCCGCCGGCCGCTCGAGCACCGCGCCTCGGACCGGGGCGAGCTCGAGGCGATGATCCTCACCGTCCTCGTCGAGCAGGTGGCCGAGCTGCTCGGCATCCCTGCCTCCGACGTGGACCCTCGCTACCCGGGCGACTGAGCGGTCTCGCTCCGGGAGCCTCAGTCCGGCCGGACGACCGGCACCTCGGCGGCGACCTCCGCGTCCCGGAGCCGGACGACCCCCAGCCCGGGGTCGCTCGCTGGTCCGGAGACGAGGACCTCGCCCGCGACCGGGGTCGTGCGCGACTCCACGGTGACGGCGACGGCCTCGGCGGGCAGGTCGACCTCTGAGCCCCTGCCGGCCCCTACCTGGACGTCCTGGGTGTCGAGGACCTTGCCGGAGGCGTCCGTCGAGGTCACGTGGACGACGCCGGTGCGCTCGGCGTCACCGAGGACGAGCCGCTTCTCCCCCGTCGGGAGCACGGCGACCGCATCGCTCTCGATCCGCGGCAGGCTGCTGAACTGCGCCACGTCGTCCCCGACCAGCGTGCGCACGCCGACCGCCGCGGGCTCGGAGGAGGTGACGAGCAGCCCCAAGGAGTCCTTCATCGCGTCCTTGGGCAGGTAGGAGTCGAGGTTGACCCAGCCCTGCTCCTCGGGACCGACGACGATGTCCTTGGCCCCCTCGGGCGTGAACGTGGCGTCCTTGGTCACGATCTGCACCTGCGCGCGCAGCTCGTCCTGGCCGGGGTTCATCACGAACAGCCGGCGGGGGCCGCTGTCCGGCACGCCGAGGAGCAGGTTCTCGGTCTGCGGCTGCGCCTGGGAGAGCCGGTAGTCGGTCGTCACCCGGCTCTGCCCGAGCAGGTCGATGGTGTGCCGGAAGGTCGTGACGACGCGGCCCTGGGTGACCGTCACGTGCGCGGCCAGGTCGACCCGCCTCGGGATCGTCTTGGACAGGTCGAACGTGCTCACCTCGTGGGGACCGACGGTGATCCCGCGCAGGTCCTCCGACTTCACCGGTCCGTGCGGCCCGTAGAGGGCGATGTCGACGATCGCCCGGCCGCCGTCGGGGTTGACCAGCTCGAGCTCGGAGCTGTTCCGCGCGGCGGCACCCAGGCCCACGAACCACTCGTCGAAGGCCGGCGGCCGGCACTCGGCGGGCGCGGTCGGCCCGCCTCGCCCGGCGACCAGGCCGGGGGCGGCCGCGTCGTGGCCGGAGATCTCGACCGGGGCCGAGTCCTCCTGGACCGTCGCGACGCGGTCGGGGACGACGTCGACCGGGCTGCCGGCGTCGAGCCGGGTGGTGCCGGTACGCACCTCGACGCGGCCGCCCTGCACCCCGGGCGACCGGGTCAGCGAGACGTCGCCGGGGACCGCGGCACCCGGGCAGACGACGGCGGCGTCGGTCAGCGGTGCGCTGGTGGGCGGCCGCAGCGTGGAGGCGGGCAGCGAGTCGTCCTCGTTCACCGCGACGGCGACCACGACCACCGTCGGCAGGATCATGGCGAGCACGACGACCACGTCGATCTTCCGGTTCCGCCCGCTCTCGGCGCGGCGGCCGCCGCCCTGCGGGGCGCCGCTGCGGTCCGCCCGGCGCCCGCTCGGCTGCTGGTCAGACATCTGCGCGCCTCCTCCGGATCGTCGGCAGGCACTGCACGACGACGAACACGATCACGACGAGCTGGGCGCCGACGAGCACCAGCCGCCACCCGGTCAGGCTGCCGTCGACCGCGTCGGCGGGGGGCGGCTTGGTGAGCTCCCAGGCGCGGGTGGAGCGGTCGTCGGCGCTGGCCCGCTCGAGACCGGGCGTGGCATCCAAGCGGGAGGCGACGTCGCCGTCGGCCGGGGCCGGCTGGACGACGTACTTAACGCCGCGTTCGCGCAGCTGCTCGACCGCGTCGGCGGACGGGGCGGTGGCGAGCACCGTGAGCAGCCCGGTGACGTCGCTGTCCTCGTCGGTGAGCGCCGCGATCTCGTCCTCGCCCACGGTCGGCCCGTCGTCGCGGACGACGTCGTAGGTCAGCCCGTCCTCGATGCTCCCCCGGATCACCAGGATCCCGTTGGCGAGGCCGAGCTCGGCGTCCTCGGTCATGTGGGCCGGGATGCCGGAGTCCGGCTCGTCGGCGAGGTCGCTGCCGCCCCATCCGGCGAACCAGACCAGCCCGACCGCGGGCGCGAGCAGGCCGACCAGGCCGGCCGCCACGACCCCCGCGGTCGCGGGCCGGGAGAGCGAGACGTCCCGCAGGGCGACGCCGGCGATCACGATCGCGGAGATCCACGCGCCGTGCAGGACGAGCAGCACCGGTCCCAGACCGAGCTGCTGCCCGGCGACGCCGGTGAGGTCCACGTCGACGAGCCCGAGGGGTACGGCGACCAGCGCCGCGACCGCCGCGACGAGCCAGCAGACGACCACGCCGATGCGCGTGGCGCGGGGGACGAGCGCGACGAGCGCGAGGGCCGGCAGCACCAGCCCGGCCCACCACGGCGCGCCGAGGTCGCCCAGGCGGCCGAGCACCAGCTCCGGGCCGGTGGTCGGGTCTGTCGGCCAGCGGCCGACGTCGAGGAGGCTGCCGACGAACGCCCCGTCGAGCGCGAGCGGCAGCCACCACGGGAGCAGCAGCACCAGCGGGATGCCGAGGGCCAGCGCGGGCGGGCCCCAGACGGTGCGGTCGCGCGCGGCTCCCGGGACGACCCGGTTGCCGGCGACCAGCACGACGACGCCGAGGGCCAGGAACAGCCACCACGCGGTGGGCGTGACCGCCGTCAGCAGCGCGAGCAGCAGGCCGACCCGCCAGCCGGCGCGTTGCCGGCGCGACGCCTCGGGCTCGGCGAAGCCGAGGGCGGCGTGCGCCACCCACGGCAGCAGCGCGGAAGCAGCGACGATGCCCCAGCGACCGCCCTCGAACGCTCCGGCGACGAGCGGCACGAGCGCGTAGGTCGTCGACCCCCACAGCAGCAGCCAGCGCGGGGCGCCGTACGTCGACATCAGCCGGCCGACCACGCGCAGGAACCGCCAGGCTCCCCAGAGGGCGAGGGGCGCGGACAGCACCAGCAGGGCCGACATCGTGGTCGTCGGGCCGAGCAGGCTGGCCAGCAGCGCGAGCGGGAGGACGTACGGCGGGGCCGGCACGCTGGTGCCGAAGCCGATCGGGTGGTCGGTCTCGAGGTGCAGCCGCCACCAGTCACCCGCGCCGCTCGGCGACGGGGAGAGCGCACCGCCGACGACGTCGCCGAACGCGCCGCGGGCCCCGGCGACCAGGACCAGGACGATCACCGCCACCGCCACCGCGACCGGGTTGGTGAGGAACCGCACGGCGATCCCCGTGTCGGCCAGCGCCTCGTCCTCCTCGTCGCGGTGGCGCGCGACGGGCGGGTTGGGGTCGCGGGCCGCCGCGGCCTCGCGGCGCCGCTCGGCCACGTCCGCGGCCTGGTTGGTCAGTGCGGCCGCGACGTCGCTGACGAAGTCCAGGCCGTGCCGGTAGGGCAGCCACCACGGCGCGAGCAGCCGGCGCACCCGGTCGGTGTCGCCGCCGTCGCGGAACATCGCGGCACGGGTGCGCCGCGCCGCGAGCACCTGGCCGGGGTGGGCGTACACCGAGAGCAGCGCGGCCAGCTCGTCCAGGGCCTCGCCCGGCGAGCGCACGACGAGGAAGCCGAGGATGCGCAGGAGCGTGCCGAGCGCGAGCCGCACCACCTGGAACGGCAGCCAGCGGCCGCGACCGTTCGCGAGCAGCGTGTAGAGCGCCGCGCGCCGCTCCTGGTAGTGGGTGTGCCGCCCCGTGAGCGCGGTCCGCCGTACGCCGCGGTGGGCGGCCTCGGCGTGGAAGACGACGGCCTTCGGAACGATCAGCGTGGTCTTGCCCGCCGCGGCGGCGCGCCAGCCGAGGTCGAGGTCGTTGCCGAACATCGGCAGGTTCTCGTCGAGGCCGCCGAGCGCGGAGAGGGCCGCGGGCCGGACCAGCATGCCGGCGGTGTTGACCGCGAACACCTCGCGGACGTCCTCGTGCTGGCCCTGGTCGTACTCGCCGCGCTCGAGGCCGGTCTCGCGCCGGCCGGTGCCGCTGATCGTCACGCCGAGCTCGAGCAGCCGGCGCAGCGAGGGCCACTCGCGCAGCTTCGGGCCGAGGATCTCGGCCTCGGGCCGCTGGCCGGAGACCGCGAGCAGCTCGGTCAGTGCTGCGGGGTCGGGGTTGCTGTCGTCGTGCAGCAGCCAGAGCCAGTCGGGGTGGGTGCCGGCCTGCTCGACGTGCTCGACGGCCCGGGCGACGGCCTGCGGGAAGGAGGTGGCGGCGTCGGCGCGCAGCACCGTGGTCGGCACGAACGGCGCCAGCGTCTCGACGAGCTCGGCGCTGTCGTCGAGGCTGCCGGTGTCGACCGCGACCACCCCCGCGACGGGGGTCGTCTGGGCCCGGATCCCCTCGAGGACCGCGGGCAGCCAGGCCGCCCCGTCATGGGTGACGAGGACGACGACGACGGCAGGCACGGCGGTTCACACTAGCGGCGGCACCCATCAGGTCCGAATGCTCATGGGTTTCGACGCGCGGCCGCGCCCTCGCAGGCTCGGCCGCGCGCTTGCCCGACCTTCCGCGCCGACGCCGGGAGCTCGTGCCTCGCTCCCGGCTGGCGCTACACCGCTCGTTTCTTCAGCTTGCGACGCTCACGCTCGGACAGGCCGCCCCAGATGCCGAACCGCTCGTCCTGCATCAACGCCGCCTCGAGGCACTCGACCCGCACCTCGCAGGTCTGGCACACCTTCTTGGCCTCGCGCGTCGAGCCGCCCTTCTCGGGAAAGAACGCCTCGGGGTCGGTCTGCGCGCACAGCGCGCGCTCCTGCCAACCGACTTCTTCTGTTTCTGCCTCTACCAGGAAGAGTTCCCTCACGGTTCCGCCCCTTTCGACCCCGACGAACCTAGGAACAACACTGTGGGAATTACATGCATGTCATACCCTCGGAGTCAAGTGCGGATCTGCTATACGCCAGACTTCCCCCATGCAGAAGATCACCGTCCTGTCGGGAGGAATGGGCGGCGCGAGGTTCCTCCAGGGCCTGCTCCACGGCATCGGGAACGGCACCCTGCCGGGTGTCGCGGCCGACGCGGAGGTCACCGTCGTGGCCAACACGGCCGACGACTGGTGGATCCACGGGCTCAAGGTGTGCCCCGACCTCGACACGGTCATGTACACCCTCGGTGACGGCATCGACCCCGAGCGGGGCTGGGGCCGGCGCGACGAGACCTGGAGCGCGAAGGAGGAGCTGGCGGCGTACGGCGTCGAGCCCACCTGGTTCGGCCTGGGCGACCGCGACATCGCCACCCACCTGGTGCGGACCCAGATGCTCGACGCGGGCTACCCGCTGTCCCAGGTGACCCAGGCTCTGTGTCGGCGGTGGCTCGACCCGGTCTGGGGGCGAGGCGTCCGGCTGCTGCCCATGACCGACGACCGGGTCGAGACCCACGTCGCGGTCGCCGACGCCGACTCCCCCAGCGGCCGGCGGGTGGTGCACTTCCAGGAGTACTGGGTCCGGCTGCGCGCCGAGGTCCCCGCCGAGGCGGTCGTGTTCGTCGGCCTCGACGACGCCAAGCCCGGCCCCGGGGTGGTCGAGGCGATCACCGGCGCCGACCTGGTCGTGCTGCCGCCGTCGAACCCGGTCGTGTCGGTCGGCACCATCCTCGGTGTGCCCGGGCTCCGCGACGCGCTGGTCTCGGGACCCGCGCCCGTCGTCGGCCTGTCCCCGATCGTCGGCGGCACCCACGTGCGCGGCATGGCCCAGCAGATGCTGACCTCCATCGGTGTCGAGGTCAGCGCCGCCGGTGTCGGGCTGCACTACGGCGCCCGCTCGGCCGGCGGCGTCCTCGACGGCTGGCTGGTCGACGAGCGGGACGCCGCGGACGTGGAGCGGCTCCGGGCCGCCGGCATCGGCTGCGCCGCCGTGCCGCTGATGATGACCGACCACGACGCCACCGCCGCGATGGCGGCGGCTGCGGTCGACCTGGTCGCCCCGAAGTGATCACGGTCGTCGCGCCCGACGGCGTGCCCGAGGTGCGCGCCGGCGACGACCTCGCCGCACTGCTGCTCGGCGCGCTGGACGAGCCGCTCGCGGACGGCGACGTGGTCGTCGTGACGAGCAAGGTGGTCAGCAAGGCCGAGGGCCGCGTCGCTCAGGGCGACCGCGAGCAGTGGATCGACGCCGAGACCGAGCGCACCGTCGCGGTGCGCGGCCGCACCCGGATCGTGCGCAACCGGCTCGGGCTCACGATGGCCGCGGCCGGCGTGGACGCCTCCAACGTGCCGAACGGATCGGTCGTGCTGCTGCCGCTCGACCCCGACGTCTCCGCCCGCACGCTGCGGGCGGCGGTCCGAGAGCGCGGGGGCGCCAACGTCGGGGTCATCGTCACCGACACCGCCGGTCGCACCTGGCGCGAGGGCCAGACCGACCTCGCGATCGGCGCCGCGGGCGTCGTGGTCCTCGAGTCCTACGCCGGCCGCGTCGACGAGCACGGCAACGAGCTCGCGGTCACCGCCCCCGCACTCGCCGACGAGATCGCCTCGGCTGCCGAGCTCGCCCAGGGCAAGCTCGCCGGCCGCCCGTTCGCGGTGCTGCGCGGACGCCCGGACCTGGTGCTGCCGGCCGGCGAGGACGGTCCGGGCGCAGCGGTCCTCGTCCGGGCCGAGGGCGCCGACCTGTTCGGGTACGGCGCTCGGGAGGCCGTGGTGCGGGCCGTGGCGGCGGCCGCGGGCGACCAGGTGCCGTTCGGGTCGGTCGCGACGGTCGACGAGATGGTCGACGCGTTCGGCCGGGCCGGGGTGCCCGCGGTGGCCGCGGAGGGCGTCGTCCGGTGCCCGGCGGACCGGGCGGCCGTGGCCGCCGTACTCGCGTTCGCGCACGGGTGGACCGTCGAGCCGGAGGCCGCCGACGGGGCCGATCCACGCACCGATCTGCGGATCCGACCGATGACTCCGTAGACTCGCCGCGATCATCTCCACCTCGACCGCACCGGTCGACCAGAAGCAGGGGTAGCCCGCACCGTGGCCAAGACCAGCAAGTCGTCCGTGCGCTCGGACCGCCAGAAGGTCATCGATGACATCCGGCGCAAGCAGAAGAGCGCCGAGAAGCGCCAGGGCACCATCATCGTGGTCATCTGCGTGGCGATCGCGGCCGCGATCATCGTCGCCGCCGCGTGGAAGCCGGTCTGGACCTGGGTCCACCAGAAGGGCAACAGCACCAAGCCCCTGACCGAGATCGGCGCGCCCGCGGCCGACGTGTGCAGCGACATCACCCGCAAGAAGGCCAACGGCAACCAGCAGCACGAGCCGACCGGCACGCAGATCAACTACCCGGACTCCCCGCCGGCCTTCGGGCCGCACTGGAACGAGCCCGGCCAGGCCCCGGTGCCGATCCACCAGCGCTTCTACACCGAGGACAACCGGCCCGAGCTCGAGGAGCTCGTGCACAACCTCGAGCACGGCTACACGATCCTCTGGTACGACGACACCGCGGCCAACAGCCCGAGCATGCTCGCCGACGTGAAGTCGATCGCCGCCCGCCTCGACGCCAGCGACACCAACAACCGCTACTCGTTCAAGGCCGTGCCGTGGACCAAGGACGACGGCGACCCGTTCCCCGACGGCAAGCACATCGCGCTGACGGCGTGGACGGTCGACAGCGCCGGTGACCAGTACGGCGAGTGGCAGTACTGCTCCGAGCCGAGCGGCGAGGCGGTCCAGGACTTCATGGCGAAGTTCCCCTACACCAACGCCCCCGAGCCGATCGGCGGCTACCAGCCGGGCGCCTGACGCCAGGTCAGGTCAGGTCGGTGCGACCGCGCTCCTTGAGCGCGGCGACGACGGCCTTCACGTCCTGCGCGCGTGCCCGCGTGGTCACGAGCAGGGCGTCGGGGGTGTCGACGACGACCACGTCGTCCAGCCCGACGACCGCGACGACGCGGCCCGAGGCGGGCACGACGACCCCGCTCGCCTCGAGGGCGACGACGGCGTCCCCGTCCCCCAGCACGGTCAGGTCCCGCGGACCCGTCGCGAGCTTCGCGCCGGGCCGGCGCTCCAGCAGGCCGGCCAGCGAGTCGAAGTCCCCGATGTCGTCCCAGCCGAAGTCCCCCGGCACCGTCGCGACCCGGCCCGCGGCCGCGGCGGGCTCGGCCACGGCGTGGTCGATGGCGATCTTCGGGCACTGCTCCCACAGCTCCGCGAGCCGGCCGGGCTCCGCGGCGATCGCCCGCAGGGTGGCGGCGAAGCCGGGGTCCTGCTCCTCCAGCAGCCCCAGCAGCACGGTCGGGCGCGCGACGAACATCCCCGCGTTCCACCGGTAGCCGCCGGCCGCCAGGTACTCCTCCGCCACCTCCGCCGACGGCTTCTCGACGAACTCCGCGACGGCGCACGCGCGGTCGTGGCCCGGCAGCGGATCGCCCTGGTGGATGTAGCCGAACGCCGAGCTCGGGAAGGTCGGCTCGATGCCGATGGTCACCAGGTGGTCCTCGCGAGCCGCCGCGACCGCCTCCTGGACGGTCCTCGCGAAGGCCTCGACGTCGGCGATCACGTGGTCGGCCGCGAACGAGCCCATGACCAGGTCCTCGCCGGTGCGCTCGGCCCGTCGCTCGAGGATCGCCGCGGCGAGGCCGATCGCGGCCATCGAGTCCCGGGCCGACGGCTCCGCGACGAGGTCGTCCGCGCCCAGCGAGGGCAGCTGCTCCCGGACCGCGGCCTCGTGGGCGCGTCCGGTCACGACGAGGAAGCGTGGTCCGACGAGCGGCGCCAGCCGGTCGTGCGTCTCCTGGATCAGGGTGCTCCCGCTGCCGGTCAGGTCGTGCAGGAACTTCGGTGAGCCCGACCGGGACAGGGGCCACAGCCGGGTGCCGGCGCCACCGGCCGGCACCACGGCCCAGAAACCGTCGAGTTCACGCATGGCGCGACAATAACGGCGTGACCACCTTCAGCGAGGTCCTGTCCGAGCGGCTCCGGCGCGATCCCGGACAACCGCTCGTGACGTTCTACGACGACGCGACCGGCGAGCGGGTCGAGCTGTCGGTGACGACCTACGCCAACTGGGTGGCGAAGGCGTCCTCGCTGCTCGTCGACGAGCTCGGCCTCGAGCGGGGGATGAGGCTGCGCGTGGACCTGCCGCCGCACTGGCTGGGCACGGTCTTCGTCGGTGCCGCGTGGAACGCGGGGCTGGTCCTCACCGCCGCCGACGACCCCGACGCGGTCGTGTGCGGCCCCGAGGCGCTCGCCCGCTGGGCGCCCCGGGCCGCAGCCACCACCGTCCTGGCCTGCTCGCTGCTGCCGCTCGGCGTACGGTTCGCGGAGCCGGTGCCCGTCGGCGTGCACGACGTCGGGGTCGAGATCTGGTCGCAGCCCGACGCGTTCGCGCCCTGGGACCCGCCGACCGCGGACGACGCGGCGACGGACACGCAGAGCCAGGGCGAGGTGTGGACGACGGCCGCCGCCGGGACTCTCGTCGCCGACGGCGGCCGCCTCCTCTCGGTCGCGAACCCGGCTTCCCCACCAGGTGTCGCGACCTTCACGGAACCGCTGGCTCGCAACGGCTCCCTGGTCCTGGTCGCCCGGGCCGAGCCGGAGCGGCTCGAGGCGACGTACGTCGCCGAGCGCGCCACGGCTCGCTTCCCCGCCTAGGCCCCAGGCCTCCCCAGGTCATCCGATGTAGTTGTACGCGTCGCCGACCTTCCCCAGCGCGATCCGGTCGCCGAACCCGCTCCGGGTCCCCGGGAACAGGTACATCTGCCCGTTGGACCGTTGGCGCGCGATCACGTCGGAGTGCCCGGTCATGTCGACGTCGCTGACGCCCGCCAGCCAGTCGTAGCCGGCGACGTCCAGGGTGACCGGCTTGGTGCCGGCCAGTCCGCCGGGGCCGTTGCCGGTGCGGAGCTGCAGGGTGTCGCCGGAGCGGGTGAGCACGTCGGGGGCGCCGTCGAAGTCCCACCGGCCGACGCCGATCATCCGCTGCGCCGTGACCGTCGTCATCGCCGGGTAGCTCACCTTGAGGCCCTTGAGCCCGTTGCCGGGGTAGATCCGCATCTGGCCGCCGCGCGGCTGGCCCATCAGGTCGGGGAACCCGTCGCCGGTGAAGTCGCCGACCGCGGTGAGCAGCTGCACCCGGCCGAAGCCGGTGCCGATCACCTGGGCCTGGTCGAACTTCCCGTCACCGAGGCCGCGGTAGAGGTCGAGGGCACCGTGGTCGTTGCGGGTCACCAGGTCGTTGATCCCGTCCTTGTCCCAGTCGCCGACCCGCATGATGTTGCGGGCGCCGGGCAGGTGCAGGCCCGTGTCGACCGGGGCACCGAGCGAGTAGACGCCCTTGCGCTTGTGCACCGGCAGCAGCACCACGTCGGAGTCGCCGCCCTGGCGCGCGACCAGGTCGGGGCGCTCCGAGCCGACGTAGTCCGACTGGAGGTCCCGGCCGCTCCAGCTGCCCTGGTCCTGGACGGCGGCGGCGCGGATGTCGGGGATCTTCGCGTAGAGGTACTTGCCCGGGCACGCGGTCGACTCGGCGTCGCGGTGGCCGTTGATCGCCTGGAAGTAGCGCGAGGTCACCCAGGTGCGCTTCCAGCCGGCTCCGATGCCGTGCAGGCCGAGCTTCCAGGCGAACAGCCGGGCGTAGGCGTCGAGCATCGCGTCCGAGGGGTGCGCGACCTCGTAGTTGCCGATCGCCGACATCGCGAACGAGTCGTCGTTGTAGCCGAGCGTGTGAGCTCCGACGACGTCGCGGTCGACGCCGCCGTACCGGCCCTCCCAGATCCGGCCGAACCGGTCGACCAGGTAGTTGTAGCCGATGTCGCTCCAGCCGCGGGACTGCGTGTGGTAGGCGTAGATGCCACGGATGATCGCCGGGACCTCGGCCCGCGTGTAGTCGTTCGCGTTCACCGTGTGGTGGATGAAGCCGGCGTGCACGTCGCCGTAGTGCAGCGACGGCTTGTCCCTCATGCTCTCGTCGGCCCCCCACTGGGCTCGGGAGAAGATCTTCGGCTTCGGGGCGACGACCTGCGCCGAGAGGTCGAGGCCGCCGTTCCCGTCGGGGGACGGCACCTCCTCGGTACCCGCGTCGCCGGCGCCGGTGTCGATCCTCGGCGCCTGGCGGGCGACGGTGGTGGCCTTGCCCGGGTCGACGACCGCGAGCTTCATGTCCGCCGGCGCGGTGCTCTTCGTGTCCACGCGCACCTGCACGTCGTCGACGTTGCCGACGAACAGCGGGTCGGTGCCCGGCCGGGCGTTCCGCGCCTCGGCGCTGCCCGGGTCGGGGCCGTGGTCGCCGTCGTAGGTCACCGGCGTCCAGGCCGACCAGGAGCCGTTCATGCGGTAGCGCGCCTGGACCTTGATCTGGTCCTGGGCGAGGTCGTCACCGTGCTGCCACGTGACGCCCACGGCGCCGTACCCCCGCACCGGCAGCTTCCGGCTGACGATCTCCTGGCCGCCGCCGGGCGTACGGCGGGCCGACGCCTTCAGCATCCCGGGAGCGAGCCGGGCGCCGGCGGGCGCGGTCATGCTGTACTCGCTGACCTTCGGGTCGACCGGCGCGGCGGGGACCCGCGACGGCCGCTCCGCCGCCCGCAGGTAGGCGTCCGGCCGGACGTCCCCGGCCACACCGCCGTGCGCCGGCGGGCGCACGTCCATCGTGATCGTGCGGGCTGCGGGAGTGAGGAACGCCAGTACCACCGCCAGCGCCAGCAGCTGCTGGCAGACGGTGATGAAACGCGTCCGGGACGTGCTCGACAGCATGAGAATCCTGCTCCAGTCGTGTGCGGGGGAAGTTGTCACACGAGAAGCAACTTTCACATCAGTCACACGCGTTGGGAAGAGATCGCGAGTAACTACAAGAGTGTAATTTCCAGCCGACACGCCGGACGATCGCAGAAAGTCGACCGATCGGGTCAGACGTCGTCGCCGGTGTCCTCGTCGGCGTCGAGCTCATCGCCCTCTTCGTCCAGCTCGTCACCGTCGTAGTGCAGGTACTTGATGCCCTCCTCGACGTCACCGTCGAAGCCGAGCCGGCCCTCCTCGAGCACGATCACCCGGCTGCACATCTTCTTCACCGAGGCCGCGGCGTGGCTGACGTAGAAGATGGTGCGGCCGCTGTCGCGGACCTCCTTCATCTTCTGCATGCACTTCCGCTTGAAGGGCTTGTCCCCCACCGCGAGCGCCTCGTCGGCCAGGAAGATGTCGGAGTCGACGTGGATCGCGACCGAGAAGCCGAGCCGCGCGCTCTGGCCCGACGAGTAGTAGCCGACCTGGGTCTCGAGCTTCTTCTCCAGGCCGGAGAACTCCACGATCTCGTCGAACTTGCGACTGAGCTCCTGCTCGCTCATCCCCAGGATCGCTGCGTTCAGGACCAGGTTGTCGCGGCCGGTGAGCTGTGGGTGGAAGCCCGCGCCCGTGGCGATCAGGCCGGCGATCCGGCCGCGGGTCAGCACGGTGCCCTCGTCGGGCTTCATCACGCCGCTGATCATCTTGAGCAGCGTGGACTTGCCCGAGCCGTTGAGGCCCATCAGGCCGATGGCCTCGCCCTGCTCGACGGTGAAGGAGACGTCGTCGACGGCCTTGAAGGTGTGGCTGATCTGGTGGCCCCGCGCCATCGCCACCGTGATCTCCTTGAAGGTCCGGTGGTAGCGCAGGGTGAACATCTTCGAGACGTTGTCGAGCTGGATCGAACGCGTCATCTAGAGCCGCTCCGGGATCTTGTTCTCGAACTTGGTGAAGATCAGCTGCGCGAGGAGGAGGAAGAGCGCACCGACGGCCACCATGGCGAGGCCGATCAGGATCAGGTTCGGCGGCATGTCGTGCGCGGCCGTGTAGGCGACCGTGCGGTAGCCACCGGGCACGTGGTCGTCGGGCCCTGCCGTCGTGCCGACCCAGAAGGCCCGCTGGAACAGCAGCACCGCGTCCGCGAGGGGGTTCCACGTGTAGAACTGCGCGAACCGGCCGAAGCGCTCGTCGATGATGCTGTAGGGGTAGATCATCGGCACGCCGAACCGGACGAACATCTGCAGGACGTTGACGATGTTCCCGAAGTCGCGGAAGAACACGTTCGCCACGCTGAAGATCAGCGCCGAGGCCGTGCCGATCAACATGATCACGCCGATGCCGAGCAACGCGCAGACCATGCCGTAGAGGTCCGGGGTCCACCCGGAGAGCAGGCATGCCACCACCATGATCACGACCTGCGGCACCACGTGGTAGAGCGAGACCAGCATCGTCGCGACCGGGAACATCTCCCGCGGGAGCGGCATCTTCTGCACGATCGACCGGTTCCGGACGATGGACCGGGTACCGGCACCGAAGGTCTCGGTGAAGAAGTGCACGACGATCAGGCCGGCGAAGATGTGCACCGGGAAGTTCGGCACCGTCTTGTGCAGCCCGAGGATCCCGCCGATCACCGCCCAGTAGACGAGGAAGTGCGACAACGGGTTGATGTAGGACCACATCAGGCCGAGGAACGACCCCTGGTAGCGGGCGCTGATCTCGCGACGGACGAGCAGGCGGAGCAGGTAGCGGCGCTGGAAGACGGCGAGCAGGCCGTTGTTCGACGACGGGGGTGCGAGCGGCACGGACTCCAATCGCTCCACGGGGCCATTGTCAATCATTCGTGCGTTCCACCGCCTCGTCGGGGCCGGCCCACGGCGCGAACGTCCGCTCCCACGCCTCCGGCGAGGTGATCTCGCCGAGCCGGTCGCGGTAGAGCTGCGCGAGCCGCGGCCACTCCCGCTTGAGCCTGGCGTGGATCGCGACCGTGTCCTTGAGCAGCGACTTGAATTGCTCGGGGTCGCGCTGCAGGAACGTCTGGGTCTGCCCGTCGGGCATCGAGACCACGACCGAGTCGTACTTGACGATCCGGTACCACTGCGAGTCCATCGCCGGCAGCTCGGCCTCCGGGTTGGCCTTAGCCGTCGGCCGCGGCTTCTTGAGCTGCTTGATCGGCGCCTTCAGCGCGGCCAGCCGGACCTCCCACGTGCGGGGCACCGCGTCGTCGCCGCGGCCCTTGCGCGGGGGCTTGTGACGGCGTACGGGCGGGAAGGCGTCGCGGTCGGCCTCGAGCTTCGCGTCCTGGAAGCCGCTCGCCAGCTTCCGGATGTCGGCCAGCTTGGTCGGCAGGTCCTCGTGCAGCTGGTCGGGACCCGCGAGCACGTCGAGCAGCGCCTGGTGACGGATCCACGCGGTGGAGTACTGCATCGACGCGAGGTGCTTGATCTGGTGGTTGAAGCTCTCCTGCACCATCCGGCCACCGCGCGGGTAGATCGAGTGCAGCAGCGCAGCGACGAACCGGTTGCGGTGGTGGAAGTAGGCCTGCCAGTCCAGCCCGTCGTTCTTGTCGGTCCACGGCACGTGCCACACCGCCGCACCGGGGAAGCTCACGGTCGGGTAGCCCGCCTCCTTGGCGCGCAGGCCGTACTCGGAGTCGTCCCACTTGATGAAGACCGGTAGCGACAGGCCGATCTCCTCGAGCACCTGCCGCGGGATCAGGCACATGAACCAGCCGTTGTAGTCCACGTCCACGCGCCTGTGCAGCCAGCGGGCCGAGCGCAGGTTGCGGCTGCCGAAGTCCCAGTTCATGAACACGCCCGGCGCGGAGCCCCACCAGAACGTCCACGGCGAGACGACCTCACCGAAGCTGTGCAGCTGGGAGCGGGCATAGATGTTGAACATGTGGCCGCCGACCAGCGTGGGGCGCCGGCACAGGTCGCCGAAGGTGACGGCTCGGACGATGCCCTCGGGCTCGCAGATGACGTCGTCGTCCATGCACATCATGTAGGTCGCCGTGCCCTTGCGCAGCGACTCGAGCTGGCCGCGGGCGTAGCCGCCCGAGCCGCCGAGGTTGCCCTGCTCGATGACGCGCAGCAGGCCGTCCAGGCTCTTCTCGGCGGCGGGGAAGAACTCGGAGTCGACGACCTTCTGGGTGCCCTGCTCCATGACGAAGACGGTGTCGAGGTAGGGCCGCAGCACCTCGTCGTCACCCATCTGCGAGAGCAGCTTGGCGCAGAAGTCCGGGCGGTTCATGGTCGTGATCGCCATGTCCACCGTGCCGTGCTGGGCGCGGTCGGCCGGGACCTGCGCGGTCCACTCGGCCGACGCCACGACGACCTCGTGGTCGCCGGAGATGACGTCGTACCAGTACCAGCCGCCGTCGGTGAACGGCTTCAGGGTGAGGTCGAAGACCAGGGCGCTCGGGCCCTGCTCCTCGGTCTCCGCGGAGGACACCTGCTGGGTGCGGCCGTTCGCCGTCGACCGGTAGACGACCACCCGCGCCCCGGCGCCCTCGACGGTGACCGTCAGGGTGACCGCCTCCACCACGGTGTAGCGGCGCCAGTAGCTCGCCGGGAACGCGTTGAAGTAGGTGCCGAAGGAGACCATCTCGTCCGCGTCGAGCGCGTAGGCGGTGCGGGAGCGGATCTGGTCCGGGTGCACCGAGCGGCCCGACGAGACCGACTGCCGCATCTGGAAGGCGTTCATCTCCCGGGCGGCCTTGTTGGTGCCGACCTCGTACTTGTCGGCGTCCAGGATCGCCGGGTCGAGGTCGACGTACAACGGCATGACCTCCTGGTCGTAGTCGACCGGGAGGATCTGGCGCTGCAGCAGCCGCGTCACGGTGCCGGGGAGCGGCTCGTTCGACGGCGTGCCGGTGAGGTCCTGCAGCTGGGTGGTCTGGCCCTTGGTGACGGTCACTCGTCGACTCCTCCGCTGGTCAGCGGCGCACCTTCCGTGAAGTGCGGCTTCAGCTTGTTGTCGTACATGGAGAGGGCAGAGCCGATCGCCATGTGCATGTCCAGGTACTTGTAGGTGCCGAGCCGGCCGCCGAAGAGCGTCATCGGCTCCTTCTTGGCCAGGTCGCGGTAGCGGAGCAGCTTCTCGCGGTCCTCGGCGGTGTTGATCGGGTAGTACGGCTCGTCGGTCTCCTCGGCGAACCGGCTGTACTCGTGCACGATCACCGACTTGCCCGGCAGGTAGGTGCGCTCGGGGTGGAAGTGCTTGAACTCGTGGATCCGGGTGTAGGGGACGCCCTGGTCGTTGTAGTTCATCACCGAGCAGCCCTGGAAGTCGTCGACGTCGACGACCTCGGCCTCCAGGTCGACCGTCCGCCAGGACAGCCGGCCCTCGGAGTTGCCGAAGTACTCGTCGACGGGGCCGGTGTAGACGATCGGCACCTTGCCCTGGAACTCGTCGCGCACGTCGAAGAAGTCGGTCTCGAGCCGGACCTCGATGTTGGGGCTGTCCGCCATCCGCTCGAGCCAGGCGGTGTAGCCGTCGACCGGGAGGCCCTCGTACTTGTCGTTGAAGTAGCGGTTGTCGAAGTTGTAGCGGACCGGGAGCCTGGTGATGATGTCCGGGCTCAGCTCGGTCGGGTCGGTCTGCCACTGCTTCGCGGTGTAGCCCTTGATGAAGGCCTCGTAGAGGGGGCGGCCGATCAGGGAGATCGCCTTCTCCTCGAGGTTGCTGGCGTCCTCGGTCCGGAACTCGCTGGCCTGCTCGGCGATCAGCGCGCGGGCCTCGTCGGGGGTGTGCGACTTCCCGAAGAAGACGTTGATCAGGCTGAGGTTCAGCGGCAGCGAGTAGACCTGGCCGTCGTACTTGCCGAAGACCCGGTGCTGGTAGTTGGTGAAGTCGGTGAACCGGTTGACGTACTCCCAGACCCGCTCGTTCGACGTGTGGAACAGGTGGGCGCCGTACTTGTGCACCTCGATGCCGGTCTCGGGCTCCCGCTCGCTGTAGGCGTTCCCACCGACGTGGTGCCGACGCTCGAGCACCAGGACCTTGAGGTCGAGCTCGTTGGCGCACCGCTCGGCGATGGTCAGGCCGAAGAAGCCGGAGCCGACGACGACCAGGTCCGGGAGCGGTGAGTCGGGCGCAGCAGGAGTGGACACGGTGGGTCAGTCTACGGTTCTGGGCGCCTGGCCCCACATCCGCCGCGCGGCGTGCGGTCTGGGTCACAGCGAGCCGCGCCGGGAGGGGCTGACGAGCGTTTCGCGCGTGGACGAAATATCCTGTTGAGGTGCACAACGTTTCCCGCGCAGCTTCCGCGCCCAGGTTCTGGCTCGCCTGGGTCGCCGGAGTCGCGCTCGCGGGAGCGTCCGTGGTCATGTCGCTGACCCAGGGAATCCCGATCCGCGACCCCGACGACGTGATGCCCGCCTACGTCCAGATGCCGCTGATCGTGCTCGGTGCGATCGGGCTCGACATCGTCCCGCGGGTCCTGCGGCGGGCGGGCCGGCCGGGCGCCGGCTGGGCCGGCCGCCTGGTGGCGCAGTGGCGCGGCGTCGTCACCGAGCGCTGGCCCGCGTCGCACCTCCGGTTCGCGCTCAGCGGGCTCGCGGCCTGGTACCTGTCCTACGCGGCGTTCCGCAACGTCAAGAACATGGCGCCGTTCGTGCACCCGCACATCTACGACGACAACCTCGCCGACATCGACCAGTTCCTGTTCGCCGGGCACGACCCCGCTGCCGTCCTGCACGCGTGGTTCGGCACCGATCTCGCCGCGCACTTCTTCTCCGGGGTCTACGTCCTCTGGATCGGCCTGGTGCCGGCGACGATCGCCATCGCGCTGGTCTGGACCCGGCACACGCGGGCGGGCGAGTGGTACGTGACCGCGGTGGCGGTCGACTGGGCGGTCGGGGCCCTGCTCTACGTGCTGCTGCCGACGGTCGGCCCGATCTACTCGGACTCCTCGGAGTTCGCGTCGCTGCCGCACACCTACGTGAGCGACCTCCAGCACGCGATGTGGGACGACCGGGTCTCGGTTCTCGCCGACCCGGTGGGCACCCATGCGCTGCAGACGATCGCCGCGTTCGCGTCGCTGCACGTCGGGATCATGGTGACGATCTGCCTGATCGGCGAGCTGATCGCCCTCCCCCGCTGGGTGCGGGTCTTCAGCTGGATCTTCCTGGTCGCCACGATCCTGGCGACGGTCTACCTCGGCTGGCACTTCGCGTGCGACGTGCTCGGCGGGTTCGCGCTCGGCGCCTTCGCGGTCTGGTCGGCGGGCGTCGCGACCGGGAACCGGGTCGGCTGGCGGCTGCGACTCACACCGGAGGGGGTGGGGCCATCCGTCGCGCATCCCGTAGCGCCCGCACCGCGTTCCGCGCCTCTGCCCGACCGCCCCGCAGCGGACTGACGGCGACCACGCCGGCCGTGATCAGCCACGGCTTGAGCCGGACGGCTGCGTTGCTGCCGTAGCGCAGGTGCACCGCGAACAGGTTGCGGTACATGTAGTAGCCCTTCCACCCGGCGAGGTCGTGCTGCTGGTCGAAGTCCAGCTGGCGCACCAGCACCGCGTCCCGCACGCCGAGGATCCGGAAGCCGGCCCGTCGCGCCCGCAGGGCGTAGTCGCAGTCGTCGTAGAAGATGAAGAAGGTCTCGTCGGGCAGGCCGATCGCGTCCACGACGCGGCGCCGCACCATGAAGCCCTCGAAGGCGACGTTCTCGAGGAGGACGACCGGCGGCATGGCCGGGCGGTCGGCGTACTCGCTGACGACGGAGGCGGTCTTCGGCTTGATCGCCCAGGGGCGGTCGAGGTCGAACCGCAGGGCGGCGTACTCGGCGAGGCTGCCGCGGCTGTCCTCGCGCACCGCCATCAGGCAGTCCTCGTCCAGGTCGAGCAGCACGCCGAGGCAGTCGGGCGCCGGTACGACGTCGTCGTCCATCAGCCAGATCCGGTCGAAGCCCTGGTCGTGGGCCGCCTCGACGCCGCGGTGGAAGCCGCCGGCTCCGCCGAGGTTCTCCTCGCTGCGGATCACCTGCAGGCCGGGCACCTCGGCCCCGAGGAGCACGTCGGGCGTGCGGTCGGAGCTGGCGTTGTCGACGACGATGACGGCCTCGGGTGCCGGGTCGAGCTTGGCCAGGCCGGTCAGCATCGTCTCCAGCAGGTCCGCGCGGTTGTAGGTGACGACCACGATCGCCGTCGTCTCGTGCCTTCCGCCGGTCGAGTGGCGCGCGCGAGGGACGAGCGGGGGCGTGTCGGGACCCAGGAACCTCTCGTGGCCGGTGAAGTCTCCCCGCAGCCCGGCGTACGCCGCCCGCGCACTCATCACGATCCGGGCCGGCTGCGGGCGGGTGAACAGGTAGAACCAGACCGTCTTGAGCCAGAAGAGCAGCACGTGCGGCCAGCCGCGGTAGTCGCGGAGGTTGACCGTGTTGTTGCGCGCCATGCAGTAGTGCTTCAGGTCGCTCGGGGTGTGGTTGTAGGTCGTCCGGCCGAGCATCATCGGTGTGCCCAGGCTGCCGACCGCGGGATGCCGGACGGCGGCGTCGACGACGGTCGCGATCCGGGCGCCGGCCTGCTCGGCGCGCAGGCGGTACTCGTGGTCGTCGCCCCAGATGAAGAACTCGGCGCGCGGGTAGCCGATCCGCTCGACCAGCGCGCGGGTGAGCAGGACCCCGTTGAACGGGATGACGATGTCGTCGAGCCGGCCGGTGGGACCGGCGGCGCCGCGGACGTCGTCGAGGTCGTGGACCACCCGGGTGCCGCCCGGGAGCCGGATCGGGAAGACCAGCCGGTCCGGCTGCTCCTCGTCGACGACCACGGGACCCCAGAAGTCGAGGTCGGGCTCGCGGAGCAGCCGCTCGAGGCAGTCGCGGTCGGGCAGCCCGTCGTCGTCCATCAGCCACACCAGGTCGGCGTCCGTCTCCTCGACCGCCCAGCGCACCCCCTCGTGGAAGCCCCCTGCCCCGCCCGTGTTGCGGTCGAGGGTGCGGTGCTGCAGCCACGCCTCGCCGGTGGTGGAGGTGCGAGAAGAGCGAGTCTCGAAACCCGTCAGCCACTCGCCCGTGCCGTCGCTCGACGCGTTGTCGACGACCAGCACCTCCGCGAGCCGCCCGGCGGCGACGTCCTCGCCGAGGCGCTCGACGAGCCTCTGGAGCAGGGGCAGCCGGTCGAACGTCACCACGACAGCCACCACGCGCACGGCCGTAACCCTAGGCGAGCAGGCGAGCGATCGGGCGCCGGGTGAGGATCGAGCCCGAAGTGCTGGAGCGGCGGGTGCACGATCCCGCTGCGGAGCGGGGCGACCGTCCCACCGTCCCGATACCGTGAATCCCGTGGACACCGACGCCGTACTCCGGCTGCTGCAGGACGTCGCCGAGAAGGTCATCAACCCGCGCTTCCGCAAGCTCGGCGACGACCAGGTCCAGGAGAAGAACCCGGGCGACCTCGTGACCATCGCGGACCACGAGTCGGAGGAGCTGCTGACCCGGGCGCTGCTGGAGGCCTATCCCGACGCGGTCGTGCTCGGCGAGGAGGCCGAGGCGACCGACCCCGACCTGCTGGCGCGGTTCGCCGCCGCCGACCACGGGTTCACGGTCGACCCGGTCGACGGCACCAAGAACTTCGTGCACGGCTCACCCGACCACGCCGTGATGGTCGGCGAGATGCGCGACGGAGTCGTGGTGCGGGGCTGGATCTGGCAGCCGCAGCACGAGGCGGCGTACGTGGCCGAGCGCGGCGCCGGCGCGTGGCTGAACGGCGAGCGGCTCACGCTCACCGAGGGCGCCGGGTCGCCGTACCGCACCGCGCGTCGGAAGTGGGTCGGCAAGGAGCTCGGCGACCTCGGCACCCTCGAGCTGACGTGGGCGTGCTGCGGGGTCGACTACCCGCACCTCGTGGCGGGCGATTCCCGCGCCCACGTCTACAACCACAGCAAGCCCTGGGACCACCTGCCCGGCGCGCTGATCCTGACCGAGGCAGGCGGCCACATCGGGATGATCGACGGCGACCCCTTCGACCCGCGGCGGCTCGGCCCGGGTCTGGTGTGCGCACCGGACAAGGACGTGTACGACGAGGTCGTCGCGGCGGTGCAGCCGCTCCGGTGACTCCCCGGACCGCCGGCTCAGGCGTTGGCGGTGAGAGCGGCGATGACCTTGTTCTGGACGTCCTGCCCGAGCACCAGCAGCTCGTTCGCGGTCGCCGTGATCTGGTCGACGACGTCGCTCGGGTCCGGCACCAGGTCCGCGACCCTCTCGAGCGCGGGAGCTCGGTCGCGCACTGCGTCGCGGGCGGCGCCGACGACCGAGTCGGCCGCGCCGATCGCCTTGGCTGCGATGTCCTGGCCACGGGCCGTGATGTCGGAAATGTCGGGCATGGTCTTCTCTCCTGGTGCCGGTTCTGCTCGGTATAGAGCAGCACCGATCGCACCGCTGACTCAAGGTCCCGTGCGCGTGCTTCCGCTCACAGCGCGTCCGCGGGCGCGCGCCACTCCCGTCGCAGCAGGCCGTAGACGAAGGAGTCGGAGACCTCGCCGTTCACGACGCAGTCCTCCCGCAGCGTGCCCTCCCGCACGAAGCCGAGCTTCTCGAGCACCCGCACGGACGCCACGTTCCGCGTGTCGGTCTCGGCCTGCACCCGGTTGAGGTCGATGGCCCCGAACGCCCACTGCAGCAGAGCGCCGGCAGCCTCCGTCATGTACCCCTGTCCCCAGGCGGCCTCGCCCAGGCAGTAGCCCAGCGCAGCGCTCCGGCGGCCGGGGTCCCACCGGGTGAGGCTGCACCAGCCGAGGAACGTCCGGTCCCCGGCGCGCTCGATAGCCAGCCGCGCGCCCGTCCCCGTGGCCGCCAGCTGGCGGCACCGCTCGACGAAGTGCCCGGCGCGGGCAGGATCGGTCCACGGCGCCGAGTCCCAGTACCGCAGGACGTGCGCGTCGCTGTGCAGCGCGAAGAGTGCGGCGGCGTCGGCGTCGGCGAACGGCCGCAGCTGCAGCCGAGCCGTCCGCAGGGTCGGGCTGGGCAGGGACATGCCAGCGATCATGCCTCGTGACCGCGCCGACGGCTCACGACCCGAACTGCGCCCATCGCCCTTCGGAGACCACCTCGACGACACCGTCGACCACCGTGATCGCGGTCTGTTCGTCGATGACGTAGGCGGGCCCGCCGAGGTCGGCGGCCCAGCGCTCCGCGTGAGCCATCGTGTTGGTCGGGAAGGCGTCCAGGTGCGGGAAGATGGAGAAGTCGACGACGCCGAGCGTGCGATCGTCCGGCGCTGATGCCCACGCGACGAAGTCGTCCCCGATCCGTGGCGTCAGCACCATGCTGCCCGCGCTCACACCCACCCAGACCAGGTCGGGAAGGGACGGCAGCAGCTCGAGCAGCCCGGACGCCCGGATCCAGTGCGCCAGGTAGGTCGCGTCCCCGCCGTCCACCAGGACCACATCGGCCTCCCGGACCCAGGGCTGCCACCGCTCGGCGCCGATCGTGGGCAGCGCGGTCAGCTCGAGGACGCCGAGCGAGGCCCAGCCGAGGCCCGTCAGCCGGTCGAACGGCGCCTCGGCCGCGACGAAGCCCCGCACGGAGGAGGGACCGCAGCTCGGGTGCCCCCACTGAGCGGTGGGCACGCAGAGCGCCCGACTGTCGGGCACCGGCTTCCCGAGCAGCTCCACGAGCGCTTTCCGGATGCTGTCGTTCGTGATGCCGCCAGAGGTGAGCAAGAGCTTCACCGTGCCTCCTCGGGTGAGTGCAGTGCTGGACCCGGGGAGACCGACCGCGGGAGCATGGAGAACTCATCGGCGCGCACGAACACTGGGGCGTGCTCGCCGCGCTCGCACCCGCGGGCATGAGCGTGTCTTACCCGAAGGAAGACTTCGACGAGCACGCGGCCCTGCGGTACCCGTCGCTGCCGCGGCAAGACCCCCTCAGCAGGCGGCGCCCAGGTCTCCGGTGTCGTTGGCGGTGTAGCCGTCGGCGTAGGAGCCGTAGGAGCCCTCGTTCATGTCCTTGGGCTTCTTGGCGTGCTTCGACGGGGCGGGGCCGTCGCCCTCGGCCTTGTCGATGGTCTCCTGGATCTTGTCCTGGATCAGGGAGATGTCCGGGTCGGCGGTGTTGACCAGGGGCGGCACCAGCGACAGCGTCGAGATCTTCTGGTTCCGCGCCTTCATCGCCAGGTCCATGAACCGGCCGACCTCCGACGCCGGCAGGTCGGTGGACAGCGTGCCCTCGGAGGCCTTGGTGAGCTGCTCGAAGTGGGTGAGCACCGTCTGCGGGCTGAGCTGCTGCAGCATCGCGTTCATGACGCACTTCTGCCGCGCCATCCGGGAGTAGTCGTCGGAGGTGGCCCGGGAGCGGGCGTACCAGAGCAGCGTGTCGCCGCTGAGCTTCTGCCGGCCCGGCTCGATGTAGCCGGTCACGTCCCCGGTCGGACCGATCGCGATCGGCTGCCGGACGTTGATGGTGACGCCGCCTACCGCGTTCGCGAGGTCGCGGAACCCCTGGAGGTCGACCATCGCCCAGTAGTTCACCTCGAGGCCGGTGATCCCCTCCACCGCCGAGATCGTGGCGTCCATGCCCGGGTCGTCGGAGCCCTTGAAGAGGTCCTGGTGGTCACCGACCCAGGTGTTGACGCCGTTGAGGTAGCAGTCGTCGCAGTCGAAGCCGTCCGGGAACTGCTGGTCCATGACCGAGCCGTCCTTGAACGGGAAGTTCGTCATGTTGCGCGGCAGGCCGATCAGCACGGTGCGGCCGGTGTCGGCGTCGATCGACGCCAGCGTCAACGAGTCCGTGCGCAGGCCCCAGCGGCTGGCGCCGGAGTCGCCGCCGACCAGCAGCACGTTGTAGCGGCCGTCGTGCGCCCCGGTCACGTCGCCGTCGCCGAACATCGCGATCACGAAGTCGCGCTGCACGCCGACCAGGTGCGCGCCGAACAGCAGGGTTCCGGCGACGCCGAAGCAGAGCACCCCGTTGACACCGACCGCCCACCGCCGGTGCTCCATCCGCAGGGTCAGCGGCTGCCCCAGCCGCCACGCGTCGACGAAGAGCGCCGCCCACGCGATCGCTCCGGCCATCAGTCCGAGCCGGGCGAACAGCAGGAGCGTCGGCTTGAAGGCCAGGCGCAGCGCGAACCCGTGGTCGAAGTAGCTGATCGTCATCAGCAGGACGCCGACGACGACGAGACCCACCCAGATCCGCAACGCGACCCGGCCCACCTTCCGGTTGCCGGCCAGCAGCTGGGCCGAGCCCGGCGCGACCAGCGTCATCGCCATGTAGGCGAGCGCGCGGCGGAACCGGACCCGCGCGGCCCGGTCCTCGACGAGGCTGCGCGGGCGGGCGCCGCCGGCGTTGCCGGACGGCGAGGACAGGTCGACCATGGGGCGAATCTCCTGCACAGGGGAAGGTGAGCAGTCCGCTCAGTATCACCAGTCACACCTGTCACAGCGGTCGCGACGCGCCGCACCACCCCGCCGAGTCGGCGTTCGCTCAGGCGGAGAGGCGGGCGATCTCGTCGGAGGAGGCGTTGCCCCCGGTGACGACGACGGCGACCGGACGATCGGGAGAGCCGGGTCGGGCGGTCCCGGGGCGGGCCGGGTCGGCGAGGAGTCCGGCGAGCGAGGCGGCGCCCGCGAGCTCGGCGAGGGTGTGGGCCACGGTGGCGAGCCGCCGGGCGGCGGCGTCGAGGTCCTCGTCCGGCACCAGCAGGAAGTCCTGGAGGCCCGCGCGGAGCAGCGGGTGGGTGTTGGGATAGCCGTTCGACGTCGCGAGGCCGGAGGCCCGGGTGGTCGCCTCCGCGCTCTGGATCTCGCCGCTGCGCCACGAGCGCCACACCGCCGGCGCCGCGGTCGACTGGACACCGACGACGCGGCAGCCGGGAGCGAGCCGGTCGCGCACCAGGCAGGCGCCGACGGCGCCGGTGCCACTGCCGATCGGCACGTAGACCGCGGCGAGGTCGGGGCGCGCCCGGAACAGCTCGAGGTAGAGCGTGGCGTGGCCGAGGATGATCCGCGGGTCCGTCGGGTCGATGTACGCCGCTCCGGCCGCGGCGAGCTGCCGCGCCCCGGCGGCGGCGTCCGCCATGGTGTCGCCCTCGACGACGACCCGAGCGCCGAGCGCCTCGACCGCCGCCCGCTTCCCCTCCGGCGCGCAGCCGGGCATCACGACCGTGGCGGTCGTCCCGGCAAGCCGGGCCGCGTGCGCGATCGACTGTGCATGGTTGCCCGTCGAGCAGGTCACCAGGCCGCCCGCGACCTCCTCGTCGCCGAGAGCGGACGCGAGGTAGATCCCGCCGCGGATCTTGAAGGCGCTCGTCGGCAGCGCGTTCTCGTGCTTCACCAGCACTCGCGCTCCGACGCTGCGGTCGAGCAGCGGGTGCGAGAGGAGGGGGGTCGGCGCGACCTCGGCTGCCACCACCTCCGCGGCGTGCTCCACCGCTGCGAAGGTCAGGTCCGTCGGCACCGTCGTCGCCGTCGTCGTCATGACTCCATCGTCGGTGCGAGACGACCTATCGGTCCAATAGTCCTCGTAGCAGTGATCCATCGATGCCATCGAACTTTGGGCGTACTCTGGGGCCCGTGATCGACCTCCGCCGGCTCGAGGCGCTCGTCGCCGTGCACCGCACGGGAGGCGTCTCGGCTGCCGCCGAGACGCTGCACTACGGCCAGCCGACCATCTCCCACCACCTGCGACGCCTCGAGGCGGAGACCGGCAGCGTGCTGCTGCAACGCGTGGGGCGCGGCATCCGCCTGACGCCCGACGGCGTACGCCTGGCCCAGCGCGGGGAGGAGATCCTCGGACTGCTCGCCCGCGCCGAGGCCGAGCTGTCCGCAGCCACGAGCCTCCAGGCGGGCACGGTGCGGGTCGCTGCGTTCCCCTCGGGTGCGGCCACCCTGGTCCCGGCCGCGGTGACGCTGCTCGCCGAGCGGCACCCCGGGCTCTCCCTCGACCTGATCGAGGCGGAGCCGCCCGAGGCCGCCGACCTGCTGCGTGCAGGCGGAGCGGACCTCGCCCTGACCTTCGCCTATCCCGACCAGCCCGAGGCCGGAGCGATCACCTCGACGACGGTGCTCGAGGACCCGCTCTACCTCGTCGGCGCGGCGGGCACCGACCTCGGGGGCCCCGACGAGGGGCTCGCCCGGTTCGCCGACACCCGCTGGGTCACCGGCTGCGAGCGCTGCCGCCGCGAGCTGCTGGCCCTCTGCGAGAGCGCCGGGTTCGCTCCGCGGATCGCCTTCGCGAGCGACGACTACGTCGCCGTGCAGTCGCTGGTGGCCACCGGCCTGGGCGTCACCGTGCTGCCCGGCCTCGCGCTGCGCGCCCACCAGCACCCCGAGGTCGTACGCCGACCCGTCCCCGGGGCAGCGCGGCGGGTGCAGGTGTCGACGTACGGCGCCGCGCCCGCCCCGGCCGCCGTCACGGCTGTGGCGCTGGCGCTCCAGGACGCTGCTCGCTGACCCGGCCGGCCTGGATCTCGGCCCGCTTCGCGAGCCGGTGCGCGCGACGGATCTCCGCCTCGCGCAGCCGCCGCTCGTCGTCGGGGGTCTCGGGCTCCAGCCGCGGGACCTCCCGCGGGCCGCCGCTGCCGTCGATCGCGACGAACACGAAGTAGGCCGACCCGACGTGCACGTTGTCGGTCGTGGCGTCCCACGGCTGGGTCTCGATCCGCACGCCGATCTCCATCGACGACCGGCCCGCCCAGTTGACCTGGGCGAAGGTGCGCACGATGTCCCCGACGCGCACCGGCTCGAGGAAGGCCATCTCGTCGAGGGCCGCGGTGACGGCCGGTCCGCCGCTGTGCCGCTGGGCCACCACGCCCGCCGCGGAGTCGGCGAGCTTCACGATCTCGCCACCGTGGATGTTGCCGAGCAGGTTGGTCTGCGCGCGCGACGTGACCGTGGCCAGCTCGATCCGGGAGAACGACGGCGGCTTCGAGTCGGTCACGCACCTGACGGTAGCGTCTGGCGCATGTCCGATGCAGGCGGCACCGGTTCCGGGGGCGACAAGCCCGGCTTCGACTGGCTCTACGGGAAGCAGGGTGGTTCGACGCCCCCTCCCCCGCCGCCCCCGCCGGTCCGGAGCGCGCCGGACCATCCCGAGCAGACCGTGCGGCTGCCCGTCCAGCCGCAGCCGTCCGGCCAGGGACCGGTCGGCCAGCAGCCCTACGCCCAGCCGCCGAGCGCCCGGCCGACCCCGCCACCCGTCGCGCCACCGCCCGGCAGCCCGGGCCCCGGCTCGTCGTCCGGCGGCCGCAGCGGCTGGGCGCGTCCCGGTCGCTGGCTGAAGATCGTCGCCGCGCTGATCGCGCTGTGGGTCGTCTACCTCGTCGCGGTGCCGCTGTGGACCTGGCACAAGGTCGACAAGGTCGCGTTCGAGCCGAGCGGCGACCGCCCGGACGACCAGCCCGGCACGACGTACCTCATCGTCGGCAGCGACTCCCGCGGCGACCTGACGCCGGAGCAGCGCAAGGAGTACGGCACCGGTGACGCCGGCGGCCAGCGCACCGACACGATCATGCTGCTGCACACGGGGTCGGGCCCGAACCTGCTGGTCTCGATCCCCCGCGACACCCGGGTGACTGTTCCGGGCCACGGCGACAACCAGCTGATCAACTCGGCCTACGCCTTCGGCGGCCCGAAGCTGCTGACCCAGACCATCGAGCAGACGACCGGCATCCGGATCGACCGGTACGTCGAGATCGGCTTCGGCGGCTTCGTCGACATCGTCGACGCCGTCGGCGGGATCACCATCTGCCCGAAGCAGGCCATCAAGGACCCCAAGGCCAAGCTCGACGTCGAGAAGGGCTGCCAGGAGGCCGACGGCCCGACCGCGCTCGGCTACGCCCGCACCCGCGCCACCATCAACTCCGACTTCGACCGGGTGCAGCGGCAGCGAGAGGTGGTCGGCGAGATCGGCAAGAAGGTCGCGACGCCGTGGTCGGTCATCAACCCCATCCGCTACTGGAAGATCAACCAGGCCGCGCCGGGCGCGGTGGCCGTCGGGGAGGGCATGAACGCCCTGGAGGCCATGGAGTTCGCCTCGGCGATGACCAAGACGACGGGCGACTCCGGAAGGACCTGCACGCTGCCGTCGAAGTACGAGGACATCGACGGCAACGGCATCAACGACGTGCTCATCGACCATGCGCGTGCCGACAAGCTGTTCGACCTGGTCAAGGAGGACAAGACCGACGACGTCACCAACGCGGTGTGCGACCAGAAGGGCGTCGGCTGAGCCGACGGTGCGGTGAGGAGCAGGTCCTCACATCGCCATGAACAGGATCTCCTCGCGGGAGTACTCCCGGCCGGGATGCTCGGCGGCAAGGTGCTCCTGCACCTTCTCCACCAGCTCGTCGTCGGTCTCCCCGCGCAGGGTCACGTCACAAGGGCAGCGAAGCGAAGGCATGGTCCCAGTATCGCCGGGGGTGGTTGCTCAGGCGAGGGCCGCGGCGCGGCGGCGGCGGGCGACGACCACGGAGGTCGCGCCGGCGCCGATGAGCGTCGTGCCGAGCAGCAGCCACATCACGTCCGGGCCACCGGTGTCCGGCAGCACGCCCAGCGGGCCGGTGCCGTTGCCGCCCGGGCCGTGGTGGTGGCCGTTGTCCGGGCCGACGCCCATGCTGAAGGGCGCCGTGGCGCGGCAGCCCTTGAACGTGCTCGGGTTCGCCGGCGTGAAGCGGCTGGACACCCGGTAGTCACCGCGCGGCAGCACCGGTCCGACGACCCGCACCGCGTGGCCGGGGTAGTGGACCGACTTGCTCCACGGCAGGGCCGGGTCGTTCCCCGTGACGGTGAGCGTCACGGTGCCGCGCGGCTGGGGGTTGGAGTTCGCGTGGGCACCCACCCGGAACACCACGTGGTTGCCGGCGTGGTGCGCCGTCACGGCGATGCTGCAGTCCACGTCGCCGCGCGGGTTGTAGGGCGCCGCGTGCGCCGCGGAAACGCCCCCGACCAGGCTTGCGGCCAGGGCAACGGTGGCGACTGCCAGTCTCCCGATCACTTATTTCCCCTCCACTGGGTTACCCCTGCAACGACGGACGTCCCCCGAGGTGACGCGAACGCCGGAAAATACCCGAAAGCGCTGGCGGACCCCGGGAAGCGGTCCGCCAGCGCCGGGAGGTACGACGTCAGGCGGTGGCGGTGCGCTGCCGCCGGGCGACGACGACGGCCCCCGAGCCGGCGACCAGCAGGCCACCACCGAGCAGCAGCCAGAGCAGGTTCGGGCCACCGGTGCCCGGCAGGATGCCGTTGTTGTCGTTGTCGTTGTCGTCGTTGTGCGGCGAGCCGTTGCCCAGCCGGAAGCGGGTCAGGTCGCTGGAGTTCAGGAACTTGTGACGCGACGCGTCGAAGGCCGCGGTGGCGACGTAGCTGCCGCGGCCGACCGCGGGGCCGGTCACGGAGATGCGGCCGCCGTTGTAGGCGACGGTCTTGTGCCAGGGCGTGCCGGACGCCGCGCGGGCGTCCCGGCCCGCGGCGGACGCGGGCGAGACCCCGAGGTCCAGCGAGCCCTTGGGCGTGCCGCCGCCGTTGGCGGTGACCCGGATCAGGAGCGTCACGTCGTTCCCCGGACCGTGCGTGACGACCGTGATGTGGGTCGTCGTCGGGATCCGCGGGTTGTAGGGGGCCGCGTCGGCGCCGGCGGCGGGAAGCACGAAGACGGCGACGGAGAGCAGGGCAAGGGTGACGAGAAGACGCCGAAGCACGACGTACCTCCTGGGAGCAGACGGGAGCGCAAGGGAGCGAACCCGATCATTCAACCACAGCTCGAGGTTGCTGAGGCTCATCCTTCGGAGGGCGTGACGTCGACCAGGTGGCCGAAGACGACCGACCGGTTGTCGGTGTGGAAGATCTCCGAGCAGGTCACCAGCGTGATCAGCTTCGCGGTGGTGCTGCCACCGCCGGGCTGGGCTCCCTCGATCTCGTCGTAGGGCGGCTGCACGCCCCCGTCGGGGTTGACGGGGTGCGGCTGGATGACCCAGTCCGTCGTGAACGGGACGATCAGGTCGGTGCCGCCGTTGTCGAGCACGTAGGTGTAGGTCTTCGTCCGCGTCTCGACGTAGACCTTGTCGCCCGCCTTCAGGGACGGGAACTGGGCGAAGGGCTCACCGTGGGTCACCCGGTGCGCGGCGAGGACGTAGTTGCCCTCCTGCCCGGCGTCGGCGGTGTCCTCCATGTGGCCGATGCCGGCGGCGAGCACCTCGTCGGAGGTGCCCTCGAGGACCGGCTCTGCGTAGTCCTTGCCGAACCGCGGCACGTGCAGGATCGCCGTCGCGCGGCCGAAGTCGGTGCGGACACCGTCGGTGCCGTCGGCCCACCCGTCCTTGAGCTGGGAGAGCACGGTCTGCTGGTGCCGGTGGGAGACCCAGTTGGTCCCCCAGAACTCCCAGGCCACCCACGCCAGGACCAGTGCGCCCGCGGTGATCAGCGCGACGCCGGCCCAGAGCAGCCCGCGGCCCTTCTCGGGCTCGGGTGTCGTCGGCCGCTCTCGCCGGACCCGGGTCTGGGTGTCGCTCATCGGTCCCTCCTCGTCGCTCACGGTCCAACGCACGGTGGGCCGCGGGGTCACGACCCATCATGGGTCACATCCGCGCGGCCGAGACCATCCGTTCGGCCAGGCGGGGCGAGACCACGCCGAGGACGTCGAGGATCGAGGCGTACGTCGGCGCGAGCTCGACGGGCCGGTGCCGGATCGCGACCCGGACCCACGCCGCCGCCTCGTGCGGCTCGAGAGCCGGGCGCGCGGCGTACTCCTCGGTGGGGGCGATCATCGGCGTCCGCATCAGCGGGAAGTGCAGGGAGGTGATGACCACACCGTGGGCTCGCTCCTCGGCCTGCAGGCTGCGCGCGAACGCGCTGAGCGCGGCCTTCGAGGCGTGATAGGCCGTGAAGTTCGGCATCAGCCCGCCCGGCACGCCCCACGTGGAGGAGTTCACGACCTGCCCCCGGTTCTCCCGCAGCGAGGCCAGCAGGTTGAGCGTCAGCCGGACGGGTGCGTGGTAGTTGAGCCGCATCAGCCGGTCGTGGTCGTACGGCCGCGCGACGGTGTCCTCCGCCGAGCGCCGGATCGAGTGGCCGGCGTTGTTGACGAGGACGTCGACTCCCCCGAACCGGGCGAGCACGTCGTCGGTGAGCGCGTCGATCGCGTCCGGGTCGGTGAGGTCGCAGGGCAGCGGGTGCGCGCCGGTCTCGGCGGCGAGCCGGTCGAGCTCGTCCTCCCGGCGGGCGACCGCCAGCACCACCGCGCCCTCCTCGGCGAGCAGCGCGGCGGCCGCGCGACCGACGCCCGACGAGGCGCCGGTGACCAGGACCCGCTTCCCCGCGATCGAGCGGGTGCGGCCGGTGAGCTCCGCGGCCCGGCGGAGCGGGTCGGGCAACGGTTCGAGCAGGGCGCGACCGACCCGCCGGCGCAGCGGGCGCAGGCCGGGTCCCACCTCAGCCACCGATGGTCCGGGCGAGCAGTGCCTCGAGCGCCTCGAAGTGGCGCTCGGTCGCGGCCTCGTCGTACACCGCGGTGTCCGACATCGTGTAGCCGTGCCGGGCGCCCTCGAAGACCTGGTTGTCGTGGATGACGCCGGCCGCGGTGAGCGCCTCCTCGAGCGTCGCGACCGCAGCGGCGGGCATCGACCGGTCCTGGTCGGCGTGCCCGTAGACGAACTCGGCCCGGGCGTCGGCCAGGCCGAGGTGCGGGCTGTCGTCCCCGTCCGTGACCAGCCCGCCGGTGTGCCAGCCGCCGACGGCGGCGACGACGTCGGGCAGGTCGCACGCCACCCTCGTCGCCAGCCGGCCGCCGAAGCAGTATCCGGTCGCCGCGATCGGGCCGGTGGCGCGCTCGAGCAGCGCGTCGACCCACGCGCGCTCGTCGGCGGCGACCCGGTCCGGCGTCAGGCCGCGGACCCGGGCCATGGCGCCCTTGAAGTGCTCCGACCGGGCCTTCTCGGTGAGCAGCGGCCCGTCCGGCGACAGCTCGGCGGCCGAGCCGTCGCGGTAGAAGACGTGCGGCGCGAGCACCGTGTAGCCCCAGGACGCGATCCGGTCGGCCATCTCCGCGATCCGCGGCCGGAGCCCGATCGCGTCCATGAAGAGCAGCACGCCCGGCCGCCCCGGCTCGCCCGCGAGGTAGGCCTCGGCGGGGCCGTCGGGGGCTGCGATCTCGATTCTCGTCGCCATGGGCAGGACGTTAGCGACAGACTGAACCGGGGACGCCGCCGCTCCGTGTCACCGACAGGAGGTGTGATGCCCGAGTCCGTGAGCCCGACAGCCGCGATGCGCCAGCTGCACGACGAGCACGCCGGTGCGTTGTGGGCCTTCTGCCTGCACCTGACCGGCAACGACCGGGCGCGCGCCGAGGACATCGCTCAGGAGACCCTGCTGCGGGCCTGGCGGCACGCGGACGTCCTCGAGGAGTCGCGCGGCTCGGTGCGGTCCTGGCTGTTCACGGTCGCGCGCAACATCCTGATCGACGAGTGGCGCACCCGGCGCGCCCGGAGCGAGGTCCCGGTGGCCGAGCTTCCGGACATCGAGCCGACCGAGGACCGCACCGACGGGATGCTGCTCTCCTGGGTCGTCGCCGACTGCCTCACCCGGCTGTCGGCCGAGCACCGCGCGGTCCTCCTGGAGTGCTACTACAACGGACGGTCGGTCGCCGAGGCGGCGCACCGGCTCGGGATCCCTGAGGGCACGGTGAAGTCGCGGACGCACTACGCGCTGCGCGCGCTGCGACTGCAGCTGGAGGAGACGGGGGTGGGGTCATGACCGAGCCGCAGGCCGAGTGCCGGTTCGCGCTGCTGGACGGCTCCTACGTCCTGGGGTCGCTGGCGCCCGCGGAGCGCGCGGAGTTCGAGCGCCACCTCGCCGGGTGCGCCGAGTGCTCGCGCAGCGTGCGCGAGCTGGCCGGCCTCCCCGGCCTGCTCTCGCGGGTCTCCCCCGAGGTGCTCGACGAGGTCTCGCGGAGCGAGCCGGTGCCCGAGACGCTGCTGCCCGCCGTCGTGAAGGAGGTACGGCGTACCCAGCGCACCCGTGTGCTGCGGACGGCCGGCCTCGCCGCCGCCGCGGCGGCGGTCGTGGTCGGCGGCTCGGCGGTCGTGGTGAGCACCGTCGACGGCGGCGACGGACCGGCCACGTCGGCGTCCTCTCCCGGACCCACGGTCACTACCGCCCCGGCCCGTCCGATGGACCGCGTCGACGAGGACGTGACCGGGGCGCTGTCGCTCACCCCGGTCGCGTGGGGCACGCGGCTCGACCTGACCTGCACCTATGCCCCGTCCTACGCCAACGCCCTCGACGAGACCTACGCCCTGTTCGTCCGCACCGCCGACGGCCAGGTCGAGAGGGTCGCGACCTGGCGCGGCGTCGTCGGCCGCGAGATGCGGCTCAGCGCCGCGACCGCGACCGACGCGACCGACATCAGCTCAGTGGTGGTGCGCACCACCGACGGGGAGCCGGTCCTCCGACTGACGGAGTGAGGCCCACCGGCCCTCCGCGGTCGCGGCCCACAATCCGGCCACGATCGCGACGGCCTCGGAGATCGCCGCGGCCCACACATAGTTGCCGGTCCAGGACTCGTGGGTGCCGAACAGGCCGACGGTCGAGGCGAGAACGAACGCACCGAGGGTCGACGCACCGAAGCCGACCACCAGGAACAGCGGCACCCAGTGCCGCCAGGTCACCAGCAGCACCGCGATGACGACGCCGGCGACGGCATTGACCATGAACGCCGGCCCGACGAGGTGCTCGTGCCGCATGCCGTCCGACCACAGGTAGAGGTGGACGCCTGCCGAGACGAGGGCGGCCACTGCCGCCAGGATCCGGATGCGCATGACGCACTCCTTGTCGCTCGCGCGCCCCGACGGTCGGGGCGCACCGGCAACACGGATCCCGCCGGGCCGGAGTTCAGCGCGCGCCGACCGGGCTCGAGCCGAAGGCGTCGAGCAGCCGGTTGCGCATGACCTCCATGGGCAGCACCGGCGCGGTCGGCGACGGCAGCAGCCCGGGCTGCCAGCCCCAGTCCCGGATCCGCCGGGCGACGGCGGTGTCCTGCGCGATCACGGAGACGGGCACGTCGTGGCCCGGCGCGTCCCCGGTGACGTAGGAGTGCGGCTGGTGGTCACCGAGCACGATCAGCACCCGGTCCGGGTCGGGATAGCGGACCAGCCAGGACACCAGCGTGCGCATCGTGTACTCGATGGACTGGCCGTAGGCCCGCTGGACCGCGTGCGGGTCCGAGATCGGGTCGGCCTCAGGTGCCCCCTGCGCGGGCATGCCGTCGAAGACCGAGCCGTCGCCGAGCCGGCTCCACGGGACCTCGTGCGGCAGCGGCGCCCACGGGTGGTGGCTGGACACCAGGTCCAGCTCCGCGAACACCGGCTTGCGCGGCCCCGGGCCGAGCTCGGTGCGCCGGAAGTGGTCGAGGGTGTACTGGTCGGGCATCGACGCGTAGCCGAACTGCGGTCCGGCATAGCCCGAGGTGCGCGCGTCGTACATCTGGTCGTAGCCGTAGAAGTCCGCGCCCTCGGGCCAGTCGGTGGTGTTCGCCGGCACGTCGAACACGGTGCGCCAACCGGCCCGCTCGAACAACGAGGTGAGCGTCTGGCGGTCGCTGCCGAGGAGCTGGTCGTAGCGCTGCTCGCTGTCCACCCACAGCCCGGACTGGAAGGTCGAGTGCGCGAGCCAGCTGCCCGCGCCGTAGGTGGGCGAGGTGAGGTAGGCGCTGCGGGCGTCGTAGCCGGCCTCGCTGAGCCGCCGGGTCCCGGTGCGCAGCACGTCGTCGATCGCCGGCGAGAACCAGGCGCCGTTCACCGCGACCCGGCCGTAGCTCTCGACGAAGACCAGGAGCACGTCCTTGCCACGGAGACCGGGGAACAGCCGGTCGGCCGGTGCGTCGGCGTAGGCGTCGTCGTCGATCTGCGCCGCGAAGGTGCGCCGGTCCGCGTAGTCCGCCCGCACCTGGTCGACCGTGTCCACCGCGAGCCCCGCGGACGCCGCCGATGCCACGTGGGCCGCGGGACCGGCGAACACCGAGCAGAGCGCCCACACGACACCGAGCGTGAGGACGGTGCGCAGGGCGGGGCGGCGGTGCTCGGAGGCCACCCGGGCGACGCGCAGCGCCAGCCACGGCAGCACCACGAGGACGACGACGGTCAGCGCCGCCGCGCCGGCCGCGACGGCGACCGCCGCCGGATGGCCGATCGAGTCGCCGAGGACGCCGACGCCCTTCCCCAGGTAGGACCAGTCGCTGAGCACGTGGAACGGGCGGTCCAGCACCGTGTCGAAACCGGTGTCGAGGGCGCGGAGCACGACCAGCACGCCCGCCAGCAGCCCGAACGTGGCGGCGAGCAGCCGGCGCGGCAGCGGCGGCAGCAGCGCCGCGAGACCGACGAGCAGCAGCCCCTCGACGGGGATCCGCAGCAGGTCGCCGTTGTCGAGCCCGTCGAGGGGGTCCGGAAGCACCAGCGCGAGCCACAGGCCGCCGACCGCGGCCACCGTGAGCACCGCTGCCGGGACCGTCGGCGCGGCCGGGTCGACGTACGCCGACCCGTCGGGCTCGATCGCCTCGTGGCGCAGCGGCCACTGCACGCGCAGGTCGCCGGCGAACGACCAGACGAGCAGCACCAGGGCGGCGGCCAGGGCGACCCGGACGGTGACGAGCGGGAGCACGTCGGCCGAGGCGACGGCCAGCACCACGCCCTGGACGGCCGCGACCAGCTTCGCGGACCGCCGCGGCGCCACGGGCCGCCGCAGCCACGGGACCAGCCGGCCGGCGGCGACGAACAGGTAGCGCATCGCCCCGATCGCGAGCACCCACACACCCGCGACGGGGGCGACCGCGACGCTGAGCACCGCGATCAGGAACGCGTCGGACTCCATGTCGAAGCGGGCGCCGAGGTCGGAGGTCGTGCCCGTGCGTCGCGCGACGGGCCCGTCGACCAGGTCGAGGAGGAGCGCCACCGAGGCGAGCGCGACCAGGGTCACGGTGGCGCGGGAGCCGACGAGCGCGTCGGCGACCAGGCCGGCCACGGCGCAGGCGAGGACCGCCCGGACCAGGGTGATCACCCCGGCCGGGCCGGGGCCGCCGACGCCGTGACGGACCAGGGCAGCATCGAGCCCGGCCGCGAGCCCGGCGCCGCAGAGCACGCCGGCCAGCCAGCCTTCCGGGCCGAGGCCGACGGTCGCGTCGAGGACGGCGAGCAGCACGACGGTGCCGGCGATCCCCGCGGCCGGGGCGAGGTGGACCCTCCGCCCGGCATGAACCCGCTCCATGGCGCCTCCGTGTCGTTCGTGGACAACCCTGCTACGAAGAGGACATGTCGGTGGTTCATCCTGGCGCACGGGCGTTCTGGCTGGTGGAGCCCGGCCGCGGGGAGATCCGCCCGGTCGAGCTCCGCGAGCCGGCGGACGGCGAGGTGCTGGTCCGCGCCGTCGTCTCGGGGATCAGCCGCGGCACGGAGACGATCGTGTTCGCCGGACGCGTGCCACCCAGCCAGCACGACACGATGCGCGCGCCGTTCCAGGAGGGCGACTTCCCCGGGCCGGTGAAGTACGGCTACCTCGGCGTCGGCGTCGTCGAGCAGGGTCCCGACGAGCTGCGCGGCCGCACCGTGTTCTGCCTGCACCCGCACCAGACGGCGTACGTCGTCCCGGCCGCTGCCGTCGTGCCGGTCCCGGACGACGTCCCTCCCGAGCGGGCGGTCCTCGCGGGCACCCTCGAGACGGCGGTGAACGCGGTCTGGGACGCCGCGCCGCTCGTCGGGGACCGGGTGGCGGTCGTGGGCGCGGGAATGGTCGGCTGCTGCGTCGCCCGTCTGATCGCAGGCATCCCCGGCACGGAGGTGACCCTCGTCGATCCCGAGGCCACCCGGGCGGACGTCGCGACGGCGCTCGGCGTCGGGTTCGCGGACCCCTCCGCCGCGGCCCCGGGCCGCGACCTGGTCGTGCACACCAGCGCGACCGAGGCGGGGCTGCGCCGCTCGCTGGAGCTGGTCGCGCGGGAGGGCACGGTCCTCGACCTGAGCTGGTACGGCGACCGCGAGGTCAGCATCCCGCTCGGCGAGGCGTTCCACAGCTCGCGGCTCACGATCCGCGCGAGCCAGGTCGGGGCGGTCTCCCCCGCCCGTCGAGGCTCCCGCAGCCACCGCGACCGGCTGGCGCTCGCGCTGGAGCTGCTCCGCGACCCGGCGTTCGACGTGCTGCTGACCGGCAGCTCGCCGTTCGACGAGCTGCCCATCGTGCTGGCCGAGCTCGCCTCGGGGGCGCGGCCGGCGCTGTGCCACACGATCCGCTACGAGGAAGGACCCCGCTGATGTTCCGTGTCACCGTCCGCGACCACGTGATGGTCGCCCACAGCCTGCGCGGCGAGGTGTTCGGCCCGGCGCAGCAGCTGCACGGGGCGACGTACGTCGTGGACGCGACCTTCTCGCGCGAGGAGCTCGACAGCGACGGCATCGTGGTGGACATCGCGCTGGCGACCGAGCAGCTGCACGCCGTGCTCGCCGAGCTGAACCACCGCAACCTCGACGAGGTGGACGCGCTGGCCGGCCTGAACACGACCACCGAGGTGCTGGCCCGGTGGATCGCCGACCGGATCGCCGACAGCGCCGCGGCCGGCCGGCTCGGCGCCGGGGCCGGCGGCCTGCGCGGCGTCGAGGTGACGTTGCACGAGTCGCACGTCGCGTGGGCGAGCTACAGCCGGCCGCTGTGAGCCGATGAGCACCGACGTCCACTTCGTGGTGCCCAGCGGGATCGACGACCCGGCGCGGCCGAGCGGCGGCAACGTCTACGACCGCCGGCTCGCCGCCGAGCTCGCCCGGCTCGGGCGGCTCGTGCTGCTGCACCGCGTCGGGGCGGCCGACCGTGGCGCGCTCGCCCGGTTGCTCGCCGGCCTCCCCCGGGGCGCGACGGTCCTCGTCGACGGCCTGATCGGCTCGGTCGCGGGCGACGAGCTGGCGGCGGAGTCCGAGCGGCTGCGGCTGGCGGTGCTGCTGCACATGCCGCTCGGCCAGGCCGAGCCCGACACGGCGGCGGGAGAGGCCCGGGCGCTCGGTGCTGCACGAGTGACGATCGCGGCGAGCAGGTGGACCCGGCAGTGGGTCCTCGCCCACTACGGGCTCGAGCGCTCGCGGGTCGCGGTGGCCCTGCCCGGCACGGATCCCGGCCCGCTGGCGGTGGGTGGTCCGAGCGGCCGCGAGCTGCTCTGCGTCGCCGCCGTCACCCCCGGCAAGGGCCACGCCACCCTGGTCGCGGCCCTGGCCGCGATCGCCGACCTCGACTGGCGGTGCACGTGCGTCGGGGCGCTCGACCTCGATCCCGAGCACGTACGCCGCCTGCGGGTCGCCCTCGAGGAGGCCGGTCTGGGCGACCGGGTGGACCTCCTCGGCCCGCTCGTCGGCGACCGGCTCGAGCGGGTCCGGACGCAAGCCGACCTCGTCGTCTCGGCGTCGCGCCACGAGGCGTTCGGCATGGCGCTGGCCGAGGGCGTCGCCCGCGGCCTGCCGGTCGTCGCCACCGACGTCGGCGGGACCCCGGAGGCACTCGGGTGCGGCAGCGCCACCGCGTCGCCCGGTCTTCTCGTCCCGCCCGACGACCCGGCCGCACTGGCGGCCGGACTGCGCCGGTGGCTCACCGACAGCAACCTCCGCGGCCGGCTGCGCAGCGCCGCGGCGCGTCGCCGGGACACACTCGCGACCTGGCAGGACACGGCGCAGCAGGTCGCCGCCGCACTCGACGCGGCGTCGCGTTGAACCGACGCCGAGCGAGGACCGTAGGACACGACATGAGCAGGACGACCCTCTGGGCCTGGGCCCGCCCGCTGGGCGGGGTCCTGGTGCTCGTCGTGGTCGCCGTCCGCCTCGGCGGGGGCCCCTTCCTCGACGGCGTCCGCGCGGCCAGCCCGGCCGCCGTCGTGCTGGCGCTCGCCGTCACCGCGGGCACCACCTGGTGCTGCGCGGCGCGCTGGAGCCTGCTCGCCGAGCGGCTCGACGTGCCGGTGGGGGTCGGCGCGGCGTACCGCGCCTGCTACCGCTCCCAGCTGCTCAACTCCGTGCTGCCCGGCGGCGTGCTCGGCGACGTCGACCGCGCGGTGCAGCACGGCCGGGACGCGGGAGCCGTCGGCCGCGGGCTGCGTTCGGTGTTGTGGGACCGGGTGAGCGGGCAGGTGGCGCAGGTCGCGATGACCGTCGCCGCCGCGCCGCTGCTCCCCGCTCCGCTGGACGCCATCGTGCTCTGGAGCTCGCTGGCGGCCGCAGGGTTCGGAGTCGTGATCGTGCTGTTGCCGGCCGGGGTCGGGCCGGCGGTGCGACGCGAGCTCCGTCGGGCCCCTGCGGCCGCCGGTGTCTGGCCGCGCGTGGTCGGCCTGTCGGCGCTCGCCGCAGGCGGACACGTGGTCGTCTTCGTCGTCGCCGCCCGCGCCTCGGGCGTCGACGCGCCCGTGACCCAGCTGGTGCCGCTGGCCCTCGTCGTGCTCGTCGCCGCCGCCCTGCCGCTCAACGTCGCCGGCTGGGGGCCGCGGGAGGGAGCGGCCGCGGCGGTGTTCGCCGCGGCCGGGCTGGGCGGCGCGGCCGGCGTCGAGGTCGCGGTCACCTTCGGCGTGCTGTCCTTCGTCGCCACGCTTCCGGGCCTCCTGGCGCTGGGAGGTCGCGCAACGCGGCCCCGGAGCGTCACGATGGTGGTGTCGGAGTCGAGGGGCGAGGAGGCGGCACGTGTCTGACCGGCCCTACACCCTGCTCAGCTGCAGCATGTCGCTCGACGGGTACGTCGACCGCGCCAGGGGACCGCGGCTGCTGCTGTCCAACGACGCCGACTTCGACCGGGTCGACGAGGTGCGGGCCGGCTGCGACGCGATCCTGGTCGGCGCCACCACCGTCCGCAAGGACAACCCGCGGCTGCTGGTCCGGGCCGAGGAGCGCCGGCGTCGCCGTACGGCATCCGGCCTGCCGGACACCCCTGCCAAGGTCACCCTGACCCGACACGGCGAGCTGGACCCGCACGCCGCGTTCTTCGCCAAGGGCGACGGCGACAAGCTCGTCTACTGCCCCACCGGCACCTTCACCACAGCCCGGCGGCGGCTGGGCGAGGTCGCCACGGTCGTCGACGGCGGCGGCTGCGTGCGGATGCGCCGGGTCAGCGAGGACCTGCACGAGCGGGGCGTACGCCGGCTGATGGTCGAGGGCGGTGGCTCGGTGCACACCCAGTTCCTCACCGACGGGCTCGCCGACGAGCTCCAGCTCGTCGTTGCGCCCTTCTTCGTCGGCGACTCCCGGGCCCGGCGGTTCGTCGACGACGGCCGCTTCCCCTGGTGCCCGGAGAGCCGCGCGACCCTCGTGGAGACGCGGCCGATCGGAGACGTGGTCCTGCTGCGCTACGCGCTCTCGGACAGGTTCGGCGAGTGCTGACCCGGCGACCGGTCGCTCAGCGATAGAGCGCGGTGCCGCTGGCCGTCGCCACGACCTTGCCGTCGGCGTTCACGACGTCGGCGCGCGTGTAGGCCATCGACCGGCTGCGGTGGACGACCTCGGCCGTGGCCGTCAGCGTGCGGCCGTCGGGCATCACGGGACGGAGGAAGTTGACCCGCAGGTCGACCGGGGCGTACGCGCGGCCGTCGGCGACGGTGGTCTGCACCGACGCCGACATCGCGGAGTCCGCGAGGCATGCGGTGATCCCGCCCTCGACCAGTCCGAGCGGCTGGGCGAGCCACCCGTGCGCGGGCAGCGTGAAGGTCGTGGCGCCGTCGGCGGCGGCGACCGGCCCCAGCCCGAGAAGCTCGCCGATCGGCGGCGGCGCGAGCTCTCCGGAGGCGTGCGCCCCGAGGACCTCGAGCCCGGACCGGGTCGCCCATACCTCGTCCGGGACGACCAGGCCGCGCACCGGGAGGCGGAAGGGAGCGTCGGCGGGCAGCGAGACGTCACGCACCGGGTGCTCCCCCAACGGCTCGGCCGCCGGCGGGGCGGGGAAGACCGAGCAGCGCGTGGTGCAGTGGGCGATCAGCCGCCCGTCGTCGGTCGTGACCTCGGCGTCCGAGAGCGCCGTCGACCGTCCGGCGTAGATGACGCGTGCGGTCGCGACCAGGGTCCCCTCGGTGGGGACGGGCCGGACCAGGCTGAGCGACAGCTCGGTGGTCGTGTACCCCTGCCCGGCGGGCAGGACGGTGTGGATGGCGCACCCGAGCGGACCGTCGGCGAGGATCGCCAGCACGCCCAGGTAGGGCCGGCCGTAGGGACCCGCGAGCCATCCGGTGACGGGCATGTCGAACCTTGCCGTGCCGGGCCCGACCTCGACCAGGTTCATCCCGGTCAGGTACGACACCGGCGGCGGGGCCACCCGGCCCCTGGTGAGGAGTCCCAGCGTCTCGAGGCCGGGCAGGGCCAGTGCCGCCCGAGGCAGGGTCTCCCCCATCACCGGCTGCTGCCACACCGCGACGTCGCTCATGCCCCGATCGTCGGATCCCGGGCGAACCGGCGACAAGGTGGCTAGCACGACTACGGAGCGGTCTCCACGTACCGACCCGACGCTCAGCGTGGGAGCGCCACCCGGACGAACCGCGGACGGTACAGCCGAGGATCGTCGAGGACGTCTCCGAAGTCGGTGTCGTTCTGGCTGTAGGACACCACGACGGTCCCGGGCCGCGGCAAGAGGTCGGGGTGAGCGAGCGGGAGGTACCGCAGCGTCCCGGTCGCCGCGTCCGACGGGATGGCGACCGGCTGTGCCGCGAGCCGGAACGGACCGCTCGGTCCCGGCGCGGTCCAGATCGCCAGGTCTCGGCCGAGCACGTCGTTCTGCTTGCTGATCGCGAACCACCGGCCGCGCTGCTCGAACACGCTCAGCGTCTGCGACACCCCGCCCTGCGCACCGATGAGCACCGCGGCCGCGTCCGGGTCGGACTGCCAGGCCGCGCCGTCCCAGTACTGCCAGCGGTCGGTGTGGAGCAGCTGGTCCGGCCGGACCCGGGCGACGCGCAGCGAGAACCCGCTGTACGCCTGCTGCGGCGCGCGGGCCGTGCCGTACACGTAGACCCAGCCGCCGTCGACCGCCGTCGCCGCTCCCCACATCGGGGCAGCGACGTCGACGCGGTCCGGGCCGAGGTCCTGCTGGGCCACCAGCTGAGGCACGCCGCCGCGCGGCACCAGGAAGACCGCGAGGGCAGGACCCAGGACCTCGAAGTCGAAGACCCCGCCTCCGCCGGTGGACCGGACCCGCTGCAGCGCGACGCCGACGAGGTCGTAGCCGGGGCGCTCCACCCGGGCGACGGACATCGGCCAGTAGCCGACGCCGTCGTCGCGGTCCGGGACGACCGCCCCGTCATCGGCAGGGAGCACGACGCTCACGCAGGTCGGGGACACCAGGAGCGCGGAGTTGCGGACGAACTGCGGGCCGGCGAAGGACGGGTCACGCAGCGTGTCGCCGAAGAAGAAGAGTTGCCGGTCGTCCTGCAGCGCGACGCTCGCGCCGACGTCGCCGCCGGTGAATGCCGGGTCCCCGCGCAGCCTCGTGACGAACCGGTTGAGGTCCGCGACGCTGCGCACGGTGCTCACGTCGACGCACCGGGTCCGCGTCGCTCCGGGCACGTCTCCCCCGCCGCCGGTGGTCCCGTCCTGCGGCACGAGGAGCGCCGTGCCGACCAGGAGCATGCCGACCGGGAGCACGACCGCAGCGACCCTCAGCCGCCACGCCCACCCCGGCTCCGAACCCACAGCCCGAGACTAGGGTGGCGACCGTGCGGAGGTCTGCCTACCTGGCTGTGGTCGGCGTCCTCCTCGTACTCCCGGTCGTTGCCACGTTCCACCAGGCTCGTGCAGGCGCGGAGCTGCACGACGCGCGGGTCGGGGTCGCCGCGCCGCCGATCGTCGTCGAGGCGCTCACGGGCGCGCTGTCGTCGCTGCCCGGCACGCCGATCGACGTCGTGCCGATCGGCACCGGGGCCCTCCGCGAGTCCGCCGCGCTTGACCGCGGCCGGCAGGCCGTGGCGGACGGGCGGCTCGACGCGGTCGTCGTCCTCGACCTGACGACCACGTCCGACACGCTGTTCGTCACGACGACCAGGACGAGACCGTACGTCGACGCCGTGGCGGACCGGCTCGCCGCCGTCAGCGAGGGTTTCGGGCGGACGCTCCAGCTCCAGCGCGTCGATCCCGACCGCGCCGCGGCGTCGGCATGGGTGCCAGGGGTCCTCGCCGGAGCGTGGTGCGGCATCGGCGTGCTCGGCGCGGTCGCCGCCACGCTGGTCGGGGGACGGGTCGACCGCGACGGCGGCAGCAGCCTCCGCCGGCTCGCGCTGCTCCTGCTGACCGGCGTCGTCGCCGGCCTGGGCTCTGGCGCGCTGGTCGACCTGCCTGGTCTGCAGCCGCTGGTGACCCTGGTCGCCGCCGCCACCGGCACGGTCGCGGTCACCGGAGGGCTCGTGCTCGCCGCCGAGTCGCTGCTCGGTCTCCCCGGCATCGCCGTCGCGGTCGCCCTGTTGGTCGGACCGACGCTCCCGTTGCTGACCGGGGTTACCCCGGACCTGCTCACCGAGCCGTGGCACGCGATCGACCGGATCTCACCGCCGACGGCCGCCTGGCAGGTCGCCCGAGGGGCAGTCGGACACGCCGACGGCAGCGCCGCCCCATGGGCGATGCTGGCCGCCTGGGGTGTGATCGCCACCGTGACCGTGCTGACCGCACGCGCGATGCGGCCCGTCGAGGTCAGATCTGCGACTGCACCCCTGCGAGCAACTGGCGGGCGATGACGATCCGCTGGACCTGGTTGGTGCCCTCGTAGATCTGCGTGATCTTGGCGTCGCGCATCATCCGCTCGACCGGGTAGTCGCGGGTGTAGCCGTAGCCACCGAGGACCTGGACCGCGTCTGTGGTGACCTGCATCGCGACGTCGGAGGCGAACGCCTTGGCGGCAGCCCCGAAGAACGTGAGGTCCGCGTCGCCGCGCTCGGACTTGCCGGCGGCGGCGTAGGTCATCTGCCGGGCCGCCTCGATCTTCATGCCCATGTCGGCGAGGAGGAACTGCAGGCCCTGGTTGTCCGCGATCGGCCGGCCGAACTGGGTGCGCTCCTGGGCATAGCCCAACGCGTAGTCCAGGGCGCCCTGGGCGACGCCGACAGCCTGCGCGGCGATCGTGACGCGGGTGTGGTCGAGGGTCTTCATCGCGATCTCGAAGCCCTCCCCCTCCGCGCCGATGATCCGGTCCTCGGGGATGCGGACGTTGTCGAAGTAGACCTCGCGGGTCGGGCTGCCCTTGATGCCGAGCTTCTTCTCCGGGGCGCCGAACGAGACGCCCTCGTCGGACTTCTCGACCACGAACGCGCTGATGCCCCGCGAGCGCTTCTCCGGGTCGGTCATCGCCAGGACGGTGTAGTACTCCGAGACGCCGGCGTTGGTGATCCACCGCTTCACGCCGTTGAGCACCCACGAGTCGCCGTCGCGGACCGCGCGGGTCTTCTGGTTCGCCGCGTCCGAGCCCGCGTCGGGCTCGGAGAGGCAGTAGGAGAAGCCGCCCTCGCCGGCAGCCAGCTTGGTGAGGTACTTCTTCTTGATCTCCTCGCCGCCGCCGATCTGGACCGGGAGCGAGCCGAGCTTGTTGACCGCCGGGATCAGCGAGGACGACACGCACGCCCGCGCGACCTCCTCGATCACGATGCAGGTCGCGAGCGCGTCGGCGCCGGCGCCGCCGTACTCCTCGGGGACGTGCGGGGCGTGGAAGTCCGCCGCCTGGAGCGCGTCGTGCGCCTCCTGGGGGTAGCGCGCGTTCTCGTCGACGTCGGCGGCGTACGGCGCGACCTTGTCGTCGCAGATCGCACGCACGGCCTCGCGGATCGCCTGGTGCTCCTCCGACGGCGCGTACAGCGGGAAATCGCTCATGGGAAGAATCCTAGGACGTCCGATGTTCCTCCCTCATGGCTGCTCCCACCTGGCAGGACCCCGATGTGATCGACGCCATGCTGGAGGCGGAGACGTGGGCCGTCGTCGGCCTCAGCGGCGACCCGTTCCGGACGGCGTACTCCATCGCCGAGGAGCTGCAGCAGCGAGGCAAGCGGATCGTCCCGATCCACCCCTCGGCCGACGGCGAGAAGTTGGTCCTCGGCGAGCTCGTCTACGCCACGCTCGCCGACGTGCCGTTCCACATCGACGTCGTCGACGTGTTCCGCCGCTCCGAGGCGGCCGGCGAGTTCGCCGACCAGGCGGTCGCGATCGGAGCCGGCGGCGTGTGGTTCCAGATGGGCGTCGTCGACGAGGATGCCTTCCGCCGCACGACGGACGCCGGCGTGCCGATGGTGATGGACACCTGCCCGGCCAAGGAGTGGTTCTACCGGGCTCGCGCGCAGCGGACCCCGGGCGCCTGAGCTACTCGACCACCGGCGGCAGTCCCGCGGCGTCCCGCACGACGGCGCCCTTCGCCTCCGCGGTGGCCTTGAGGTCCGCCTGGAACGCGGTCATCCGCTCCTGCAGCGCGGGATCGGTCGCGGCGAGGATGCGTACGGCGAGCAGGCCCGCGTTCCGCGCACCGCCGACGGCGACCGCGGCCACCGGCACCCCGGCCGGCATCTGCACGATCGAGAGCAGCGAGTCCATGCCGTCGAGGTACTTCAGCGGCACCGGAACGCCGATCACCGGCAGCGGCGTGACCGACGCGAGCATGCCCGGCAGGTGGGCCGCTCCCCCGGCGCCCGCGATGATCACCTGGAGACCGCGGGTGTGCGCCGCCTTGCCCCAGGCGAGCATCTCCTCCGGCATCCGGTGGGCTGAGACGACGTCGGCCTCGTAGTCGATCGCGAACTCGGCGAGCGCGTCCGCCGCGGCCTGCATCACCGGCCAGTCGGAGTCCGACCCCATCACGATGCCCACCCGTGCACTCATGGGCCGAAGGCTAGTGCCGGGTCTCCTCCGCTCGTCCTCAGGTGCCGCAGGTCGGCACCTCGGACGGATCCGCGGTACCCGGGGTGATTCCTAGCGTTCCTGCCATGAACCCTCCGCTGCTCCTCTCCGACCCACGGGTCGCCGCCGTGCCGGTCGTCGAGACCGGCGAGCCGCTGGTCGAGCTGTGCCCGGGCATCGCGCCGGGAGGTGCCCGGGTCCGCTCGGGGCTCGCCGACCGGCTCTACACCGCCGACCTCGGCCTGCCCGCCGGCATCCGGCTCCGCGTGGTCGAGGGGCACCGCTCACCGGCCGACCAGCAGCGGATCATCGACCGCTACACCCACGAGGTGCGGTCGACGTACGCCGACGCGAGCGACGCCGAGATCCGGCTGCTGGTCAGCCGGTTCGTCGCGCCGCTCGAGGTCGCGCCGCACGTCGCCGGCGCGGCGGTCGACCTGACCCTGGTGGACGCCGACGGCGTGCCGCTGGACCTGGGCACCGCGATCGACGCGACGCCCGAGCGCAGCCGCGGGCGCTGCTACTTCGCCTCGCCCGACGTCGGCCTCGAGGCCCGGGCGCTCCGCCTGCTGCTCGCCGACGCGCTGACCCGGGTGGGGCTGGTCAACTACCCGACCGAGTGGTGGCACTGGAGCCACGGCGACCGGTACTGGGCGCTGATGACCGGCGCGGCCCGGGCGCCGTACGGCCCGGTCGAGGCCGCGGTTCCGGTCGGGGGCGTCCGGTGACCGCCCTGCTCGCCGAGCCGGTCGTCGGCACCCGGGCGCGGCCGCAGCTGCAGGTGGACCTCGCGGCGATCGCGGGCAACACCCGGCTGCTGGCCGACCGGTCCGGCGGCGCGCTGATGGCGGTCGTCAAGGCCGACGGGTTCGGGCACGGCGCCGGCCGGGTCGCGCGGACCGCACTCCGGAACGGCGCCTCCTGGCTCGGCGTCACGAGCATCGACGAGGCGCTGGCACTTCGCCTCGAGGGCATCGACGCGCCGATGCTGAGCTGGCTGAACACCCCCGACGCGGACTTCGGCGCGGCGATCGCGGCCGGCGTCGACGTGGCCGTCCCCAGCCGCGCGCACCTCGCCGCCGTCGTGGCGGCTGCCGCCCGGACCAGTCGCGCGGCCCGCGTGCACCTGCACCTCGACGTGGGCATGGCCCGCGACGGCGCCGCGCCCGCCGACTGGTCGCGCCTCTGTCACGCCGCCCGGCGGGCGGAGGTCGCGGGCACGGTCCGGGTGGTCGGCGTCATGGGGCACCTGGCCCGCGCGGACCGGCCCGGCCACCCGGCGAACGGGGTCGCGCGCGAGCGGTTCGCGTGGGGCATCGCGGTCGCGCGCCGGCACGGGCTGCGGCCACCGCTGCGCCACCTCGCCGCGACCGCGGCGACGCTCACCGACCCGCTCAGCCGGCACACCCTGTGCCGGGTCGGCGCGGGCCTCGTCGGCATCGACCCGACCGGGACCACCCCGTTGCGCCCCGCGATGACGCTGACCGCGCCGGTCGTCTCCGTGCGCGACGTGCCGGCCGGGACGCCGGTCGGCTACGGCCACACCTGGGTGGCCGATCGAGCGACCCGGCTCGCCCTGCTCCCCCTCGGGTACGCCGACGGCCTCCCGCGGTCCGCGTCGGGCCGGGCCGAGGTGCTGCTCCGCGGCTGCCGCCGTCCCGTGGTCGGCACCATCTCCATGGACCAGGTCGTCGTCGACGTGGGCAGCCTGACGGTCCGCCCCGGCGAGGTGGCGACGGTGTTCGGCCCGGGTGACACCGGCGAACCGACCGCCGCGGAGTGGGCCCTCTGGTCCGGAACGATCGAGCACGAGATCGTCACCGGCATCGGCTCGCGGGTGGCGAGATGAGCAGGCTGGTGGCCGACGGCCGGATCCGGGTCGCTGTCGTCGGCGGCGGCGCGAACAGCGAGCACGAGGTGTCGCTGGCCTCCGCTGCTGCCGTGGCTGCGGCGCTGCCGGCCGCGGCCTTCGACGTGGTGTCGCTGACCATCACGCGCGGCGGCGGCTGGCAGGACGCGGGCGGGAAGCCGCTGGGCGTGTTCGGCGCGATCGCGGTCATGAGCAGCTGCGACGTCGTCTTCCCCGCGGTGCACGGTGTCGGCGGCGAGGACGGCACGATCGCCGCGGTCTGCGCGTTCGCCGGGCTGCCCTGCGTCGGCTCCCCTGCCGCGGCGGGCGCGACCGCGATGGACAAGCACCTCACCAAGCTGGTCGCGGCGGCCGCCGGCATCCGGGTGGCGGCCGGCGAGGTGCTCACCGCGGAGCAGGCGGGCGACCACGCCTGGCGCGGACCGGTCGTCGTCAAGCCGGTGACCGCGGGCTCGTCCCAGGGCGTCTCGCTCGTCGACCACCCCGACCGGCTCGAGCGCGCCCTCAAGGAGGCCTTCGCCCACGACGACCGGGTCCTCGTCGAGGACGTCGTCGACGGCCGCGAGGTGGACGTCGCCGTACTCGGGTCCGCCGACGGCACCCGGCTCGTCGCACCGCCGCTGGAGATCGTCGGGCCCGGGATCTTCGACTACGACACGAAGTACGGCGGCACCGCGGACCTCCGCGTCCCGGCCGACCTCACCGAGGACGAGCGGCGGTCGCTGGAGGACGCCGCGCTGCGCATGTACGACGCCCTCGGCTGCCGCGGACTGGCCCGGATCGACTTCTTCCTGACCCCGGACGGCTCCGGCGGCCCGGTGCTGCTCGAGGTCAACACGATGCCCGGCCTGACCGAGCACTCGCAGGCGCCGCGGATGCTCGCCGCGGCCGGGATCGCCTACCCCGAGCTGCTGGACCGGATGGTGCGGGACGCGCTGAGGACCGGGTGACGGGGTTCGGCAGCGCTTCTTGGGACGATGCACCCGTGACCCGCGACCAGGTGGCCCGCTGGCTCCCGGCTGTCGGGGTCGGCGCCCTCGTGCTGTTCCTGGGCGCGTGGGAGGTGCACTACAGCCTGGTCTTCACGCCGGTGGCCGAGCGCGACCGGCTCCTCTTCGTCTGCGCGTTCGCGGTGGCCGTGGCGGCGTACCGGCTCCGGCCCTCGCTCGCGCTCGGCCTGCTCTGGGCCCTGGCCCTGATCCAGCTCTGGTACAGCGTGCCGCTGCTCCTGGTGCAGGTGGCGACGGCCGTGATCGCCTACGGCTGCGCCCGCTACGGCTCGGTCTTCACGCTCGTCGCGAGCATCGTCTCCGTCCCGACGATCGCCGCCGTCATCGTGCTCGGGGCAGGCATGGACCGGGGCATGCCGCCGGCCAACCGCACCTACTACGACATCCTCGGCTCGGGCCCGACGGGGTACACGCTGACCGGCGCGCTGGTCCTCGGCTCGGCGGTGCTGATGGTGCCGTGGCTGGTGGGCCTGCTGCTCCGCGTGCTGCGGCGCGAGTCCCGGGTGCGCGCCGAGCAGGTCGAGACGGCCCGCGAGCGCGACCGGGCGGCCGAGATGGCCGAGCTCCGCGAAGGACAGGCCCGGCTGGCGCGGGACGTCCACGACGTCGTGGGCCACTCGCTCGCGGTGATCCTGGCGCAGGCCGAGTCGGCGCAGTACCTGCCCGACGACGACCCCACCCGCCTCAAGCAGACGCTGGCGACGATCGCGACCTCGGCACGGACGTCGCTGCAGGACGTGCGCCACGTGCTCGGCGCCACCGACGACCGGCCGCCCCGCGGCGACCTGGACACGCTCATCGACGGCGTGCGGGCGAGCGGGCACGAGGTGATCGCCTCCGAGATCGGCGAGCCGCGGCCGCTCCCGCCCGAGCTCGCGACCGTCGCCTACCGCGTGCTGCAGGAGATGCTGACCAACGCGATCCGCCACGGGCGGCGCGACGAGCCGGTCCACGTGGAGCGGCACTGGCAGGAGGAGCTGAGGATCGAGGTGCGCAACGTGATCGACATGGCCGGCGTGGAGACGGTGCCGATGGCGGCGCTGCCGGACGGTTCGCCGACCGCCGGGAACGGCCTCGAGGGCATGCGCCGCCGGCTGGAGTCGGTCGGCGGACGGCTCGACGTACGTCCGCGCACCGGCACGGGTGCCCCGACGTTCACGGTGACCGCCTGGCTCCCGACGAGCTCGCGATGAGCACGGCGGCCGAGCCGGAGGACATCCGGGTCGTCCTCGTCGACGACCAGGACCTGTTCCGCGAGGGCGTCCGGGTGATCGTCGACGCCCAGGCCGGCATGCGGGTGGTCGGCACCGCCGCCGACGGCCTCCAGGCGATCGGCGTCGCCGACGAGACCGAGCCGGACGTGGTCCTGATGGACCTGCGGATGCCGGAGATGGACGGCGTCGAAGCGACCCGGCAGCTGCTCGCGCCGGAGCGGGTCGCGCGCCGCCAGCGGCCGCTGCGGGTGGTGGTGCTCACGACCTTCGACCTGGACGACCGCGCGGCGACGGCGATCCGGTACGGCGCGAGCGGGTTCCTGCTCAAGGACACGACGCCGCAGCGGCTGGCCGAGGCGATCCGCACGGTCGCGGCCGGCAACGCGGTGCTCGCGCCGCAGGACCTGGCACGGCTGCTCGACCGGACCTTCGCAGCGCCCAAGGTGCCCCCGCCGCCGTACCTCGCCCTCACCGACAAGGAGCGCGAGATCTTCGACGCCGTCGCGCGCGGGCTGTCCAACAGCGAGGTCGCCGGCGCCGTCCACCTCAGCGAGTCGACGGTGAAGACCCACGTCGGCGCGATCCTGCGCAAGCTCGGGCTTCGCGACCGCGTGCAGATCGTGGTCTTCGCCCACGAGCACGGGCTGCTGCTGGGCTGACTACTCCGACTCGTCGCCGAGGTCGCCGCGGAACCAGCCGGCGGCGTGCCGGGCCCGCTCGAGCACCTCGTCGAGCTCCTCGCCGTAGGCGTTGACGTGGCCGACCTTCCGGCCCGGCCGCAGCTCCTTGCCGTAGAGGTGCACCCGCAGCCGCGGGTCCCGGGCGAGCGCGTGCGGGTAGCCGTCGTAGAGGTGCCCGACGTCCTCGCGCGCCGAGCCGAGGATGTTGACCATCACCGTCCAGCGGGCGCGCGGCGCCGGCGAGCCGAGGGGCAGGTCGAGCACGGCACGCAGGTGGTTCTCGAACTGCGAGGTGATCGCGCCGTCCTGGCTCCAGTGGCCGGTGTTGTGCGGGCGCATCGCGAGCTCGTTGACGAGGATCCCGGGGGTGCCGTCGACGTCGACCTCGAAGAGCTCCACGGCGAGCATGCCGGTCACACCGAGCTCACCTGCGACCCCCAGCGCCAGCTGCTGCGCCTGGCCGGCGAGGTCCGGGTCGAGGCCGGGCGCGGGCGCGATCACCTCGTGGCAGATGCCGTCGAGCTGGGTGGTGGCGACCACGGGGTACGCCGCCGCCTGGCCGCTGGGCGAGCGGGCGACGAGCGCGGACAGCTCGCGGCGGAAGTCCACGAGCTCCTCGGCGAGCAGCCGGACACCGGAGCGCTCGGCGGCGGCCAGCGGCTCCTCGGCGTCGGCCGGCTCCCGGACGACCCAGACACCGCGGCCGTCGTAGCCGCCGCGGCTGACCTTCAGCACGCAGGGGAACCCGAACTCCGCGACGTCGGCCGCCGAGGCCACGACCGCCCAGCGCGGCTGCGGGGCGCCGAGCCGCGCCATCGCCTCGCGCATCACGATCTTGTCCTGCGCGTGGACCAGTGCCTCCGGCCCCGGCCGTACGGCGACGCCCGCGTCCTCGAGCGCGTGCAGGTGCTCGGTGGGGACGTGCTCGTGGTCGAAGGTGACGACCGCGCAGCCCTCGGTGACGCGGGTGAGCGTGGCGAGGTCGCGGTAGTCGCCGACGAGCTGGTCGGGGATCACCTGCGCGGCGGAGACACCCTCGGCCTCGGCGAGGAGGCGGAGCGGGACGCCCAGGGCGATCGCCGGCTGCGCCATCATCCGGGCCAGCTGGCCGCCTCCGATGACGGCGACGCGCGGAGCTGGTGGCACTGGGTCGGGCACGGGCGCACGGTACTAGCCGGCCAGCTCCGCCCGGGTCGGCGGGTCGGCGCCCGGCCGGCCGACCGTGCGGGCCGCCGCGGCGGCGGCGAAGCCCAGCACCTGCGCCCACTCGTCGGCCTCGAGGGCGCCGAGGTCCTCCGCGTGGACGGCTCCGAGCAGGTCGCGGTCGGCCAGGGCCACCAGGAGCCCCGCCATGAAGGTGTCGCCGGCCCCGATGGTGTCGGCCACCGTGACCCGGGGGCTCGGCACGTCGACCCGGCCGCAGCCGGTCCAGGCGCTGGCGCCGGCGCCGCCGCGCGTGACGACGACGGCGCGCGAGCCGAGCGCACGCAGCGCCGCGGCGCTGTCGTCCGCGGACCGACCCGGGTAGAGCTGTTCCAGGTCCTCGTCGGACGCCTTCACGACCGCCGCCTGCGAGGCGAGCGCCTCGACCCGGCGGACCACGTCGGGACCGGTGCCGGTGATCGCGGGCCGCAGGTTGATGTCGTAGCTGATCGTCGCCCGCGCTCCCGCACCGCGGACCACCTCGGCGACCGCCGTCGCGCCCGGCTCGAGAAGCGCCCCGATCGAGCAGACGTGCACGGCCGAGGGCCCGCCGCCCACCTCGTCGGGCTCCACCGGGCCGAGCCGCCAGTCGAGGTCGAACTCGTAGGACGCGGACCCGTCCTCGGCGAGCCGCGCGACCGCGGTCGACGTACGGGCGACGACGAGCGGCTCCGAGGCGAGCCCTACGCCGTCCGACCGCAGCCGGTCGGTGATCATCCGGCCGTGCTCGTCGTCGCCGAAGGCGGTCGCGAGCCGCACCGGCACCCCGAGCCGCGCGACGGCGACGGCGACGTTCGCGGCGCTGCCGCCGACGTGCTCGCGCACCGACCCGTCGGGATGGAGCACGACGTCGACGAGGGACTCACCGACGACCAGGACCGAGCGCATGGTGCATGGTCGCACCAGGTGCGAGCGGGACGCCTAGTTGGCGGGACGGACTCCGTTGAGGTCGAGGGCGCCCACCTCGAAGCGCAGCCCGCGCCCGCGGATCGTCGTGATCAGCACCGGGTGCCGGGAGTCGTCGCCCAGCTTGCGGCGTACCCAACCGAGGTGCACGTCGATGGTCTTCGACGACGTCCAGAAGTCCGCGTGCCAGACGTCGCGCATCAGGTCCTCGCGGCTCACGACCTCACCGGCGCGCGAGATCAGGGCGTGCACGAGGTCGAATTCCTTCCGGGAGAGCACGATCTCCCGGTCGCCGCGCCAGACGCGCCGGCCCTCCGGGTCCAGACGCACGTCCTGCACCTCGATCACAGGCCACAAGGTAGGGCCGGAACCGGGCAGCCAACGCGTTTCGAGGAAAGTTTTGCCGTACCGATATCTGCGCTAGACCCGGCGTGCTGCGACGGGCTCGACGATGCCGAAGCCACGGACCGGTCGCGGGGGCAGCGGGCGGCACTCGATCTGCTCCGCGGGCAGCAAACCCGCAGTGGTCTGGTCGACGATGATCCGGTTGCGGCGGGCAACCTGTGTGAGCCTCGCGGCGAGGTTCACGGCCGGTCCGAAGACGTCGCCGAGCCTCATGACCACGGGTCCGCTGGCGAGCCCGACCCGCACGTCCGGCATCCGGCTGTCGCGCCCGATCACGTTGATGATCCCCTCGGCGGTCTCGAACGCGGCGAATGGGTCGTCGTTCACGAACAGCACCGCGTCGCCCATACTCTTGATGAGCCGCCCGTGGTTGGTCCCGATGACGTCGCCGGACCTGGCCTCGAAGACCTCGACCAGGTCGCCGATCCGCTCTCGGGTGAGCTCGTTGGACAGCGCGGTGAAGCCGACGATGTCGGCGAACCCGACGGTGAGGTCGGTGCTCTGCGGGTCCTCGTCGTCGACGGAGCGCAGCGACTCCATCCGGGTCAGGGCGGCGGCGAGGTGCCGGCGCCACGAGTAGAGCAGCAGCTCCTCGAACGTGCGGCCGTACTTCTCCAGCAGCAGCGGCGTCGCCGCGCCGACCTCGAGGGTGTCGTCGTTGGCGATGTGCTGGATGAGGGCGCCGACCTCCCAGTCCGCGAGCCGGCCCATGGTCAGTCCGACGCCGCGGGCGATCTGGAAGAGCATGTCGAGGTCGACGATGCCGTCGCCGAGGATCCCGACGACGGCCCGCAGCGCCTCGACGTCGGAGGAGGTGTACGCCGCCTCGTCGCGCAGCTCGGGGAAGCCGAGGACCCGCCACAGCCGGCGGGCGTCCTCCGCCCGCATGCCCGCTTGCTCGGCGACCTCACCGGCAGTGAGGCTCGGGGTCTCCCCCAGGATCGCGGCGGCGGGGTCCCCGGAGGCCTCCGGGTCAGACACCTTCGTCGGCGCGGCGCGTGGGCGCGCCGCCACCGCCGTGCAGCGCGTTCAGCAGCTCGTTGAGCTTGAGCTGGGTCTGCTCGACGTGCGGGATGTCGTTGAGGCGCACCTCGCCGAAGGTCGAGGCGTCGGTGATGATCAGGCTGCCGCAGCCGAACAGCCGGTCGGTCAGGTTGATCTCGATCGAGACGTCACTGATCCGCGCGAGCGGGATGTCGTGCCCCTTGCGGGTGAGGATCCCGTGCCGGGTGATCAGCCGACGGTCGGTGATGCCGTCGACGGTGGTGAGCCACTCGAAGAACGGCCGGACCGTCCACCAGAGGATCGCGACGACGCACAGCACCCAGACGACGAGCTTGACGACGCCCCAGCCGTCGGGGAGCAGCACCTGCGCGGCGACGCCGACGGCGAGGAAGAAGACCAGCGCGAGGATCGGGCCGAAGAGGGCCTTGGGGTGCTGGCGGCAGCTGATGACCAGCGTCTCGCCGGGGTTGAGCAGCTTCTGCGAAATGGCCACGGCCGCATCCTCCCACTCGAGAGGGGCCTACGTCGCGGGACGCACGTGAACGACGTCGCCCGCACCGACCCGCTGCGCGCCGGACCCGGTCTCGACGACCAGCCGGCCGTCCGGGTCGATGGCCGTGGCCCGCCCGACGATCGCCTCGCCCGTGGGCAGGTCGACCCGCACCTGCTGCCCGATGGTCGCGCAGCTCTCGGCGTAGGACGCCGCGAGCCTCGCGGCCGCCCCCTCCCCGCCGACCTGCCAGGTGTCGTAGCCCTCGCGGATCGCGGCGACGACGTCGAGGAGGACGCTGTCCCGGCTCGGCACGCCGTCGGACCCGCCCGCCTCGATCGCGAGCGAGGTCGCCGTCGGCACGGGCAGCTCGTCCTCGGTCAGGCCGACGTTGACGCCGACCCCGACCACCGCGGCCGCACCGTCCGGGGTGTCCACCCGCTCGACCAGGATCCCGGCCACCTTGCGCTCCTCGACGAGCACGTCGTTCGGCCACTTCACGTGGGCGTCGTACCCCTCGGCGCGCAGCGCCTTCGCGACGGTGTGCCCGGTCAGCAGCGGCAGCCACGGCCAGGTCGCCGGCGGCACGCTCGGCCGGAGCAGCATCGAGAAGGTCACCGCGGTGCCCGGCGGCGTCTCCCAGGTGCGGTCCAACCGGCCGCGGCCCGCGGTCTGGTGGTCCGCGACGACGACCAGGCCCTCGTCCGCGCCCGCCCTCGCCCGCTCGGCGGCCACCTGGTTGGTCGACGCTGCCTCGGGCAGCAGCTCGAGGTCCAGGTCGGGCAGAACCGAGAAGGCCTCCTCCAGCGCCTGGCGGTCGAAGGGTGGGCGGGCCTGGGAATCAAAGGGTGGGCGAGGGTCAGGGCCGAGGGTCACGCCTACTACCCTTCCCGATGAGCTCAAGGAGGCCAAGCACCCGTGACTGCCGAACCGACCAACACGCCTGACCAGCCCGACATCCACACCACCGCCGGCAAGCTCGCCGACCTGGAGAACCGCCTCGAGGAGGCGGTGCACGCGGGCTCCGACAAGGCGATCGAGAAGCAGCACGCGAAGGGCCGCCAGACCGCGCGGGAGCGGATCGAGCAGCTCTTCGACGAGGGCTCCTTCGTCGAGCTGGACGAGCTCGCGCGGCACCGGTCGACGAACTTCGGGCTGGAGAAGAACCGGCCCTACGGCGACGGCGTGGTCACCGGCTACGGCACGATCGACGGTCGCCAGGTGTGCGTGTTCTCCCAGGACTTCTCGGTCTTCGGTGGCTCGCTGGGCGAGGTGTACGGCGAGAAGATCACCAAGGTGATGGACCTCGCCATGAAGTCCGGCTGCCCGATCATCGGCATCAACGAGGGCGCGGGCGCGCGGATCCAGGAGGGCGTGGTCTCCCTCGGCCTGTACGGCGAGATCTTCCGCCGCAACGTGCACGCCTCGGGCGTCATCCCGCAGATCAGCCTGATCATGGGCAACTGCGCCGGCGGCCACGTCTACTCCCCGGCCGTCACCGACTTCACCGTGATGGTCGACAAGACCTCGGCGATGTTCATCACCGGTCCCGACGTGATCAAGACCGTCACCGGCGAGGACGTCACGATGGAGGAGCTCGGCGGCGCCCGCGCGCACAACACCAAGTCCGGCAACGCCCACTACATGGGCTCGGACGAGGAGGACGCGCTGGAGTGGGTCAAGGCGCTGCTGTCCTTCCTGCCCCAGAACAACATGGACGAGCCGCCGACGTACCCCGACGATGCCGACCTGTCCTTCTCGGACGAGGACATGGCGCTCGACACGCTGATCCCGGACAGCCCCAACCAGCCCTACGACATCCACGACGTCATCACCTCGGTGCTCGACGACAGCGACTTCCTCGAGGTGCAGCCGCTGTTCGCGCCGAACATCGTCGTGGGCTTCGGCCGGGTCGAGGGCCACTCGGTCGGCGTGGTCGCCAACCAGCCCATGCAGTTCGCCGGCACCCTCGACATCGACGCCTCGGAGAAGGCCGCGCGGTTCGTGCGGACCTGCGACGCGTTCAACATCCCGGTGCTGACCTTCGTCGACGTCCCCGGCTTCCTGCCCGGTGTCGACCAGGAGCACCTCGGCATCATCCGCCGCGGTGCGAAGCTGATCTACGCCTACGCCGAGGCCACGGTCCCGCTGGTCACGATCATCACCCGCAAGGCCTACGGCGGCGCCTACGACGTGATGGGCTCCAAGCACCTCGGCGCCGACATCAACCTCGCCTGGCCGACCGCCCAGATCGCCGTGATGGGCGCCCAGGGCGCGGCCAACATCGTCTACCGGCGCGAGCTCAAGGAGCTCGCCGACAGCGGCGCCTCCGCCGAGCAGGTCGACGCCCGCCGCGCCGAGCTGATCGACGAGTACGAGACGACCCTCGCCAACCCCTACATCGCCGCCGAGCGCGGGTACGTCGACGCCGTCATCGCCCCCCACGAGACCCGCGTCGAGGTCGTGCGTGCCCTGCGGCTCCTGCGCACCAAGCGCGAGGTGCTCCCGCCCAAGAAGCACGGCAATATCCCGCTGTAGGCGGAGCGCAGCGGAGCCTGCAGCGGGATATTGCCTGCTGCTCAGCGTTGGAGCCGAGCCGGCGGAAACTTCCCCCCGCGAGCGAAGCGAGCCGTCGGAAGTTTGCGCCGGCTCGGCGGCCCCCCGACAACCGCAACAAGAAGGATCACGATGACCACTGACGACAAGCCCCAGCAGCCCCTCCTCCGCGTCGTCAACCCCGACGCGACCCCGGAGGAGATCGCGGCCGTGGTGGCGGTGTTCTCGGCGCTGGGCGGCGGCGAGCCGGCGCCCGAGCCGCCGAGGTCGGAGTGGGCCAACCCCGCCCGCCGGATGCGCAGGCCGATCAGCCATGGGCCTGGCGCCTGGCGGGCCAGCGCGCTCTAGCTCGGTCGATGGCGTCCGATCGCAGTCACCCGGTGACTGCGATCGGACGGCGTCATGGATGTCTTTCAGCGATCGGACTCGGCGCAGAGCGGCCAAACGTTGCTCTGGGTGGTCCAGAGCCGCACGGTCCCGCCGAAGAGCGGACGGCAGTCGGCGACGGTCAGCGCCCGCTCGTCCGACGAGTCGATGATCCCGTTCCCGAAGCACCAGTCGTAGTAGACGTATGCCTCGGGGAAAGACCCGTCGCGGGTCACGGAGTCCGACGGCAGGAACCGCAACAGGATGCCCGTGTCGCCGAACTCGTCATGGGTGCAGTTCTGAGGTCGGTCCGGACCGCCGCCGTCCGGAGCGGCGCCGATGGCATCGACCAGTCGACGGGCCGCGACACCGGTGATCTGTCGCGAGCCGACCAGACCCGACGGCGTAGCGCCGCTCCGGTCGTACTGGCAGACAGCGACGACACCGTCGAAGTTGGCGGTCGGCACGCCGGGCGCCTCCGGGCGCTGGAAGCCAGCTCGCTCGACGTCGGCCTCGACCGGGCACCCGTCGACGTTGGTGGTCACCACGCGGAGAGAAGCCGTCACCCCCGACGCGAGGCCGGCGTCGGCCGGCGACTCGAGCACGGAGATCTGGACGTCACCGGCGGTGGCTCGCGTCAGGGTCCAGTCGCGATAGGTCCACGTGCCGTCGGGGTTGTCGGTGTTGGGATCAGACAGCGTGACGTGGGACTGCCACAGCCCGAACGGCAGTACTCCGAAGGCCGACGGCATGTCCGCGGGCTGCTCCGTCGGCATGCAGCCAACCGCGGCGACCCCGCCGAACCCCGTACTGACCTCGACGTAGTGGTGGTCTGGCACGCCCCACGACCGGCCGTCCTCCGCACCGTGCACGCAGTCCGGCCTGCTGGAGCTGTCATCGAGCGGCCAGGCCTCAGGCACCCCGACCTCGACATCGCGGAAGCTCATCCACCGCTGGCCGTCCGCCAGGGCTGAGGCAGTCGACGGACCCGAAGCGTTGTCGGAGGTCCGATCACTGTCACGGTCGCCGCCGCCTCCGATCAGCACCGAGATCGCCACGACGACCGCGACGGCAAGCGCGGCGATGCCGGCCGCCGACCACGCCCTCTGCTGCCCAGACTGATTGCTCACCGACTCCTGCTCCTACCCATACCGAGAAGACGTGCCTGCCGCGCTGTTCGTTGCGGCGCATCCCAGAGCACTTCCTACCGCGGTCTGAGGCGGCGGCCGCCGTACCCGGGCAGGATGGCGGCATGAACCGTCTGATCGCCATCGGCGCGGCGTCGTTCGCCGGCATGGGTGTCGTCTCGTTCCTCAAGCCCGACGTGGTCACCTCGGTGGTGGGTGTCGCCGCACCTCATGCGGACGCGCGCACCGAGCTCCGCGCGGTGTACGGCGGCATGCCGCTCGCGCTGGCAGCGACCCTCGCCGCCGCGCCGAGCTCCGGCACCGTGATCGGCGTGGCGACGGCCGGCATGGCGGCCGGACGCGCCGGATCCAGCTACTTCGAGGGCGGCCTGAGCCCCAAGATGAAGGGCTTCATGGCGTTGGAGATCGCGCTCGCCGGTGCGCTCGTCCTCGGCGCACGCCAGCATCGCAAGGCGCTCACCGCCTGATCGCCGGCTTCGGCCTCGGGGCCGATGCGCGTTGTAACCCTGCTCACATAGGGTCGCGCCATGCGCCCTGTTGACTCTCGGACCGACCAGTACGTCGACGACGTCTCCGCCGCCGACCCGATCCTCGCGACCGCCATCGGCGTGCCGGGCTACGACCACCTGATGCCGGACCTGACCCCGGACGGGTTCGCCGCGCGGGAGGACCTGGTGCGCGCCGCCGTCGCCGACGTCACGGCGTTGACGCCCAGCGACGAGCGCGAGGCCATCGCGCGCGACGCGTTCCTCGAGCGCAACCGGATCGAGGTCGAGCGGATCGATGCGGGCCTCGCGCGGCACGAGCTGTCGGTGATCTCCGGGTGGAGCAACGAGGTCCGCGGCGCGTTCGACCTGATGGGCACCGACACCCCCGAGGAGTGGGAGGCGATCGAGGCGCGGCTGGCCGCCGTCCCGGGCACGCTCGAGGCCTATCGCACCACCCTGCTCGAGGAGGCCGGGGCAGGGCGCGTCGTGGCGCGGCGGCAGTACGCCGAGCACGCGAAGCAGATCCGCGGGTGGACCAAGAGCGGGCCGGGCAACTACTTCCTCGACCTGGCCGCCAAGGCGCCGGACGGCGTGCGCGACGCGGTGGCGAAGCAGGCCGAGACCGCGGCGTCGGCGTACTCCTCCTTCGCGGACTTCCTCGAGAGCGAGATGACCCCGCGGGGCAGGGAGGCCGACGGCGTGGGGCGGGAGCACTACGCGCTCGCGTCGCGGGAGTTCCTCGGGGCGACGGTCGACCTCGAGGAGGCCTACGCGTGGGGCTGGCAGGAGCTGAAGCGGATCGAGGACGACATGGCGGCGACCGCGCAGCGGGTCGTGCCGGGCGGCTCGCTCCAGGACGCGCTCGCGGCGCTCGACAGCGACCCGGCGCGCGACCTCGGCACCCGCGAGGCGTTCCAGGACTGGATGCAGGAGAAGTCCGACCGGATCCTCTCCGAGTTCAACGGCGTGCACTTCGACATCGCGGAGCCGATCCGGACGCTCGCCTGCAAGGTCGCGCCGGTCAACGACGGCGGTGCCTGGTACACGCCGCCGTCCGAGGACCTGTCGCGGCCCGGGACGATGTGGTTCTCGTTCACCGACGACCAGGAGCACCTCTCGACCTGGCGCGAGACGACCACGGTCTTCCACGAGGGGGTGCCGGGCCACCACCTGCAGTGCGCCCAGGCCGTCTACCGCGCCGACCTGCTCAACCGCTGGCAGCGGCTGATGTGCTGGGTGAGCGGCCACGGCGAGGGCTGGGCGCTCTACTCCGAGCGGCTGATGGACGAGCTCGGGTTCTTCGAGGACCCGGGCGACCGGATCGGGTTCCTCGACATGCAGCGCTTCCGGGCCGCGCGGGTGATCGTCGACATCGGCGTGCACCTCGGCCTGGAGATCCCCCAGGACAACCCGTTCGGCTGGCGGCCCGGCGAGGTCTGGGACGCCGGCCGGGTCCTGGAGTTCATGCTCGCCCACTCGTGGCACGAGGAGGGTCAGGTCCGGTTCGAGGTCAACCGCTACCTCGGCTGGCCGGGACAGGCGCCCTCCTACAAGCTCGGCGAGCGGATCTGGCTGCAGGCCCGCGACGAGGCGAAGGCGCGCGCCGGCGCGAGCTGGGACCTCAAGGCGTTCCACACTGCTGCGCTCGACCTGGGCTCTCTCGGGCTCGACCCGCTCAAGGCGGCGCTGGCGCGGCTCTGAGGCCGGGTGTCGGTACGGCGTCCTAGCGTCGCGCCCATGCTCGAGCTGAGCCTCCAGGACGCCCGCCGGATCGCCGTGCGTGCGCAGCTGCTCGACGCTGTGAGGCCGGAGTCGCTGGTCGCGACGGTCGACCAGCTCACCCTGCTGCAGATCGACCCGACGGCCGCGATCGCGCCCAACGTCGACCTGGTGTCGTGGTCGCGGCTGGGCGACGCCTACGAGCACTCCGACCTGAGGTTCGCCCTGGAGGAGGAGCGGTCCCTGGTCGAGCACTCCTCCTTCGTGCGGCCGATGGACGACATCGGTCTGGTCCTCGCCACCGCACGGGACCGGATGCACGCCACGGGCTACGAGTGGCTGGAGGCCAACGCCCGGTTCCGCGCCGACGTCGTTGGCCTGCTCGCGGCCGAGGGCCCGCTCGTGGCCGCCGAGGTGCCCGACACCGCCCAGGTGCCGTGGCAGTCGTCGGGCTGGACCAACGACAAGAACGTGGAGCGCATGCTCGAGCTGCTCTGCCGTGTCGGCGAGGTCGCGATCAGCGGCCGCCGCGGGAAGTTCCGCACGTGGGACCTCCCCGAGCGCGTCTATCCCGCCGATCTCGAGGTGCCGTCCTACGACGACGCCAAGGCGGTCCTCGACGAGCGCCGGCTCGCCTCGCTGGGGATCGCCCGGCCGACGACCAAGCTGCAGGGCGAGGAGGTCGCCGCGGCCAACCGCGGCGAGCCGTGCGTGGTCGAGGGGCTCGCCGGCGAGTGGCGGGCCCACCCCGACGCCTTGGGCCTGACCGGCGCGGACTTCGAGCCGCGCACCGCGCTGCTGTCGCCGTACGACCGGCTCGTCTACGACCGCGACCGGGCGCTCGACCTGTTCGACTTCGAGTACGTCCTGGAGATGTACAAGCCCGCCGCCAAGCGCCGTTGGGGCTACTTCGCGCTGCCGATCCTCCACGGCGACCGGCTGGTCGGGAAGCTCGACGCCAAGGCCGACCGCAAGGCCGGCCTGCTCCGGGTCTTCGCCGTGCACGAGGACTTTCCCTGGGCCCCCGACATCGGCGACGCCGTCGAGGCCGAGATCCAGGCCCTCGCCGACTGGCTCGGCGTGGAGGTGGTCCGGGGGTAACTCGGTGTTCGGTTCACTCCCCGGGAGCGAGGGGCCGGCGCCGCCCCGCCCGGTCGCACGCGGTTCGTTAAGGTCTCGCGGCGTGACGAACTTCGTGCTCGCCTCGGCATCGCCGGCCCGGCTCAAGACGCTCCGCTCGGCGGGCCTCGACCCGACGGTCATCGTGTCCGGGGTCGACGAGTCGCAGGCCGACGGGCTGCCGCCGATCGAGATGGCGCTGCAGCTGGCTGAGCTGAAGTGCGCGGCGGTCGCGCCGCGGGACGACGTACCGGACGGGGCGCTGGTGCTCGGCTGCGACTCGGTGCTCGAGCTGGACGGCGAGGCGCTCAACAAGCCGGGCACCGAGGAGGAGGCCACGCGACGCTGGCAGGACCTGCGCGGGAACACCGGCGTGCTCCACACCGGCCACTGCCTGCGCGACGCCACGACCGGCAGGGTCGCGGCGGCCACCGCGTCGACGACCGTGCACTTCGCCGACGTCTCCGACGAGGAGATCGCGGCATACGTCGCCAGCGGCGAGCCGCTGCACGTCGCCGGGGCGTTCACCGTCGACGGGCTCGGCGGGGCCTTCGTCACCGGCATCGAGGGCGACCACCACAACGTGGTGGGCGTCAGCCTCCCGCTGCTCCGCGAGCTGGTCCTCGAGCTCGGCCACTCCTGGACCGACCTCTGGGCCCGCTGACCGCCGCGTCGCCTCGCGAGCCGGCTCGGCTCTACTCGACGGGGAGGCCGAGGCCGCGGGCGATGAGCATCCGCTGGACCTCCGAGGTGCCCTCGCCGATCTCGAGGATCTTGGCGTCGCGGTAGAACCGGGCGACGGCGTACTCCTCCATGAACCCGTAGCCGCCGAAGACCTGGGTCGCGATCCGGGTGGCGGTGACGGCGGACTCGGTCGCGTAGAGCTTCGCGATCGAGGCGGCGTGCTTGAACTGCTTGGTCGACGTCGCGTCGGCGCCGGCGTCCTTCATCGCGGCGGCGCGGTAGGTCAGCAGCCGCGAGGCGTGCAGCATCACCTCGAGGTCGGCGACCTGGAAGGCGACGCCCTGCTTGCGGCCGATCGGGGCACCGAAGGTCTGGCGGTCGAGGGAGTACTCCACGCACAGGTCCACGCAGGCCTGGATCAGCCCGACAGCGAGGGCGGCGATCGCGACCCGGCCGTCGTCGAGGATCGCGAGGAACTGCGCGAAGCCGCGGCCGCGCTGCCCGAGCAGGTTGTCCGCCGGCACCCGGCAGTCCTCGAAGGTCAGCGGGTGGGTGTCGGAGATGTGCCAGCCGAGCTTGTCGTACGGCGGCTCCGCGGTGAAGCCGGGCGTTCCGGCGGGTACGACGATCGCCGAGATCTCCGGCCGGCCACCCTCGGAGGAGCCGGTGCTCGCCGTCACCGTCACCAGGGACGTGATGTCGGAGCCGGAGTTGGTGATGAACTGCTTGCTGCCGTTGATCACCCACTCGCCGTTGTCGAGCACGGCCTTGGTGCGCGTCGCCCCCGCGTCCGAGCCGGCGCCGGCCTCGGTGAGACCGAAGCCCGCGAGCCGCTGGCCGGCGACCAGGTCCGGCAGCCAGGCCTGCTTCTGCTCGTCGGTGCCGAAGGTCTGGATCGGGTTGATGCCGAGCCCGACGCCCGCCTCGAGGGTGATGCCCATCGACTGGTCGACCCGGCCGAGCTCCTCGATGGCGAGGCAGAGCGAGGTGAACGGACCGTCCTCGGCGCTGAGCCCGGCGCCGCCGTACTCCTCCGGCGCGGTCAGCCCGAACAGCCCGAGCTCGCCCATCTTCTGCACGACATCGGTCGGGAAGTGGTGGTCCTTGTCCCACTTCGGGACGTGCGGCGCGATCTCGGACTCGGCGAACTCGCGGACGGTGCGGCGGAACTCCTCGTGCTCCCGCGACAGCTCAAAGCTCATGCCCGGAGTCTAGGGCACGAGGTTAACGTTCGTTAACCCCCAGCGGCTCCCTACCCTCGACCCCATGTACAAGATCATGCTGGCGCTGCACCTGCTCACCGCGATCTTCGCGATCGGCCCCCTGGTGGGCGCGGCGACCACCGCGTCGCGCGGGCTGCGCAAGCCGGACGCCGGGGCGACCGAGTCGGCCGCCCGGACCCTGACGATCTACTCCTACGCCTCCGTGGTCGTCGTGATCATCGGCATGGGCCTGATGTCGGCGAAGGCGCCGTGGGACGAGAGCGAGCAGGTCGCCGACATCGGCGACCTGTGGATCTGGCTGTCCCTGGTCCTGTGGGCGGTCTCCGTCGCGCTCGTGCTCGCCGGCATGGTCCCGACCCTCAAGAAGGCGACGACCACGATCCGCGAGGGCGGCGCGGTCGACGCGCTGGTCGGCCGCACCGCCGCGCTCGGCGGGATCACCGGCCTGATCTACGCCGGCATCGTGTTCCTGATGGTCTACCAGCCCGGCTCCTGAGTGCCATGATGCCGGTCATGCGCTATGCGATGACCGGCGCGACCGGCTTCCTCGGCGGGGTGCTCGCCCGCCAGCTCCGCGACTCCGGACACGACGTGGTCGCCCTGGTGCGCGACCCGGCCAGGGCGACGTCGCTCCAGGACCTCGGCGTCGAGCTCGTCGTCGGCGACCTCGACGACACGGCCGCGCTGGACCGGCTGCTCGCCGGCGCGGACGGGTTCTTCCATGTCGCCGGCTGGTACAAGCACGGCCGGCGTGAGGCGGAGACGCTGCGCCGGGTCAACGTCGAGGGCACGCGCAACGCGCTCGAGGCCGCCGAGCGGGCGGGCGACGTGCGTACGGTCTACACCTCGACCATCGCGCTCAACTCCGACACCCACGGCGCGGTCCGCGACGAGAGCTATCACCACCAAGGGCCGTGGTCGTCCAACTACGACCGCACCAAGTGGGAGGCGCACGAGATCGCCAAGGAGTACGCCGCGCGCGGCCTGCCGGTCGTCATCGTGCAGCCGTCGGTGATCTACGGCCCGGGCGACACCGGCAGCTCGCTGGGCCAGCTCACCCGGCAGATCATCGACGGCCGACCCACGCTCGGACCGCGGGGCGGCGGCTCGTCGTGGAGCCACGTCGAGGACGTCGCCCGCGGCCACGTGCTGGCGATGGAGAAGGGGCGCGACGGCGAGTCCTACATCCTGGCGGGCGAGCAGGCGCCGTACGCCGACGTCTTCGGGTGGGTCAAGGAGGACGCCGGCGCTCGGACGCCGGTGATCCTCCTTCCGCGCCCCCTCATCCGGGCGTTCGCGGCGCTGACCTGGCAGCTGGAGCGCTTCGTCCCCTTTCCCCAGGCGATGACCGCCGAGGCGGCGCGCGCCGGCATGGGCACCTACTACGGCAGCTCCGCCAAGGCGGAGAACGAGCTCGGCTGGACGCACCGGCCGGTACGCGAGGGCATCCGCGAGACCGTCGAGGCCGAGCTCGCGCAGAGACGTTGACCGTCCCAAGCAACGCACCCCGGGGGCCCCTTCCGGTGACCTGCCCCTAGACTCCCGAAGTCGAACCGAGCCCGATGAGGAGCCCCACCGTGCCCGACGTCAAGCCGCTGAAGAAGGTCCTGATCGCCAACCGCGGGGAGATCGCGGTCCGGGTGATCCGTGCGTGCAAGGACGCCGGGATCGGGAGCGTGGCGGTGTACGCCGAGCCGGACCGCGACGCCGTGTTCGTCCGGCTGGCCGACGAGGCCTACTCCCTGAACGGCTCGACGCCCGCGGACTCCTACCTCGACATCGCCAAGATCATCGCGGTCGCCGAGCAGTCCGGCGCCGACTCGGTGCACCCCGGCTACGGCTTCCTCGCCGAGAACGCCGAGTTCGCGAAGGCGGTGATCGACGCCGGGCTGGTCTGGATCGGCCCCTCGCCGGAGGCGATCGACGCGCTCGGCGACAAGGCCAAGGCCAAGCAGATCGCGCAGAAGGCGAACGCGCCGCTGGCTCCGGGCACCAAGGAGCCGGTCAAGGACGCCGACGAGGTCGTCGAGTTCGCCAAGGCCAACGGCCTGCCGGTCGCCATCAAGGCGGTCTTCGGCGGCGGCGGTCGCGGCCTCAAGGTCGCCCGCACGCTCGAGGAGATCCCCGACGCCTACGAGTCCGCGGTCCGCGAGGCCGTCGGCGCCTTCGGGCGCGGCGAGTGCCTGGTCGAGAAGTTCCTCGACAAGCCGCGCCACGTCGAGACCCAGTGCCTGGCCGACAAGCACGGCAACGTCGTGGTGGTCTCCACCCGAGACTGCTCGCTGCAGCGCCGGCACCAGAAGCTGGTCGAGGAGGCGCCCGCGCCGTTCCTCTCCGAGGACCAGCTCAAGCGGCTCTACGACTCCTCCAAGGCGATCCTGAAGGAGGCCGGGTACGTCGGCGCCGGGACCTGCGAGTTCCTCGTGGCCGCCGACGGCACGATCTCCTTCCTCGAGGTCAACACCCGCCTGCAGGTCGAGCACTGCGTGTCGGAGGAGGTCACCGGGCTGGACCTGGTCCGCGAGATGTTCCGCATCGCGGCCGGGGAGGAGCTCGGCTACGGCGACCCGGAGATCAGCGGCCACTCCATCGAGTTCCGGATCAACGCCGAGGACGCCGGCACGAACTTCATGCCGGCGCCGGGCACCCTGACCGCCTGGAACCCGCCGTCCGGCCCGGGTGTGCGCCTGGACTCCGGCTACGTCAACGGCCAGACGATCCCCGGCTCGTTCGACTCCTTGATCGCCAAGCTGATCGTCACCGGCCGCGACCGGCAGCAGGCCATCGAGCGCTCGCGGCGCGCGCTGGCCGAGTTCGAGGTCGACGGCATGCCGACCGTCATCCCTTTCCACCAGGTCGTGCTCGAGGACCCGGCCTACGTCGGCGCCTCCAACCCGACCGGCGAGGGCTCCTTCGGCGTCTACACGACCTGGATCGAGACCGAGTTCGACAACCAGATCGCCCCCTACGGCGGCGAGCGCGGCGAGGCCGAGGACGACGGCGAGCGGCAGACCGTCGTCGTCGAGGTCGGCGGCAAGCGGCTCGAGGTCAGCCTGCCCGGCGGCCTGGGCGCGATCTCGGCAGGTCCCGCCGCCGGCGGCGGCAAGAAGCCCAAGCGCTCGGCCGGCAAGAAGGCCGGCGCGACGGCCTCCGGCGACTCCGTCACCAGCCCGATGCAGGGCACGATCGTCAAGGTCGTGGTCGAGGAGGGCCAGGAGGTCGCCCAGGGCGACGCCGTGGTCGTCATCGAGGCGATGAAGATGGAGCAGCCGCTCAAGGCGCACAAGGCCGGCAAGATCACCGGGCTCAAGGCCGAGGTCGGGGCGACCATCGGCAACGGCGAGGTCGTCTGCGAGATCAAGGACTGACGCCTGGCACCATGGCGCCGTGAAGTCCCTGACGTCCGCCGCCGTCGTCGGTCTGCTGCTCCTGACCCTGGCGGGCTGCGGCGGACCTTCGTTCAAGTTCGGCGCCGACCTGGCCGCGCCCGCGCGGTCGGCGTACTCCGGCGGCGACACGGCACCGGGCGAGGACGGTCGCGTCGACCTCGAGATGGACGACGGCACCCGCGTGGTGATCTGGATCGACCCCCGGCACATCGAGACCGTCTACCAGCAGCACTCCGATCCCGACGACCCCGGCTCGTGGACCGAGCCGAAGGTGCTCTACACCGCCGGGGACGGCTGCCTCTTCGTCAACGCCGCCACCAAGGGCGACGTGGTCGCGGCGACCCTCGGCTGCTACGGGAGCGATGCCTTCCTCCAGCAGGCGCCCGACCAGGGCCAGGCGGTCGTGACGACGGACCTCGACGACTGGCGCCTCTACGACGCCGGCGAGCTCTGGGGGGAGCCGCAGATCGCCGGTGAGTCCGTCGACTGGACCGAGTCCGACGTCGCGTGGAGCCAGGACCGCGGGTTCTCCGGCTGAGCCGCTGAGGTCGGCCGACCAAGCGCCGGCGGGATGCTCAACCTAGGAGTTGCGGCGGTCGGCGCCCGTGTTGTCGACGGCTGCGCCGGCTTCGGCAAGATCCCGCGCCGGCACGAGGCCGAGGTCGTCGGCGAGCGCCGCGAGATGGTGCTCGAACAGGTCCTCGGGGTCGCCGAGGCGGTCCGGGCCGTACTGCCCGAACACCTCGAAGCTGACCGCGCCGAACAGAGCGGACCAGACCAGCGCGCCGCGGACGAGCGCAGCATCGGGCAGGTCGACGTCGAACTGGTCGCGGACGCCGTCGAGGCCGGTCGCGAGCGCTTTCGTCACGCGCGCTGGGGGCGGAGGCTCGAGCCGGCCCGCGGCACGCGCTGCGGCGGCGATCTCGAGCATCGTGCGCGGGACCCGCGTCCCGGGCGCGGTCGTGCGGTCGCCCGGGGCCGCGTAGCCGGGTACGGGGCCGCCGTAGAGCAGGGCGTACGTCGCGGGCTCGGCGAGCGCCCAGGTGCGCACGGCCCGCCCGAGCGCCAGGAAGCGCTCTCGGTGCCGGTCCTCGGGTACGCCGCCCACGGCCGCGTCGACCGCGTCGCCGAGCTCGTCGTACCCGGCCACGACAAGGAGGGTCAGCAGCTCGTCACGACTCTTGACGTAGCGGTAGACGGCCGAGGACACGACGCCGAGGTCGCGGGCGACCGCGCGCAGCGACAGCGCGGCGGCCCCTTGCTCGGCGAGATGCCGGCGGCCGATCTCGACGATCTCCTGCATGGTCTGGAGCCGGGCGCGGTCCCTGGGAGTGGGCATGCCGCCGAGCATACAGAGCATCGGCATCAAATGTGAGCACCGCTCTTGCTTTTCTGGTCCGTCAGTGCCAGAGTCATTCCTGAGAGCACTGCTCTCTCATTCACCCTGATCACGGAGGACCCCATGAACTCGCTCCACGTCGTCACCGGCGCCGGCCCCGTCGGCACCACCGTCGCGCTCCAGCTCGCCGACGCCGGCCACCCCGTCCGCCTGCTCACGCGCTCCGGCAGCGGCCCCGAGCACCCCCTGGTCGAGCGCCGCAAGGTCGACGTCTCCCGGCCCGAGCTGCTCGACGAGGCGTTCGCCGGCGCGGTTGCCGTCCACCACTGCATCCACGGGTCGGCGTACACCGCGGCCGCCTGGCGCGCCGAGCTGCCCGAGGCCGAGCGGCTGGTGCTCGAGGCTGCGGGCCGGGCCGGCGCGGTCGTCGTCTTCCCCGAGAGCCTCTATGCCTACGGCCATGTCGACGGACCGATGACCGAGGACTCGCCGCGCGATGCCGACTTCGGCAAGCCGGCCGTCCGGGTCGAGCTGCTCGCGGCGCGCGCCGCCTCCCCCGCGCCGACGGTGAGCGTCGCCGCCTCGGACTTCTTCGGCCCGCACGTGCGCAACGCGCACGCCGGCGAGCGGATGGTCCCCACCGTGCTGGCGGGCAAGACCGTGCGTGTGGTCGGCAGCCTCGACCAGCCGCACTCCTGGACCTACGTGCCCGACCTGGCCGCGGCGATGATCCGCGCCGCCGGGACGCCCGAGCTGCACAACTCGTTCGTGCACGCGCCGACCAACCCGCCGCGCACCCAGCGGGAGATGGTGGCGGCGGTCGCCGCGGCCGCGGGCGTCGCGAAGCCCAAGGTGGGCGTCATCCCCGCCGGGGTGATCCGGGCGATCGGCCTGGTCCACGGTGAGACGCGCGAGCTCGCGGAGATGAGCTACCAGTTCACGAAGCCGTTCGTGCTCGACTCGACGCAGAGCGAGGCACGGCTCGGCCTGGCGCCGACGCCGTTCGACGTCGCGGTCAAGACCACCGTCGACTGGTGGCGCCACCAGGCATGATGAGCGCGTGCCGAGCGAGATCGAGACGTCCTACCGCCCCGAGCGCGACGGCCGGCCCGACCCGGGCGAGGTCTGCTGGGCGTGGGTGCCCTTCGAGGAGGACGCCTCCCGCGGCAAGGACCGCCCGGTCCTGGTGATCGGCGCCGACGGCCCCGACGGTGACGCGGTCCTGAGCTGCCTGGTGATGACGAGCAAGGACCACGACCGCGACGCCGAGCAGGAGGCCCGCGCCGGCCGGCACTGGATGGACGTCGGCACCGGCGCCTGGGACCGCGAGCGCCGGCCCAGCGAGGTGCGGCTGGACCGGCTGCTCGTGCTGAAGGAGTCGGAGGTGCGGCGCGAGGGCGCCGCCCTCGACCAGAAGACCTTCGACGCGGTCCTCGCCGCCCGCGAGCGGTACGCCTGAGTTAGGGCGTCGGCTCGGCGTCGCGTCGCTGACGAATCATCACGGTATGCAGGCGACTCGGCGCTTCCCGGGTGGGATTCCGCACGGGAGGTGACCATTCGGCTGCATACCGTGATGATTCGTCACCCGCCCGCTCCCCGGTGCCCGAAGCACTCCCCAGCAGGACCTCGAGTGCGTCAGCCGGCAGGTGCGGCGCAGCTGCCGAGCTCGAGGGAGTCGCAGACGGCGGCGCCGTCGGCATCGCGGCCGATGTCGTTGCCGTCCTCGCCGTACAGCTCGTCGGCGGTCGAGGCGCCGCCGTCGAGGATGTCGTCACCGGCGCCGCCGCGCAGCGTGTCCGCGCCGTCGCCGCCCGTGATCACGTCGTCACCGGTGGGGCCCTGGACCACGTCGTCGCCGCCGCGCATCAGCGCGGTCAGGGTGCCGCCGTCGACGGTGAGGCTCTCGGCGACGTTGCGTCCGATGTAAGTCCACTCGATGTCGCCGGAGAGCGCCAGGGTCTCCCAGCGCTCCAGACCGCCGCTGGTGCCGAAGACGATGATGGAGGACGACCCCTGATTCAGCCGGGCGCGCTGTGCAGCTGCGGGAAGCGTCAGCGACAGCGCGTCGGCGCCGCGCCCACCGTCCAGCCACAGCGCGTCCTGGGGAGCCGTGTCGGAAGACACCGTCACGGTGTCGTCGCCACCGCCGCCGTTCACCACGCTCCCGTAGTCCGCGGTCACGGTCAGGGTGTCGGCGCCACCGCCGCCGTTGACGAGCTCGAAATCGCCCGTCGACGTGACCCGGTCGGCGCCCCCGCCACCATCGATGTAGCCGAAGCCGGCACCACTGTCGGACACGTCGTCGTCGCCGGCGCCGCCCACGATCTGGTCGTCGCCGGTTCCGCCGTGAGCGCGGTCGTTTCCTTCGCCGAGGCAGATGACGTCCCGGCCGCCGCCACCCCGCACGACGTCGTCGCCGCCTTTGGCCAGGATGACGTCGGCCCCGGGCGTGCCGACGATCGCGTCGTCACCGTCCGTGCCGACGATCGTCGCGTGCTTGGGCGAGCACTCCCCCACGGCCGTGTCGTGTGCGTGGGCGCCGTCCGCGACCGCGACCGGCACCGTCGTACCGACGATCGCGACCGCGACCACACCTGCGCGCGCGAGCAACCTGCTGACCATCCGAGACCTCCCCCTGGCCGCCCTCCCTGGGCGAGCCCGGCGACTTTACGTTCCGCGGGGCGAGCGGCGCAGCGCTTCCGGGATTTCGGTTCCGCGCCGGTCACTAGGGTTGCCGCATGTTCTCGAAGGTGCTCGTGGCGAACCGAGGCGAGATCGCGATCCGGGCGTTCCGGGCGGCGTACGAGATGGGCGCCCGCACGGTCGCCGTGTTCCCTTACGAGGACCGCGGCTCCGAGCACCGGTTGCGCGCCGACGAGGCCTACGAGATCGGCGAGCGCGGCCACCCGGTGCGCAGCTACCTGGACCCCGACGAGATCGTCCGGGTCGCGGTGGAGTGCGGGGCGGACGCGGTCTACCCGGGCTACGGCTTCCTGTCCGAGAACCCGGCTCTCGCCGAGGCGTGCCAGAACGCCGGCATCACGTTCGTCGGACCCACCTCGGAGATCCTCGAGCTCACCGGCAACAAGGCACGGGCGATCGCGGCGGCCAAGGAGGCCGGCGTACCGACGCTCCGCAGCGTCGACCCGTCCACGGACGCCGACGCCCTCACCGAGGCCGCGTCGGAGCTGCCGTTCCCGCTCTTCGTCAAGGCCGTCGCGGGCGGCGGCGGCCGCGGCATGCGGCGCGTCGACGACCCGGCGAAGCTCAAGGAGGCGATCGAGACCTGCATGCGGGAGGGCGAGGCCGCGTTCGGGGACCCGACGGTGTTCGTCGAGCAGGCCGTGGTGGACCCACGCCACATCGAGGTGCAGATCCTCGCCGACGGGACCGGCCCGGACGGCGTCATCCACCTGTTCGAGCGCGACTGCTCGGTGCAGCGGCGGCACCAGAAGGTCGTAGAGATCGCGCCGGCGCCGCACCTCGACCCCGAGCTGCGCGACCGGATCTGCGCCAGCGCCGTGGCGTTCGCGCGGCACATCGGCTACCGCAACGCGGGCACCGTCGAGTTCCTGCTCGACCCGGAGGGCAACTACGTCTTCATCGAGATGAACCCGCGGATCCAGGTCGAGCACACCGTGACCGAGGAGGTCACCGACGTCGACCTGGTCCAGTCGCAGCTGCGGATCGCGGCCGGCGAGACCCTCGCCGACCTCGACCTCTCGCAGGACTCGGTCCGGCTGCGCGGTGCCGCCCTGCAGTGCCGGATCACCACCGAGGACCCCGCCAACGGCTTCCGCCCGGACACCGGCAAGATCACGACCTACCGCTCCCCCGGCGGTCCGGGCGTCCGGCTGGACGGCGGTACGACGTACACGGGCGCCGAGGTCAGCCCGCACTTCGACTCGATGCTCGCCAAGCTGACCTGCCGCGGGCGCACCTTCGACAAGGCGGTCGAGAAGGCCCGGCGCGCGCTGGCGGAGTTCCGGATCCGCGGCATCTCCACCAACATCGGCTTCCTCGAGGCGGTGCTGGCCGACCCCGACTTCGCCGCCGGCCGGATCACGACCGCCTTCATCGAGACCCATCCGCGGCTGCTGACCGCACGCCCGAGCGCCGACCGCGGCTCGAAGCTGCTCGCCTACCTCGCGGACGTCACCGTGAACAAGCCGTACGGCGAGCCGCCGGTCTCGGTCGACCCCCGCGACAAGCTGCCCGAGGTCGAGCTCGCCGTGCCCGCACCCGACGGCACCCGCCAGCAGCTGCTCCACCTCGGCCCCGAGGAGTTCGCCCGGCAGCTGCGCGCGCAGGACCGGGTCGCCGTCACCGACACCACGTTCCGCGACGCGCACCAGAGCCTGCTGGCGACCCGGGTCCGTACCAGCGACCTGCTCGCCGTCGCCGGTCACGTCGCCCGGATGACGCCGCAGCTGTGGTCGATGGAGTGCTGGGGCGGGGCGACGTACGACGTCGCACTCCGCTTCCTCTCCGAGGACCCGTGGGAGCGGCTGGCCGAGCTGCGCCAGGCGCTGCCCAACGTCTGCCTGCAGATGCTGCTCCGCGGCCGCAACACGGTCGGCTACACGCCGTACCCGACCGAGGTGACGACGGCGTTCGTCGAGGAGGCCGTCGCGTCCGGGCTGGACGTGTTCCGGATCTTCGACGCACTCAACGACGTGTCCCAGATGCGACCGGCGATCGACGCGGTGCGCGAGACCGGTACGGCGCTCGCCGAGGTCGCGCTCTGCTACACCGGCGACCTGTCCGACCCCGGCGAGAAGCTCTACACGCTCGACTACTACCTCGGCCTCGCCGAGCAGATCGTCGACGCCGGCGCGCACGTGCTGGCGATCAAGGACATGGCCGGGCTGCTGCGCGCCCCGGCCGCCCGGCGGCTGGTCACCGCGCTGCGCGAGCGGTTCGACCTGCCCGTGCACCTGCACACCCACGACACTCCGGGCGGCCAGCTCGGCACCCTGCTCGCGGCGATCGACGCCGGCGTCGACGCGGTGGACGCGGCCACCGCGTCGATGTCCGGCACGACGTCGCAGCCGAGCCTCACCGCCCTGGTCGCGGCCACCGACCACTCCGACCGCGAGACCGGCCTGGACATCGCTGCGGTCAGCGCGCTCGAGCCCTACTGGGAGGCGGTGCGCCGGGTCTATGCGCCGTTCGAGTCCGGGCTCGCCTCACCCACCGGCCGCGTCTACCGGCACGAGATCCCCGGCGGTCAGCTCTCCAACCTGCGGCAGCAGGCGATCGCGCTCGGCCTCGGCGAGAAGTTCGAGCAGATCGAGGACATGTACGCCGCCGCGAACGACATCCTCGGCAACATCCCCAAGGTCACGCCCTCGTCTAAGGTGATCGGCGACCTCGCCCTCGCCCTCGTCGGGCGCGGCGCGGACCCGGCCGACTTCGCCGAGCACCCCGACAAGTACGACATCCCGGCCTCGGTCATCGGCTTCCTGCACGGCGAGCTCGGCGACCCGCCGGGCGGCTGGCCGGAGCCGTTCCGGAGCAAGGCGCTCGAGGGCCGGGACTGGACCCCGCCGGCGGCCGAGCTCGACGACGAGCAGCGCGACGGCCTCGGGCAGGGCAGCGCGACCCGCCGAGCGACGCTGAACCGGCTGCTGTTCCCCGGCCCGACCAAGGACTTCGAGGCCGCCCAGGCGAGGTACGGCGACGTCGCCGTCCTGCCGACGCTGGACTACCTCTACGGCCTGCGCCGCGGCGAGGAGCACGAGATCGACCTGGCCGAGGGCGTGAAGCTGCTGGTCGGCCTCGAGGCGATCAGCGAGCCGGACGAGCGCGGGTTCCGCACCGTGCTGGCCACGCTCAACGGCCAGCTCCGGCCGGTCGCCGTCCGCGACCGCAGTGTCTCCGCCGACGTCGCCGACACCGAGAAGGCCGACCCGGACGACCCGGGCCAGGTCGCGGCGCCGTTCCAGGGCGCGGTGACCGTGACCGTCGAGGAGGGCGACACGGTCGAGGCCGGCGCCACGGTCGCGACGATCGAGGCGATGAAGATGGAGGCCGCCATCACGGCGCCGAGGGCCGGCACCGTGCAGCGGCTCGCCATCCAGGGCACCCGCCCCGTGGAGGGCGGGGACCTGATCCTCGTCCTGGGTTAGCTGTGGATCTCGCAGTTCACCGCGACCTCGGTGCCGCAGATGTCGCCACCCGGACCGCCGTCGGCCCGGTCGAAGCCCTTGCTCCCGCTGAGGATGTCGTCGTCACCCAGGCCACGCAGCACGTCGTCGCCCGCCTTGCCGTCGAGGAAGTCGCGCCCGCTGGTTCCGGTGATCCGGTCGTTGCCGCGGCTGCCGCGGACCAGGTTGATGCTGGCCAGCGTCAGGCTCCCGTCCTTCCAGCGCGCGGTCCCCGCTGACAGGTCGATCAGCGCGCCGGTCTTCACCTTCTGCAGGTTGAGGCCGTCGGCGCCCTTCCCGCCGTCGGCGTCGCCGGTCGCCTTGCGGATGGTCAGCAGGAACAGGTCGTTGCCGCCGTCGCCGAAGCCGGCGGAGCCGCCCTTGCCGAAGCTGATGTGGTCGTTGGCGCCGCCGCCGTGACCGGTCGCGCCGCGGGAGAGCTTGAGCAGGTCGACGTCGCCGCCGCCGTACGCCGATCCGCCCCGCGGCTGCAGGATGTCGCCGCCCGCGTCGCCGCGCAGGGTGGCGCCGCGCCCGATGAGGAGGTCGTTGCCGCCGGCGCCGTCGATCACGTCCGCGCCGGCGAGACCGTCGAACGCGTCGTCCTCCGGACCGCCCTGCATCGTGTCGACCTGACGGGTGCCGCGGACCAGCTCGACCTGGCCGTACTCGTCGCTGCCCGCGCCCGTGATCGTCGCGGTCGCGCCGTCGACGGTGATGCCGACGGGCACGTTGACGTAGGTCAGCAGGTCCTTGCCGCCGTTCCCGGCGATCTTGTCGTCGCCGTCGGCCTCGACGATCGTGTCGTCGCCGCTGCCGCCGAAGACCTTGTCGTCGTCGTTGCCGCCACCGATCCGGTCGTTGCCCGAGCCGCCGGCGACGATGTCGTCGCCGTCGCCGCCGGAGATGACGTCCTTGCCCTGGCCGCCGCAGATCACGTCGTTCGACGAGTCGCCGTGGTAGGTGTCGTTCCCCTTGCCGAGGAACACGACGTCGGTCAGCAGCGGCGTGCCGGACAGGTCGTCGTCACCGTCGGTGCCGACGATCGTCGCGGCCTGGCCGCGGCACATCGGCACTGCGGAGCTGGGGGCCGCCGCGGCGGTCAGCCCGACGGCGGCCAGCAGGCTGGCGATCAGGGTCGTCAGGAACATACGCATGACGGGACCAACGATGCGGGCGGGCAGGGGTTCTGAAAGATCTGCCGGTGACCACGGGGTGAGACGGTTGCCGAACGTCACTACTCACCCGACCCGGAACCAGGTCGAGCGCAGCAGGAGGTCGCTGCGGAACCGGTCTCCGCTCACCGCGACCGACCCGCGCCCGCCGACGACCCGCACGCGCAGCGCCCGCCCGTTCCAGGCGCCGTTGCCGTCCCGGCGGGTCACCTTCAGCCGCCGGAAGTCACCGATCGACGGGTAGGCGCGCTCGATCGCGGTCGCCGGGACGCGGACGGTCCAATGTGCGTAGGGGTTGCCCGACCAGGGGTCCCACGGGTCCCGGGCCGCGCGCAGGTAGGGCTCGTCGGCCTCGACCGTCCAGCCGCCGTTGCTCGCCGAGAACTGGGTGAACGCCGGCTTCCCGCCGCTGGTGAGGACCTGGTGCCGGGTGGCGCGCACCGCGGCGTCCGACCCGGGCTGCTCGGCGCTCGCGCCGCCGTACACCTGGCACGACGAGGTGTCGCAGATCTGGTAGTCGGACGCGACCGGGTTGCGCCGCTCGAACGCCGCATAGGTGCGGGCCGCGACGGCCTGCGCCTTGAGCGCCTCGGGGTCCCAGGAGGCGGGCATCTCCTGCGGCACCACGCCGCGCAGATAGCTGTCCAGCGGCAGGACGTTGACCGTCTCGCGGCCGCCGCCGACGATCGCGGAGCGCAGCGCCCCGCGGTAGCGCGTGGAGCCGCCCGGGTGGAACAGCCGGATCGGTCGCCCGCCGGCGGTGAGCTCCGCCTCGCCCCTGATGTCGCGGACGCTGTGCCAGCCGTCCGTGAGTACGGCGACCTGGCTGTCGCGGCCGTGACCGGTCGGGACGATCCGCCACCGCTTGGCCCCCTGCTGCGACAGCGGCCAGCTGTCGCCGGTGGCGACGCTCCGTACCCGGAGCCGCGACCTGTTCGCGACCACCACGTCGTCGGAGGTGTCCGCCGAGATCTGCACCGACACCGTCCGTCCGGCCGTCCCCCAATCGGTGCCGGGGTAGTAGAAGCGCAGGATCTGGCGGTAGCTCTTGCCGTCCTGGGTGGCGGCGCCCTGGGCGCCGTACTGGGACATCCCGTGCCCGTGGCCGTAGCCGCGGCCCTCCAGCTGGATCGACGCGGGTCCGCGGCGCGCGCTGCCGTGACCGTCCGGACCGGCCGGAGTGTGCGCGACCGCGGGGGCACCGATCGCGACGAGCGCGGCTGAGAGCACGGTCACACTGGCGAGCAGGCGCATCCGTCCGAGGGTAACGGCAGATTTCAGGCGCCCAACCCCCGCGCAATAGTCTCTGGGCATGACCGAGCAGCAGACGCAGGCACCCGACCCGACGCGCACCGAGCCCGGTGCCGTCGCGGTACCGGACAAGCCTGCGCTCGAGGGGCTCGAGCAGAAGTGGGCCGAGAGGTGGAAGGACGCCAAGACCTACGCCTTCGACCGGACCCAGCCGCGCGAGAACGTCTACGCGATCGACACCCCGCCGCCGACCGTCAGCGGCAGCCTGCACGTCGGGCACGTCTTCTCCTACACCCACACCGACCTCATCGCGCGCTACCAGCGGATGCAGGGCAAGTCGGTCTTCTACCCGATGGGCTGGGACGACAACGGCCTGCCGACCGAGCGCCGCGTCCAGAACTACTTCGGCGTCCGCTGCGACCCCTCGCTGCCCTACGACCCGGAGTTCACGCCGCCGGAGAAGCCCGACCCCAAGCGGCAGATCCCGATCAGCCGGCCGAACTTCGTCGAGCTGTGCGAGCAGCTGGTCGAGCAGGACGAGAAGGTGTTCGAGTCGCTGTGGCGCACCCTCGGCCTCTCGGTCGACTGGGACACGACCTACACGACGATCGGCGCGAGGGCGCAGGCCGTGAGCCAGCGCGCGTTCCTGCGCAACCTCTCCCGGGGCGAGGCCTACCTGCAGGAGGCGCCGACGCTCTGGGACGTCACCTTCCAGACCGCGGTCGCACAGGCCGAGCTCGAGGCCCGGGAGTACGCCGGCGCCTACCACCGGGTCGCCTACCACCGCCCCGACGGCAAGCCCGTCTACGTCGAGACCACCCGGCCCGAGCTGATCGCCAGCGCCGTCGCGCTGATCGCGCACCCGGACGACGAGCGCTACCAGGAGCTGTTCGGCAGCACCGTCACCTCGCCGGTCTTCGGCGTCGAGATCCCGGTCCTCGCCCACCCGGCCGCCGAGATGGACAAGGGCGCCGGCATCGCGATGTGCTGCACGTTCGGTGACCTCACCGACGTCACCTGGTGGCGCGAGCTGCAGCTCCCCGTCCGCACCGTCATCGGCCGCGACGGCCGGTTCGCCCGCGAGACGCCCGAGTGGCTCCGGTCGGAGGCCGCTGCGTCGGCGTACGAGGACCTGAAGGGGAAGACCGTCCACTCCGCCCGCGAGGCGATGGTCGCGAAGCTCAAGGAGACCGGCGACCTGGCCGGCGACCCCAAGCCCACCCAGCGGATGGCGAACTTCTACGAGAAGGGCGACAAGCCCCTCGAGATCGTCTCCACCCGCCAGTGGTACCTCAAGAACGGCGGCCGCGACGTCGCCACCCGCGAGGCGATGCTCGCCCGCGGCGCCGAGATCGACTGGATCCCGGCGCACATGAAGCACCGCTTCGACAACTGGGTCGGCGGCCTCAACGGCGACTGGCTGATCTCGCGTCAGCGGTTCTTCGGCGTCCCGTTCCCGGTCTGGTACCCGCTCGACGAGGAGGGCGAGCCGACGACAGACAACCTGCTGCTGCCGACCGAGGGTGAGCTGCCCATCGACCCGTCGACGCAGGCGCCCGCGGGCTACACCGAGGACCAGCGCGGCAAGGCCGGCGGCTTCATCGGCGACCCCGACATCATGGACACCTGGGCGACGTCGTCGCTGACGCCGCACATCGCCGGCGGCTGGGAGCAGGGTGCTGAGGGCGAGGACCTGTGGCAGCGGGTCTTCCCGATGGACCTGTGCACCCACGCGCACGACATCATCCGGACCTGGCTGTTCTCACGCGTCGTCCGTGCGCACTTCGAGAACCACAGCGCCCCGTGGTCGCACGCGATGATCTCCGGCTTCATCGTCGACCCGGACCGCAAGAAGATGTCGAAGTCCAAGGGCAACGTCGTCGTCCCCAACGAGATCCTCGACAAGTACGGCGCGGACGCCGTCCGGTGGCGTGCCGCGATCGCCCGTCCGGGGCTGGACTCGCCCTTCGACGAGACCCAGATGAAGGTCGGCCGCCGGCTGGCGATGAAGGTCCTCAACGCCTCGAAGTTCGTCCTCGGCTCGGTCGGCGCGACGGAGCTCTCGACCGTCCTCATCACCGAGAAGGTCGACACCGCCCTGATCGGCCGGCTGGCCAACGTCATCGTCAAGGCGACCGAGGCGTTCGACGCCTACGACTACACGACCGCGCTCGAGACGACGGAGAAGTTCTTCTGGGAGTTCTGCGACGACTACCTCGAGCTGGTCAAGGAGCGCGCGTACGCCGCACCCGGCGAGGACGGCCAGGACGACCCGGCGACGCGCTCGGCCAAGGCCACGCTCGCCACCGCGCTCGAGGTCCAGCTGCGGCTGCTCGCGCCGTTCCTGCCCTACGTCACCGAGGAGGTCTGGTCGTGGTGGCAGGAGGGCTCGGTCCACCACGCCGCCTGGCCCACGGTCACCGCGCTCGGTAGCGCCGCCGCCGAGGACGCCAGGATCATCGACTCCGTCGCCGCTGCCCTCGCCGGGATCCGGGGCGCCAAGTCGCAGGCCAAGGTCAACATGAAGACCCCGCTGGCGCGGGTCGAGGTCAGGGGCCCCGAGAAGCTCGTCAGGGACGCCGAGTCGGCCGCCGACGACCTCCGCGCCGCCGGCAAGATCACCGGCGACCTGGTCTTCACCGTCGACGACTCGCTCGCCGAGCTCACGGTCGACGCCGAGATCGAATCGCCCACCGAGTAGCCGGCCCTTGGTGGTCGAGGAGGTCGCGCAGCGACCGTCACGAGACCCGGGGCCTACGAGCCACCCTCGGGCATCGCGGCGAGCACGCTCTTCGCCGACTCCAGGATCCGGTCGGCCTGGTCGCTGCTGATGTCGCCGTCGACCTCGGCGTGCGCGGTGTCGGCGACCAGCTGGTGCACGGCCTCGCGCGCCCTGTCGTAGTCACCGGCCTCGATGGCGGCGTCGACCTTGTCCAGCCGGTCGGACAGCGCCGGCACCGCCGTGCCCGGCGGCTCGTCGCTCGAGCAGCCCGCCGGACCCACCGCGAGCACCGCAGCCGCGACTGCGACACCGACCCGCCGCACCGCGCTCATCCCCCGTCCCCGTTCACGGCCTGGTGCAGGTCCGACAGCGGCTCCCGTAGCTGCGTCGGGGTGTTGCCCGGGAGGTCCGACGCCGAGCCGCCACCGGCGAAGACCGCGATCAGGACCAGGAACAGCAGCAGCGCCGCGACACCGCCGACGAGGGCCACGGTCTCGCGCGGCAGCGCCCTGACCCGGTCGACCGCCGCACGGGCCTTCTGACCGACGGGCTCACGCGGCTCGCCGGGCACCGCGCGCCGTACCTGCGTCGTCGTCGGCCCTGCGGCCGGCATCGGCCGCGTGACACCAGCAGGCGGCCCGGCCGCCCCGCGCGGGACCGTGGCCGCCACCTCGGCGGCGGTCGGACGATCCGCCGGCACCAGGGCGGTCATCGCCATCAGCAGGTCGCGCCAGGCCGGCGGGACGTCGGGCGGGACCGCCGGCGCACGGTGCAGCCGGGCCAGCGCCGCCTCGGCCGGAGCCCCCTCGTACTCGCGCCGCCCCGTCATCGCCTCGAGGAGCACCAGGCCGAGCGAGTACACGTCGGTCGCGCCGCTGACCTCTGCCCCCTCGACCTGCTCGGGCGCGAGGTAGGCCGCCGTACCGATCGTCTGTCCGGTCTGCGTGTGCCGGGTCGTCTGCTCGACCAGCCGCGCGACACCGAAGTCCCCGAGCTTCACGAGCTCGGGGCCGACCAGGACGTTGGCCGGCTTCACGTCCCGATGGACCACGCCTTGCGCGTGGACGTACGCCAGCGCCTCGGCCACCTGCACGGCGATGCTGCCGACGTGGTCGAGCGGCAGCGGACCCTGCCCGATCAGGGCGGCCAGGCTCGGGCCGTCGACCAGCTCCATCACCAAGAACGGCCGGTCCGGGAGCGGCGCGACGCCCGGCGGTCCGTGGTCGACCAGACCGGAGCCGAAGCCGGCGTCGAGCAGGGTGACCAGTCCGCGGTGCGACAGCACGGCGAGCGTGCGCGCCTCGGCGATGAACCGGTCCCGCGCGGCCTGGTCGCTCGCGTGGCTGAGCAGCATCTTGACCGCGACAGGGCGGTCGAGCCGTACGTCGGTCGCGCGGTAGACGTCCGCCATCCCGCCGCGGCCGATGACCTCGATCAGGTCGTACCGGTCTGCCAGCAGCGGCGGGTCCGCCGCAGCCGCCTCTTGCTCCGTACCTGTCATCGAACCTCCGGCCATGACCGCTTCTCCGGGGACGACCGCGCGCGACCCCCTGCGCGCCGACGTCGGTACCCGCGGAGGTGTCGCTCCACACAGGTATGGGCGACGGCAAAACGGGGCACCAGCGGATCATGTACATCGGACTCGGCATCGTCCTGCTCGTCCTCGGCCTGATCCTGGCCTTCGACGTGATCACCGTGGACCTCAGCTTCATCAACGACCAGGCCCTCGGCGTCATCCTGATCATCTGCGGCATCCTGGCGATCGTGCTGTCCTTCCTCTGGGCCCGCCCGCGGCGCGCTGCCAACCAGACCGTCGTCTACCGCGACAACGGACCGATGTGACCAGCGAAGCGCTCGCCGAGCGCGCCACTCCCGAGCACGACCACGATTGGCGCCTGGTGAGCGTCGAGACCGAGGACGGCGGCGTCCAGGTGCGCGAGCACCTGTGCGCCACCTGCTCCGAGGTCTTCATCGACGGCTGACCCTCCGGCGGCGACTCGGGCGCACATCCGGCCCTACCGCTGCTAGTCGCGCCGGCGCAACCAGGTGAGGACGGCGAGGACCCGGCGGTTGCTGTCGGTGCTGGGCGGAAGGTCGAGCTTGGCCAGGATGTTGCCGACGTGCTTGTTGACGGCGGCCTCGGTGACGGTCAGCTTGTCGGCGATCGCCAGGTTGGAGTCGCCCTCGGCGAGCAGGGCGAGCACCTCGCGCTCGCGCGGGGTGAGCCGGTCGAGGGGATCCGAGCGGCGCATCAGCTGCCGGACGACCTCGGGGTCGATGAGCGTGCCGCCGCCGACCACGGTCCGCAGCGCCTGACCGAACTCCTCGACGTCGACGACGCGGTCCTTGAGGAGGTACCCGACGGCGCGACCGCCCGCGGAGTCGAGGAGCTCCTCGGCATAACTGCGCTCGACGTACTGGCTGAGCGCGACGACGGGCAGCGGGCGCTGCGCGCGCAGCTGGCACGCCGCGCGCAGGCCCTCGTCGCTGAAACCGGGAGGCATCCGGATGTCGGTGACGACGAGGTCGGGGTCGTACTCCTCGACGGCGGCGATCAGGGCGTCGGCGTCACCGACGGCTGCGGCGACGTCGAAGCCGAGTCGCCCGAGGAGACCGACGAGCCCCTCGCGGAGCAGCGTGCCGTCCTCGGCGAGCACGACGCGGGTCATCGTGGCTCCGCGATCCGCATGCGCACCACCGTAGGGCCACCGGGCGGGCTGGACACCTCGAGCGTGCCGTCGACGGCGGCGAGGCGATCGGCCATCCAGGTCAGCCCGGAGTCCGGCCGGGGCATGGCGCCGCCGTGCCCGTCGTCGGTCACCTCGACCACGATCTCGCCGTCGACCCGGCTCACGCTGACCGTGGCGCAGGTGGCGTGGCTGTGCCGTACGACGTTCGTGAGCGCCTCGGACGCGGCGAAGTACGCCGCGCTCTCGACAGCACTGGCGGGACGACGATCGAGCGACGAGCTGACGGCGACCGGTAGCGGCAGGTCCGCGGTGAGCTGGTCGAGGGCGGCCACGAGTCCCACGTCGGTGAGCACTTTCGGGTGGATGCCCCGGACGAACGCCCGCAGCTCGTCCATCAGCACCTTGGCCTGCTCGTGGGCCGTCGCGACCCCTGCGGCTGCCGGGTGGTCGGCACCCAGCGCGTCCACCACCTCGAGCCGGGTCACGCCGAGTCCCATCGCGAGGGTGACCAGGCGCTGCTGGGCGCCGTCGTGCAGGTCACGCTCGATGCGCCGCCGCTCGCTCTCGAAGCTCTCGAGGAGGCGGGTGCGCGAGGCGTCGACGCGCGTCAGCTCCTCGGCCAGCGCCTCGCTCCGGTGCGCGTCGAGGGTGCGACGCAGGAGACCGACCTGGAGACATGCCCCGGCGGTCCAGCCGTAGACGACCACGACGAGCAGCAGCACTCCGAGTACGGCGACGAGCAGGGCGGAGGCCGGACCGTCGGCGTGCCACGCCCCCACGTTGATCGGGTCGTCGCGCGAGGCGAGGAAGGGAGCTGCCATCAGCACGACGGCTGACGTCCCGAACAGGCTCACCCCCGCGAGCACGATGCTCTCGAGGGTCAGGACGGCGACGAGGTAGCCCGTCTCGCGCCACCGCGTCGCCGTGAGCCAGCGATCCCGCAGCCAGTGAGCCGGGTCGGCGGGTGGCCGCGGCGACCGCGGAAGCGGGGTCGGATCGACGAGTCGGGCCCGCCAGCGGTCCAGGGCGATCAGCGGGGAGGCGAGCAGGGGCAGGAGGACGCCGCCGAGGGCAAGGCCGAGCAGGAGCAGGGCCGCCGCGGCCACGACCTGCCCGTGCGCCAGCCGGTCGATCGCTGCCCCGACCGGAACGATCACGGCGAGCGCCGGGATCATGAAGGCGGCCCAGACGACCGACGTCGCCACCGTGTGCAGCAGCGCTCGCCAGGGCCAGCGCGACATCAGGAACCGCCGTCGCCGCAGTGCCTGCCAGGCACTGGCGTCGGGAGGGCTCGCGGTTCGCACGGGGACACGCTACGGGCCGGAACGGTCCCGGTCGGTAGTGCTGGCGCTACCCCCGAGACGCCCGCTGGACGGCGTGCTCGGAGCCCTCGGAATCGCTGGAATGGGAGCCATGGACAACGCCTCACTCGCCCTGAGCCTCTACGACGTACGACGCTCCTACGGTCGGGGCGGGAACGCGGTGACCGCTCTCGACGGTGTCACGCTCGAGGTGCCGGCACACTCCTGGACCGCGGTGATGGGCCCGTCCGGCTCGGGCAAGTCGACGCTGCTCCACGTGGCCGCCGGACTGGAGCGAGCCGACCGCGGCCAGGTGTGGCTGGCGGGGCACGACCTCACCCGCGCCTCCGAGGCGCTGCTGACCAGGCTCCGGCGTAGCGAGATCGGCTTCTGCTTCCAGTCCTTCAACCTGATGGGGGCGCTGACCGCGGCGCAGAACGTCGCTCTCCCGATGCGCCTGGGAGGGGCCAAGGTGGAGGGCAGTCGGGTGCACGACGTGCTCGCCTCCGTGGGCCTCGCCGACCGCGCCCGGCACCGGCCGCGTGAGCTGTCCGGTGGACAGCAGCAGCGGGTCGCGATCGCGCGGGCGCTGGTGACGGAGCCCGCCGTGCTCTTCGCCGACGAGCCCACCGGTGCTCTCGACACGGGCTCGGCCCGCTCTGTCCTCACCCTGCTCCGCGGACTCGTCGACCACCGGGGCCAGACGATCGCCATGGTCACCCACGACCCCGCCGCCGCGGCCCGGGCCGACACCGTCGTGTTCCTCGCCGACGGCCGGCTCGTCGACCGGCTCGAGCGCCCGGACGCCGCGCAGGTGGCCGCGCGCCTCGCAGCGCTGGAGGGCTGAGCGATGTGGTCGGTCGCCCTGCACACCGTCCGCGACCGCTGGACCCTGTTCATCGGCGCGGTGCTCAGCGTGGCGCTCGGCGTGGCGCTGGTGCAGTCCAGCAGCGTGCTCCTGGTGGCCGCCGACCGCGCCCACGCGGCGCCGGGCGCGACGCCCGCCGAGGCTCGCGCCATCCGGACGGCCGCCGACGGAGTCACCTCCCTGATGGGCATCTCCATCACCCTCGGCCTGTTCCTGACCGTGTTCATCATCGGGTCCACGCTCGCCTTCACCGTCGTGGAACGGCGACGGGAGCTCGCCCTGCTCCGCCTCAGCGGGGCGTCCCGTCGTCAGGTACGTCGCCTGCTCGTCGGTGAGGGTGTGATCGTCGGCGTGGTCGGTACCGGGCTGGGCGCGCTCATCGGACCTGTCGCAACCGCGGTCGAGCTGCGGTTCGTGCACCGCGCGGGCCTCGACGCGAGCGTTCTCGATCTCCGCTTCCCGTCCTGGATCCTTCTCGTCGACCTCGGCGCCGGCCTCGGCTCCGCGCTGGCAGGAGTTCTCGTCGCCGCGCGGAGGGCGGGGCGCGTCCGGCCGCTCGACGCACTGCGCGAGACCGGCACCGAGAGCCGGGTGATGACCGTCGGCCGCTGGACGTGGGGGCTGCTGTTCGGCGTACCGGCGGTGGGCGGCGCGCTGCTGGTCCAGTCCTCCGGCAACGTGCTGACCTCGGTCCTCGTCGGGTTGCTCGTGATCGTGGCCGGGTCGGTGGCGTTGCAGCAGCTGAGCCCGCTCGTCGTGCCCCTCGTCGCCCGAGCCTTCGCACTGCCCGCGCGTCGGCACGTCCTCGGCGAGCTCGCGCAGGCGGGGATGCGGGACGGCGTACGCCGTTCGGCCACCACGGCGGGTCCGGTGATCGTGCTCGTCGGACTCGTCGTCGGCCTCCTCGGGATCCTGTCGACGCAGACCGAGGCGACCCGCGTGGAGCGGATCCAGCAGAGCTCGGCCGACCTGGTCGTCGTGTCGCACGGCGACGTGAGCGACCGGATCCGCGCCGTCCCCGGCGTCGCCGTCGTCGACCCGGAGACGGACGTCGACGTTCCGCTGCAAGCACCTCGGGCTCGTGGCGGCTGGCGGCCGGTGGGGGCTGCGCTCGTCACCGCCGTCGACCCCGCCGGGTACACGCGGCTCACCCATCAGCCCCTCGACTCGGGCGAGCTGACCGCCTTCGCACCCGGCAGCGCCGTGCTCGGGCCCTCGGCCCTCGACGACGGACTGGGCGACCTGACCACGGTGCGCGTCGGAGGGCGGCAGCTCGAGGTCGTCGCTCGCGTGGACACCACGATCGCGGGCGGCGCCGACGTACTGGTCGACCGGGCGGACATCCCGGCCGCCCGGCTCCGGCACGCGCCGACGACGACCTTCGTCGAGATCGCACCCGGGACGCCCGTTGCCGACGTGCGCCGCGAGCTCGCCGGCCTCGGGACGGTGTCCACGGTGTCGGAGTGGGCCGACGACCTCGCCCGCGAGCAGTCGACCGAGAACGGCAGCGTGATGCTGGCCCTGGCCGGGCTGGGGGGCTTGTACGCCTTCCTCAGCCTGGTCAACGCCGTGGCGGTGGGGACCGCGCAGCGACGGCGCGAGTTCGCCGTCGCCCGGGTCACCGGCGCGTCACGCCGCCAGATGATCGCCGCCGTCGCCATCGAGTCCCTCGGCGTGGGCGCGATCGGCATCGCGCTCGGCGCCACTGTCGTCGCGGTCTGCATGCTGGGCATCCGGCACGGGATGGAGGCCACCCTGGGGGTGCCGGTCATGGAGATCCCCTGGGGGCTCGCCGCCGGTCTCGGCGCCGCCGTGCTGGTCGCGGGCGCCGCCGCTGCCGCAGCGGCCGGGTGGTCGGCCACTCGCGACGCGCCCATCCGGCTCGTCGCGGCCCGCGAGTGACCTCGGCGTACGACGAAGCCGGCTCACGCCGTCCGGAGCGCCTCGACCGGAAGGACCCGGACCGCCCGCCGCGCGGGAGCGACGGAGGCGACCAGCACGAGCGCGGCCGCGGCCGCGACGATCGTCGCGAGCACGATCCATGGCCGTCCCCACACGAACCCCTGGTTGTGGCCGCCGACGATGGACTGGGCCCCGACGGAGCCGAACACGATGCCGAGCACGACCCCGAGCGCGATCGCCGAGCACGCCAGCGCCGCCGCCTCCCGGACGACCATCTGCCGCACCTGGGTGCTGGTGAAGCCCAGCGCCCGCAGTACGCCGATCTCCCGGGTGCGCTCGATGACCGTGAGCGACATCGTGCTGACGAAGCCGACGGCGGCGATCACGGCCGAGAAGAGGATGACCACGACGAGGACCGCGGTCACCGTCGACAGCGCCGACAGCGACGCCTGCCGGTCGGCGGGGCCCTGCGTCCAGGAGGCGACCGACCTGCGCAGCGCGTCGGTGCCGGCGGCGAAGGTCGTCACCAGGGTCACGCCGATCACCAGGCCCATCGTCGTCCGCGTGGTGCGCAGCGGGTTCTTCACCGCGTTGCGCCGGGCGATCCGGGACGGGGGCGAGTCCCCCAGCGCCCGGCCGAGCCCGGCCACGGCTGCCGGGATCACCAGGCGGGCTCCGAGCAGCAGCCCGGCGCCGGAGGTGGCCGCACCGAGGAACGCCACGATGAAGCCGCTCGCCGTCGCTCGGCTCTCGCCGATCAGGACCGAGCCGAGAAGCAGCGCCACGCCGGCCCCGATGACGGCCATCGACGACCACGCGCGCAGGGCTCGGAGCGCCGCGACGGGGGGCCTCCGTCGCTGCGCCGAGCATCCCGGCGGCGGGCGGGACCCGCAGGACGCCGCGCGTGCCCACCCGAGCCGCGACCAGGGTGGTCAGCACGACCGCGAGGACGGGGGCGACCAGCCACGGGCTCACGACCGGGTAGTCCATCCGGCGCAGCGCCCCCTGGTCGACGAGCACGATCCGCATGATCCAGGCTGCCGCGGACCCGACCGCCGTGCCGGCGACGACGCCCACAGCGGCGACGACGGTGGTCCGCCGGGTGACGGCCGAGCGCAGGGACTTGGCCGACGCTCCCAGCAGCCGGAGCAGGGCGATGCGGGCCAGCATCCCCGCCATCACGGTGTCGATGCAGTTGACGATCACGACGGCGGAGACGTACAGGGCGATCGCGATGAACACGGTCGCGACCACGGCGAGGATCGCGCCGAACCCGGACGCGTCGCTGTTGGTCGCCAGGATGGCGCTGACCATCACCAGCAGGGCGGCGTACGCCCCGCCGATGCCGGCGACGACCGCGATGGTGCCGAGCTGGCGCACGGAGCCGAGGACCAGTGCGGCCTTCATGCCGCCCCCACCTCGAGGTCGATCAGCAGCCCGGCGATCTCCGCCGGGGTGCAGCGGTCGTGGTCGCCGACGATCCGGCCGTCCGCGATGAGCAGGATCCGGTCGGCACGCGCGGCGGCAACCGGGTCGTGGCTGACCATCGCGATCGTCTGGCCGTAGTCGTCCACCGCGGCGCGCAGGAGGTCGAGGACCTCCCGCGACGAGCGGGTGTCGAGGTTTCCGGTCGGCTCGTCGGCGATGACGATCCGCGGCCGGGAGCCGAGTGCCCGCGCGATCGCGACCCGCTGCTGCTGTCCCCCGGACAGCTCGGCGGGGCGGTGGTCGCGACGGGCGTCCAGGCCGAGGTCGGTCATCAGCCGGTCGACCCAGGCGCGGTCCTCGGGGCCGAGCCCTCGGCCGGCGAGGTCGAACGGCAGCACGACGTTCTCGTACGCCGTGAGCGTCGGCACCAGGTTGTAGGCCTGGAAGACGAAGCCGACGTGGGTACGGCGCAGCACCGTGCGCTCCTCGTCGCTGAGCCGGTGCAAGGGGTGGTGGTCGAGCCACACCTCCCCCGACGTCGGGTCGTCCAGGCCGGCGGCGAGGTTCATCAGCGTGGACTTGCCCGAGCCGGACGGTCCCATGACCGCGGTGAACCGGCCGGCCTCGATGTCGAGCGTGACGGCGTCGAGCGCCGTGACCGCGGCCGTCGCGCTCCCGTAGGTCTTGGTGGCGGCGCGGATCGAGAGCACCGGCGGGTTCGTCTGCGTCATGCGTCCCACGCTAGGAACCGGCGGAGCCTCTGCCATCTGTCTGCGGTCAGCTCCTGGAGTACCTCCTGCGATGTACGCGAGGCCTAGATCAAGCCGTGCTCGTAGGCGTAGACCACCAGCTGGACCCGGTCGCGGAGGCCGAGCTTCGACAGGATGCGCGAGACGTGCGTCTTCACGGTTCCGGTGGCCAGGAACTCGGCCTCGGCGATCTCGGCGTTGGAGAGACCCTCGGCCGCGCGCCGCAGGATCTGGCGCTCGCGCTCGGTCAGCTCGTCGTACTCCGGACCCGGCGGCCGGGTCGGCCTGGCCCGGAACCGCTCCCACAGCTGCCGCGTGGCACCGGCCGCCACGACCTGGCTGCCCGACGCCACCGCCCGGATCGCGGCCAGGAGGAAGGCGGGGTCGGCCGCCTTGAGGAGGAAGCCGCTCGCGCCGGCCTCGATCGCCGCCGCCGCGGCCTCGTCGAGATCGAACGTGGTGAGGACCAGGATGCGCGGGCACGCCTCGCCGAACCGCTCGCCCAGCGCCCGGGTCGCCGCGACGCCGTCGAGGCCGGGCATCTGGATGTCCATCACGACGACGTCGGGACGGGTCTGCTCGACCACCTCGACGGCCTCGGCGCCGTCGTCGGCCTGGCCGACGACCTCGAGGTCGGGTTGGGAGTCCACGACCATCGAGATGCCGGCGCGGAACATCGCTTCGTCGTCCACGAGGACGACCCGGACGCTCACCCGGCCGCGCCCGCGGGGATCCGCACGTCGACGATCCACAGGCCGTCCTGGCGTCCCGCCGACAACCGTCCACCGGCGGCGGCCACCCGCTCGGTCATGCCGCGCAACCCGTGGCCGGTCCCTCGTCGCGCCTCCGCACCCGGCTGCAGCGGGTTGGCGACCCGGAGCGCGTAGCCGTCCCGCCAGTCCTCCACCACCTCGACCGGACGACCGCGGTCGCCGTGCTTGAGGGCGTTGGTGAGTGACTCCGTCAGCACGAAGCCGGCGGCGTCGCCGACGTCGCCGGGATGCGCGGAGCCGTAGCGGGCGTGCTCGATCACCAGTCCGGTCCGGCGCATCCGGTCGATGACGCGATCGGCGATCGGCGCCGCGACCGCCGGTGACTGCTCGAAGCCCCGGAGCTCGGCCAGCAGGCCGCGTACGTCGTTCATCGCCGACCGGGCGGTCTCGCCGATGACGCTCAACGCACCCTCGGCGCGATCCGGGTCCTCGCGCAGGACGTACCGGGCGCCGTCGGCCTGGGCGGCGACCACGGCCCAGGAGTGCGCCACCAGGTCGTGCATGTCGGCGGCGATCCTGCTCCGCTCCTGCTCCTGGTGGTAGAGCTCCTCGATCCGCTTCTGCTCGGCGCCGGCGAAGGCTGCATCGACCTGCGCCTGGATCGCCTGCCGGCGCTGCCACCGCACGAAGCCGGCCGTCCAGCCGCCGCCGATGAACACAGCTGTCACTGCGGCCATGCCGATGCCTGCGGAGAGCGACGCGTCGAACATCTCGCTCCCGACGAGGCCGGACCAGAGGCCGGCACCGGCCACGGCGACGGCCGCGGCGACGAGGGCGGTACGTCGTACGGCACTCGACACGTGCGCGCCGAGCGCGAAGGCCAGGGGTGCGTACGCGACGTCGCCGTAGGCGGCGATCTCTCCGGTGAGGACCTGGATCAGGGCCGCGGCGACTCCTGTGGCGAGCACCAGCCAGGGCGAGACCCGACGGACCGCCAGGCCCAGCGACAGCACCAGCGTGGCCCACACCATCGCCGCCGACATCTGGAGCTGGATCGCGCTGAGCACGCCCGCGAACACCAGAGCCAGACCCACGTCCACAGCGACGCGGCGGATCGTGACGCGGGTGGCGTCACGCCATACGTCGGCCGGGGGCGGCGACCCCTCCGTGGTCATGGTCGCCATTATGCGCAGCGGTCGCCAATGAGAGGTTTGCTCCATGGCACACATACAGCGCTTCGACCACATCGGCATCACGGTGGCTGACCTGGACGCGGCGGTCGCGTTCTTCGTCGGTCTGGGCCTCGAGGTCGAGGGCACCGGCTCGGTGGAGGGCGAGTTCGTGGAGACCGTCTGCGGCCTCCCGGACGCCCGGTGCGACATCGCGATGCTGCGGCCGCCGGACGGCGGCTCCCGGCTCGAGCTCTCGAGCTTCGTCACACCCGGCAACCTGCCCGGTTCCCCGACCGCGATGGCCAACGAGGTCGGGCTGCGCAACGTCTCCTTCGAGGTCGGTGACCTCGACGCCGCACTCGCTGCTGTCGAAGCCGCCGGCTACGGCCTCGTCGCCGGCGTCGGCCAGTACGAGAACAGCGTCCGGATGGCCTACGTGCGCGGGCCCGAGGGGATCGTGGTGTCGCTGTTCGAGCACCTCGGCTGACGCCGCCTCAGCTCCCGACGGCCGCCCGCAGCGAGCGGTACGACGCCAGCAGCGCCTCGCGCTCCTGGGCGAGGAGAGGGTCGGCGAGGTCGCAGCCGGCCTTCACCCAGGCATCGGAGTGCTGCATGGCGAGCACCCGCTGCCGGGCGGCCTCGCGGACCGCGTCGCCGGGCACGTCGTAGACGTAGGAGTACAGCTCGACGAGCGAGTCCACCAGCGGCTGGTCGCCGCCGGCCGCGCCGTACTGGTGCTGCCGGTGGCGGCGCCACCACTCGACCTCACGGCGCGACGCCTCGCCCGGATCGAGCCGCAGGTCGCTGTCGTGGTCGCGCAGCACCAAGGCGTAGAAGCGCCGCATGTACGCACGGGCCGCCTCCGGGTCGTTGTCGGGGTAGGGCGCCCACTTCTGGTTGGCCCGGAGCACCAGATAGGCGCCGCGCAGGCTCCGGAGCCTGCTCATCCCGAAGCCCTCGTGCACCATCTCGACCGCAGCCCGCAGGAAGGGGCGCCACTCGCGCCGGTAGTACGACGCCCAGGCACGCGCCTCCGCGTCCCCGATCACGTCCGGGTCGAAGGTCCGGGGTCCCCGGCGCCGGCCGCCGGTCAATTGATGATCTCGCCGCGATCGCTCTCCAGGATCGCGGCCAACCGGTCACGCCATGCCTGGAGGTCCTCGGGGGTCTGCCGCGGCCAGTCGTCCATCTCGCCCACGATCCTCAGCGGCTCCTCGCTGCGGTAGGACCGGGTGGGGTTGCCCGGGAACTTCTTGTCGGTCACGTTCGGGTCGTTCTCGAACGCTCCCGTCGGCTCGACGACGTAGACGCGTGGCTCGCCCTCGCCCGCCGCCAGCTCGGCGGCGAGCCCCGCACCGCCGGGCAGCGCGGTGAAGTAGATGTGGTTCATCACCACCTCGGGCCGGTAGTTCGATCGGAAGCCCGCGGTCAGCAGGTCGCCCACCTGCAGGTCGGCCTTCGTGCCATGGAAGAACGGTCCTTCGTCGAGCACCTCGGTCACCGCTCCAGGCTAGGTGCCGGGACCTGAGCGCTCCAGCGGGCGACGCGCTCCTCGTCGGTCTGCTCCCACCACGGGGTGCCGCGCTCGCCGAGGGCGACCTTGGTGGCCTGCACCCCGGCGCGGGCGGCCGATTCCTCCTCGGTGCCCTTGGTACGGCGCACCTCGCGCCGCCAGGCCATCAGGATCCGCGTGAGCTCGGCCCGCCGCTCCTCGGGTATCGCGGGGTCCGTCGCCCGCCAGCGGCGGCCGTCGATCACGACGTGGTGCCCGTCCGGCGTCAGCTCGGGCGGCTCGCTCACCTGTGCAGCGTAGAACGACCACACTGAGCCTCATGACGCTGCTCTCGATCTCCGCGGTGGCGTTCGTGGTGTCCGAGATCTCCATCCGCCTGCGCAGCGCCACTCGCCGCCACGGGTCGCGGGTCGACAGCGGCAGCATCCTGGTCGTGATCGCAGCGATCGCGCTCGGTGCCCTGCTGGCGACCTGGTGCAGGTCGACGCGGGTCGGCGCGATCCACTCGGGCGCCCAGGTGATGGACGTCGTCGGGATCGTGCTCGTGTGGCTCGGCATCGTCCTGCGCCAGTGGGCGGTCTGGGTGCTCGGGCCGTTCTTCACCGTCGTGGTGCGCGTCAGCGACGAGCAGCCGGTCATCGACCACGGCCCATACCGCTGGGTGCGGCACCCGAGCTACACCGGGCTGCTGCTCACGCTCCTCGGTGTCGGCACGGCCGTGGAGAACTGGCTCTCCCTGATCGCGTCGACCGTCCTGCCCGCACTGGGCCTCGCCGTACGGATCCGGGTCGAGGAGCGCGCGCTCCACGCCGCGCTCGGCGAGTCCTACGCGGCCTATGCGGCGGGCCGCCGGCGCCTGGTCCCCGGCATCTGGTGACCGGGTCGAGCGACGCCTACAGGAACTGCGCGGGGTCGAACTCGTCGATCGGGATGATCCGGACCCGGGGCAGCTGGGTGTTGAAGGCGGCGACGTCGTACTCGAGGTCGAAGGACTCCAGGCCCCGCACGGTCAGCTCCGCGAAGGCGCTGTTGCGGAACTCGCCGAAGCCGACCAGCCCGACCCGGCGGCCGTCGAGGAGGTCGCTGGTGTGCTCCACGAAGTCGCCGTCGTTGCTGACGAGCATGACGTCGGCCTCGCGGTTCCGGAGCTCGGCGAGGGTCCGCTGGATCGCGATGTCGACGACCTTCTCGCCCGGCCCGCCGGAGAGCGGGATCGGGCGGTAGCCGATCGCGAGGAGAGCCTGCACGAAGGCCATCGGCAGCTCGGTGGTCGCGGCGAGGAAGAAGAGCCCGACCGCGGGCTGGTCCCAGTGGTCGCTGGCGAACTGCAGGAGCCGGTCCCACCGCGGCCGCTCCTCGGGACGCGGTCGCCTGCCCAGGATCGACGTCCCGAGGGTCGCGTCGATGTTCTCCCCGTCGACCAGCACGTACGTCGAGCGCGACCCGTCAGCCATGGGGTGAGACTACGACCCCTCGATGTTGAATGGCTGGGTGCCGACCCGCCTCCTGCTTCTCGCCGACACCCCCGGCCGTCCGCATAGCCTGGGGACCGTGCGGCCGCTGACCTTTCCCCACCACGACGCCGTCGAGGCCTTCGCCGCCCAGGCGGACGAGTTCCTGGCCGCGGTCGCCTCGTGCGACGACCTCCAGCTGCTCGGGGCTTCGCGGTGCCACGGCTGGGCTCTGCTGGACGTCCTCGTGCACGTGCGGATCGGGCTGCAGGAGATGGCGCTCGGCAGCACCCGGCGCGCCGACGGTGAGCCGGAGTGCGACGCCGCGACCTACTGGAGCGAGCACCCCGACAACCGGGACGACGACCAGGTCCCGCACATCCTCTGGCTGAGGCGGACGTCGAGCGCGTACTCGCGCCCCAGCGGCGCCCTCGAGCACCTGCGCGACGCCGTCACGGGCGCGGTCGGCGCGGTGCGGGCGATGCCAGAGGGCGTCATCGAGTTCCAGGGGAGGCGGATCCGCAGCGGCGACTTCATCGGGACGTGGGTCGTCGAGCTGGCGATCCACCAGCTCGACCTGGGCCTCGACGACTCGCCGAGCGGGCTCGCGTGGGCCCGCCGGACGCTCGAGGCCGTCGCGGACGCCGAGCTCCCCGCCGGCCTCGAGGACCGGTCGGCGGTCCTCGCCGGTCTCGGCCGCGCTCCCGCACCGACGGAGCTCCCGCCGGCGTTCCCGGTGTCGCTCTGAGGCTTGGACCGGGCGGCTAAGCAGGACGCGTGAACCTACGCCGCCTCGCGTTCGCCGTCCTGCCCGTCCTCGGTGCCGCCGGGCTCGGAGGGCTCGGCTCCCGCAACGCACCCAGCACCTACGCCACCCTCGAGAAGCCCGACTGGGCACCGCCCGCCGCGGCGTTCGGTCCGGTCTGGACGACCCTCTACGCCACGATCGCGGTCGCGGGCTGGCGGGCGTACGGCGCCTCGCCGCGCGCGCGGCGGCTCCACCTCACCCAGCTCGCGCTGAATGCGGCGTGGCCCTCGGTGTTCTTCAGCGCGGGCAGGAAGCCGGCGTCACTGGCGGTCATCGGCGCCCTCGACGCGACGCTCGCGGCCGAGATCGTGGCGCTGCGCCGCGACGACAAGCTCGCGGCCGCGCTCCTCACGCCGTACCTGGCCTGGTGCGGCTTCGCGACCGCCCTGAACACCGCGGTCAGCGAGCCACGGTCCTAGCGCTGGCTAGCCCCACGGCGAGGTCGGCTGGAGCACGGCCTCCTCGAGAGCCTCGGTGCGCAGCCGGGTGACCTGCTGGTACTCCGGGTCCGCGACCATCCTGCTGAACGCCTCGCGCGAGGGGTACTTCACGATCAGCACGGCGTCCCACGCCTGCCCGTCCTCGGCCACCAGCGCCGTGCGACCGTCGCCGGCGTAGAGGATCTCGCCGCCGACCCGCGGCAGGAACCGCTCGGCCACCGCGGCGGCGTACCGGTCGTAGGACTCCCGGCCGCCCGGCTTGAAGCGCAGCAGGTTGAGCATGACCACCGGTCCGCCGTCGTCGCTCTCGAGAAAGTCCTTCAGGTCGCGTCCTCTGGGGTCTACCGCCATGGCGTGATCCTGTCACCTGCCGGACGCGGGCTCGAGCAGCTCGTGGACGTGCGCCAGCGCGACGGCGACCTCGGCGAAGCTGGTGCTGAGCGGCGAGAGCCCGGCGCGGAGGCCGCGCGGACGGCGGAAGTCGGGGATCACGCCGCGCTCCCAGAGCCGGGCGACGACGTCGCCCATCGCGTCGTGCTCGAGGGTCAGGTGTCCCCCGCGCACGGACGGGTCGCGTGGCGAGGCGACCGCGGCGCCGAGCGGCGCGAGGGCCTCGTCGGCGATCTCGAGGGCCAGCCCGGTCAGCAGTGCGGACTTCGTGCGCACGGCCTCGATGCCGGCCTTCTCGAGCAGGCCGAGCATGTCGACCAGCGGCAGCATGGCCAGGATCGGTGGCGTGCCGCTGACAAAGCGGCGGATGCCGCTGGCCGGGGCGAAGCGTGGTCCCATCTCGAACGGCTCGGCGGCGCCCATCCAGCCGGTGATCGGCTGGGTGAGCTCGTCCTGCAGGCGCTCGGCGACGTACGCGAACGCCGGCGCGCCCGGGCCGCCGTTGAGGTACTTGTAGCTGCACCCGACGGCCAGGTCGACGTCGGCCGCGTCCAGGTCGACCGCGACCGCGCCCGCGGAGTGGCAGAGGTCCCACAGGACGAGTGCACCGACCGCGTGCGCGGCTGCGGTGATGCCCGGCAGGTCCGCGATGTACGCCGACTTGTAGGCGACGTGGCTGAGCAGCACCAGCGCCGTCCGCTCCCCCAGCACGGCCCGCACCTCGTCGAGCGTGACGCCTTCGGCCGGGTCCGGCGCGATCCAGCGCACCGTGAGCCCGAGCTCCGCCGCGATCGTCTCGACGAGGAACCGGTCGGTCGGGAAGTTCTCGGTGTCCGCCACGATCTCGCTGCGGCCCGGGCGAGCGGTCAGTGCCGCACGGACCAGCTTGTAGAGCAGCACCGTGGTCGAGTCGGCGACCACCGTCTGGCCGGCAGCCGCGCCGAGGACGACGCGACCGAGCAGGTCGCCGACCCCGGTCGGCATCGCCATCCAGTTCTCGTCCCACGCGCGGATCAGCCGGTCGCCCCAGTCCTCGCGGACGAACCTACCGAGCCGATCGGCCGTGGAGCGGAGCGGACGGCCGAGCGAGTTGCCGTCGAGGTAGGCGATGACGCCCGGCGTGCTCACGAACTCGCCGCGGAGCTCTGCCAGCGGATCGTGCGCGTCCAGCCTCGCCGCCTTCTCGACGAGGTGGGCGGGCAGGTTCTCGAGCACCTCGTCGCCGGCCATGGCGCCATCCAAGCACCGCGCCTCGCTGTCGGCGGCGAGTGCCAGCCTTCCGGCATGGACTTCATCGAGCAGGACTTCTCCGGCGCCCGCTTCGTGCGGTGCGACTTCTCGAAGGCGGTCATCCGGGGCTCCAACGCGGCCGGCATGGAGATCGACGACCACGACATCCCCGAGCTGCCGTTCCTCGTCAACGGCGTCGACGTCGTGCCCTACGTCGAGAGCGAGCTCAACCGCCGGTTCCCCGGCCGTGAGCTGAAGTCGGCCACGCGTCCCGCGGGCCTGCGCGAGGCCTGGGCCGCCGTCGAGGCCGCCTGGGCCGAGCTGCTCCCACGAGCCGCCGGCCACGAGGACGTCTCGATCGACGACGAGTGGTCGTTCGCCCAGACCCTGCGTCACCTGGTCCTCGCGACGAACGCCTGGCTGCACGGCGCGGTCCTCGGCCGGGAGCGGCCGTTCCACCCGATCGGCCAGCCGTTCGCCGAGTACGAGCCCGAGGGCGGCGACATGAGCGGGTTCCGCGACCCCGAGTCCTACGAGGAGGTGCTCGCCGTCCGCGCGGAGCACCAGGCGATGGTCCGCCACTACCTCGCCACCGTCACCGACGACGTGCTCGCCGAGACGCGCTCGAACCCGTGGGCGCCCGACTACGAGATGACCGTGCTGGCCTGCCTGCAGGTGATCCTCAACGAGGAGTGGGCGCACCTTCGCTACGCCGTGCGCGACCTGGAGATCGCATCGTCGCGTTGAAGGTCCGTACCCCGAGGGCGATCCAGCACAGGAAGGCGACAGTCGAGAACGCGGCCGGCCACCAGTGGCCGAGCAGGACCGAGGCAGCATCCGCGCAGGCGAATGCCGTCAGGTTGGCGGCGACGTCGTACCGCGGCGCGACGAACTGGTGGTTGAGCACGTGCGCGACGGCGATGACCACCCCGCACGCGAAGGTGATCGACAACAGGAGACTGACCACCCGACCAGTTTGTCGGAGGGGTGGTCGCCGGACCTCAGCGCCCGGCGGCCGCGCACCGGATGCAGGTCCGCGCGACCGGCCGGGCCTCGAGCCGGCCGTCGCCGATCGGTGCGCCGCAGACCTCGCACACGCCGTAGGTCCCGGCCTCCAGCCGCTCGACCGCGGCGTCGACCTCGGCCAGGCTCGAGCGCACCTGACGGACCAGCGCACCGATCTGGGAGCGCTCGAACGCGATCGTCGCGCCCTCGGGGTCGTGCTCGTCGTCGGCGTTCGTGTCCACCGACGCGGCGACCACGCCCTCGTACTCCTCGGTGAGGCTCCGCAGCCGCTGCAGCGCCTCGGCCCGCTCGGCCTCGAGCCGTTCCCGCGGGGTCAGGGCCGACCGACGATCTTGTCGATGGTGACCTGTGAGACCGAGTGGTACCCCGGCCGCGCCTGGGCGTAGATCTCCCGGGCACGCGCGAGACCCCGGTCGGTCGCCGCGAGCTTCTCGTAGACCTTGCGGATGTAGAGCGCCCGCCCGTGCCGGGTCAGGAAGTCGCTGAGCGCCTGGTCGACGACCGGCGCCGCGAACGCGTAGCCGGACTCGACGGCGAGCTCGAGCCACGCGGTGGCGACCTCGATGTTGCCGCTGCCGCTGAACCCGAACTGCCCATCCACCTCGGCCAGCAGCGTGGCCGGTGCGTCGACCGGCAGCGCCCGCACGAACGCGACCCACTGCTGGGAGACCCAGTCGTCGGTCCTCAGGTCCGCGGCCGGGGTGCCGGTCAGCAGCCGGGTCACCTGCTCGTCGACGCGGTCGAAGGCGTCGGACTCGAAGTGCGGCGCGTTCTCCGGCACGCCGGGACCGTGCACCCAGGCCTCGACCTGCAGCTGCTCGGGCGTGACGCTCGCGTGCCGCAGCAGCTCGCGGTCCAGGTAGCCGAGGAACGTCGGCGTGTCCATCGACTCGAAGGCGAACGTGTCGAAGTAGGTGCGGAGGAACGCGTCGAACCGCTCCCGGCCGACCGTCTCCTCGATCAGCCGCAGGAACAGCGAGCCCTTCTCGTAGGGGATCTTCGACGGGCCGTCGTCCGGGTCGGTGAGGTCGAGCTCGAGCCAGGTGTCGCGCGGCTTCTCCTGCTCGACGGCGCGCTCGAGCTCCTGGAGGCCGAGCCGCAGGATCATGCTGGTGTACGCGGCGCCGTACATCTCTTCGTCGATGCGGGTCTCGAAGTAGACGGTGAAGCCCTCGTTGAGCCACACGTCGTTCCACGTGGCGTTGGTGACCAGGTTCCCCGACCACGAGTGCGCGAGCTCGTGCGCGATGAGGGTCACGAGCGAGCGGTCGCCGGCGAGCACCGTCGGCGTCACGAACGTGAGGCGCGGGTTCTCCATGCCGCCGTAGGGGAAGCTCGGCGGGAGCACGAGCATGTCGTAGCGGCCCCACCGGTAGGGCCCGTAGAGCCGCTCGGCCGCCTCGATCATCCGCTCGGTGTCGGCGAACTCCCATGCGGCGTCCTCGACGACCGACGGCTCGGCGTACACGCCGCTGCGGCTGCCGATCTCCCGGAACTCGAGGTCGCCGACGCCGAGGGCGATGAGGTACGCCGGCACCGGCTGCGGCATCGCGAACCGGTAGACGCCGTCGGCCGACCGCTCGACCGGGTTCTCCGCGCTCATCACGGCCATCAGGTCGCTCGGCACCCGGACGGTGGCGTCGTAGGTCGCCCGGACGGCCGGGCTGTCCTGGCACGGGATCCAGGTGCGGGCCAGGATCGGCTGGGACTGGGTGAAGAGGAACTGCTTGCCGGACGCGGTCTGCTGCGGCTCCAGCCACTGCACGGCCCGCGCCTCCTCCGGGTCGGTCGCGTAGCTGACGACGACCCGGTCGGCGGCGCCGACCTGGATGGTGAGCGGACGGCCCAGGACCGGGTCGTGCTCACCGAGCTCCCAGGGCAGCGCCGCGCCGTCGGCGCCGGCCACGTTCCTGATGTCGAGGTGCCACGTGTCGAGGACCAGCTCGGTCGCACCCGCGGACCGGTGCTCCAGGTCGAAGGTCGCGCTGCCGGCCAGCCGGTGCTCCTCGAAGTCGGCCGTCAGGTCGAGGCTGAGGTGCTGGACGACGACCTCGTTGGGCCGGGCGTAGGAGTGGGGGTCGACAGGGAACGCACGAGTCACCGGACCAACCTAGCGAGCGCTCCCGCGCATCGCTCATTGCTGCATGCGGGGGTCCTGGGTCGGGTCGGCGTACGTCGCCGGGCAGCCCAGCGCGGCCGCGTCGGGACGCAGCTCGAAGTGCCAGGGCTCGTTGGCGTAGACGCGGCACAGCCCGTACGCCGACCCGTGCTCGGTCAGCCAGGCGGCCCCATCGGGACGGCCGATGTCGACCGCCTCTCCCGCCACGTGGAGCGACGTCTCCGGGGTGGAGACCCATCGCTCGGCAGCGGCCTCGGAGCCGTACTTCCCGACCGCCTCGTCGAGCAGCTCCTGCTGGTACGGGGCGGACCGCCAGCCGCTGTTGACGTAGAGCGTGACGCCGGACGACGCGGCGTCGCCGCCCGCCCGGCGCAGCGCGTCGAGGAGGTCGGGATCGAGCCGCGTCACGGCCGGGTAGTGGTCGTCGAAGACCGTCACGCCGTCGGGGACGACGCCGTCCTCGACGCCGATGCCGTCGTGGTGGGCGCCGTGCACCCCGCGCAGGACGGAGAACGCGGAGCGGTCCGAGGACGCGAGCGAGTGGTGGACGACGAGCGCCGCCACCACGGTCGCGACGGTGACGAGGAGGACCGCGAGGCCGGTGGCCGGGCTGCGGCGGCGAGCGGCCGGCGCGAGACGAGTGGAGAGCATGCACCCAGTCCAGGCTCGGCGGCGTTGCCGGGCCGTATGCGGATTTCGATATGCCCGCGATATCCGTGCGCTCGTAGCATCGACCCCGATGCGCGTGCTGATCGTCGAGGACGAGCCCTACCTGGCAGAGGCCATCCGCGACGGCCTCCGCCTGGAGGCGATCGCGGCCGACATCGCCGGCGACGGCGACACGGCACTCGAGCTGCTCGGCCTCAACGGCTACGACATCGCCGTCCTCGATCGCGACATCCCGGGCCCGTCGGGCGACGAGGTCGCCCAGCACATCGTGGCCTCCGGCAGCGGCCTGCCGATCCTGATGCTCACCGCGGCGGACCGGCTCGACGACAAGGCGACCGGCTTCGAGCTGGGCGCCGACGACTACCTCACCAAGCCGTTCGAGCTCCGCGAGCTGGTGCTCCGGCTCCGCGCCCTCGACCGTCGCCGCGCCCACCACCGGCCGCCCGTCCGCGAGGTCGCCGGCCTGCGCGTCGACCCGTTCCGGCGGGAGGTCTACCGCGATGGCCAGTACGTCGCGCTGACCCGCAAGCAGTTCGCCGTCCTCGAGGTGCTGGTGGCTGCCGAGGGCGGCGTGGTCAGCGCCGAGGAGCTGCTCGAGCGGGCGTGGGACGAGAACGCCGACCCGTTCACCAACGCGGTGCGGATCACCGTCTCCGCGCTGCGCAAGAGGCTCGGCGAGCCGTGGGTCATCGCGACCGTGCCCGGGGTCGGCTACCGGATCGACGTACCGGGGACGGACCAGCGTGGCTAGGCCACCCGGGCTCAGCGTCCGGCTGCGGCTCACGCTCAGCTACGCGGCCTTCCTGATGCTCGCGGGCGCCCTGCTGCTCGCGGTGGTGTGGGTGTTCCTGCTGCGCTACGTGCCCGAGGGCGCGATCACCCTGGGCGGTCGCGGCGGCAGCGCGCCGGGCGACGGGTCGCGGAGCCCGGTGCTCTTCATCCCCGGACGAGCGGACCTGTGGCGCGCGTTCGCGCCGAAGGCGGCGATCGCGCTCGGGGTGCTGCTGGTCGTCGGGCTGGGCGGGGGGTGGCTGCTGGCCGGCCGGATGCTCGCGCCGCTCGGACGGATCACCCGCGCCACCCGCATCGCCGCGGACGGCTCGCTCTCCCACCGCATCGAGCTTCCCGGCCGGCACGACGAGTTCCGCGACCTCGCCGACGCGTTCGACACCATGCTCGCCCGGCTCGAGGCGCAGGCCGCCGAGCAGAAGCGGTTCGCGGCCAACGCCTCGCACGAGCTGCGCACGCCGCTGGCGATCACCCACACCCTCCTCGACGTCGCCCGCAGCGACCCCGACCACGACCCCGTCGAGCTCCTCGAGCGGCTGCAGGCCGTCAACACCCGGGCGATCGACCTCACCGAGGCACTGCTCCTGCTGAGCCGCGCGGAGCAGGGCTCCTTCGCACGCGAGTACGTCGACCTGTCCCTCCTGGTGGAGGAGGCGACGGAGACGCTCCTCCCCCTCGCCGAGAAGCGCGGCGTCACCATCGAGACGTCCGCCCCGCGGGCCCTGACGAGAGGCTCCAACGCGCTGCTCCTGCAGCTGACGACGAACCTCGTCCACAACGCGATCGTGCACAACCTGCCCGAGCACGGCAGCGTCCGGATCGCCACCGGCAACAACGGTGCGGTCGGGCTCACCGTCGAGAACACCGGCCCCCTGCTCGACCCGGCCGAGGTCGCCACGCTGGTCGAGCCGTTCCAGCGCGCCGGCGGACGCGTCCGCGCCGATCACGCGGGCGTCGGCCTCGGGCTGGCCATCGTCCGCAGCATCGCCGACGCCCACGACGGGACCCTCACCGTCGCCGCCCGTCCGGACGGTGGACTCTGCGTCACGGTCCGGCTGCCGCCGCTGGCCTGATGCGGCTCAGGCCGTCGGGGACACGCAGAACTCGTTGCCGTCCGGGTCCTCGAGAGGGACCCACTCCGCGGCGCACGGCGCGACGCCGGCCGGCCGCGCCCCGAGCGACAGCAGCCGGTCCACCTCGACGGAAAGATCGCCGTTCGCGACGAGATCGAGGTGCAGCCGCGCCGGTCCGGTCTTCGCGGCGAACGGCGGTCCGCCCCACGCGATCTTGCTGCCGCCGCGGGGCGACTGGATCGCGGTCTCCTCGTCCTGGTCCCAGACCAGCGGCCAGTCCAGTGCCTTGCTCCAGAAGTAGCCGACGGCCTGCGAGCCGTCGCAGTTGATCGCGCCGATCGTGCCGCAGTCCGCGAGGAACCGGTTGCCGGCCTCGATCACGCAGAGCTCGTTGCCCTCGGGATCGGCCATCACGACGTGCTCCTCCTCGGGGCCCTGACCGATGTCGAGGGGCCGGCCGCCGAGGCGGAGCGCGCGCTCGACGGTCGCGAGCTGGGCTTCCGGCGACTCGCTGGTCAGGTCGAGGTGGATCTGGTTCGGCCGGGTCTTCGGCAGGTCGCTGGGGACGAACCGCAGCGCGCAGCCGGCCCCGGTGGGCGGAGTGATCGCGACGCTCCCGCCGCGGTCCGTGCTCTGCTCCCAGCCGAGCAGCCCGCCCCAGAACCGCGCGAGACCCGTCGGATCGTGCGCGGCGAAGGTGAGGGCGTGGAGGTCCGCCGTCATCGAGATCGCCTCATCGGGCCAAGGCTAGGCTGGATCGGTGCTGTGGTCGCCCGGGTTTCTCGTGCTGCCGCTCCTCCGCCGGGCGCCGGGTCTCGGGTTCGGCCTGCGGCACCTGCTGGGCGGGCAGGCGGGCACCATCGTGCTGCTCTTGCTGGTCCTCGTCGTCGTCGCGATCGTCGTCATCCGCAACCGTCGCTGACCGAAGGGCTCAGCTCGAGCTTCCGAAGCTCCCCGCGGGTGCGGATGTCGAGCTTCGTGTACGCGCTCGAGAGGTGGTTCTCGACCGTCTTGGGAGAGATGAACAGCTCCTGGGCGATCGCCGGGTTGGACAGGCCGGCCGCCGCCAGCCGGCAGATCCGCAGCTCGCTCGGAGTGAGTGCGGCGACGCCCGAGCGCTCGACCCGCCGCGGCCGGAGCCCCGCGGCGGCCAGCTCCTCGCGGACCTCCGCGACCAGCGGCTCGGCGCCCGCCGCGGCAGCCAGCGACAGGCTCTCCAGCAGGGGCTCACGCGCGTCCGCGCGGGCGTTGGCACGGCGCCGTGCGGCGCCCAGCGCGAGCAGCACGCGCGCCCGGGTCAGACCCGCCGGGAGCTCGCCGAGCGCCTCGCATGCACCAGCGAGCAGGGCCGGCGCCCGGTCGCGGTCGAAGGACGCTGCGAGGAGGCGCGCCTCGGCGAGGTGCAGCGGCGCGTCCCAGGCCTCGGCCGCGCTCAGGTGGTCCCGCGCGATGTGCTCGGCCCGGTCCCGCTCCCCCGCCGCCAGCAGGATCCGCACGACGTCCGGTGTCCACGGCGAGGGCCACCCGGCACGGCCCCGCGCGAACGGCGCCATGCGTTCGAGATCTCCGAGCGCCTCGTCGACCCGGCCCTGGCTGCGACGCAGCACCATCCGGGCGAGGAGCAGGTTCGCGCCCGGCGAGGTCTGCGGCACCTCCCGCTCCGCGTAGCCGTGACCCTCCAGCACCTCCGCCGCCTCCTCGAGCCGGCCCTGGAAGGTGCGGCTCAGCACCAGGCCGGAGAGGGCGTAGGGGAGCACGAGCGGGCTGCCCCGGAGGGCGAGCTCCAGCCCCAGCTCGGCGTCCGCCTCGGCCTCGCGGAGCCGGCCCTCCAGGAAGAGCAGCCGCGACCTGATCGACGCCACGACGGCGACGCCCACCGTCGAACCCTGCGTCCGGGCCACGGAGTCGATCCGTGCGATCGCGGATCGAGCGGCCGGCCACCCCTGGCCGCCGGACACGACGAGCGCGTTGAGGAGCATCCCGGTGAGCGGCGACTCGACGCCGAGCACCTCGATCGCCTCGGGCAGCAGGTCCTCGAACCGGGCGACCTGCTCGCGCGCGGTGCCCGTCCAGACGATCGACCGGTCGTAGGCACTCATCGCTTCGGCGGCGCGGCGGTCGAAGCCGCTGCCGTCGTCGGTCGCACTCGCGGCGAGCGCCGCGCCGGCCGCGAGCGAGTGCTCGGTCTGGTCGATGCCGCTGACCTCGGTCCGGATCTCCCGGAGGCCCGGGTCGTCCTCGGGGAGGGACCGGCCCACCTGCTCGAGCAGCTCGACGCCCCGGTGCGGGTCGCCGGCGAAGACGAAGGCGCGCGCCGCCGTACGGGCGGCAGACACGCGGCGGCGTACGTCGACGGAGCCGCGGACCGTGCGGCGAAGCAGCTCCGCGGCCTCGCCGACCTCGCCGACGACGAGCAGCGCCTCACCCAGCATGAGCACGACATCGGTCGCCTGCTCGGGAGACGGCGGCTCGGCGAGCGCGCGCCGCAGCAGCGTGACCGCCGAGCCCGGAGCACCGTGGGAGCGTTCGTCCGCCGCCTGCTCGACGAGCGCGTCCACCACCCGTGGGTCGTGACCGGGCTCGGTGAGCAGCAGGTGCGACGCCGCCTCGGCGACCCGACCCTGGCCGGCGAGCTCGAGACCCGCCACCTTGTGCCCCGCCGCCCGCCGGGCCGGCGGGATCGCGTCGAGGACCGCCTCCCAGACCAGCGCGTGCGGGAAGCGGACCAGCCGGTCGTCCTCGAGCAGCAGCTGCGCGTCGAGCAGCTCCACGCGCGGCGCGTCGTCGGCCGCCTCCGGTCCCGCCAGCACGCGCGCCAGGCTCCACGGCTGGCCGTCACCAGCCACCGCCGCCGCCTCGAGCAGCACGCGGGCCGGCCGCGACAGCTCCGCGCTCCGGAGGCTCACGAAGTCGCGGACGACGACTCCGACGTCGGGGTCGGCCACCGCTCCTGCCGGGATCGTGCGGCCGTCGCGCAGCGCGCGGCTGAGCTGGGAGACCAGGAACGGGTTCCCGGCGGACAGCTCGGCCACCGTCTCGACCAGCTCCGCATCGAGCGAGCCGTCGCCCGTCACGGCCGACACCACCTGGTCCGGGCGCAGCGGCACGAGGGTGCACCGGGCATCGGCGCGGGTGCGGATCAGCCGGAGCACCTCGTCGTCGTACCCGACGCTCCGGCCCGCGACCGCGATCGCCACGGCCAGCTCGGTCCGGCGCTCGGCGAGGTAGGCGAGGAAGCCGGCCGACGCGGGGTCGAGCCACTGCGCGTCGTCGACGATCACGGCGACCGGCCCGGCCGCCGCGACGTGCGCGAGCAGCCAGAACAGCGCGTGCTGCTGGGCGAACTCGTCGGCGCTGGTGTTCTCGCCCAGCAGCAGCGGCCGCGCGAGGGCCGCGACGCCCTCGAACGCGTCCGGCACCGCAGCGAGGTCCACGGACTCGAGGAGCTGCCGGGTGGCGCTGTGCGCGGCGTTGCGGTGCAGCAGCCGCCCGCTCGCCCGGAGCGGGCGGAGGCCGGCTCCGGCCGCACGCGACCCGAGCAGGTCGAGCAGCGTGGTCTTGCCGAAGCCGGCCGGCCCGGCGATCGCGAGGAGGCCCCCACGCCCCGCTCGCGCGCCGGTCGACAGCCGGTCCCAGGCGGCGAGCTCGTCGCCCCGCGGCTGGTAGGCGGCCGTCGTCATCTGCACATCATCGAGCAGGCGCCGTGCCCGCGGCGACGAACAGCACCAGCGATGCCGAGAAGCGCCCCGTGGCCGCGTCCGCCGCCAGCTCGGCCTCCCAGGCGTCGAGGGCGGCGGTCGGCGCCTCGCCCCGCGCCCGCAGCGCGGCGAGGCCGTCGTCGATCAGCGCGAGGAACCGCGCGACGCCGAGGTCCGCGGTCTCGTGCACCTCCGCGTCCACGACGACATCGGTCAACCCGGCGTCGGCGAGCAGCGGCCGCAGGTCGCGACCGACCCGCGGGTGCCGGATCTGCTCGCGAACGCACGCGAGCACGGCGTCGGTGATCGCCGGGTCGCCGGACGCGACACCGAGCGTCGACCAGTCGGGCTCCACGAGCAGCACGGTCCCGCCCGGCGCGACCACGCGGGCGACGTCCGCGACGACGGCGGCCGGGTCCTCGACGTGCTGCAGCGTGCGCTCGACCACCGCGGCGCCGAGCTCGCCGTCGCCGTACGGCAGCCGGGTCGCGTCCGCGCGGACCAGCTCGACCCTGCGGTCGCCCCCCAGGCGCTCGCGGGCCGCAGCCAGCAGGTCGGGGTTGTGGTCGACGCCCACGATCCGTTCCCAGCCGTCCTCGGCGACGAGCTCGGCGAGCATGTCCCCGGTCCCGCAGCCGGCGTCGAGCACCGACCGGGCCCTGGCCGCCAGCCACCGCGCCCGCGTGGCCTTCCCGGCCATGACCTTCTCCAGCGCGGACGTGCCGCGCAGGTACCTCTCCAGCTCCGCGGCGGCGTCGCCCACCTCTGCCTCGCGGAACGTCCTCGCAACCGACATCGTCATCACTGTCCCCTCTCGGATCTGGTGACAGCGAGGCTGCCGCGCCCGCGCGGCCGGCGCATGGGGGTGCCTCCCCCGGATTGGCGCGGGGCGGTCAGCCGGCGCGCATCTTCGCCAGACGCGCCCGAAGGGCCGCGGCCCGGTGCGCGTTGCCGCGCAGGTCGACGTAGGTGTCGCCATAGGTCCAGAGCAGCGCGTCGTCGAGCCGGCGCACGGCGCCGGGCGGGTAGCGGTAGTCCATCCGTTCGACCAGCATCGCGGCGTCGATCGGGCGCAGCACGTCGCCGAGCTCGGCGATCGAGGTGATGCCCAGCTCGAGGACCAGGCCGGCGATCCACTCGTAGTGGTCCGTGCGCGACCACCCGGCGTCGGCGTACTGGCCGGCGAGGAAGGCCGCGAGCTCGCGCGGGCTGATCCGTGGGTCGTCGTCCTCGCCCTCATCCTCCTCAGCGGGGTCGGTCGTGCCGCCGCGCAGCCGGTCGCGGATCGTCGAGAACTCCTGGTCGGCCAGCTCGAGCAGGCCCGCCGCGAGCGTGAACCGACGGTCGAAGTCGGGCACGTGCTCCTCCGGGATCGTGCCCTTGTAGCGGATGTCGTGCTCGAACTCGGCCCAGGCGTGCTGCAGGACCGTCCGGATCTGGACCTGGGCGATCCGACCGCGGAGCCGTTCGTACGCCGGCTGCGCGTCGCGGTCCGGGTCGAGGCCGACGAGGAGGTGCCGGCTCGCGTAGCCGAACCGGCCCAGGCTCGCGGTCTCCCGGCCCATGTCCCGGTCGTCGTGCACAACCATCTGGTCGCCGAGCAGGTCGACGACGGCCTGCACGTCGCTCTGCACGTAGGTGATCACCCGGAGCCCGATCTGGTCGGTGATGTCGACCAGCGGGTCGGCGTACGCCGGACTGCCGTCGGCCTCGGTCCGTGCCGCCTTGGCCGCGAACGACGCGACCGACTTCGCCCGGCCGGTGACCGTGAGGTAGTTGATGCCCGCGTCATCGAGGATCGAGAGCACCAGGTCGACGTACTGCTCGGTGGCGAGACGCAGCTCCGGCTGCAGCTCGGCGTACGCCGTCACCGCCGCGGTGATGTCGCGCGGCCCGTCGGCGCCGGCCTTGCCGCGCGGCGTCGGCGTGAGGTCGTCGGGCAGCGTCGGGGTGACGATGTAGCCGGTCTCGAAGTCGCCGTACGTCGTCGTCGCCTCGGGCCGCCGCGTGGCGAACATCCCGATGTAGGCACACAGGACCGCGTCGACCTGGTCCTCGACCACGCGCAGCTCGCTCTTGCGCTGGGCGCTCGCGACCGCGCTCGCCAGGGCCCGCCACGCCCGCGCGCCCTCGGGGTCGCCCTCCACGAGCAGCGGCGGATCGGCGGCCGCGAGCCCCTCGAGCAGCCCGACGAACACCAGCAGCTCGGCGCGGAGGTCCTCGAGGTCGCGCCCGGGCTTGTTCTTGTACTTCAGCGTGCGCCCGAGCCGGAACAGGGCCACGGTCGCGGGATGCGGGTAGACCTCGATCGCCCGCCGCGACCGACCGGACCGCGGGTTCATGTCGAGGCCGAGCCGCGCTGCGATCCGCGCGCCGCGCGGGCGGTCGGCGAACTCCGGCTTCTTCGTGTTCGAGGGGTGCGCGCCGGCGTCGTACCTGGCGAAGTCCTTGTTCAGCGCCGCCTCGGCCGGCCGGTTGCCCGTCTCGTTCACGACGATCAGCGGCGCGTCGATCGCGACGACGCAGTCGCCCTCGACGTACGGCGCCAGCGCTTCGGCGATCTCGTCGTCGCCGTCCGCCGCCGAGACGTGCAGGAGGTGGCCGGCGTCGTCCAGCACGGCCAGACCGGTGGGCTTGCGCTCACCCCACGCGAGGTCGACTCCGACGAAGTGCATGGGTGCAGCCTGCCAGTCATCACCTGAGCAGATGGCTTGCGCCCAAAGGATTCGTTTGCCAGGTAACTGGGGGCTTACCACCATGAGTGGTGCACCTCACCCTTGGAGACAAACCATGACTGAACAGAGCCGCCGGCTGCGCCCTAGCGCAACCAATCCGCGCCCGCCGGGTCAGTCGCCGACGACCTCCAGCGCCAGGCGGCAGCCGAGGTCGAGGTCGGCGCGGTCGCCGTACAGCTGGAAGCGGTTGTTGCCGCCGTCGAGGAGCGCGTCGATCCGGAAGGCGTCGGCGACCGGGTCCGCCGCGCCCGCGGTGCGCAGCTCCGACTCGAGCAGGTCCAGCCACTCGCGGTGCAGCCGGCGCACGGCCTCGGCGACCGGCCCGTCGCGGTGGCCGTACTCGACCATCGCGCTGGCCAGGAAGCAGCCACCCGGGAAGACCTGGTCCTCGAGGTAGCGACGCCAGCTCCCGACCAGGGCGCGCAGCCTCGGCCGGCCGGGTTCGCTGTCCCAGGCCGGCGCGATGACCGTCTCGATGTAGATCCGCCGCGCCTGCGCGACGGCGCCGACCTGGATCGCCTCGCGGCTGCCGAAGACGGTGAGGATGCCGCTCTTGCTGACGCCGGCACGCTCGGCCAGGCCGCCGACCGAGATCGAGTCGAGCCCGCTGACGGTGGCGATCATCGCCGCCTCGCGAGCCACCTTGGTGCGGGTCGCGTCACCGCGGGCGCGGCGGCCGTCGACGGCGGTCTCGGTCATGTAGATCACTCTACGTCCGACTGGACGTAAATCGCGACGGCGCGTAGCCTCGACCACATCACGACCGATCGGTCGTAAATACTTCAGAGGAGGGATGCCCCGTGATCGACACCAGCCAGGGCGTCGTCGTCCGCCAGCGGATCCACCTGGCCGACCTCGACGGGTTCGGCATGCTCTACCACGCGCGCTACGCCACGATCTTCGACAACGCGGTCCAGGACTTCTGGGTGGAGGCGGGCTGGCGGCTCGACCCGAGCAAGTCGGTGCTGGTCATCCGCGACCTGCAGCTGACCTACCACCAGCCGGTCCTGGGCATCACCGACGTGGACGTGCACTTCTGGGTCGAGCGCGCCGTACGACGAGCGTGACGTACCGCTTCCAGGTGCTCTCCGCCGACCGCGCCGTCTGCCACGCCGACGGGCGGCGCGTCGTCGTGTTCCTGGACGCGCGCGACCTGCGGCCGACGCCGATCCCCGCGGACGTGTGGGAGAAGGCCGCTCCCCTCCTCGGCCCCGGGGTGGAGCGGCCGGCGGCCTGACCCGGCTCAGTCGCCGGGCCACTCCCCCGTCCACCGCTCGAACGCCCGCGCGCCACCGCGGGCGATGAGCGCCCGGACGAGCGAGAAGATCGCGCCCTGGATGACCGCGGCGACCAGGATCTTCTTGAGGGGGTACTCCGACTCGAGCGGCTTCGGCGGGTCGTCGGTGCCCTGCGGATCGACCCGCTTCCAGATCTGCTGGAACACCTGGCCGGCGATCAGACCGCCGAGCAGGCTGCCGATCAGGCCCCACGGCCGGTAGAGGATCTTGGCGGACTTGCTGGTCTGCTTCTCAGCGCTCATCGTGGCGGTCATCGTCCTTTTCCCGTGCTCGTCGTCTCGAGGTCGTCGTCGGCGCCATGGGTCAGCCGCAGCTGTCGGGCGCGCTCGATGTCCTCCTGCTCCTTCTCGGCTGCCTTGTCGCTCTTCCGGGTGTCTCGGGCAGGCAGCTGGATGGCCTCCTCGGCCGGGATACCGGCCTGCAGCTCGCGCCCGCGCTCGAGCTCGGCATCCAGCTCGGCGCCGAACAGCAGGGCCAGGTTGGTGATCCAGAGCCAGAGCAGGAAGACGATCACGCCGGCCAGCGACCCGTAGGTCTTGTTGTAGCTGGAGAAGTTCGCGACGTAGAACCCGAACGCCACCGACGCCACGATCCACACCAGGATCGCCGCGACCGCACCGACGCTGATCCAGCGGAACTTGGGCTGCTTCACGTTGGGCGTCGCGTAGTAGAGCAGCGCGACGATCACGACGACGACCGCCAGCATGACCGGCCACTTCGCGATGTTCCAGACCGTCACCGCCGTCGAGCCCACTCCGATCGCCTTCCCGACGGCATCGGCAGCCGGCCCGGTCACGACCAGGGCCATGCCGACCAGCGCGGTCAGCACCACCGTCACGAGGGTGACGAGCAGCATCGTCGGGCGCAGCTTCCAGATGGGCCGGCCCTCGTCGATCTCGTAGATCCGGTTGGTCCCCCGCGCGAACGCGCCGACGTAGCCGGACGCGGACCACAGGGCCGCCACCAGCCCGATCACGAACGCGATGCCGGAGTTCTCGGCCTGGCTCAGCTGCAGGATGGTCGGCTGGAGCGTGTCCGCGGCACCGCTGGCGCCGACGTCACGAAGGATCTGCAACAGGGTCTTGGCCGTGTCGGGGCCCTTGCCGACCAGCCCGACCAGGGACAGCACCGCGATCAGGGTCGGGAACAGAGCCAGCACCGCGTAGTAGGTCAGCGCGGCGGCGAGGTCGGTGCACTGGTCGTCGGAGAACTCGCGCGCGGTCTTGCGCAGGACGTACCACCACGACGGCTTCGTGAGGTCGGTAGGCGAGTCCGGCTCCGCCGCGTCGGTCTCGGCCGCCGGGGCCCGATCCGATGCGCGCCGCGCGTGGGAACCCATCAGTGGTGCGCCTTGCGCCGCTTGAGCACGACGACCGCGGCGATCACCGCCGCGGCCACCGCTCCGACCTTGATCAGGGTCGACCGATCCGGCTTCGCCTTGGCCGTCAGCTGGTCGATCGTCTGCGCGAGGTCCTCGCGGGTGCGCTGGAGCTCGGCCTCGATGGCGGCGACGTCTGCGCGGTGCTCAGCCATGCTTCACCGCCTGCACGTCGCGCTTCACGTTCTCGACGGTCCGCTCGGGGATCGGCGGCGTCGCCTGGGTGACCTGCTTCTTGCCCATCAGCGCGACCACCCCGGCGGCGGCGAACAGCACGACCGCGACGATCAGCGCCGCCAGCCACGCGGGCATCGCGAGGGCCAGGGCGAGGACGACCGTGGCGATGAGGACGCCGACGCCGTACAGCGCCAGCAGGCCGGCCGCGCCGAACATCCCGGCGCCGATGCCGGCCCGCTTGCCCTTCTCGGTCAGCTCGGCCTGCGCGAGCCGCATCTCGTCGCGGACCAGCTGTGACATGTCCTGCGACAGCCGCGAGACGAGCTCGCCCGTCGACTGCTTCTCCGGTTCCGTGGCGACGGGCGTCGTCGCCACGTCATAGTCCTGACTCACCTGGCGCCTCCCAAGGATTGCTTGTCCTTGGGCGGTGCCCGGTCAGGCGCCGCGCATACGCAGCGGTCGAGCGGTCAGGCGGACTTCTTCTTCTTCGCCTCGCGGAGCATCAGGGTCGGGGCGACGTCGTCGTCGACGACCTCACGGGTGATGACGACCTTCTCGACGTCGCCGCGGGAGGGCACCTCGTACATCACGTGGAGGAGGACCTCCTCGATGATGGCGCGCAGCCCGCGGGCGCCGGTGCCGCGCTCCATCGCCTTGTCGGCGATCGCGTCGATGGCGTCCGGCGTGAACTCCAGCTCGACGCCGTCGAGCTCGAAGAGCTTCTTGTACTGCTTCGTCAGCGCGTTGCGCGGCTCGGTAAGGATCTGCACCAGCGCCTCACGGTCGAGCTTGGTGACGCTCGCGATCAGCGGCAGCCGGCCGATGAACTCGGGGATCAGGCCGAACTTGGTGAGGTCCTCCGGGCGGACCAGGGCGAGCAGGTCGTCGGCGTCGCGCTCGGCCTTGCCGTGCACCTCGGCCGTGAACCCGAGGGTCTTCTTCCCGACCCGCTGCTCGATGATGTGCTCGAGCCCGGCGAAGGCACCGCCGACCACGAACAGGATGTTCGTGGTGTCGATCTGGATGAACTCCTGGTGCGGGTGCTTCCGGCCGCCCTGGGGAGGCACCGAGGCCGTCGTGCCCTCGATGATCTTGAGCAGCGCCTGCTGGACACCCTCGCCGGAGACGTCGCGCGTGATCGAGGGGTTCTCCGCCTTGCGGGCCACCTTGTCGATCTCGTCGATGTAGATGATGCCGGTCTCGGCCTTCTTGACGTCGTAGTCGGCGGCCTGGATCAGCTTGAGCAGGATGTTCTCGACGTCCTCGCCGACGTAGCCCGCCTCGGTCAGCGCGGTGGCGTCGGCGATCGCGAACGGCACGTTGAGCATCCGGGCCAGGGTCTGGGCGAGGTAGGTCTTGCCGCAGCCGGTCGGGCCGATCACCAGGATGTTGGACTTGGCGACCTCGACGACCTCGTCCTTGCTGTGCTTGCCGGCAACCGGCTGCACGCCCGCCTGGACCCGCTTGTAGTGGTTGTAGACCGCAACCGCGAGCGACTTCTTCGCCTGCTCCTGGCCGATGACGTAGGAGTTGAGGAAGTCGAAGATCTCGCGGGGCTTCGGGAGCTCGGCCAGCTCGACCTCGCCGCCCTCGTTGAGCTCTTCCTCGATGATCTCGTTGCAGAGGTCGATGCACTCGTCGCAGATGTAGACACCTGGTCCCGCGATCAGCTTCTTGACCTGCTTCTGGCTCTTTCCGCAGAACGAGCACTTCAGCAGGTCGCCTCCGTCACCGATGCGAGCCACGGGGGGTCCTCCTCGTTGCAGTTGATGCCATCGCGGTCTTGTGCGAACCCCCCGACGGTACCCCCTGCCGCGCCCGATATGGGGCGAGACACGAGGTGCGCGTCGGGAGCGTCGTCATGGGGTACGTCGACCTCGGACCTCAGCCGGCCAGGGCCGGCGTCTGCTTCAACGAGGCGAGGACGGAGTCGATCAGACCGTAGTCGATAGCCTGGTCGGCAGTCAGGATCTTGTCGCGCTCGATGTCCTTGCTGACCTCTTCGATCGACCGGCCGGAGTGGTCGCTGATCATCTTCTCGAGCAGCTCGCGCATCCGGATGATCTCGTTGGCCTGGATCTCGATGTCCGAGGTCTGGCCGAACGTGCCCTCGGTGTAGGGCTGGTGGATGAGGATCCGGCTGTTCGGCAGCGCCAGCCGCTTGCCCTTGGAGCCGGCCGCGAGCAGGATCGCCGCCGCCGAGGCCGCCTGGCCGATGCACACCGTCTGCACGTCCGGCTTGATGAACTGGATCGTGTCGTAGATCGCCGTGAGCGCAGTGAACGAGCCGCCGGGGCTGTTGATGTAGATGCTGATGTCCTGGTCGGGGTTCATCGACTGCAGGCAGAGCAGCTGGGCGATCACCGCGTTGGCGACGTCGTCGGAGATCGGCGTGCCGAGGTAGATGATCCGGTCCTCGAACAGCTTGGCGTAGGGGTCGATGCGGCGGAACCCGTAGGAGGTCCGCTCTTCCCACTGCGGGATGTAGTAGTTCATGTCGGCGATTCCCTCAGTCGTTGGTGTGGGCGGGTCGGCCCCGGTCGGCGGCCTCGCGGGCGCTTGCGATGACCTGGTCGACCAGGCCGTAGTCGCGCGCCTCGTCGGCGGTGAACCAGCGGTCGCGGTCGGCGTCCTCGGTGACCTGCTCGACGCTCTGGCCGGTGTGCTGGGCGATCAGCTCGAGCAGGACCTTCTTGATGTGCAGGGACTGCTGGGCCTGGATCTTGATGTCGGAGGCGGAGCCGCCCATGCCCGACGACGGCTGGTGCATCATGATGCGTGCGTGCGGGAGCGCGTAGCGCTTGCCCTTCGCGCCGGCGCACAGCAGGAACTGGCCCATCGAGGCGGCCAGGCCCATGCCCACGGTCGCGACGTCGTTGGGGATGTAGTTCATGGTGTCGTAGATCGCCATGCCGGCGTCGACGGAGCCGCCGGGCGAGTTGATGTGCAGGAAGATGTCGGCTTCCGGGTCCTCGGCGGAGAGCAGCAGCAGCTGGGCGCAGATGGCGTTCGCGTTCTGGTCGCGCACCTCGGAGCCGAGGAACACGATCCGCTCCTTGAGCAGCCGGCTGTAGATGTTGTCGTCGAGGAAGCTGATGCCACCGTTCTGAGTCACGTGGCGACCCTAGCCTCCGACGGCGTCGGAACCACGCGATCTCGGGTGCTGTTCGCCGACAGCGGATTTAGGGCTAGGCCAGCCAATCCCGGAGGCCGGCCAGCACCTTCGGATGGTTCAGCAGCCCGAAGTGGTCGGTGCGGCCGACCCGGAGCACGGTGGCGTCGGGGAACAGCTCCCGGCCGCGGCGGTCCCGGCCGGACGCCGACAGCGGGGCCACCAGGCCGTCGCCGAAGATGCCGCCGATGGGATTCCACCCCGTGCGGGTGATCGTCCCGGACACCAGCCGGTACTCCGCGTGCCCGATCGGCGGGACGTCCTCGGCCAGGCCCTCGACCAGGTCGAGGATCCCCTCCGACTGCCGGTCGATGATCCGGCCGAACGGCGCCGTCTCCTCCAGCCAGCCGAGCAGCCGGCTGCCGTGGCCCGCGGACACCGCGAACCAGGAGCCGCGGTGCGGCGCACCGAGGCTCACCACGTCGGAGACGAGCCGGGTCCAGGCCGCCGGCGCGCCGCTGGCTGATCCCGCCCTCCCACCCTCCGGGTGGGGCGAGGCCATCACCGCAGACGACGCACGCATGATGAGGGCGCCCATCGAGTGGCCGACGAGCGCGATCCGGTGCACCTCGGTCGGCCAGCGGTCGACGACCTGCTGGAGCAGCGCGGCGAGCGCGACGCCGTTCTGGCGGATCGGCAGCCCGGAGTTGGCGCGGAGCAGCACCGGGGTCCAGCCCTGGGCCTCGAGCGCCTCCGGGTACGTCGTGCCGGTGCGGTCGCGGTGCAGCTGCCAGCACTGCTCGTCCTCGCAGAGGCCGTGCAGGAAGACGGCGACCTTCCCCGTGGCTTCCGGGTACGCCGCCCGCAGGCTCGCGTCGTCGTACACGTCGACGTCGCGCCCGTCCCTCCGCACCGCCATCGGGATCGCCAGCTCGGGCCGCTCGCGGAGCAGCTCGTCGCCGATCAGCCCGTTGACCGCCGCGGTGAGCAGCCGTCCGCGCGGGTCGTCCTCGAGCCCGGGCCCGATGCCGGCGGCGGCGAGCTTGTCGAAGCCCTTGCTGCTCCCCCGCAGCGCCAGTCCGATGCCGTTGAAGATGGCGCCGGCGATCGCCCGGTGCGCGACCTGCGGCGGCGCGACCGCCTTGCCGACGCCGAGCCGGGCGACCCCGTAGATCCGCCCGGCAACGGCGTCGTGCGTGTCCCGGACGGTCGCGAGGACCAGGTCGTCCGCCGTCTGTGCGAGCAGGGACAGCCCGTCGAGCAGGCGTGGTCCGGGCGCGGTGGTCGACGTGGACATGGGTCCACGTTACCCAATCAGTGCACAGTTGTGCACTACTCGGCCGGCGTGGCCTCCGCCTCAGGAGCGGTCTCCTCGGCCGGGGCCTCTGCTGCCTCGGACCCTGCCTCGGACCCTGCCTCGGACTCCGCCTCGGGCTCGCCGATGGTGCCGTCGGGCCGCAGGTTCTTCAGCTCGACCACGTTGCCGGAGGCGTCCTTGACGACCGCGTTCTCGACCAGCTCGGCGAGCGCCTTGCCGCGGCGGATCTCCTGGACCAGCTCGGGGACGTGGTTGTGCTCGAGCATGTGGTTGACGAACTCCTGCGGGTCCTGGCCGGACTGCTGGGCGCGGCGGACCATGTGCTGGGTCAGCTCGTTCTGGTCGACGCCGATCTCGGCCTTGTCGGCGATCTCGTCGAGCAGGAACTGGGCGGCGACGGCGTCGCGGACCCGGCGCTCCAGGTCGGCCTCGAACTCGTCCTCGGTCTGGCCCTCGTCCTCGAGGTACTTGTCCAGGGTCATCCCGGCGAAGGCGAGCTGCTGCTCGACGCTGTCGCGGCGAGCGTTGAGCTCGTCGGTGACCAGGGTCTCGGGCAGCGGGATCTCGACCTTGTCGAGCAGCGCCTCGAGCACGGCGTCGCGAGCCGCAGCGGCCTGCTCGAGCCGCTTGCCGCGGACCAGGCGCTCGCGGACGTCGGCCCGGAGCTCGTCGAAGGTGTCGAACTCCGAGGCGAGCTGCGCGAACTCGTCGTCGAGCTCGGGGAGCTCCTGCTCCTGGACCTGGTTGACCGTGACCTCGATCTCGACGTCCTGGCCGACGAGGTCGCCGCTGGCGAGCTCGGAGGTGAAGGTCTTGGACTCGCCGGCGGAGACGCCCTCGAGCGCCTCGTCGAGACCGTCGACCATGCCGCCGCGGCCGACCTTGTAGGAGAAGCCGGTGACCTCGGCGCCCTCGACGACCTCGCCGTCCTTGGTGGCCTTGAGGTCGATGACCACGAAGTCGCCGTCGGCGGCGGGCCGCTCGACGTCGATCAGGGTCGCGAACCGCTCACGGAGCGCGGTCACCTGCTCCTCGACGTCCTCATCGGTGACCTCGACGTCCTCGACCGACGCCTCGAGGCCGTCGGTGTCGGGGATGGTGATCTCCGGCTTGATGTCGACCTCGGCGGTGAACTCCAGCCCGTCGTTGTCCTCGAACCTGGTGACCTCGATCTCCGGCTGGGCGAGCGGGGTCAGGTCGTTGCTCTGCAGCGCCTCGACGTAGGCCTTCGGCAGCACCTCGTTGACGGCCTCGTCGAGGACGACGCCGCGGCCGACCTGGCGGTCGATGACCTGCGGCGGGACCTTGCCGCGACGGAAGCCCGGGATGTTGATCTGCTGGGCGATCTTCTTGTACGCCGCGTCGAGGCTCGGCTTGAGCTCCTCGAAGGGCACCTCGACGGTCAGCTTGGCCCTGGTCGGGCTCAAGGTCTCGACGGCGCTCTTCACAGGTTTTCTCCTACTTGCTTGATGTGGTGGGTGTCGGGGCGACAGGACTCGAACCTGCGGTCTCCTGCTCCCAAAGCAGGCGCGCTAGCCACTACGCTACGCCCCGCCAAGAGGCCTCCAGAGGGCCCGGTCGGCCGCCCGAAAGCTCCTTGGAGGGGATGACGGGAATCGAACCCGCGTAGCCAGTTTGGAAGACTGGGGCTCTACCATTGAGCTACATCCCCGCACGCGCAAAACGCGGTCGTCATCCTCCCACAGCCGCTCGTCGAGGTCCTAAACGGTCAGCGGTGGTGGACCAGCATCAGCGCGCGGTCGTCGTCACGGGAGCCCACCGACGCGGTGAGCCGGACGGCCATCCCGTCCCAGGCCGTGCGCACCATCGACTCGACGGCGCCGAGCATGGCGTCGATGCCGAGGTCGATGTCGCGTCGCGGCTCCTCGACCATGCCGTCGGTGTAGAGCAGCAAGGTGTCTCCCGGCATCAGCCGGCCGTGGACGACGTCGTACGTCGCGTCGTCGATCAGGCCCAGGACCGGGCCCTCCGCGCGGAGCACCTCCCAGCGGCCGGAGCCGGCGTGCCGGAGGGCGGCCGGCGGATGGCCTGCCGAGCGCACCTCGAAGCGGCCGTCACCGAGGTCGATGGAGAGGTGGACGGCGGTCGCGAAGCCCTCGTCCCACTCGCGCTGGATCAGGTAGTCGTTCGCAGCGGGGAGGAACTGCTCCGGCCTCAGCGCACCGAGCAGGCCGCCCATCGCGCCGGAGAGCTGGAGCGCACGGGTGCCGGCCGCCTCGCCCTTGCCCGAGACGTCGACGACCGCGACCTCGAGCAGCCGTCCGTGCTCCCTGGTCGTGGCGACCACGAAGTCGCCGGCGAACGGCGACCCGCCGGCCGAGGACAGGGACGACTCGACCAGCCAGCTCGCAGGGAGGGAGGGGATCTGGCCCTGGGCGAGGATCCGGTCGCGGAGGTCGACGAGCATCGACTCGCCCCTCCGACCCGTCACCCCGATCGGCCTCCCGCGCAGGCACAGCCAGAGCACGAGGAGCGCGAGCACGACGACGATGCCCAGGCACACGAGCATGGTCATGTCCGGGCGCCCGAGCACGATCTCGACCCCGACGGCCAGGATCACGAGGACCGAGAACCCCGCCAGGAGCCGGTTGTCGAGCAGCACCACGCCCAGCAGCAGCGGGCCGAGGAGCGCGAACGGGATCTCGAGGTCGCCGTACCGGAGCGCAGCGGCGACGGTCAGGGCGGCGAGCAGGCACAGCAGGACGAGGACGCCCCCGCCCTGGAGCAGCCCGCTCCCCCGACGGATCACGCCGGCCCGCCTCGGCCGGCGCGGGACCGGAACACCGGCTGGCAGCGCGGGCACCAGAACGAGTTGCGGCCGGCGAGCACCTCGGTGCGCACCTTGCTGCCGCAGACGTGGCAGGGCTGACCGTTGCGGCGGTAGACGTAGACCTCACCGCCGTGGTCGTCCGCGCGCGGCGGGCGCCCCATCGCCTCGGGCTCGTGCTCGGGTCGCACGGTGTCGATCCTGCCGGTCCGGACGCCCTCCGTCATGAGATCGACCAGGTCGGTCCACATCGCGTGCCACTGGCCCGAGCGCAGCGTACGGCCGGGCCGCAGCGGGTGGATGCGGTGCCGGAAGAGGACCTCGGCGCGGTAGACGTTCCCGATGCCGGCGAGGACCGACTGGTCCATCAGCAGGGTGCCGATCGGTTTGCTGCTGCGGCTGATCCGCGCCCAGGCACGCTCGGGATCCGCGTCGGCGCGCAGCGGGTCGGGCCCGGACCGGGCGACGACCGCGTCCCGCTCCTCGGCCGTGACGAGGTCGCAGATGATCGCGCCGCGCAGGTCGGCGTACGCCGATCCGGACTGGACCCGCAGGCGCACCTCGCCGACCGGCAGCGGGACGGCCTCGCCCGGCCCGAGCCGGACCACGTCGAGCTTGCCGATCAGGCCGAGGTGGACGTGCACGAAGAGCTCGTTGGCGAACTCGACGAACAGGTGCTTGCCCCACGCCTCGGCTCCGACGAGCCGGACGCCGTCGACCCGTGCGGCTCCGTCCGCGAAGCGGCCCTGCGGGCTGCCCACGCGGACCACGTCTCCCCCGAACGCCTCCCCGAGCGCGGTTGCCAGGCGGTGGAGGGTGTGGCCCTCAGGCATCCCGGCCGGTCGTCGCGGACGCCGGCAGCGGCGGCAGCGCGCCGGTGGCCTCGAACTCGCTGAGCTGGCCGATGCGGCGTACGTGCCGCTCCTCGCCCGAGAACGGGGTCGAGAGGAAGACCTCCACGAGCCGGGTCATCTCCTCGATGGTGTGCATCCGGCCGCCGACGGAGACCACCCAGGCGTCGTTGTGCTCGCGCGCCAGCGCGGCGGTCTCCTCCGACCAGGCCAGCGCCGCGCGGATGCCGTCCACCTTGTTGGCGGCGATCTGCTCGCCGTTGCCGGACCCGCCGATCACCACGCCGAGGCTGTCCAGGCCGGCGGCCCGGTCCGCCGCCACGCCCTCGGCGGCGCGCAGGCAGAAGACCGGGTAGTCGTCCTGGGCGTCGTAGACGAACGGGCCGTGGTCGACCGGCTCGTACCCGTGCTCCGTCAGCCACCCGGTCAGGTGGGCCTTCAGCTCCAGGCCGGCATGGTCGCAGCCGAGGTGCACACGCATGGGCGGCATTCTTTCAGATCAGAAGTGGTGGAGTCGCCGGGCCGCCTCGGCGACCGAGCCGCTCATCGACGGATAGACGGTGAAGGCCTGGGCGAGCTGGTCGGCGGTCAGCGACTCGGCGACCGCGAGCGAGACCGGGTGGATGAGCTCGCTGGCGCGCGGCCCCACGACGACGCCCCCGACGACGATCCCGGTTCCGGGCCGGCAGAACAGCTTCACGAAGCCGTCGTGGACGCCCTGCATCTTGGCGCGCGGGTTGCCGCGCAGCGGCAGCATCACGGTCTCGGCCTGGATCTCCCCGGCATCGATCGTCCGCTGCGACCAGCCGACGGTCGCGATCTCGGGCGCGGTGAACACGTTGGAGGAGACCTTCTTGAGGTCCAGCGGCGCCACGGCGTCACCGAGGAAGTGCCACATCGCGATCCGGCCCTGCATGGCCGCGACCGAGGCGAGCATCAGCACGCCGGTGCAGTCGCCGGCGGCGTACACGCCGCGCGCCGACGTACGCGAAACGCGGTCGACCCGGACGAAGCCGCCGTCGTCGGTCTGCACGCCGGCCTCCTCGAGGCCGAGGTCGGCGGTGTTCGGGACCGAGCCGAGCGCCAGGATGCAGTGCGAGCCCTGGACCTCGCGGCCGTCGGACAGCGTGACCGTCACGACGTCGCCGTCACGGGCGACCGACTGCATCCGCGACCGGGAGAGCACGTTCATGCCGCGCCGCTTGAGCACGTCCTCGAGCACCTGCGCCGCGTCGGCGTCCTCGCCGGGCAGCACCCGGTCGCGCGACGACACCAGCGTCACCGGGATCCCCAGCGCGAGGTAGGCGCTGGCGAACTCGGCTCCGGTCACGCCGGACCCGACCACGATCAGCTCGGTCGGCACCTCGGTCAGGTCGTAGACCTGCTCCCAGGTCAGGATCCGCTCCCCGTCCGGCACCGCGCTCGGCAGCGTGCGCGGCGCGGCACCCGTCGCCAGGAGCACGGCGTCTGCGGCCAGCGACTCGCTGCCGCCGTCGGCGAGCTCCGCCACGACCTTGCCCGGCCCGTCGAGGCGCCCGCGGCCCTGGAGCACCCGTACGCCGTCGCGCTCCAGCCGCCGCGCGATGTCCGCGGACTGCTCGGCCGCGAGCCGCTTGACCCGCGCGTTGACCTTGCCCAGGTCGACGTGGATGCCGGTCGCGTGGTCGCCCTGCTCGTCCGTCGACTCGATGCCCAGCTCGGCTGCGGTGCTCATCTCGGTCATCAGCTCGGCCGTGGCGATGAGGGTCTTGCTCGGCACGCAGTCGGTGAGCACCGCGGAGCCGCCGAGGCCGTCGGTGTCGACGACCGTCACCTCCGCGCCGAGCTGCGCCGCGACCAGGGCCGACTCGTAACCGCCCGGTCCGCCCCCCACGATCACGACGCGGGAGGACGGTGCGGCGGGGGCGCTCGACATGCTCGTCATTGTTGCAGTCACCACCCGTACGATCGCCCGGGTGTCAGCCCCGTCGCGTCCGCTCCGCATCGCGGCGGTGCCGCTCATGCTGGCGGCCGGCGGATTGCTGTCGGTCCAGTCCGAGATCAACGGCCGGCTGGCGGGCGCGATCGGTGCCGGGTCCCGCGCGGGCGTGACCGCGGCGACGATCAGCTTCGGCAGCGGGCTGGTGATCCTCGCGCTGATCACGGCCGCGCTCCCCCGGCAGCGCCGCGCCCTCGCCGCCCTGGTGGCGGCGGTCCGTGCGCGCCGCCTGCGCGTGGTCGAGCTGGCCGGCGGCCTCTCGGGTGCCTTCCTGGTCGCGACCCAGGGCATCACGGTCGGCACCATCGGCGTCGCCCTGTTCAGCGTCGCGCTCACCGCGGGCCAGTCGGCGAGCTCGCTCGCGGTCGACCACGCGGGTCTCGGGCCGAGCGGACGCCAGGCGTTCAGCGTCCCGCGGGCCATCGCCGCGGTGTTCGCGGTCTCCGCCGTGCTGCTCGCGGCCAGCGAGCGGCTGGTCGACGACTTCTCCTGGCAGGTCGCGGTGTTCGCGACCCTGCCGCTGGTCGCCGGTGTCGGGCTCGCCGTGCAGCAGGCGATCAACGGCCGGGTCGCGGCCCAGGTGGGCGCCTGGACGACGGCGCTCAACAACTTCGCGTGGGGCACGGCGGCCCTCGTGCTCGTCCTCGGAGCGATGGCCGTCGCGCGCGGGCTCCCCGGTCCGCTGCCGTCGAACCCGTGGCTCTACGCCGGCGGCGCCGTCGGCGTCGTCTACATCTGGCTGACCGCCCTGCTCGTGCGCGTCCACGGCGTGCTCGTGCTGGGCCTGTGCCTGATCGCCGGGCAGGTGATCACCGCCCAGCTCATCGAGCTCGTCGCCGGCGAGACCCACATGGGCCCACTCGGCATCGCCGCCGGACTCCTGGTGGTCGCGGGGGTCGGCGTGGCACTCGCCGTACGCCGCCCGCCCGCGACCGAGGAGACCTCGGTCAGAGGTTGATCATGTGCCCCGCGATGCCCTCGACGGCCTCCTTGACGGCCTCGGAGAGCGTCGGGTGGGCGAAGACGTTGCGCGCGACCTCGTCGGCGGTGAGGTCCCACTGCTGGGCCAGCGTCAGCGCCGGCAGCAGCTCGGTCACCTCCGGGCCGATCAGGTGGGCGCCGACGATCTCGTTGTGCTCGGCGTCGGCCACGATCTTGACGAACCCGACGCCGTCGGCCATGCCGCGGGCCTTGCCGTTGGCCGAGAACGGGAAGGACGACGTCTTGACGTCGTAGCCCTTCTCCTTGGCCTGCGCCTCGCTGTAGCCGAAGGACGCGATCTGCGGCTGGCAGAACGTCGCCCGCGGGATCATGTCGAAGTTCAGCTCCATGGTCTCGGCGCCGGCGATCGTCTCGGCAGCCACCACGCCCATCGCCTCGGCGGTGTGGGCGAGCATCAGCTTGCCGGTGCAGTCACCGATGGCGTAGACGCCCTCGACGCTGGTCCGGCCGCGGCCGTCGACGGCGATCGCACCGCGGTCGGTGAGCTCGACGCCGGTGCTGTCCAGGCCGTAGCCCTCGACCCGCGGCGCGAAGCCGAACGCCGCGAGGAACTTGTCGGCCTCCAGCACCTGCTCGTCACCGCCCGAGGCCGGGGCGACGGTGACCTTGACCCCGGAGCCGGTGTCCTCGACGCCCTTGACGGCCGTCGAGAGCAGCACGTTGACGCCCAGCTTCTTGTACTGGCGGAGCAGCTCCTTGGAGACGTCGGCGTCCTCGGTGGGCACCATCCGGTCGAGGAACTCGACGATGGTGACGTCGACGCCGAAGCTCTTCATCACATAGGCGAACTCCACGCCGATCGCGCCCGAGCCGCCGATCACGATCGAGCCCGGGAGGTTCTCGTCGAGGATCTGCTCCTCGTAGGTGACGACGTTCTCGCTGAGGCTCACGCCCGGCACGAGCCGCACCGTGGCGCCGGCGGCGATGATCAGGTTGTCGCAGGAGTAGGACTCCTTGGACCCGTCGTCCCCCTCGACGTCGACCGACTTGGGCCCGGTCAGCGTGCCCCAGCCGTTGATCTCGGTGATCTTGTTCTTCTTCATCAGGTAGTGCACGCCCTTGGCGCTGGCGTCGGCCACGCTCCGGCTGCGCTGGTGGGTCGAGGCGAAGTCCATCGTCGCGTCGCCCGAGATCCCGAAGGTCTTCTTCTCGTGCGTGATGATGTGCGCGATCTCCGCGTTGCGCAGGAGCGCCTTCGACGGGATGCACCCGACGTTGAGACAGACGCCGCCCCAATACTTCTTCTCGATCACGGCGACGGACTTGCCGAGCTGGGCGGCGCGGATCGCGGCGACGTACCCTCCGGGGCCGGCACCGAGCACGAGGACATCGAAGTGGGTGGTCACCCTCTCAGCGTAGTGTCCGCCGCGAGTGCGCGGCCACGGGCCACTAGCCTGAGCGCGTGACTGCGTACGCCGCCTACGGGACCAATCTCGATCCCGCCCGGATGGGCGAGGTGTGCCCCCACTCCCCGCTCCAGACGAACGGCTGGCTGACCGGCTGGCGGCTGACGTTCGGCGGTGAGGAGCACGGCTGGGACGGCTCGCTCGCGACCATCGTCCAGGACCCGCTGGAGCAGGTCTTCGTGGCGGTCTACGACGTCAGCCCGCTCGACGTGAAGAACCTGGACCAGTGGGAGTCCGCCGACTCCGGGCTCTACCGCAAGGTGAAGGTGCGGGTGTCGACGATGACCGGCGAGGTCGTCGCCTGGACCTACGTCCTCGACGCCTACGAGGGCGGCCTGCCGTCGGCGTCGTACCTGGGCGTGCTCGCCGACGCCGCCGAGGCCGCCGACGCCCCCGCCGACTACGTCGCCGCGCTCCGCCGCCGCGACTGCAGGTCGACCGGCCTGTAACCCGTTCCAGTCGCGGTTCGTTGGGCCCGGCGTGAGACTCCTCCCCGTCGGCGCCTCCGCCTGCCTCGCGGCCGCGCTCGCCGTACCCGCCCTCGCCGCCGCGCCCGCGGTCGCTCCCGCCGACGCCGCGCCTCCCGGCCTGCGCGACGTCATGTTCGTCGGCAACAACTGGGACGGCACCGCGAGCATCGTGGACGCGCACACGTTCGACGTGCTCAAGCGCGGCGTGAACCTGGTCCCGGACAAGAAGCAGGAGATCCGCGACATCTCGCTGAACCCGGTGCGGCTCGCGCTCTACCTCGCGATCCGCTACGGGCCGGGCGAGGGCCACGACCAGTACGTCGACGACATGTTCACGACCAACGACGGCCGCTACCTCGCGGTGAGCCGCCCGAGCTTCGCCGACGTCGTCTGGATCGACATCGCCAAGGCGACCGCGGGCGACCCCGACTCGATCGTGCGCGAGCAGCCGATGGACGGCTACCGCTCCGACCACATGGCGCTCTCCCCCGACGGCCGCCGGCTGCTCGTGTCCGACTCGACCGAGCGGCAGGTCATCGAGTTCTCGATGGTCGACGAGACGCTGCCGGACGGGACCGTCGTGCACATGGGCGACCGGATGCGGACCTTCGAGTCCGGTGAGACGCCGCACGAGAGCAACTACACGCCCGACGGGCAGCTGATCCTGCACGCCTCGATCGGCAAGGTCTACACGCCGGGCGACGGCACCGAGGCGCTGGACGCCGTGCTCGACCCGGTGAACCGGGCGGCCAAGGGCGACCGCTGGTTCGAGGTCGTCCGCAACTCCGACTTCGCCATCCTGAAGCGTTGGGACATGGGCAAGGAGCTCGCCGAGGCGGGCTACCGGAACATGTCGAGCGCGGTGCGCCCGATGGCGCTGTCGCCGGACGGCCGCCACCTCTACTTCCAGGTCTCCTTCCTGCACGGGTACGTCGTCTTCGACCTCGACGCCCCGGACATCAACGGGAAGAGCAACTACAAGACCGGCGGGGTCCCCGAGCCCAGCACCGGCGCGGTGCTCAAGGTCGTGCGCCTCCCCAAGCGCACGAAGCTGCCGCGGGACGCCTATGTCAACGACTCCGCCCACCACGGCCTGTCGATCGACGCCGACGGCGACACCCTCTGCGTGGCCGCGACCATGGACGACTACGCCGCCCTCGTCGACGTCGCCACCGGGCAGCCCAAGATCTTCGACACCGCCTCCACCGGGCACGCCTACCAGAAGCCCTACTGGACGACCGCCGGCCTCGACGACACCTGCTGGATCTCGCTGAGCGGCTCCGACGCCGTCGCCGTGCTGAACACGGAGACCGGCCAGGAGCTCGCCTTCCGCGACGTCGGCAACCACCCCCAGCGGATCCGGCACGGCTACGTCCAGGAAGCGGTCGCCTCCCAGTGGTGACCGGTGATCCCTCGGTGGTCGAGGTGCGAGGCGCCCCAGCGCCGAGCCTCCGCCGGTGGTCGAGGTGCGAGGCGCCCCAGCGCCGAGCCTCCGCCGGTGGTTGAGGTGCGAGGCGCCCCAGCGCCGAGCCTCCGCCGGTGGTTGAGGTGCGAGGCGCCCCAGCGCCGAGCCTCGAAACCCCCGGCGCACTAGAGTTCCGACGGTGACCGATGCCCCCACGCCGTACGACCTCGCCGACCAGGCAGCCGCCCGCCTCAAGGACCTGACCGGCATCGCCCGCCACGACGTCGCCCTGGTCCTCGGCTCGGGCTGGCTGCCGGCGGTGGACGCCCTGGGCGAGGCGACGGCGGAGATCGACGTGACCGACCTGCCGGGCTTCGGCGCGTCCGCGGTGGTGGGGCACAGCGGCAAGATCCGCTCGATCCGGACCGACGACGGCAAGCAGCTGCTGGTGTTCCTGAGCCGCACCCACTACTACGAGGGCAAGGGCGTGGCGGCGGTCGTGCACGGCGTACGCACCGCGGCTGCGGCCGGCTGCCGCGTGATGGTGCTGACGAACGGCTGCGGCGGGCTCAACAAGGCATGGTCCCCCGGAACGCCGGTGCTCATCCGCGACCACATCAACCTGACCGGCCAGTCGCCGATCGTCGGCGCGAACTTCATCGACCTCACCGACCTCTACTCCTCGCGGCTGCGCGCGATCTGCCAGGAGATCGACCCGAGCCTCGACGAGGGCGTCTACGTGCAGTTCACCGGGCCGCACTACGAGACCCCGGCCGAGGTCCGCATGGCCGGCATCATCGGCGGCGACCTGGTCGGCATGAGCACCTCGCTGGAGGCGATCGCCGCCCGCGAGGCCGGCATGGAGGTGCTCGGCATCAGCCTGGTCACCAACCTCGCCGCCGGCATCAGCGACCAGCCGCTCAACCACGCCGAGGTGCTCGAGGCCGGCCGCGCCGCCGCCGCCCGGATGGGCGACCTGCTCAGCCGGCTGGTGCCGCGGATCTGACCGCGTAGGAGCGGTCCCGCTCGCCGCGTACCCAGACCGGGTCGTCGGTGTCGGTGCCCTGCGAGACGAGGGTGCGCTTGAGCACCTTGTTGGTGGCGGTGGCGGGCAGCTCGGCGGCGAGCCTGACGTACCGCGGCCAGGCCTTGGCCGAGAGGTCGTCCTGCGCACCGAGGAATCTCTCGAGCTCCCCCGGCTCGAGGCGCGCGCCGTCGCGCAGCACCAGCGCGCACATCAGCTGGTCGCCGACGCCGGAGGGGTCCGGTACGCCGTACACGGCGGCCTGGCTGATCGCGTCGTGGCGCAGCAGGATCCGCTCGATGGGGGCGGCCGCGAGGTTCTCGCCGTCGACGCGCAGCCAGTCGGCGGTGCGGCCGGCGAGGTAGACCCAGCCGTCGGCGTCGCGGTAGGCGAGGTCGCCGGACCAGTACATCCCGCCGTCCATCCGCTCGGTCGTCGCGGCCTCGTCGTTGTAGTAGCCGGAGAAGAACCCCGCCCCGGCGGTGTTCACGAGCTCGCCGACCGCCTCGTCGAGGTTCGTGACCCGGCCGTCGGCGTCGAACTCCGCACGCGGGCACTCGGTACGGGTCTCCCGGTTGTAGACCGCGACACCCTCGTGCGGCATCCCGATCGACCCGTTCGGCGTCTCGGGGACCCGGGTGACGATGACGGCGTTCTCGGTCGATCCGAACCCGTCCCAGACGCGGCAGCCGAAGCGCTTGCCGAACTGCTCGATGTCGCGGTCGGAGGCCTCGTTGCCGAACGCGAACTTCAGCGGGTTGTCCGCGTCGTCGGGCTGCTCGGGCGTGGCGAGGACGTAGGCGAGCGGCTTGCCGACGTAGTTGAGGTACGTCGCCCCGTGGTGCCGGATGTCGTCGAGGAACCGGCTGGCGCTGAACCGGCGCGCCAGCGCGAGCGTCGCCCCGGCGGCGGCCGCGACGGCGTAGCCCGCGACCACGGCGTTGCTGTGGAACAGCGGCATCGCGCAGTAGCAGACGTCCTCGGTCGTCAGCGAGAACCGCTCGGCCAGCATCGTGCCGGCGACGACGACCATGAAGTTCGAGACCTGCACCGCCTTCGGGTCACCGCTGGTCCCGGAGGTGAAGATCAGCATGTAGGTGTCGAACGCGCCGCGCTCGGGGAACCCGTCGGTCGACGTCGGCGCGGCCGTGGTCCGCTCGGTCCAGTCGGCGCCGTCGGTGTCGATGACCGGGATGCCGCCGAGGTCGAGCCCGTCGAGCAGAGGCAGGTGCTCGGCGTCGGTCAGCAGGACCGTGCAGTCGGCGCGGCGTACGTCGGCCGCCAGCCCTTCGCCGCGGCGGGTGGCGTTGACCCCGACGGTGACGTGCCCGCCGATCGCGCCGGCACCGAGCGCCATCGCCATCTCGGGGGTGTTCTCCATGAGCACGCCGACGTGCAGCGGCTCGTCGCTGGCGTGCTGGTCGCGCAGCACCTGGGCACGCGCGGCGCACGCGTCGACGTACTCCTTCCACGTCCAGGTGCGGTCCTCGAACGCCAGGCCGGTGCGGTCGCTGTCCGCGTGGGCCAGCAGCAGGTCGCGGACGGTGTCAGGCATGCTCGACCTCCTCCCCCACCGGTGGTTGAGGTGCGAGCGTGCGAGCCTCGAAACCCAGGTGGCGCTGCAGGAAGTGCAGGGCGTGGGCGACCGCCGGCTCGTGCCAGTCCTTCCCCGGGAACAGGTCGAAGTGGTCGCAGGGGTAGTGGCGCACCTCGGCGCGCCCGTTGAACGCCGCCTTCGCCGAGGCCTGCGGCGGCGCGCTGCGGTCGAAGTCCGCGATCTGCACCAGCCACGGGACGGTGAGCCGCTTGGCCGCCTTGGCCGCGGCTCGGCTGCCGAGCTCCATCGTCACGTCGGCGCCGACCTCGTTGCGCCAGGACGGGCCGGCGACCGACAGGTAGTCCTCCAGCGCGCCCGACACCGTCAGCGCTCCCACCTCACCGGGCCGCGCGACGACCGGGATCATCACCGAGCCGCGGCCGGCCTTGCGGCGTGCGGCGCTGACCATGCCGCGGCCGGTGGAGGCGAGCAGCTGGGACGGCCTGTGGTGCTGGGTCGCGAGGCGGGCGGCGGCGAGGCCGTCGACGAGGGGTACGGCGGAGACGACCGCCGCGATGTCGGTGCGGCCGGCCGCGACGGTGACGACGTGGCCGCCGCCGAGCGAGATCCCCCAGAGGACCACCCGGCTCGGGTCCACGCCCGGCAGTCGCTTCGCCGCGGCGATCGCCGCGTCGAGGTCGGCCGCCTGGCCGGCCAGCGACACCGTCTGCCGCGGCTCGCCCTCGCTGAGCCCGAAGCCGCGGTAGTCGAAGGTCACCGCGTGGAACCCCGCCCCCGCGAACGCCTCCGCGAACGGCGCCAACCCGGAGTCCTGGGTCCCCGCCAGCCCGTGCGCCAGTACGACGACGGGCGCGCCGGTGCCGGTGGTTTCGAGGCTCGGCGCTGGGGCGCCTCGCACCTCAAGCACCTCCGCGGGGCCGGTGGTTGAGGTGCGAGCGCCAGCGAGCCTCGAAACCTCCGGCTCGTAGTGCGTCGCAGCGCAGGTGACGCCCTGCGAGAGGAACGTGAACGTCGTGCTCATGCGGTGCTCCTGGCGTCGGTGCCGTAGATGCTGCGCATCCAGATGTGGGTGATGGCGTCGATGTGCGCCGCGCGCGGCGGGCCGCCGCCGACGGCGTGCCGCTCGAGCGCGTGGTCGTTGAGGTCGAGCAGCACGGCGGCGAGCCCGGCGGCGTCGGGGCCCTCGGTCGCATGACCGGCGGCCCGCTCGCGGCCGATCATCTCCGCGACCATGCCGGCGAACTCGGCGCGGCCGACGTCCCAGGTCTCGCGGACGCCCGGGTTGGTCGCACGCGCCTCGAGCAGCGCGCGGTAGGTGTGCGGCGTGCGGTCGACGGCGTCGAACAGCGTGGTGACCACGTCGCGGATCCGCCGCTCCGGAGCGCCTTCCGCCTTCACCAGCCGGTCGGTGGCGTCGGACGCGTCGTCGTACAGCTCGGCCATCAGCGCCATCACCGCGGCGGCCTTGGACTCGAAGTAGAAGTAGAACGCCGACCGCGTGACGCCGGCCCGCCGCGAGACCTCGGCGACGTTGACCTGCTCCAGGGTCTGCTCGCGGAGCAGCTCGTCGAAGGCCCGCAGCAGCGCGGACCGGCGTACGTCGCCGCGGTTGACGCTGCGGCGGTCGACGAGCCGGGCCCAGGGCCGCTCCTCGGTCACGCGGGCACCCCGGCACGCGCGGCTCGGCGTACGCCGGCGGGGATCTCCTGGGTGCGCAGGTCGTGCTCGTAGAGGAAGTAGTCGACCTGCTGGGTGTGCCGCGGGGTCTTGAGCATGTGGCCGAGGTACTTGGCGTGGTCGGCGTCGATGACCCGCTCCATCTCCTCGGCGCTCGGCGGCGCGTAGTGGCCGGTGAGCCAGGCCGCGACCAGCCGGGTCTGGCACTCGACGAACGGGAACAGCGTCGGCGTCGCCTGGGCGAACCCGACGAACGCGAGGTCGTCGATGCCGGGCTTGAAGATCCGCTTGAACAGCCGGATCTGGTTGTCCGGCGCGCTGAGGAAGCCGGGGTCGAAGAACGGGAAGGTGATGTTGTAGCCGGTCGCGTAGACGATGACGTCGAAGTCCTTGGACGTCCCGTCGGCGAAGTGGACGGTCTCGCCGTCGAGGAGGGCGACGTCGCCCTTGGCCACCACGTCGCCGGACCCGAGCCGCAGCGGCAGCTCGACCGACTGGGTCGGGTGCGCCTCGAAGAACCCGTGGTTGGGCGTCGGCAGGCCGTAGTCCTCCGGGCGGCCGGCAGTGAGCGGCTGCATCGCCGCCATGAACTTGCGCTGCCACTTGAGCGGGATGTGCGGGGAGGTCCGGTAGTACTTGTCGGCCGGCTTGCCGCCGAAGTACTTCGGCACGATCCACGCCCCGGACCGTGTCGACAAGGTGACCTCGTTGCCGAGGGCCCGGCTGGACAGCTCGACGGTGATGTCGGCGGCGCTGTTGCCGAGCCCGACGACGAGGATCCGCTTGCCGGAGAGGTCCAGCGGCGTCCGCGGGTCGATGTAGTGGTGCGAGTGCAGCGCCGTGCCGCTGAACTCACCGGGGAAGCCCGGGTAGCGCGGGTCCCAGTGGTGCCCGTTGGCGACCACGAGTACGTCGGCGCGGCGCGTGCCGGTTCGCTGGGTCTCCAGCTCCCACCCGCCGTCGGGAAGCCGCTCGGCGTGCGCGACGCCGTTCTCGAACTCGATCCGGCTGCGCAGGTCGAAGGCGTCGGCGTAGCTGTCGAGGTAGGCCTTGATCTGGGTGTGGTGCGGGAAGTCCGGGTAGTCGTCGGGCATCGGGAAGTCGCGGAACGACAGCTGGTGCTTGGACGTGTCGATGTGCAGCGACCGGTAGGCGCTGCTGTGCCCGTTCGGGTTCCCGAACGCCCAGTTGCCGCCGACCCGGTCCGAGGACTCGAAGGTGGCGTAGTCGAGGCCGTAGTCGGCCAGCATCTTGCTCGTGGTCAGGCCGCTGATACCGGCTCCGATGACGGCCACCGTGGGTCGCTTCATTCCTGTACGCTAGAACGCGTTCTAGACGCGTGTCAACGGAAGTTGACGCGCGTCAACTCGCCGATGGTCGAGGAGGTCGCGCTAGCGACCGTCACGAGACCCATGGAGCAACAGGAGGCCAAGTGGAGCAACGCGTGGTCGTGGTGATCGGCGGGGCCTCCGGGCTCGGGCAGGCGACCGCTCGCCTGCTCGCCGCAGGGGGCGACACCGTCGTCGTGGCGGATCTCTCCGGGACCGGCGCCGACGTGGACGTCGACGTCACCGACGAGGCCTCGGTCGAGGCGCTCTTCGACGGCGTGGTCGAGCAGCACGGCGCCTTCACGGGGGTCGTGAACTGCGCTGGCACCAGCACCCTGGCCCGGGTGGTCGACCACGACGCCGCCGAGTGGCGACGGATCGTCGACGTCTGCCTGACCGGCTCGTTCCTGGTGCTCAAGCATGCGGGACGCCGGGTCGCCGACGGCGGCTCGCTGGTCTCGCTCACCTCCCTCAACGCCCGGCAGCCCGGCACCGGGCTGGCGGCGTACTGCGCCTCGAAGGCCGGTCTGGTCTCGCTGACCGAGGTGACCGCGCTCGAGCTCGCCCCACGGAGGGTCCGGGTCAACGCGGTCGCGCCGGGGCTGGTCGTCACGCCGCTGACCGCGCCGGCGATGGACATCCCGGGCGTGCGCGACAGCTACGTCGAGAACACGCCCCTGGGGCGACCGGGCGAGCCCGAGGAGATCGCCGCCGCGATCCGGTTCCTGCTCTCCGACGACGCCGCGTGGATCACCGGCGAGACCCTCGACATCAACGGCGGCGCGCACCTGATGCGCTACCCGGACCTCGTCGGGCTGGTCGAGAAGGCCTTCTCGTGACGCGCTACCACGGTCGCTTCCTCCGAAAGACCGCGATCGTCACCGGCGCCGGATCGGGGATCGGCGCGGCCCTGACCCGGGCACTGGTCGCGGCCGGCGCGCACGTCGTCTGCACCGACATCGACCTGACCGCGGCCAAGGCGACGGCGGGTGCGGCGAAGGGCTACGGCCACGCCGACGCCGTACGCCTCGACGTCACCGACGGCGACGCGGTCCAGGCACTCGTCGACTCCGTGGTCGCGGACCACGGCCGGCTGGACCTGATGTTCAACAACGCCGGCATCTGCCTGCTCGGCGACACCGAGGACCTCAGCCTCCAGCAGTGGAACGCGATCATCGACGTCAACATCCGCGGCGTGGTGCACGGCGTGCACGCGGCGTACCCGCAGATGCTCCGCCAGGGCGGCGGGCACCTCGTGAACACCGCCTCGATGGGCGGCCTGATGGCCGGCGGCCTGCTGACGTCGTACGTCATGACGAAGCACGCGGTCGTCGGCCTCTCCCTCGCACTGCGCACCGAGGCCGCGTCCCGCAACGTCGGCGTGACCGTCGTGTGCCCGGCCGCGGTGGAGACGCCGATGCTCGACAAGGGCGAGATCGGCCCGGTGCGCGGGCGGGACTACTACCTCAAGGGCCAGGGCATCAAGCACCCCGTCGACCCCGACGTCCTCGCCGGCAAGGTCCTCGCCGCCGTCACCGCGAACCGTCCGCTGGTCGTCGAGCCCGTCCAGGCCCGGATCGCCTGGCGCATCGGCCGCCTCTCCCCCGCCTTCGTCCTCCGTTCCGGCGCCAGGTTCGTCGAGCGCCAGCGCGCCCTGGCCCGCTCGCTGGTCGAGCACCCGTAGGGCCGGTGGTCGAGGAGGTCGCGCTAGCGACCGTCACGAGACCCCGAGAACCCGAGGCCCCGGTGGTCGAGGAGGTCGCGCTAGCGACCGTCACGAGACCCGAGAACCCGAGGCCCCGGTGGTCGAGGAGGTCGCGCTAGCGACCGTCACGAGACCCGTGAGACCAACCCTCGCTGACAGGCGTCCATCATCCGGTGGTGGTTCCACCGCAGCAGCGGCCGCGCGGCGTACGACGCCAGCGCGAGCGCGCCGCTGACGCTGACCTCCTGCGTGAACTCGGTGTGCGTGCCCTCGGGCGTCTCGGTCATCCGCCACCGCACCCACCCGTCGAGGTCGCCGCTGACCGCAACCTCGAGCACCGGAAGCTCCCGCGAGACCGCGTCGAGCACCAGGTCGAGCGTGTACGGCAGCGCCGACCGGCACAGCACCCGCGCCGTGTCCGGCCCGAGCTTCGCGACGGCACGCACCTGCGGCCACCAGTCGGGATAGTGCTCGAGGTCGAGCACGACGTCCGCGAGCTCCTGGACCGGAGCGGGCGTCGTCCACGACGTGGCAAAGGAGTACGACGCCTGCACGCGGCCCATGATGCCGTGCGGCCTATGGCTGGTGGGGCCGGCGCCTCGGCCGCTGCCGAATCACCACGGTATGCAGGTCAGTCGCCGGTTCCCGGGTGGAACTCCGCACGGGGAGTGCCCATTCGTCTGCATACCGTGGTGATTCGGCATCCGGTGCCGCCACGGCCCGGTCAGCGAACCGCGGACCGCGCGGTCCTGAGCACTCCGCGCAGGGTCCCGACCATGACGTTCCCCCAGCTGAAGTGGTCGTCCCAGAGCACGACCTTGCCGTCCCTGACCTCGAACGTGCCGCAGACCCAGAACTCCGCCTCGATCGGTCCGATCCGCAGGTAGTCCGTGCGCTGGGTGAGCACGAAGGCGCCGTCCGCGGCGACGTGGTGCATGTCGGCGCGGAAGCTGATGCTGTCGCTGTTCATCCCGCGCAGCAGTCGCCGCACGATCTTCCCGCGCACCGTCGGCAGCCCGGTGTTCCGCCACACCATGCCCGGGTCGACGTACTCCAGCGCCTGGTCGACCGCGTGGTCCTCGAGCAGCGCGAGGAAGGTACGGACCGTCGTCGCCGGGTCGAGCACCGGCCGCGTCGTCGTGGAGCTCATGCCCCGACGGTAGCGCCATGAGACCATTCAGCTTTGTGCAACTCGTGGGTTGCAATTCGCGACGCGTTGTCCTAGCGTCAGGAGCAACCTTTCAGTTGCATATACCTAGGAGCCACCGATGACCCAGACCACCACCGCCCAGGCCGACCTCGACACCGGCACCATCACCCACCAGGTCCGCATCGCCGCGCCGCGCGACGTCGTGTTCAAGGCGCTCGTCACCAGCGAGCACATCGAGAAGTGGTGGGGCCACCCCAACGAGTTCCCCGACGGCATCAAGGCCGGCTCGGTCGGCGTCTTCCACTGGCAGGACCAGAAGATCGACGTACGCATCGACCGCGTCGACCCGCCCGAGCACTTCACGATGACCTGGGGCTTCGGCGCCGACCTCGACGAGTCGAAGTCGACGACCTGCCACTTCGAGGTCCTCGAGGACGGCGACGGCAGCATCGTCCGGGTCACCGAGTCCGGCTTCGACAAGCTCGAGGACCTCGCCGAGCGTCGCGCCCAGCTCGACGACCACAGCAACGGCTGGAACCAGGTGCTCGCCTCGATCGGCTCGTACGCCGAGACGATGCCCGCGGCATGACGACCGCCCTCGATCCGGTACCCATGTGTGCCGCGCTCGCCGACGAGACGAGGTGGCGGATCCTCGAGCTGCTCGGCGAGGCCGACCGGTCCGCCAGCGACCTCGCGGAGCTGCTGCCGGTCTCGCGGCAGGCGATCACCAAGCACCTCCAGCAGCTGGAGGCCGTCGGCCTGGTCGAGCACGAGCGCGTCGGGCGCGCGGTCCGCTACCGCGCACTCGGCGCCCCGCTCAGCCAGCTCGCCGGCCGCCTCGACACGATCGCCAGGGGCTGGGAGCGCCGGCTCACCCGCCTGAAGGACCTCGCCGAGTCGCTTACTGACGAGTGAACCCGTTGGTCGAGTAGCCCTCGCGAGGAACGAGCGAGGGCGCATCGAGACCCATCATCCCGATCCGGCGCATACTGCGGCGCATGACCGACCACGACAAGCACCTCGCCCGCTGCGTCGAGCTCGCCCGGGAAGCGCTGGCGGCGGGCGACGACCCGTTCGGGTCGCTGCTCGTGAGCAGCGAGGGCGACGTACTCGTCGAGTTCCGCAACCGTGAGCAGACCGACGCGGACCCGACCGCCCACCCGGAGCTCGACATCGCGACGTGGGCGTGGCGCAACCTCGACGCCGAGCAGCGCGCGAGCTCCACGGTCTACACGACAGGCGAGCACTGCCCGATGTGCGCCGCCGCGCACGGCTGGGTCGGCCTCGGCGCGATCGTCTTCGCGGTCGCCTCCACCCAGCTCGCCGAGTGGCGTACGTCGTGGGGCCTGCCCGGCTCGCCGGTCGCTCCGCTGCCGGTCTCGACGGTGCTGCCCGGCACGCCGGTCACCGGCCCGGTGGCGTCGTACGTCGACCCGATGTTCGCCCTCCACGAGCAGGCCGCACGCCGTGTCGGAGGTTGATGGCATCGTGGGCGACATGCAGCCGTCGACCGGACCAGACTTCGAGCCGGGGCCGGAGACGACCCTCGAGGCTCTCTACGCGCTCCTGCCCGAGACCGAGGAGATCGACCTCGCCGCCGAGCTGCACGCGGAGCAGTTCGCGACCTGGGCACGCAGCCTCTTCCACGACGCGCTGCCGCTCGACCCGGTCGAGGAGTACGACGACCGCCCGCACGCGCCGGAGGAGGGCGAGGAGCCGCCGACCGTCGGCCAGGCGCTCGGTCTTCTCGAGCACATCCTGGGCGCCACGACGATCGGCGACTAGCTTCTCGCCGCTCAGATGAAGAGCAGCTGCGCACCCTCGGTGATCTCGATGAAGTCAGAGGCGCTGATGATGTCCTCGACCTCGTCGAAGAGGTCCTCCTTCTCCAGGTGCTGCATGTCCGCGGACATCCGGCACGCCCACAGGTGACCGCCCGAGTCGACGATCTGCTGCAGGAACTCCGGCACCTCGGGCACGCCGAGGTCGGCGATCGACTTCTTCATCATGTGGGTCGCCATCGCGGTCATGCCGGGCATCGGCGTGATGCCCTGCGGCATGTGCGCCGCGGTGTTGCCGACCGGCGTGAACTTGAGGTCGCCCATCGTCTTCTTGTTGATCATGTCGAATCCCCAGAACGTGAAGAACAGGTGCGTCTCCACGCCCTCGCCGAGCGCTGCATTGGCGAGGATCAGTCCCGGGTAGGCCATGTCGAGGTTGCCCTTCGAGCAGATGATCGCGAGCTTGCGATCGGTGGCTGCCGAGCCGAAGTCGGGGATGATCGGCGCGGTTTCGGTGGTGGTCATGACAGCTCCTCGGTGGTGAGTACGGCGCTCACACGCAGCCGCGCGGCTTGGGCAGGCCGGCGACGTACGCCAGCTTCTTGGCGGGCTTCTGCGGGAACAGGCGGAACAGGTCCTTGGTGGGGATGCCACCGACCGTGCTGATCCGGCGCACCGTCGCGGTCTCGCCGGTGTGCGCGAAGTCGTCGCGCAGGAACCGGATCGCCCGCCAGTGCTCGTCGGTGAGCTCGATGCCGATCTGGCCGGCGAGGAACGAGGCCAGGGACTCGTCCCACTCCCGCGGGTCGGTCAGGAACCCTTCGTCGTTCACGTGGACCGTGTGGCCCGCCAGGGTCATGGTGGTCATGACGCACTTCCTCTCTCGGCTTCTTCGGGGGCGTGCTTGCCGCGCATCGACATGTGCGCGGGCAGCGGCACGGGGTGGCCGGGGAGCAGGACGTTCCAGTAGATCTGCCGGAACGCGAGCTTCCCGAGGTGGTTGGCCCGGGTCTCCTCGAGCAGGCTCATCGGCCCGACGACCGGGAGCGGGTACTTCCCCGGAAGCGGCTCGGTGTCGTAGTTGAAGTCGATCAGCAGGGCCTTGCCGTCGCCGGACTCCACGAAGCAGTTGGCGTGGCCGTCGAACGACCCGGTCATCGGCTCCCCCGCCACGTGCTGGAGGAAGTTGTCGATGAAGATCTCGACCTCGAAGTGCGCGACCGAGCCGGCCTTCGACGCCGGCGCGTTGCTGGCGTCGCCGATCGCGAAGATCGTGTCGTACGCCGTCGAGAGCAGCGTGTGCTTGTCGACCGGCACGTAGTTCAGCTCGTCGCCGAGACCGGACCGGGCGAGATAGTCGGCGCCCATGTTGACCGGGATCGTGACCAGTACGTCGTACGGCACCTCGCGCTCGTCGTACGACACCAAGACCTTCCGCTCCTGGTCGACGCGCTCGATCATGAAGTCGGTGACGACGTCGACCTTGCGCTCGTCGAGCATGCCGCCGAGGTGCTCGGAGGCGACCGGCTTGGTGAACGCGCCGTCGAGCGGCGTCACGTAGAGCATCTCGACGCGATCGCGCACGCCGCGCTGCCGCAGGTACGCGTCGGCGAGGAAGGTGAACTCCAACGGTGCGACGGGGCACTTGATCGGCATCTCGCAGATCTGCACGACCAGGCGGCCGTGATCGAACCGCTCCAGCGCGGTGGCCAGCGCCTCGGCGCCCTCGAGGGAGTAGAAGTCGAAGATGCTGCGGTGCCACTCGTCCCCGAGCATGCCCGGCGTCTCGTCGGGACGCGGCGACGTACCCGTGGCGATGACGAGGTAGTCGTAGTCGAGCGTCAGCCCGCCGTCGAGCCGGACGAGCTTGCGCTCCGGGTCGACGACGTCGATCTCGCCGTACACCAGGTTGATGCCGTGGTGCAGGACGTGCCGCCGGCTGCGCACGATGTCCTCGCGGGTGTAGTCGCCGAAGGGCACGAAGAGATAGCCCGGCTGGTAGTGGTGCTCGTCGTCGCGGTCGACGATCGTGATCGCCCAGTGGCGCTCGGAGAGCTTCTTGCGGAGCTTGTTGGCCACCATCGTGCCTGCAGTCCCGGCACCCAGGATGACGAGTCTGTTCACGGTCGCCTCCTTGCGCGACCCGGCGGCACCCCGTGCTCGGGGCGCTCGGAGGCCGGGCCTCTGCTTCCAGCCAACCGCCGCCGGCGGCCGCGCGCAGGTGCTGTTGGACTCTCCCGTCAGGGCCGATGGACCCTGCCGGATCCGTTGACGTGCCAGGATCCGGGCATGCCGTACGACGTCGAGGGCACGGCGTTCCTGACGATCGCCGGGGTCGTCGCGGGCGTCGTGGGTACGGCGGGCGGCATCACCAGCCTGGTCTCCTACCCGGCCCTGCTGGCCGTCGGCATCTCCCCGCTGACCGCGAACGTCACCAACAGCGTCGCGCTGCTCGGCAGCGGGGCGAGCTCCGCGACGCGGGCCGCCCCGGACGTGACCGGCCACGGCGAGACGATCCGGCGGTTCCTGCCGATCTCGATCGTGCTGTCGCTGGCCGGAGCAGTCGTCCTCGTCCTCACACCCGGCCGCGTCTTCGACCGGATCGTGCCCTTCCTGGTGGCGGCCGGGGCGCTGATCGTGCTGCTGCAGCCGCGCATCAGCCGTTGGCAGGAGCACCACGAGCACTCGCTCGGAAGAGGACAGGTCCTTGCCGGGCTCAGCTGTGTCGCGCTCTACAACGGCTACTTCGGCGCCGGGAGCGGCATCCTGCTCGTCGCCCTGCTGATGCTGACGGTGGAGCCGGTCCTGCACCGCGCGAACTCGATGAAGAACGTCGTCCTGGTCGCGAGCGACGTTCTTCCCGCCGTCCTCTTCGCCGTGCTCGGCACCGTCGTCTGGAGCGCCGCGATCCCGCTCGGCGTCGGCGCGGTCGTGGGGGGCCTGCTCGGCCCGGCCGTCGCACGACGTACCCGACCCGACGTCCTCCGCGTCCTGATCGCCTGCTGCGGCTTCGCGCTCGCCGCCTGGCTCCTCCTGAACCCGTAGCAGACGCGGATCACACCGGAGCGTGGGTACGTCGTGCGCGGAATGGGGTACCACCCCTTCGTCAGAGCTCTCGCTCGAACCGATTCGCAACGGAGGAACCCGTGGCCCGCAAGAACCCGCTCGGCAAGATCAAGGACGTCGCCGTAGAGACGGCGAAGGCCCCGATGTCGGCGGCCGGCTCAGCAGTGGACCGCGTCAAGGAAGCCGCTGCGACCACGGGCCAGGTGGCGAAGTCCGCCACCGGCAAGGCTGCCGGCGCCGTCACGAACCTGACCGGCCGTGGCGGCAAGGCCGGCTCCGCCGCCCCCGCCACCGAGACCCCCGCCTCCTCCGAGCCGGTCGCGAAGAAGGCCCCCGCCCCCACTCCGGCGAAGAAGACGCCCGCGAAGAAGGCGCCCGCCAAGGACGGCCCCGCCGCCAAGGAGCCGACCGAGAAGGCTCCGGCCAAGAAGACCCCCGCGAAGAAGGCTCCGGCCAAGAAGACCGCCGCGAAGAAGGCGCCCGCGAAGAAGACCGCGAGCAAGGAGCCCAAGCCGGTCAACGTGACCAAGGAGCTCGGCCTCGACCCGGCTCCGGTCGACAAGCCGAAGCCGGCCAAGAAGAAGCCCGCGAAGAAGGCGACGACCAAGATCGACGCCGCCGCCGACGCGAGCACCGTCGACGTCACTCCCGCCGACGTCGCCGACAAGCTCGGCAAGGAGTAGCGACGACCGCAAGCTCCTCGGTGGTCGAGGACGTCGCGAAGCCAGACCCGCTCGGTGGTCGAGGAGGTCGCGCAGCGACCGTCACGAGACCCATTGAGGTCGCGAAGCCATAACCCTCGGTGGTCGAGGAGGTCGCGCAGCGACCGTCACGAGACCCGCAATGCTGCGGCCTTCCTCAGTCCTCGGCTTCGATCGCAAACGTGTTGCCGTCCGGGTCCCGGAACCAAGCGATCCGTCCGCCGCCCGCACGAGGCGTGATCCCCCGCGCGTCGTGCTCGAGCCCGTCGTAGCGCATGATCTCGACGCCGGCGGCGGTCAGCTCGTCGACGATCTGGTCGATGTCCGCGACGTACCAGATGGCAAGGGTCGCCGATGACTGCCCTGCGGAGGCGGACTGATAGACGTTCAGCGCCGGGCCGTCGCCGGACTTGTAGACCCGGGTTCCGTCCGGAATGTCGGCGCTCGGCCCAGATCCCAGGGGCTCCAGCCCGAGCTTGCCTTCGTAGAAGTCGATCGCCCGGTAGATGTCCGAGACCGCGATCGATGTCCTGAGGTCAAAGTCGCTCAATGGCATCGATCAACGCTCCCACACCTCGTGGCGCCTCGCCCAGCCCAGTGCAGCGGATAGACGTGGACGCAGGGCTGCGACTGGGCGCGCCGATGACTCACACCGGCAGACGCGATCAGCCGCTCAGTGCCCGACGCGTCGCCAGCCGCCCGCGCGATTGTTCGCCACGATTGCCCGCAGCATGTCCGTCAGTGCCGCTTGGTCGATCGTGTCGTCCCGGTAGAGCTGAATCCCGCGGGCTGTTGCATTCCCGTGTCCCTGGTTGATGATGCCGGCGGGGTCTGGGACCGTCGGGTCATAGAGGAAGAGGTTCACGTGGTCCTTGGTGGCCAGGAACGCACAGACGTTGCCGGACAACACGAAGTACGGCCGGACCGACCGCTTGATGGTCTCCTCGATGTCCGGATCTGCTTCCCAGATGATGCCTCGTAGCTCCCTGAGGGTCTGCTGTTGCCAAGGCTGCGCTGCTTCTATGTAGGCATCGACGCTGGGATGGGCACGGCTCGCCATGCGTTCAAGGTACGTCCGGCTTCGCGACCAACGACGATGTCGCGCGCCAGGCGAGCCTTGTGCACAGCGTTGGCGGCGCTTGCCTCGTCGGAGATTGGGCTGGCCGCAATAGCCCTACCCTGGAGGTCTCGCCTCACCCCTGAGGCGGACGGGCTACGGCAGGTTCCGATCCTGCGTGGCGACCGTGATCCGTAAACAGTGGCCCGACCACATCGGCAGGGGTTGCTCGGCGGATCCGATCAAAGATCGGTCGGATCCGCCGCAGCCACGCAGTCAAATGTTCTCGCCGACGCGTGCAGCAGTCGCTCCCTCGTCGCGGCATGGTCGGACGCTCGGCGCCGATCAGGGCTGGAGCACCACCTTGCCGGTGCTGCGGCGTGCCTCGATGTGCTCGTGGGCCCGACTCGCGTCGGCGAGGGGGTACGACGAGTCGACGTGCGGACGCACCCATCCGGACTCGACGCCCTCGAGCACCTGCTCCATCCAGCCGCGGAGCATCTCGACCTCGTCCCACATGTGCCCGAGGTTGACCCCGAAGGCGCCGTGATTGGCGTTCATGAGCGACACCGGGTGGAAGAAGGGCATCAGCGCCGCGGTCCTGGCCAGCTGCAGCTTGCCCCGCAGGCCCTGGTTGTTGGAGGCGGCGGAGACGCCGTACATCCCGAGTCGTCCGGTGGGGCGCAGCACGGTGCGGGAGCGGCGGAAGCTCTCGCCGCCGAGGGGGTCGATCACCAGCTCGACGCCCCGGTCTTCGGTGAGCGAGCGCACCTCGCGGGTCCAGTCACCGGTGCGGTAGTCGACCGCGTGGTCCAGGCCTCGAGCCGTGAGGAAGCCGTGCTTGCCCGCGCTGGCCGTGCCGATGGTGCGCGCCCCGACGTGGCGGGCGATGTCGAGAGCCGCAAGGCCGACGCCGGAGCCGGCGTTCTGGATCAGCACGGTCTGGCCCTCGCGCAGCCCGCCCTGCACCACGAGGAGCTGCCAGGCAGTGAGGTAGGCAACCGGGATCGCCGCCGCCTCCGCGTGGCTCAACGCCGCCGGCTTGGCGAAGACCTGGGCCGCCGGGACGTTGAGCCCGCTGCTGTAGCCCCCGAACCGGGTCAACGCCAGGACGTCCTGCCCGACCAGCGACTCCTCGACCCCCGTGCCCACGGCACGCACCGTGCCCGAGACCTCGTAGCCGACCACCAGCGGCAGCGGCGGCGCGTCCGGGTAGAGACCCTGCCGAGCGAGAATGTCAGCGAAGTTGATCCCGGCGGCGGCCACCTCGACCTGCGCCTCACCGGGCGCGGGCGGGTCCAGCCGCGACGTCTGGAGACTCAGCCGCTCCGGGCCGCCTGCGCGCGTGATGACGACCTGTCGGATCTGCATCCGTGCATTGTCGTCGCACTCACAGCGGCAGATCCGTGCGTCCGACAGGCGACCGACTGACGCGTCGCGAGCCGTCGTCGCGTTTGGCGATCTGGCTCTGTCGCCATGCAGTCTTGAGCGGTGAACCCGTTGACCGAGAATCAGATCCGCAGCGCGTTCGTGAATCTCAGCAAGGGCGCGGCCGCGCGGGTCAATCTCCCGGCAGACCTGGACGAGCGACCTTGGGAGGACCTGGACTACCTGGGCTGGCAGGACCCGAAGGCCCCGGGACGGAGGTACCTCGTCGCCGACCTCGATGGCCGGGTCCGCGCGATCGCGCTCCGCCCTTCCGACGGTGGCGTGGGAAGGACGCGCAAGACGATGTGCGACCTGTGCCTGACCGTCGGATCGGTCGGGCTGATGGTTGCTCCGCGCGCAGGCAGAGCAGGCCAGCGAGGTGACTCGGTGGGGATCTACATCTGCACGGGGCTCGACTGCTCGCTCTTCGTCCGCAACATCCGGAGCAACGGCACCATCATCATGGAGGAGCGCCTGACCACGGAGCAGAAGATCGAGCGCTTGACCGCGAACCTGGACACGTTCATCGCTCGCGTCCTGCGGTGAGTCGCACGGCTCGTTCAGAGGATTCCGGCCGCAGCCGCTTCCCAGACGGTGGCAACCGAGGGTCGGAAACCGAGGCTGCGCAGGAACGAGGAGTCCATGCGGCCCGCCCACGGGTTGGTCAGGGGTTCAGCCGAGCCGTCGATCGGTGAGCCGCCGAGTCGGGCCATCTCGAAGACGGTGACGGGAGCGTCGTCGGTCACGTTGGCGATGCGACCGTCCAGCTGCCCGCCGAGCGCCAGCAGTACGGCGGCTGCCACGTCGCGGTGGTGGGCGACGGAGTAGGTGTGCGCGGGATGTAGGCCGAACCGGCCCGCCAGGGCACCCATCGACGCGAGGTGCCCGTCACCGTCGCCGTACACGAACGGCAGCCGCAGCACCGACCACGTCAGCCCGCTCTCGCGGACCAGCGCCTCGGCGGCCACCTTGCTGGCCGGGTACGCCGCGCTGGGGTTGCAGCTGTCGCTCTCCAGGCCGGGTCTGGCCTGATCGTGGTTGTAGACGTTGCCGGTGCTGGCCATCACCACCCGGGCGTCGGGGGCGTGCGACGCGACGGCGTCGAGGAGGTTGCGCGTGCCGTCGAGGTTCGCCCGCCAGATCGCGTCCTCGTCGTCGGTACGGAAGAGCGCGGCCAGGTGGACGACCGCATCCACGCCCTCCACCGCCGCGGGGAGGGTGCTCGGATCGTTCAGGTCGCCGCGAACAGCCGTCGCGCCGTCGGGGGCGGTGTTGTCGCCGCGCACGAGAGCCCGGCAGTCGTGGCCCGCCGCGATCAGCCGCGGCAGGAGCCGCGAGCCGACGAGCCCAGTGACGCCGGTGACAAGGAGAGTAGGCATAAGTGATCCTTCCGCTGATCATCAGTATTACTGACGATCAGCGTAGCACTACACTTCAGGGGTGGACGGTGACGAGGGACCCGGACCCGAGCTGCAGGGGCGGCTGGGGTACCTGCTCAAGCACGCGTTCTTCCAGCTGGAGGACCTCCACACCGTGCACCTGGCCGACGGTCCCGTGAACGTCCGCGAGCTCAGCGTCCTGCTGCTTCTGGAGGGCCGGGAGCCGGAGTCGCAGCAACAGGCGGCCGGGCGGCTGGGAGTGGACCGTACGACGATGGTCGGCCTCCTCGACTCGTTGGAGGGCAAGGGCCTGGTCGCGCGCCAACCAGACGCAGCCGACCGCCGCCGCAACGTCATCGTCGTCACCGACGCCGGCCGGAGGGCCTTGAAGAAGGCCAAGGCCGCCAGCGACAGGGCCGAACGAGAGCTGCTGGCCGATCTATCTCCTGCCGAAGGCCGACAGCTCCGCGACCTGCTGGCACGCATCCTCGCGCGGTAGCCGCGACCTGTCGGATCGGAGGGCACTCGTTCGTAGCAACGAGTAGAGCGGGACATCACCGTCGCGCCCGCCAACGAGGAACGACACAAGGAGGAACCATGTCGCGGTCCGTGCTGGACATGTCGGTCTCGCTCGACGGCTACGTCGCCGACACCAACGACTACCTCGGCGGCGAGGACGGTGAGCGGCTGCACACCTGGGCCGAGTCACGCGATCCGTCGCGACCGGTCAAGCAGTTCGAGGACGAGTGGAACGCGGCCGGGGCGATCCTCGCCGGCCGCCGGACTGCCGAGCTCATGGACCACTGGGGAGGTTCACACAACGGGCTCCCCATCTTCGTGCCCAGCCACCGCCCACCCCCTCCGGCTGCCCGGTGGGGCTACCCCCTGGTCACCTACGTCGCCGATGGCATCGAGAGCGCCATGGAACAGGCGAAGGCTGCCGCTGGCGACAAGGACGTCCAGGTCCGTGGCGCCAACGTCGCTCAGACAGCCCTCGAGGCCGGCGTCCTGGACGAGATCCAAGTCCACCAGATCCCCGTCCTGCTCGGCGGCGGTCGCCGCCTCTTCGACGTCCTGCCCGCCCTCATCGAGCTCGAGATCCGCCAGGTGATCGACAGCCCCGAGGCGACCCACATCCGATACCGGGTTCGTCACTGAATCGGCACGTCTCGCACATCTGGTCCCGCCCGCCTGCGCCAGGAGCAGCGCAGTCCAGCTGCGTCCCAAATGCGGCGGAATGACGCTCGTCAGCGGCTTCCAGGCGGCCACCGGACGCGTTGCACGTGGTCAGTGGCTGGAGTCGACGATCGTGATGGTCGGATTCTCCTCGAGCGGCGACCGCGAGCCGATGAACGGATAGCCCGAGCTGACGTAGGGCTGCTCGTTCCACTCCATGTCCATGACACCGACCTGGAGGTAGTAGGTGCCGGGGGGCGTGCCCTGTGGAAGGACGAGGGACCCGGACCAGGTCCCGTCCTGGGGGGTGCCGGCGACAAGATCGGCACCAGCGGTCACCGGTGCGGGATTCGATGGGTCGTAGGTGGGAGTGAGCGTCATGATGCTGACGCCGTCCACACCGACTCCTGCGTCCGCGGCGTGGACGGTGAAGTCGATCTTCGCGGGCCCGCCGAGGGTGTCCACGGTGTCCGTGCTCAGCATGAGGCTGTCCGCGGTCGGCGCGGTGAAGTCCGTCTGGGTGCGGCCCAGCACGCTGAACGCGCCCATGCCGAAGGGAAACGGCCGGTTGTCGCCCTCGGAGGTCTGGAACCGCCGGTAGGGGTACTCGTCCGGCCCCCAGTAGATCACCCGCGCCTCCCGTACGTCGCCGCTCGCACGATCGCTCGCGTAGATGCCGATATTCCACTGACCACCGGGCATCGAGGCCCGGATGTCGAAGCGATCCATCCAGATGCCGTCGTGGATGTCGCCGCTGATCAGCTTGAGGCCTCCGCCGAAGTCGTAGGTCAGGGTGCTGGCCGTCCGAGGGGACCAGATGTCGACTCCGAGGCGGTCCCACGCAACGCCGGACTGCGCGTCGGTGATGTGCGCCTTCACGGTGATCGACTGCCCCGACTCTCGTAGGTCGATGGTCTCGTCGGGCGTCGGCGAGATGAGCTCGACGAGCGGCTCGTCGAGGTCCGGGTCGTCGTCCAGGACGGTGATCTGCTGGTCGCTGAAGTCCGGGGTGGAACGGCGACCGAGGCGGTCGGTCAGTCGTACTGACGGGACAAAAGTTCCGGGCTTGCTCCACCGCGCGAATTCAAGCGTCCCTTCGTACCAGCCGTCCCGCGCGGTGCCCGACACGCGATCCAGCCGATTCCTCGGGAACCAGGGCGTGTCGTCGCCGTGCTTGAGCATCACGTCCTGCACACCGGTGTCGTCGGTGACGTGCAGGCGAGCAGTGACCTCCACGCCACCCGATGTCACGTCGACTGTGGTCTCGGAGAAGGAGAGCTGGTCCGCTGCCGGCGGCGCCTCGTCGTACACGCAGCGGTCGGCCACGTCCGTGCTGTCGAGGGTGCACACGTTCGTGCCGGGCCCGCCGTTGACGTCATCGGCCTGCGGCCCGCCGTCGAGGAAGTCGTTGCCGGAAGCGCCGACGAGGCGGTCGGCCTGGCTGCCGCCGCGAAGCTCGTCGCCGCCGCGACCACCGATCAGGATGTCCCGTCCGCCGCCGCCCACGAGGACGTCGTCGCCCCCGCGGCCGCAGATCACGTCCGGTCCCCCGGTCCCGACGATCGTGTCGGCGCCGGGCGTGCCGGCGATCGTGCATTTCGTGGCACCTGCGGCCACCGACGACACTTCCGTCGATCCGATGGCGAGCGGCACCGACGCCGCCATCGCGACGAGACAAACCAGCACCCGAGCGCGACGTGTCACGCCTTCCCCCTCTGCTCCCGAGACACAAACCGCAGCAGTCTCACATCGCGGAGTCGCGCGCGCAGACGAATCCGCAGATCCGTCGAGGCGGTGGCTCACACAGGCTCGGCGCCGACATCGTGGTGCAGCAGCAGCTCTTCCGCAAGCACGGCGCCGGCGTTGTCCAGCTCGGCGGGGGCGACGACGAGGGCGGCGGGGCCGGCGGCGAGGAGGAGCATGCCGACCCGTTGCTCGAGCGGCGGGAGCAGCTCCAGCGCCAGCTTGACCGACTCGTCGTCGGCCTCGAGCACCTCGACGGACTCGGCGTACATGTCGGCTGCCCAGCGGCCGGAGTGTGGGAGGACGACCTCGACGCGCTCGGTGGCGCGCTGGGCGTCGAGGCGGGCGGCCAGGTCGGCGGGTGGGTCGTAGGTCTCGTCGAGGGGCTCGACGGAGCGGAGGTTGGAGAGCAGGAAGGTACGCAGGCCACCGTGCTCGTCGGGCGGGCCGGCGTCGACCTCCCAGCCGCGGCGGGTCTGGACCAGGCGGTAGGGCTCGATCACCCGCTCCCCCACCCCTTGCCGCCAGGCGCGGGAGTAGCCGATCCGCACCCGCCGCCGGGCCGCGACCGCGTCCTGGAGCGGGCGGAGCGTGTGGTTCCAGGCGCGGGCGGGCTCGTCGCCGCCGTCGAGCGGGACGCCCATCGTCTCGGTCAGCACCTCGACGGCGCCGGCGAGCTCCTCGTTGTCCGGCTCGATGTCGAGCAGGCCGCGGGCGGCGGTGAAGACGAGGGCGAGCTCGGACGCGTCGACGTACTCGACCCCGAGGTCGGTCGCCGGCCGGTCACTGGCCAGCCGCACCACGGTGGCCTCGTTGGGATCGGCCTCGTCGCCCTCGGCGCCGACGAACTCCAGTACGTCGACGCGGGTCAGGCCCATCAGCCACTCCGACCCGACGTCGGCGGCATAGAACGCCATCAGGTCCTCGCGGAGCTCGTCGACGGGTACGCCGAGGTCGGCGGCCAGGGTCGCCAGCGGCAGGCCCTCGGGGTGGCCGATCAGCCGCTCCATGACCTGCGGCAGCCGCGCGATACGGGCGACGTACTTCGGGGTCGCGACCATCAGCCCGCCTCCTGCCCGGCCATCCGGCGCAGCTCGGCGACGACCTCGCGGCGGATCTCCTCGGGACCGAGCAGCTCAACGCGGCGGCCCAGCTCATAGAGCCGGGTCCGGAACGCCGAGCGGTTCGTCACCCGGAAGAGCAGCACCACGGCGCCGCCGTCCTGGCGGCTCTCCGCGGGCTCGCCGAGCGAGCGGCGCACGTCCGGCTCGTAGTCCGCCGTCGTCCGCAGCTCCACGTCGATCGGCGGGTCGAGCTCCCAGCTCATCGGGTGCAGGCCGGGGTGCCGCACCGGCTCGGCCGGGTCGGCGGAGCCGGGCGCGTCCGAGGTCACGTCGGTCATCCGCGACACCACGAAGGTCTTGACCAGGTCGGCGCCGTTCTCGCGGCCGCGGAGGTACCACGTGCCGTTCTGCGACCGCACCGACGCCGGGTGCACGACGCGCGGCGTGCCCTTGTAGGTGAACCGCAGCACCGCGCGCTGCGACGTCGCCCGTACGACGACCGACAGCGCGTCGCCGGTAGTGGCGAGAGGCAGCGCCGGAGGTACGACGTCCGCGGGCTTGGCGCTCGCGGGCAGCCCAAGGCGGCGCACGAGATCGCCACGGTCGGCCAGCAGCACCGCCTGCTGGAGCGCCCGCTGCTGACCCGGCGTGAGCCGCACGGTGAGCCGGTTGTCGACGGTCTCCATCACGTAGTGCGAGCCCTCCCCCTGCTCGGCCACGTTGACGATGCTCCAGCCCTGGCTGCGCAGGTGTCGCAGCTCGCGGGCGAGCTGGTCCATCTTCTCCGCGCCGGTGAACTCGGCGACCTCGGCGAGGTCCTCGCCGGAGATGCCCGCCCGGCCGCGGGCGTGCAGCACCGCGGCGATGCGCACCAGCCGCTCCATCGGCGCGCGCTGGTCGCGCCCCGGTCCCTTGGTCACCTGTCTCCTCCCGGGCGTAGATCGGGCAACGCCGGACAGTCTTGCCTACGACCGGTTTTCGCGTTCCCGAGATTCCGTCGGAGCATTCTTTTAACCTTCCGTCCCGTGCGAAAGATCATTCTCGGCCTGACTCTCGGGCTCTCCAACCTCCTGTCCGCCGTGGCGCTGCCCGGCACCGCCTCCGCGGTCGACGACCTGCGGGTCCACGCGAGCGTCCCCGACGTCGCGATCCCGAAGGGCCACTGCCCGGGCACCGTCGTCCACGGCTTCGGCAACTGGAGCGCGGCCGACGACCCGCTGGTCACGATCGACATCACCCAGCCGGACGGCACGGACTTCCGCCAGATCCAGCTCGGCGGAACCGACGGCTCGTTCGACGAGCCGATCCAGCTCTGCTACGGCGCCGAGCCCGGCATCTACGTCGTCGACGTCACCGTGTCCCTCGGGACCACCGACCAGACCGCCACGGTCGAGACGTCGTTCCGGATGACGCGGATCCACCAGAAGAGCTCCCGTATCCCCGTCCGCACCGGCCGGATCCGGCACGACGACCCGTGGAAGTTCGGCGCCCTCGGCCGGCTCTACGTCGCGGGCCGCCCGAAGGCCGACCAGAAGGTCTGGCTCGTCGCCCGCGGCGACAGCGGTTGGGTGAAGGTCGACAGCGGGCGCACCGAGGACGGCCGCTACCGCGGGTTCACCTACTGGAAGTTCAAGCCGAACCCCTACCGCTGGGCGATCTGGTACGGCGGCAACGAGCGCGTCCGGTCGACGTACAGCGACCCGTTCCACTTCCCCTACCGCCAGGCGAAGGCTGCCCCGGAGCGACCGGGGCTGCTGAAGTCGCTGGTGACCGCGGGCCGCTAGCCGACTACTGGGAAGATCCGTGCCTGCCGGCGCCGCCCACGAACCGGGCGGCGCCGGCGATGGTGTCCGCGGACAGCGACACCTCGCCGTGCCGCCACTCGTTGGCGATGGCCTGGTCGAGCGGGAGGCCGTGCTGCTCGTACGCCGACAGCCGGTCCTGACGAAGGCAGGTCTGCGGCAGCGTCGCGAGCTCCTGGGCGAGGGCGACCGCCTCGTCGAGCACGGCGCCCGTGGCGGCCAGCCGGTTGGCGAGGCCCATCCGCAGCGCCTCCTCCGCGCCGACCTCGCGGCCGGTGAGGATCATGTCGAGCGCGTACGACTGGCCGATCAGGCGCGGGAGGCGGACGGTGCCGCCGTCGATGAGCGGTACGCCCCAGCGGCGGCAGAAGACGCCGAACTTCGCGGACGGCTCCACCACCCGAAGGTCGCACCAGAGCGCGAGCTCGAGCCCGCCGGCGACCGCGTAGCCGTCGACCGCCGCGACCACCGGCTTCGACAGCAGCATCCGGGTCGGACCGAGCGGACCCGGACCCTCGCCGGGCTGGTGGATCTCGATGTCGCCGCGGGAGACCGCGGCGAGGTCCGCTCCCGCGCAGAAGACGCCGCCGGCGCCGTGCAGCACCGCGACCGACGCCTCGGGGTCCGCGTCGAAGGCCTCGAACGCCTCGCGGAGCGCCCGGGCGTGCTCGGTGTCGATCGCGTTGCGCACCTCCGGCCGGTCGATGGTGACCACCGTGACCGGCCCGTCGTGCTCGATGTTGACGCCCATGGCGGGAGCCTAGGGGTCTCGACAGCCGCCGGTGGTCGAGGTGCGAGCGCAGCGAGCCTCGAAACCTCCGGAGCCGCCGGTGGTCGAGGTGCGAGCGCAGCGAGCCTCGAAACCTCCGGAGCCGTCGGTGGTCGAGGTGCGAGCGCAGCGAGCCTCGAAACCTCCGGAGCCGTCGGTGGTTGAGGTGCGAGCGCAGCGAGCCTCGAAACCTCCGGAGCCGCCGGTGGTTGAGGTGCGAGCGCAGCGAGCCTCGAAACCTCCGGAGCCGCCGGTGGTTGAGGTGCGAGCGCAGCGAGCCTCGAAACCTCCGGCGGCTAGAGGTAGAGCCCGGCCGTCTCGTCGCCGAGGCGGTCGGCGGCGACGGCGTGCACGTCCCGCTCACGCATGACGACGTAGGTATCGCCCTGCACCTCGACCTCGGCCTTGTCCTCGGGGTCGTAGAGAACCTTGTCACCGGCCTCGATCGAGCGGGCGTGCGGGCCGACGGCGACGACCCGCGACCAGGCGAGCCGCTTGGCGCCCATCGCTGCGGTCGCGGGGATCACGATGCCGCCGGAGGAGCGGCGCTCACCGGCGTCGGTGTCGGTCTCGCAGAGGATCCGGTCGTGGAGCATCCGGATCGGCGTCTTGTCGGACAAGCGTGACACCGTCAGCGACTGAGCTTCCGGAGCACGACGATGGCGGCGACGACGCCGACGACCGCGCCGACGGTCTTGAGGATGTTGTCGGTCCGCGGCTCACCGGTGGCCGTGTCGACGTAGACCGCCTTCACCTGCGCGATCTCGCGGCTGACGATCGTCTTCGGGCTGGTGCGGTAGAGCAGCTGGTCGATCGTGACCGCGAGACGCTCGCGGGCCTCTTCGATCTCGCGCTCGATGTCGTTCGGCTGGGTCACGTCGGCAGGCTATCAATCGCCCACGACGACGGCTTCGGCCGTCCGGCGCCGCTCCATCATCCGGAACCCGGCGAGGCTCGCGCCCCACACGAGGGCGAAGATCCCGACCAGCACGAAACCCGCGTCCTGCAGGTCGACGTACGCCACCCAGCGCAGGGCGGCCGGGTCGAACTCGTCGGAGACCAGCTGGAGCAGCACGATCCCGCCGATGGACAGCGCGACGGCGACGGAGAGCGCGGTGACGCTGAAGTTGTAGAACAGCTTGCGCGCCGGGTCCACGACCGCCCAGCGGTAGGCGCGGGTCATGAACAGGCCGTCGATCGTGTCGCAGAGCGTCATGCCGGCGGTGAAGAGGACCGGGAGGACCAGCACGGCGTACCACGGCAGCGCCGCCGCCGCCGTACCGCCGGCCAGCACCAGCAGCGCGATCTGGGTGGCGGTGTCGAAGCCGAGGCCCATCAGCAGCCCGACCGGGTAGAGGTGCCACGGCTTGGTCACCCGCGACACCGCGCCGCGGAACAGCCGGGCCACGAAGCCGCGGTTGTGCAGGTGGTGGTGCAGCAGCTCCTCGTCGAAGGTGCCGGCCGAGAGGTGGCGGTAGACGTGCACGATCCCGGCCAGCGCGTTGAGGTTCATCAGGCCGATCGCGATGAGGAACATCCCCGCCGCGAGGGTGCCGACGATGCCGAGCGAGTGCTGCAGGGTCGAGCCGGAGTCCTGGACCTGGCCGGCGAGGGCACGTACGCCGGCGGCGAGCAGCCCGGCGAGGCCGAACACGACGCTGGAGTGCCCCAGCGCGAACCAGAAGCCGGTGCCGTGGGACGGCGTCCCCTCGCCCACGAGCTTGCGGGTGGTGTTGTCGATGATCGCGATGTGGTCGGCGTCGAACGCGTGCCGGGCGCCGAGCAGGAACGCGGTCACGCCGACCCCGACGCCGAAGACCTTCGCGTCACCGAGGGCGAGGTGCTGGGGGGCGACGACCGCCAGGAGGACCGTCCAGCCGAGGACGTTGAGGCCGATCACCGCCGCGAGCACGCCGACCAGGGACATCCGGTCGCGGGTCAGCGGGAGGCGGCGCACGCGATCGACCTTATTGCATGTCGTTTGCAATAACCAACCGGATACGGTTTCCCGCATGACACGGCTCGAGATCGGTGACCCCGCCCCCGACTTCACCCTCGCGACCGACAGCGAGGGCGAGGTGAACCTCTACGACCTGCTCGAGGAGGGCAAGAAGGTCATCGTCTACTTCTACCCCGCCGCCATGACGCCGGGCTGCACCAAGCAGGCCTGCGACTTCACCGACTCGCTCGACTCGCTGCAGGGCGCCGGCTACACCGTCGTCGGCATCTCCAAGGACAAGCCGTCCAAGCTCGCGAAGTTCCGCGAGCGCGACGGGCTCTCGATCACGCTGCTGTCCGACCCCGAGCTCGCCGTGCACGAGACCTACGGCGCCTACGGCGAGAAGAAGCTCTACGGCAAGGTCGTCGAGGGCGTCATCCGCTCGACGTTCGTCGTCGGCACCGACGGCAAGATCGAGCTGGCGCAGTACAACGTCAAGGCCACCGGCCACGTCGCCAAGCTGCGCAAGGACCTGGGGCTCGCGGCTGCCTAGACTCAGCCCGTCCATGCCGGAGTGGTGGAACAGGCAGACACGCACGGTTTAGGTCCGTGTGCCTTCGGGCGTGCGGGTTCGACTCCCGCCTTCGGCACTAGCGCAGCAGGGCGGCCACCTGCGGGGCGATCTCGCGCAGCGCCTTGCCGCGGTGCGAGATCGCGTCCTTGTCGGCGACCGACAGCTCGGCAGTGGTGACGCCGGGGTGGTCGTCGGCGACGAACAGCACGTCGTAGCCGAACCCGCCGCTCCCCCGCACCTCGCGGACCACCCGGCCGTCCATCCGGCCCTCGACGACCAGCTCGCGGCCGTCGGGAGTGACCAGCGCGACGGCGCAGGTGAAGTGGGCAGTACGGCGCTCGTCGGGTACGTCGTTCAGCTGGTCGAGCAGCAGCCGGTTGTTGCGGTCGTCGTCCTTCGGCGGACCCGACCAGCGCGCGGAGAGCACCCCCGGCATGCCGTTCAGCGCGTCCACGCACAGGCCGCTGTCGTCGGCCAGCGTGGCGAGCCCGGTGGCCGCGACGCCGGCGCGCGCCTTGAGCAGGGCGTTGCCCTCGAACGTCGGCTGGTCCTCGACCGGCTCGTCGTACGGCGGCACGTCGTCCAGCCCGACGACCTGCACGCCCTCGAGGTGCTCGTCGAGGATCCGCTGCATCTCGGCGAGCTTCTTCGCGTTCCGGGAGGCCACCAACACCCGGGTTCCGAGGCTCACTTCGTTCGCCCCCTCAACCATCGGTGGAGAGCGCCGCCTGCTGCATGCGCGTCAGGTCGGCGCAGCCCTTCTCCGCGAGCCCGAGCAGCAGGTCGAGCTCGGCGCGGTCGAAGGCGGCACCCTCGGCGGTGCCCTGCACCTCGACGTACTTGCCCTCGCCGGTCATCACGACGTTCATGTCGGTCTCGGCGCGCACGTCCTCGACGTAGGGCAGGTCGAGGCGGGGTACGCCGTCGATGATCCCGACGCTGACGGCGGCCACCGAGCCGGTCAGGGCGCTCGTGGTGCCGAGCTTGGCGCACGCGTCGGCGAGAGCGACGTACGCCCCGGTGATCGCCGCGGTGCGGGTGCCGCCGTCGGCCTGGAGCACGTCACAGTCGATCTGGATGGTGTTCTCGCCGAGCGCCTTGTAGTCGATGACCGCGCGCAGCGAGCGGCCGATCAGCCGGCTGATCTCGTGGGTGCGGCCGCCGATCCGGCCCTTGACCGACTCACGGTCCGAGCGGGTGTTGGTGGAGGCCGGGAGCATCGCGTACTCCGCCGTCACCCAGCCCAGCCCGGAGCCCTTGCGCCACCGCGGCACGCCCTCCGACGCCGACGCCGCGCACAGCACGCGGGTCTTGCCGAACTCGATCAGCACCGACCCCGCCGGGTGGTCGAGCCAGTTGCGGGTGATCGTGATCGGGCGCAGCTCGTCGTCGGCGCGGCCGTCCTCGCGGGGTGTCGCAGTCATGGGGACGAACCTAGGGGAGGTGGTCGCGCAGCGTCCCGTCGGGTCCGAACAGGCGTGCCGACCACTCGGCGACCAGCTCGGTGCTGTCGAAGTCGTCGGGATGGAAGCCCTCGCGCGTGTAGGCCCGCAGGTGCGCGATCACGTCGCGCTGCAGGAAGGGCGAGTGCCGCAGGGCCAGCAGGCTGCGGACGAGACGGACGGGGTTGTACGCCGCCCGGTCGGTCAGCAGCGAGAGCAGGGTCCCCACCACGACCAGTCCGATCAGGCCGACGCTCTGGATCCGGAACCCCCACCGACGCATCCGCTCGCTGCCGCCGACCGCGCGGTAGACGTCGAACGCGACCGCCTTGTGCTCCGACTCCTCCAGCGCGTGCCACAGCAGGATGTTGCGCACCTCGGTGTCACCGAGCAGCCGCTGCGCCTCGGGCTTGCGAAGCAGGCACTCCGCGATCGTGGCCGTGTAGTGCTCGAGCGCCGCGGTGTAGGCGAGGCACAGCTTCTTGGGCGCCCGCTTCCACGCGTCGGCGAGGGACCACTCCACGAACGCCGAGACCCGGCGGGTTGGGTAGCCCATCTGCTGCAGCCGGTCGTTGAGCTCGACGTGCTCGCGCCCGTGGGTGACCTCCTGGCCGATGAACCCGCGCACCTGGGCCGAGAGCTCCGGGTCGTCGACCCGGTCGCGGAAGTGGCGCACCGAGCGCACGAAGAAGTCCTCCCCCGGCGGGAACGTGGCGCTGAGGACGGCGACCACGTGACTCATCACGAGGTCGCCGTCCACGTAGTGCTTGTGCAGCGCGCCTTCGGGATAGGTGAACCCGACTCGGCGTACGCGTACGTCGCGGTGTGGCACGGGAGCGGCGGCCATGCCCGCCAACCTACCGCTCCGCTCGGGGACCTACTTGAACTCGATGCGCAGCAGCCGCATGATCCCGAAGGTCAGCGGGATGATCAGCCAGATCGTCCCCGACACCGCGATCTGCGCCCACTCCTCGCCCGTCGGCTGGTAGTCGCCGCTGAACAGCGGCGTCTGGGCGGTGTTGAACTCGATCCAGGGGATGACGTCGTGCATGGTCTGGCTCAGCGCGCTGAGCAGGCCGGCGGCGATCGGGAGGATCAGGCTGTAGGCGAAGTAGCCGACGATCGCGCCGGGTGTGTTCATCAGCAGCATCGCGATCGCGAAGCCGACGAAGATGCCGATGATGTTCGCCAGGATGAACCCGTTGAAGACCAGGTGGCCGTCGATGGACCACTCCGGCGAGGCGCCGAGCACCGTGGCGAACAGGGTGCCGATGACGGCGACCACCGCGGCGAGCACCATCACGCCGAGCGCCAGGAGCACGCCGGCGATGAACTTCGCCTGCACCACCCGGGACCGCTTCGGCTCCAAGGTGAAGGTGACCAGGCCGTTGCGCTGGCTGGCCTCGCTGGTGACCAGCATGATGATCAGGATCGGCAGGAAGTAGCCGAGCACGCCGCCGGCGATCTGCAGGAACAGGCCGAAGTCCTTGTCGGCGTCGGGGATCGCCATCGCGACGATGAGACACACGACGAGGACGAGCCCGAGGATCGAGCCGGCGAACCAGCGGCCGGCGCGGGTGTCGAGGGCCTTGCGCATCTCGACCGCGGCAAGCCGGGTCATCGGGACCTGCGGGGTCCCCGAGACGTCGAGGGTGGGGGGTGCGGTGGTGGCGCTCATGCCGAGGCTCCTTGGTCGAGTACGTCGCGCTGGCTGTCGGAGGTGAGGTCGAGGAACAGGTCCTCGAGCCCCGCGGCTCCCGAGCGCAGGTCGGTGAGGACGAGCCGGGCGTCGAGCGCGACCCGGCTGGTCTGCTCGGGCGTCGCCTCGACGCGCAGGCCGGCGCCGGCGGCGGTCACCGAGATGCCCGCGGCCGTCAGCGCGCCCTTGAGCGCGTCGTTGTCGAGGGCGGTGACCAGGGTGGTCGCGGCGCCCTTCGAGCTGGCGAGCAGCGTCTGCTTGTCGCCCTGGGCGACGATCCTGCCGTGGCCGATGAGGACCAGCTCGTCGGCGATCAGCTCGACCTCGTTGAGCAGGTGGCTGGACAGCAGGACCGTGCCGCCACGGTCGGCGTACCCCTTCAGCAGGTCGCGCATCCACCGGATGCCGGCGGGGTCGAGGCCGTTGGCGGGCTCGTCGAGGATCAGCACCGACGGGTCGCCCAGCAGGGCGTGCGCGATGCCGAGCCGCTGCTTCATGCCGAGGGAGTAGTTGCGCAGCCGGCGGTTGGCCTCGCTCCTCTCGAGGGAGACCATCTCGAGCATCTGGTCCACGCGCGCGGCCGGCAGGCCCATCGTCTGCGCGGCGATGCCGAGGATCTCGCGGCCGGTACGGCCGGCGTGCTGGGCCGAGGCGTCGAGGAGCACGCCCACGTGCCGGCCGGGGTTCGGAATCTGGTGGTAGTCGAGGCCACCGATCGTGACGCTGCCGCTGGTGGCGGGGGTCAGCCCGACCAGGACGCGCATCGTGGTGGTCTTCCCGGCGCCGTTCGGGCCCAGGAAGCCGGTCACCCGACCGGGCTGGCAGACGAAGCTGACCTCGTCCAGCGCCCGGAAGGAGCCGTAGTCCTTGGTGAGTCGATCGATCGTGATCATGGGGAACAGCCTGCCCATCCGGGCTCCGGGAAGCATCGGACCCGCGTAGAGATCCTGTGAAACTTTGGTAGGGGGTCGGCAGCGACCGCCGCCCGATGCCGTGCGGCGCCCGGCTCACTAGCGTGAGCGTGTGCAATGTCCCGATCCCCGTGAGTTCCAGCCGCGGCTGACCGTGTGGGGCCACGCGTGGCGCCTCGTCGTGATGGTCGCGTTGAGCTCCCTGGTCTGGGCCGAGGTGCGCGGCAAGGAGCTCGAGATCGGCGACTGGTACGTCGCCCTCGACTTCTGCCTCGGCATCGCCGCGTTCGTGCTGGTGCACTTCCGCCGCCGCGTCCCCGTGTGGGTCGCGGTGCTCACCTCGATCATGAGCGCGTTCTCCGGCATCGCGGCCGGGCCCGGCCTGCTCGCGGTCGTCTCGCTGGCCACCCGCCGGCGCGGCCGCGAGATCGGGCCGGTCGCGGCGGTCAGCTTCGCGTGCGCCCAGCAGTTCAGCCTGATCACCGCGAGCGACGGCAGCAAGTGGTACGACGTCCTGCTCGACGTCGGCATCAACGTGGTCGCGACCGCGGCGGCGGTCGGCTGGGGCCTCTACATCGGCTCGCGCCGCGAGCTCGTCTGGACCCTGCGGCAGCGGGCGGAGAGCGCCGAGGCCGAGCGCGACCTGCGGGTGACCCAGGCGCAGACCGCCGAGCGCAACCGGATCGCGCGGGAGATGCACGACGTACTCGCGCACCGGATCTCGCAGATCTCCCTGCACGCCGGGGCGCTGACGTTCCGCGACGACCTCGGCGCCGACGAGATGCGGGCCAGCGCGGCCGTCATCCAGGAGAAGGCGCACGAGGCGCTCACCGATCTCCGCGGCGTCCTGGGGGTGCTGCGGGACGAGAACGGGTCGCCGCTCACCGGCCCGCAGCCGACGTACGCCGACATCGCGGGGCTGGTCGAGGACGCCCGCGAGTCGGGGGCGCGGGTGACCTACGAGCCGCTGCCGGCTGGGAGCGTCGTGCCGGACGCGGTCGGGCGTACGGCGTACCGCATCGTGCAGGAGGCGATCACCAACGCCCGCAAGCACGCGCCGGCGTCGGCGATCGGCATCACTGTGAGCGGCTCGCCCGACGACGGCCTCACGGTGGTGGTACGAAACGGCTTCGGGTTCGGCCCGACGAGCACGCCGGGCGCGGGCCTCGGGCTGGTCGGACTCGCCGAGCGGGCCGAGCTCGCCGGCGGGCGGCTGCGCCACGGCGTCGAGGGCGACTCGTTCGTCCTGCGCGCTTGGCTACCGTGGGCCGCGTGAGCGAGCAGATCCGGGTCGTCATCGTCGACGACGACCCGCTCGTCCGCTCGGCGCTCTCGCTCATGCTCGGCGGGCAGTCGGACGTGTCGGTCGTCGGCGAGGCGGCCGACGGGCGGGCCGGCGTCGACCTGGTGCGGCGGCTGCGCCCGGACGTCGTACTCATGGACATCCGGATGCCGCGCCTCGACGGCCTCGCCGCGACCCGCGAGCTGCACGCCGACGCGGAGCCGCCGCGGGTGATCGTGCTGACGACGTTCGACGCCGACGACCACGTGGTGGGTGCGCTCGCCGCGGGCGCGGACGGGTTCCTGCTCAAGGACACCCCGCCGGCGGAGATCGTCGGCGCGCTGCGCACGGTCGCCGCGGGCGACCCGATGCTCTCCCCCTCGGTCACCCGTACCCTCATCGACCGGCTCCGCGCCGACGACGGCCAGGACCGCTCCGACGACGCCAGGACCCGCCTCGACCGCCTCACCGAGCGCGAGCTCGAGGTCGCCCTCGCCGTCGGCCGCGGCCTCGCCAACGCCGAGATCGCCTCCGAGCTCTACCTCTCGGTCCCCACCGTGAAGGCCCACGTCTCCCGGCTCTTCGACAAGCTCCAGGTCACCAATCGGGTCCAGATCGCCATCTGCGTCCACGACGCCGGCCTCGTCTGACCTCGATTCGAAGGTCTGTCGAGGTTGATTCGAAGGTCTGTCGAGGTTGATTCGAGCGTGCGTGCGGGTCGAATCGAAGGCGTGTCGAGGTTGATTCGAAGGTCGATCCGGCCCACTCACCGTCCACAGGCGAGGCACGGCGAGCCTTCGTCCACACCTGCCGGGCGGACCGATGCCGCACCTCCTGCCGGAGGCGGATCGTCCGGCCATGACCAAGCCCCCACTGCCCGACCACCCGTTCACGTTCGCCGACGTCCGGCCGCTCGGCGTCACGCGAGCGGACCTGGACCATCTGCGCGAGACCAGGCACATCGTCACGCTGCTGCGTGGCGTCTTCGTCCGTGCCGACGTCGAGGTGACGCTCGCCGTACGCGCCGCGGCTGCTGCCCGCGTCATGCGACCGCACCAGATCGTCTGTGACCGGACCGCCGCATGGCTGCACGGCATCGACGTGCTCACGTACGGCGAGCTCGGTGCCGTGCCCGACGTCGAGGTCTGTGCCCGACGTGGCCACGGTCCGTGCCTGCGTGGCGGAGTGGACGGACGCACCCGGGACCTCGCCGACGGCGACATCATGGAGGTCGGCGGCGTACGCGTGACGACACCTCTGCGGACGGCGCTCGATCTCGGTTGCATCCTCGAGCGGCGCGACGCGCTGGCCGCACTCGACGCATTCCGACGCGACCACGAGCTGACCGCGCCGGCCTTGACCATGGCGTCCTACCGCTTCCGCCGGCGGCGCGGGGTCGTCCAGCTGCGCGAGCTGATCCCGCTGGCGGACCCGCGCTCGGAGTCGGCGCGCGAGTCCTGGACCCGGCTCGCGATCATCGACGCAGGTCTGCCGGCGCCCGAGCTCCAGGTCTGGGTCACCGTGGACGGGGTGGCGACCTATCGACTCGACCTGGCCTACGCGCACCGTCGGGTCGCGGTCGAGTACGACGGCTACGACGCACACGAGCGGACCCCGGAGCAGGTAGCCCACGACGAGGAGCGGCGCGCGTGGCTGCGCGCCCACGGGTGGACCGTGATCGTGGTGCGGCGCGGCGACTTCACCGGCGCAGCCCTGGACCGCTGGATCCACGAGCTGCGCGAGGCGCTCGCGTCGCCGTACTCGAATCGGCGGCGGCTGGAGCGCGGCGCCAAGAACCGTCGTTGAGGAAGTCACGAATCAACCGCGACAGACCTTCGAATCAACCGCGACAGACCTTCGAATCAACCCCGAGGGACCCTCGATTCAACCCAGGTCGTAGGTGGCGCCGGCGACGGCGAGCTCGGCGGGGCCGGAGTACGCCGACACGACCTCGCCCATGATGACGTCGGCCTCGTGCCACGGGGGGACGTGGGTGACGACGAGGAGCTTGGCGTCGGCCTTGCTGGCGTACTCGCCGGCCTCGGCGCCGGTCAGGTGCAGGCTGGGCGGGTTGTCGTCGCCGGCGCGGAACGAGGCCTCGCAGAGGAACAGGTCGGCGTCGGCGGCGAGGTCGAGCAGCGCATCGGTGGGGCCGGTGTCGCCGCTGTAGGCGAGCACCGCGTCACCGACGGTGATCCGGAAGCCGAAGGCCGGCACCGGGTGGTCCACCTCGTACGGCGTGATCGCGAACGGGCCCACGTGGAAGCCGCCCTCGAGACGGTGGAACGTGAACTCCTCGCTCATCCCGGTCTTCACCGGCAGGTCGTAGGCCTTCGCGAGCCGGCGGCGCGTGCCCTTCGGGCCCCACACGGGGAGCTTCGGCTGGGTGCCGGTCGGGTGGTACTTCCGCACGACGTAGTAGCTCGTCATGTCCACGCAGTGGTCGGCGTGCAGGTGGCTGAGCAGCACGGCGTCGACGTCGAGCGGGTCGACGTACCGCTGCAGTTGCCCGAGCGCGCCGTTCCCGAGGTCGAGCACCAAGTTCCAGGTGCGCCGCTTGCCGCTCTCGGCGTCGTTGCCCTCGGCCTGGACCAGGTAGCAGCTCGCCACCGACTCCGGCCCGGGGTAGGAACCCGAGCAGCCCACGATCGTCAGCTTCATCGTCACCGGAGACCTCCTGCGAACTGCCCGGCTGCGGCCAGCTCTGGCCCGAGAAAACGCCTGCCGATCGTCTCGAACTCGGCGGGGGAACCCGTGGTCGCGAAGGAGTACGACGGCTCGCCGCCCGGCCGCATCAGGCCGGTGTCGGCGAGCATCCGGTAGACGTCCTTGGCGCTCTCCTCCGCGCTGCTGACGAGCGTGACGTCCTCACCCATGACGTAGGAGATGACGCCGGTCAGCAGCGGGTAGTGCGTGCAGCCGAGGATCAGCGTGTCGACGTCGAGCTCGGTCAGCGGGTCGAGGTACTCGTGCGCGACCGCGAGCAGCTCGTCGCCGCCGGTGATGCCCTGCTCGACGAAGTCGACGAAGCGCGGGCAGGCGCGCGTGGTGACCTGGAGGTGCGGAGCCGCGGCGAACGCGTCGTCGTAGGCCATCGACTCCGCGGTCGATCGCGTGCAGATGACGCCGACCCGGCCGTTCTTGGTGGCCGACACCGCGCGCCGCACGGCGGGCAGGATCACCTCGACCACCGGTACGTCGTACCGCTCCCGCGCGTCGCGGAGCATCGCGCCGCTCGCGGAGTTGCAGGCGATGACCAGCGCCTTCACGCCCTGGTGCACGAGGTGGTCGAGGCACTCGAGGGAGTACTCACGGACCTCCGCGATCGTCTTCGGCCCGTACGGCGCCCGCGCCGTGTCGCCGAGGTAGGTGATCGACTCGTGCGGCAGCTGGTCGATGACCGAGCGCGCGACGGTCAGCCCGCCGAAACCGGAGTCGAAGATCCCGATCGGGGCGTCCACCGGAGCGGGGCGGACGGACGGGTTCGACGATGGCACGCTGACAGACTATGACTTCCGCCATGTGACGGCGTGCAGGCGGGACGCAGATCACGCCGCGGGGGCGTCGGCCCGGGCCGTCAGGCGGCGCGCTCCCCCAGCCACGAGGAGAGCCGGCTGGCGGGCAGCGCCGGGCTGTAGAGGTGGCCCTGGGCCCACCGGTAGCCCATGCCGAGGAGCCGCTGCTCCTGTGCCTTGGTCTCGATCCCCTCCGCGACCGAGCGCAGCTCCATCGCCTGCGCGATGAGGAGCACGCCGTCGCCGACCGCGCGGGCGGGCGGCCGGAGGTCGATCTGCTCGACGAACCGCCGGTCCAGCTTCACCATGTCGATCGGCAGGTCGATCAGCTGGGACAGGGCGCTGTAGCCGGTCCCGAAGTCGTCGACGGCGATCTGCACGCCGAGCGCGCGCAGGTCGTTGAGCCGGTTCACGAGAGCGGGGTTGACCTCGAGGGAGTGCGTCTCGGTGACCTCGAGCGTGAGCGCCCGCGCGTCGAACCCGGTCTCCGCCAGTACGGCGCGGACCTCGTCGACGAGCTCCGGGCGCTCCAGCTGGCGGGCACCCAGGTTCACGTGCATGCCGAGCTCGTGGCCGGCCGCGTGCAGCCGCGCGCCGTCGCGGCACGCCTCGCCCAGGGACAGCTGCGCGAGTGCGTCGACCAGGTCGCTGGCCTCCAGCAGGTCGACGAAGTCCTCCGCGCGGAGCAGCCCGCGCTCGGGATGGCGCCAGCGGACCAGCGCCTCGAGTGCGACGGCCTTGCCGGTCACCATGTCGACGATCGGCTGGTACTCCATCATCAGCTCGTCGAAGTCGAAGCCCCGGCGCAGCTCGTCGAGCGTGCGGGCCGACCGCTCGGCCTCCGCGCGGACCTGGCCCTCGACCGCGAACTGCCCCCGGCCGCGCTCCTTGGCGGTGTACATCGCGCCGTCGGCCCGGCGCATCAGCTCCTGCGCGTCGGTGTCGCGTCCGTCGGTGACCGTGACCCCCACGCTCACGCTGACCTGCACCGGCTCGCCGTCGACCAGGATCGGCTCGCCCATCGCACCCAGCACCCGGTCGGCGATCTGCTGGGCCCGGTCGGGTGCCCCGATCGCCGGGCAGAGCACGAGGAACTCGTCCCCGCCGATCCGCGCGACGGTGTCGTGGGGACGGACGACCGGACCGAGCCGGCGGGCCACCTCGCGGAGCACCGTGTCGCCGCCCTCGTGGCCGTAGCGGTCGTTGATCGACTTGAACCGGTCGATGTCGAGGTACAGGACGGCCATCGGCTCGGCTGCCCGTGCGGACTGGCTGAGCGCCACGCCCAGCCGGTCGCGGGCGAGGATCCGGTTCGCCAGCCCGGTGAGGTCGTCGTGGAGGGCGAGGAACGCCAACCGCTCCTCCGCCTCACGGCTGCGGTCGAGCGCCGCCGCGCGGCCCTCCTCCTGGATCGCGAGCGCCAGGCCGACCAGCACGAGGACGACGATCAACGACTGGGCGAGCAGCACCCGCGTGGGGGCGTTCCCGAGCATGGCGGAGGGTCCCCGGCCGAGGGTGGTCGCCACGACCACGACGACGCCCTGGAGGCCGGCGAGCGCGCCGGTCAGCGGCGGACCGCAGCGCAGCGCGACCAGGACGGTGAACGGCACGAGCACGAAGGCGATGGGCATCCCGTTCGCCGCGCCCATGACGAGGGTGGTCGCCACGAGGGTCGTGAGCACGAGGACGACCCGCTCGCGCAGGCTGGCGGGCCCACCGGACCGCAGGATCCAGGGCACGGCACTCAGTGCCGCGACGCCGACGAAGGTGCTGACGGTGTTGCGGCACCCGATGAGCAGCACGTCCGCGGCCAGCGAGCCGCCCATCCGGGCGGCGGCGACGGTGCCGCCCGCGGCGGCGCTGACCACCGCTCCGCTCAGCGAGGCGAGCATGAGCACCGGGATGTCGGGAAGCCGCGACATCCGTCGCAGCTCGCGCCAGTCGAACCGGGCGAGCACCGCCAGGACGACGACGGTGTGCGCCACGTTGACGACGCCGAAGAGCGCCGACGCCACCGGCTCTGTCCCGGTGAGCGCGTTGAGCGACGCGTTCAGGACGCCGATGAGCAGCAGCGCGAGCACCCGCCCCCGGGTGCCACGGGTGGCCAGCACCCAGACGGTCGCCACAGCGGCCGCGGGCCACGCGAGCGCCAGGTTCGACGGCTCGACCGTCGTCGCCTTCCCCACCACGACCGACGCCGCGTACAGCAGTGCCCACGCCGGCAGCGCAACGCGACCGGCGACCCTCAGCCATCGGGTCGATGCCATGACGATCCCTCCCGCAGGCGAATCTACGACGCGCGGAGAGCCTCGCGGAGGACTTGCCGAAGAGTCGGGGACAACGTCCCGCGTGGTCTGGTCAGCCTGGGTCAGGAGGTTCTGACCGATCGGCTAATCGACAGCGACCGCGGGTCGTGCCTGCAGGCGCGGGTTGTGCACGCGGTGCAGCTCGGCGAGGGTCGGGAACGGGTTGAACCGGCACCCACCGGTCCCCTTCGACTGCTGCATCATCACCGGCGCGGGTGCGCCGCGACGCGGGCAGGTGGCGTGGTGGAAGCCGAGCCAGTGACCGGTCTCGTGGTTGACCACCATGTTCCGGTAGGCCAAGCGCCCGAGCGAGCCGGCGTTCCAGGCGGGCGACGCGTGCAGCCACCGGGTCTGGTTGATGATCACGTTGCGGCCGACCCGGCACGACCACATCGCGCTGCACTCCGACGAGAACGTCGGCACCAGCCGGGCCTCGGAGAGCCAGAGCGTGAAGCTGCCGCCCTTGGGCACCCGCACGAACCGCACGCCCGCCCCGCGCCAGCCGCGCGGGTCGTCGTACACCTGCTGCGCCACGGACCGGAACCGGCTCATGCTGGCGGTGATGTGGCCCTTGGCGCGCACCGAGTAGTGGACCGTACGGCGCACCGGCACGCGGTGCAGCGCCCGGCCGACGACCACGCGGCGCGAGGTCGCGCGGTGCTCCGGTGCGTAGACGGTGACGCTGACGGCGATCCGGTGGTCGACGTCGCGCGGCTGCAGCTCGTAGCGGAACCGGTCGGCGTCGCGGATCGGCTCCCCGTCGCGCAGCCACTGGTAGTCGGCGTGCGTGGGCGTGGGCCGCCAACGGCCGCGGTCGGCCTCGAGCGTGTGCCCGAACCGGTTGACCCCGCTGACGCTCGGCGCCTTGACCATCTCGAGCGGGGGCCGGTCGGTGGTGCCCGCGTCTGCGGCCGAGAACGGGAGCAGGGACAGGACGAGCAGGAGCGCGAGCAGCAGGCCGGACCGCCGGGTCAGGCCCACAGCTGCCCCTCGAGCTTCTCCTCGGCCTCGTCGACCGTGCCTTCGTAGGCACCCGTCGAGAGGTACTTCCAGCCGCCGTCGCAGACGACGAAGGCGATGTCGGCGGGCTCGCCCGCCTTGACCGCCTTGGCGGCCTGGCCGAGCGCGGCGTGCAGGATCGCGCCGGTGGAGATGCCGGCGAAGATGCCTTCCAGCTCCAGCAGCTCGCGCACCCGGCGTACGGCGTCCCGCGGGCCCACCGAGAACCGGGAGTCGATGAGCGAGGCGTCGTAGAGCTCGGGGACGAACCCCTCGTCGAGGTTGCGCAGGCCGTAGACCAGCTCGCCGTACCGCGGCTCGGCCGCGACGATGCGGACCTCGGGCTTGGCCTTGCGGAAGTAGCGGCCGACGCCCATCAGCGTGCCGGTCGTGCCGAGCCCGGCGACGAAATGGGTGATCGACGGGAGGTCGGCCAGGATCTCCGGGCCGGTGCCCTCCTCGTGGGCGAGCGCGTTGGCGGCGTTGCCGTACTGGTAGAGCATCACCCAGTCGGGGTGCTCGGCGGCGATGCCCTTCGCGACGCGGACGGCCTCGTTGGACCCGCCGGCGGCCGGCGAGGAGACGATCTCGGCACCCCACATCCGGAGCAGCTGGCGCCGCTCCTCGGAGGTGTTCTCCGGCATCACGCAGACGATCCGGTAGCCCTTGAGCTTCGCGGCCATGGCCAGCGAGATGCCGGTGTTGCCCGAGGTCGGCTCGAGGATCGTGCACCCCGGCCGCAGGGTGCCGTCCTTCTCCGCCTCCTCGATCATCCGCAGAGCCGGGCGGTCCTTGATCGAGCCGGTCGGGTTGCGGTCCTCGAGCTTCGCCCAGAGGCGCACCTCGGGCGTGGGCGACAATCGCGGCAGCCCGACGAGCGGCGTACCGCCGACGGACGCGAGCAGGTTGTCGAAGCGGACCATCACTGCCTTTCGTTGATCGAGTAGCCCGAGCCGCTAGGCGAGGGCGTATCGAGATCCTCCGGCAACGGCCGGCAGCACGACGACCTGGTCGCCGTCGCTGAGCTCGGCCTCGAGCCCGCCGAGGAACCGGACGTCCTCGTCGTTGATGTAGATGTTCACGAAGCGGCGCAGGTCCCCGCCCTCGATGAGCCGCTCCTTGATGCCCGGGTGGTTGGCCTCGAGGTCGTCGATGAGCGCGCTCAGGCTGCCGCCGTCACCACTGACGGCCTTCTCGCCGCCGGTGTAGGTGCGCAGGATGGTCGGGATCCGGACCTCGATGGCCATTTAGGAGCTGCTCCTCGTGAGAGTGGAGACGACGGAGACCTCTTCCTCGGTCACCTCGCCGTCGACGATTCGATAAGACCGAAAGTCCACGGGACCCTCGTTATTCCCGTGCTCGCGGGTGCTGACCAGCACGTAGTGCGCGTTCGGCTCGCTGGCGAGCTTGATGTCGGTGACGCTCGGGTAGGCCTCGGTCGCGGTGTGGGAGTGGTAGACGACCACCGGCTCCTCGTCGCGGTCGTCCATCTCCTTGTAGAGCTCGAGGAGGTCGGTCGAGTCGTACTCGTAGAACGTCGGGCTGCCGGCCGCGTTCACCATCTCGATGAACCGCTCGGCGCGGTCGCTGCCCGCCGGGCCCGCGACCATGCCGCAGGCCTCCACGGGGTGGTCCCGCTTGGCGTGGGCGACGATGGCGTCATAGGTCGCCTGGTCGATGGTCAGCACCCGTCCAGGTTAGGGGGTACGTCGACGTACCCCCGTATCCGGTCAGGCTGCGGACTTCATCTCCAGCCGCTCCGGCGTGGGCCACCTCACGTCCTTGACCCAACCCAGCTTCTCCAGCACCCAGATCACCCGGGCGGAGGTGTCGAGCTGGAACCTCCTGACGCCGTGCCGGGCACTGGTGGGGTCGGCGTGGTGCAGGTTGTGCCACGACTCGCCGCCCGAGGGGATCGCGAGCCACCACACGTTGCCGGAGCGGTCGCGGGACCGATAAGGCTGCTCGCCGACGGTGTGGCAGATCGAGTTGATCGACCAGGTGACGTGGTGGATCAGGCCGATCCGGACGACCGTGCCCCAGAAGAACGCGGTCAGCGCGCCCTGCCACGACCAGGTGAGCAGGAAGCCCGCGAGCGGCGGCAGGAAGATCGACGCACCCGCCCACATCCAGAACATCCGGGAGATCCGGACCAGGTCGCGGTCCTTGACCAGGTCGGGGGCGTACTTGTCGATCGGGGTCTGCTCGGGGTCGAACAGCCAGCCGATGTGCGCCCAGAGGAAGCCCTTGGTGAGCCCGGCGAGCGAGCTGCCGTAGCGCCACGGCGAGTGCGGGTCGCCGTCGCGGTCGGAGTACTTGTGGTGCTTGCGGTGGTCGGCGACCCAGCGGATGACCGGGCCCTCGATCGCCATCGACCCGAGCACGGCGAGCACGATCTTCACCGCACGGTTCGGCTTGAACGACTTGTGCGTGAAGAGCCGGTGGTAGCCGACGGTGACGCCGTGCAGGGTCAGGGCGTACATCACGAAGGTGATGGCGACGTCGCTCCAGCCCAGCCAGCCGCCCCAGGCGACGGGGATCGCCGCGAGGAAGGCAAGAAAGGGCACCGCGATGAAGAGGCTCAGCGCGACCTGCTCGCGCAGCGACTGCACCTCGCCACCGAGGGTCGCTCGCTCCCCGGAGCCGGTTTCTGCCTGGTCGATCGCGCTCATTGATGTCCCCTGGACGCTCGTCGGTCGGGCTGAGGCAACCCTATTGGTCCGGGTGGTACCCGGGCCTGCGGGGTCTCAGCCCGCGACGGCGTGGACGAGGGTCTCCTGGAGGTAGCCGAGCCACTCGTAGATGTGGTGGGCCTGGGCGCGCGGGTCGTCCTCCGACAGCGCGTCCCAGCGGTCCTCGTCGCCCTCGTCGACCTCGAGCCGGGTCCCCAGCGCGAGCCGCAGGTCGTTCAGCGCGCGCATCCAGATCTCGGCCGTCTCCTGGTCGAGCTCGACGTCGATCACGATCTCCTCGTCGGTGGGCTCGGGCGGCAGGCCGGCCTCCTCGAGCACGTCGATCACGGTGCCGGCCGCGCGGGCCTTCCCGTCGCGGAGCGTGCCCTCGGTGAACCGGCGGAACTCCCCCGAGGCGTCCGCGTCCTCGCGGTAGGCGTTGGGGAACAGCCGCGCCAGCACCGGGTCGTCCGGCTCGGTCGTGGGACCGCTGAAGTCGAGCAGCGCCTCGAACGGGTCGACGGCCGTCTTCGCCACCGCCGACTCGTTGTGCAGCAGCTCGATCAGCTGGGCGGCCAGCGACCGCAGCAGGTCGGCCTCGAACCCCGAGAAGTTCGCGATCACGCGCTTGCTCCGGCGGTGCCGGACGAAACCCGCCACGCGCTACTCGCTCTTGTCGAGCGTGGCCCAGAGGCCGTACTCGTGCATCGCCTGGACGTCGCGCTCCATCTCCTCGCGCGACCCGGAGCTGACCACGGACTTGCCGTCCTCGTGGACCTCCATCATCAGCTTCTCCGCCTTCTTCTTCGAGTAGCCGAAGTGCTTCTGGAAGACGAACGTGACGTAGGACATCAGGTTCACCGGGTCGTTCCACACCACGGTGACCCACGGGGTGTCGGTCATCGTGAGGTCGTCCGGGACGAGGTCCTGCTCGACTCCCGGATCCACCTCGACAGGGCTCGCGGTCGTCACGGTCCCATCGTGGCACACGGACCGATCAGGTCGCGTCGCCGACCAGCGCCGCCTCGGCCTCGTCGGTGGAGTGCGGCGCGGGGGCGCCGTGGAGGGCCCTGCGGACGGTGCCGCCGCCCGCGAGGAGGACCACCACGCCGAGGCCGACCGCGATCGCGCCGAACCAGAACGGCGCGTGCACGCCCTGGTGCTCCGCGAGCTTCAGGGCGACGTACGGTCCGACCGCACCGCCGGTGAAGCGGACGAACGAGTACGCCGCCGAGGCGACCGGCCGCTCGACCGGGGCGGCGCCCATGACGGCCTCGGTGACCAGGGTGTTGACGACGCCGAGGAAGGCGCCGGCGACGACGATGCAGGTCTTCACGACGACGCTGTGCTCGGCCCCGATCGCCATCACGGCGAGGTCTGCGGCGAACATCGTCACGGCGCCGGTCAGGGCGGTGACAGTGCCGAAGCGGCGCTGCAGGATCGGCGCGGCCCAGACCGAGGCCACCGCGAGCAGCAGGCCCCAGCCGAAGAAGATCCAGCCGATCTCCATGATCCCGGACTGCGGCAGCGCGAACGGACCGGCGGCGAGCAGCGAGAAGAAGCCGAGGTTGTAGAAGATCGCGACGGCGGCGAGGATCGCGAGCGCCGGGTGGCGGAGGGCGCGGAACGGGTCCGCGAGCGTCGTACGCCGACCCGTGGCCGGGGTGGCCGGCAGGAACACGGCCGTGGCGACGAAGGCGATCGTCATCAGCACGGAGACGCCGAAGAACGGACCGCGCCACGACCGCTCGCCGAGCAGGCCGCCGACGAGCGGGCCGGAGGCGATACCGAGCCCGAGCGCGGCCTCGAACAGGATGATCGCCTGCGCCAGCGAGCCCTTCGCGGCGCTCACGATCGTCGACAGCGCGGTCGCGATGAACAGCGCGTTGCCCAGGCCCCAGCCGGCGCGGAAGCCGATCACGGCGCCGACCGAGCCGGACATGCCGGCCAGGCCCGCGAAGACGATGATCAGCACCAGGCCGGTCAGCAGCGTCCGCTTCGGGCCGATCCGGGTCGACACCACCCCGGTCACCAGCATCGCCACGCCCATCACCGCCATGTAGCTGGTGAAGAGCAGCGACACCTGGCTCGGCGTCGCCTCGAGCTTGGCCGCGATCTCCTTGAGGATCGGGTCGACCAGCCCGATGCCCATGAAGGCGATCACGCACGCGAAGGCCACCGCCCAGACCGCCCGGGGTTGCTTGAGAAAGCTGCCGCCGGTCTCGGGCGTCTCGGTGGTGGCGTGGACGGAGGGGGCTGTCACGAGGGGTTCCTTCCGGGGTTCTCGTCGGTGGTGTCGTCGGTGGGGTTCTCCAGCACGGTGCGCAGCAGCTCCACGGCGGCCGCGACCTGCTGGTCGTCGTACTCCTGAGTGCGGCGGAGCCGCTCGGCGACCATCCGCCCGTGGTCGGCGCGGACCCGGGTCAGCTCGGCGCGGCCGGCGTCGGTGAGCGAGACGAGCGTGCCGCGGGCGTCGTCGGGGTTCGGCGCGCCCTGGACCCAGCCGTGCTCCTTCAGCTGCCGGACCTGGCCGGTCATCGTCGGCTGCGAGCAGTGGTCGGCCGCGGCCAGCGCGCTCACGCCCGTCGGGCCGAGCTCGTCGAGCAGCGACAGCACGCGGACGCCGGCCGGCTGGGCGAGGCTGCGGCGTACGAGCCGCACCAGGCGGGCCGACTGGACGACCAGCTCGCTGCCGAGCTGCTCGAGGCGGTCGGGGTGGGTCACGGCCTCCACTTTACATAGGAAACCTATGCATATCGAGGGAGTGGTCCAGTGTCGCCGGTCACAGGAAGAATGCGGACCATGACGACCGCCGCTCGGGGCACCTCCCTCCTGCTGACCCTGCTCACCGCGCTCGCCCTCGTGGTCTCCCCCGCTCCGGTCGCCGCGGCCCACCCCTCACCGGCGGGGGCGCAGGGTGCCCACGCCGAGCGGTCGGACGCGCGAGACCCGCTGCTGCGCCGGATCCGGGCCCTGCCGATCGTCGAGCGGGTCCGGGAGGTCCCCCGCGACGCGGAGCACGGCAGCCGGTTCTTCCGGATCTGGGTGAGCCTGCCGGTGGACCCGGCCGATCCCGACGGGCAGCACTTCTCGCTGCGCGCCACGCTGGTCCACGTCGGTCTCGACCGGCCCACCGTGCTCTACGCGTCGGGCTACAACGTCTACTGGGACGCCGGCTTCCGCGGCGAGGTCGCCCAGCTGGTCGACGGCAACCAGCTGAGCGTCGAGTACCGCTTCTTCCAGCCGTCCCGACCGCGGCATCCCGACTGGCCGACCCAGCTGACGATCAGCAAGGCCGCCGCCGACCAGCACCGGATCGTCCGCGCGTTCCAGCGGATCTACCGCAAGCCGTGGCTGTCCACCGGGGCGTCCAAGGGCGGGATGACGATGACCTACCTGCGCCGGTTCCACCCCGGCGACGTCGCCGGCACGGTCGCCTACGTCGCCCCTGACGACGCCGACAACGACGAGGACAGCGCCTATGGCGACTTCCTCGCCTCGGTCGGCGGCGACAAGTACGCCGACTGCCGGGCCGCCCTCGTCGACGTGCAGCGGCGCATCCTGACCGACCGCGACTGGTTCGACGCGCGGCTGGACCGCTACGTCGCCGCCCACGACCTGTCTCTCGACCTGGCCGGCGACGCCGACCACGCGGTCGAGGAGGCCGCGATCGAGACCTACTGGGCCTTCTGGCAGTACCAGGACGCCCCGAGCGCCTGCGATCGCGTGCCCGGCGCGGACGCGTCGCACCGCCGGCTCTGGGACTGGGTCGACGAGGTCGAGGGCTGGTGGGCGCTGACCGACCAGGGAGTCCGGCCCTACGTGCCCTACTACTTCCAGGCCGCGAGCCAGCTCGGCTGGCCGCAGCCCTACGAGGAGCCGGTCGCGGACCTGGTCCGCTATCCCGGGTTCGACGCTCCGGAGAGCTATCTCCCGCGGCAGCTCCGACCGGTCCGGTTCCACCCGGCCGCCATGGCCGACATCGACGACTGGGTGCGCCACCACGGCCGGCGGATGCTGTTCGTCTACGGCGCGCTCGACCCGTGGGGGGCCGAGCGGTTCGACTGCGGGCCGGCCGGCGCCGACCGCCAGTGCTCGGTCCTCGAGCAGCCCGGCGGCAACCACGGCGCCGACGTCCTGGGGCTGCCGCGAGCCGAGCGCCGGGTCGCCGTACGGCAGATTCGCGCGTGGGCCGGGCTCACCACCAGCCGGGCCGACGTCCCGCGGATCGTGCGGAGTGTCCGCCCGGCCCCGTCGGCGGCCGGAGGCAGGGTGCTCCCATGACGACCTACGTCGCGTTCCTGCGCGCGATCAACCTCGGCGCGAACCGGAAGTTCCCCAAGGCCGACATCGCCGCCGCCACCGAGGCCGCCGGCTTCGACGACGTGGACACCCACATCAACACCGGCAACGTGCGGCTCACGACGAGGATGCGGTCGCGGGCGAAGATCGAGGGTGCGCTGGAGAAGGCGTACGCCGAGCGCGCCGGCTTCGAGGTGCCGACGATCGCGTTCACCGCGGCCGAGCTGGCATCGATCGCCGAGGACGCCGACGAGCTGGCCGAGGGGCGCAAGCTCGAGCGGCACTACGTCTACCTGCTCAAGTCGGCGCCGACGGCCGCGAAGGCCAAGGCGCTGCAGGAGCGCGACGGTGCGGCCGACGCTGTCGTCGTACGGGACCGGGCGGCGCACCTGCTGCTCGAGACCTACCAGCAGGGCGTCGTCGACCCCTGGGGCGTGGAGAAGGCGCTCGGCGTCGCGGCGACCAACCGGAACATCACGGTGATCAGGACGCTGGTGCAGAAGTGGTGCTCCTGACCGGCGCCCGGGTCATCCCGCGCACCGAGCCCGACAGGAGCGTCAGCAGCGACACGGCGGCGTACGCGATGCCGGCGAGCAGGATCATCCGCTGCAGCCCGAAGCTGCCGCCGAGCGGGCCGAACAGCAGCTGGCCCGCCGGGATCGCGACGAACGAGCCGAGCATGTCGTAGGAGTAGACCCGCGACAGCATGTCCGGGGGCACGTGCTCCTGCATGGCCAGGTCCCAGCCCAGCCCGAAGATCTCGATGCCCGCGCCGGCCACGAACGCCGCCGCCATCAGCACCGCCAGCTCGGTGGTCGTGCCGAGCGCGATCATCTGGATCGAGTAGACGGCGCAGCCCAGCATCCCCAGCAGCAGCGGGCGCCGCAGCGGCAGCCGCAGCAGCACCAGCGAGGTGCACACCAGGCCGAGCGCGCCGGCCGAGACGATCAGCGCCCAGCCGTCGACACCGATCTCGGTGCTCTTCGCGAGCGGCGGGCCGAGCGTGCTGAAGCCGCCGCTCGAGAGGGCGTTGAGAACGCCGAAGGCCAGCACGATGATCCACAGCCAGCTCGTCGTGCGGAAGAAGGTCCAGCCGGTCCGCAGGTCGCGCACGATGCTGTCGCCCGCCCCGCGCGCGGGCGGCGGCGGCAGCTTGATCGGCAGGAGCAGCGCGGCCGCGACGAAGTAGGTGCCCGCGTCGATCGCGATCGCCCAGCCCGGCCCGACGCCCACGACCAGCGCACCGCCGATCGCCGGCCCGAAGACCAGGGTGATGTTGCGCAGCAGACCGTTGAGCGCGTTGGCCTGCTGCAGGGACCCCTCCGGCGCGAGCTGCGGGACCAGCCCGGCCAGCGCGGGCTGCCCGGCCGCGGCCGCGACTCCGTTGACGGCCTCGAGAGCGATCAGCTCCCAGACCTGGGCGTTGCCCGTGATCACCAGGATCGCGATGACCAGCGCCGTCGTACCGGCGGTGACGTTGCTGAGCTGGATCACCAGGGTCCGCCCGAAGCGGTCCGCCAGCACGCCGCCGACCAGCAGCAGGAGCACCATCGGGATGCTGTGCGCGGCCAGGACCGCACCCAGCGCCTCGGGCGAGTCGCTGACCGTCAGCACCGCGAAGGACAGCGCGATCCCGCCCATCATGTTGCCGAGCAGGTCGATGGCGCGCGACGCGAAGTACCACCGGAAGCGCCGGTCCCGCAGCGGGCTCGGCCCGGCCTTGCTGGTCATGAGTCGCTCTCCATCAGGAAGCCGGCGATCGTCAGGTTCACCTTGACGGTCCCCTCGGTACGGGGCCGCTGCGCCTGCTCGTGCAGGGCCAGGGAGGTTCGCCGGAGCGCCTCGAGCACCTCCTGCCAGACGGCCGGGGTCACCCAGAGCTCCGCGTCGGTGAGGGTCTGCATCCGTCCTGCGTTGGCGCGCCAGCGGCGCAGCAGCTCCTGCGTCATCGCCGCGACCTCGTCGGTCAGCTGCTCGGACGTCCGTCGGGGCTCGCTGCGCTCGAAGTGGTGCTGGTAGCGCTTGGCCATCCCGCCCCGGATCCGCTCCTCGCCCTCGACGTCGATCAACCCCGCGTCGAGCAGCACCCGCAGGTGGTAGGACGCATTGGCGTGCGTGATGCCCAGCTCCCGCGCCACCTCGGCCGCGCTCATCGCCGTACCGGTCAGCAGCGACAGCATCCGCAGCCGCAGCGGGTGCGCCGTCGCCCGCAGCGACGCCGTCTCCTCATCCGTCACGACAACCCTCCAAGATCTGTTGGGCAGTAGTGCACCACGAGACGGCCCGACTGTCAAACAGTTCTTGGACAGTTCGCCGAGTCGGCAGAAACTTCAATCCGGACTTCGCCGAGTCGGCTCAAGCTTGAGCCGACTCGGCGTGACTGGCGGCAAGTTTCTGCCGACTCGGCGTGCTCAGGGTGCCGAGATCGGCCGACGCGGGGTTCTAGGAGGTCTTGCGGGCGGCCCACTCGCGGAGCTGGTCGATGCGCTTGCGGAGCTGGTCGGCGTTGGCGACGGCGGCGGCGGGGCCGCCGCACTCCTTGCGGAGCGCGGCGTGGGTGACGCCGTGCGGCTGGCCGGTGCGGTGGTGCCAGGCGGCGACCAGGCCGTTCAGCTCCCGGCGGAGCACGGCGAGCTGCTCGTGCGTGGTCACCTGCTCCACGGTGTCGGGCTCGGGCGTCGTACGGCCCTTCTGCGCCTTCGCGTTGTCGGCCTGCCGCTGCTGCAGCAGCTCGCGCATCTGGTCGGGCTCGAGGAGCCCGGGGATGCCGAGGAAGTCCATCTCCTCGTCGGAACCGAACGTCGCGCCGTCGTAGAGCGCGTGGTCGAAGCGGGCCTCCGAGCCGAGTGCCTCGAACGGGAGCGCGTCGAGCTCGTCGGAGGCGCCCTCCCCCGCCTGCGCCTGGGCAAGCAGGTCGTTCTCGGCGGCGAAGATGTCGTCCTCGTCCTGCACCCTCTTGCCCAGCGCGTGGTCACGCTCGACCTCGAGCTCGGCGGCGAACTGCAGGAGCCGCGGCACCGACGGCAGGAACACCGACGCGATCTCGCCGCGGGTCCGCGCGCGGACGAACCGGCCGACGGCCTGGGCGAAGAACAGCGGCGTCGAGGTGGTCGTGGCGTAGACGCCGACCGAGAGCCGTGGCACGTCCACGCCCTCGGACACCATCCGTACGGCGACCAGCCACCGGCTGTCGTCGGCCGCGAACTCGGAGATCTTCTTCGAGGCGGCCTTCTCGTCGGAGAGCACCACGGTCGGGGCCTCGCCGGTGATCGCGCGGAGCAGCTTGGCATAGGCGCGCGCGGAGTCCTGGTCGGTGGCGATCACCAGGCCGCCGGCGTCGGGCACGTGGTTGCGCACCTCGGCGAGCCGCTTGTCGGCGGCGGCCAGCACCGCGGGCATCCAGGAGCCACCGGGGTCCAGCGCCGTCCGCAGCGCGTGCGCCGTCATGTCCTTGGTCAGCGGCTCGCCCAGCCGCGCGGCGACCTCGTCGCCGGCGCGGGTGCGCCACTGCATCTCGCCGGAGTAGGCGAGGAAGAGCACCGGCCGGACGACGTGGTCGGCGAGCGCCTGGGTGTAGCCGTAGGTGTAGTCGGCGACCGACCGCGGGATCCCGTCGTCGCCCGGCGCGTAGGTGACGAACGGGATCGGGTTCACGTCGGAGCGGAACGGCGTACCGGTGAGCGCCAGCCGTCGTGCGGCCGGCTCGAACGCCTCGCGCACGCCCTCGCCCCAGGACAGCGCGTCGCCGGCATGGTGCACCTCGTCGAGGATCACCAGCGTCTTGAAGCGCTCGGTCCGGATCCGCAGCGCCAGCGGGTTGACCGCGACGCCGGCGTAGGTCACCGCGACCCCGACGTAGTCGCTGGAGATCTTCCCCTTGCCGGCGGAGTAGCTGGGGTCGATCGGCAGCCCGGCCCGGGCGGCCGCCTCGGCCCACTGCATCTTGAGGTGCTCGGTGGGCGCCACGATGATCACCCGGTCGACCACGCGGCGGCCGAGCAGCTCGGCGGCGGCGCTCAGCGCGAAGGTGGTCTTCCCGGCGCCGGGCGTGGCTACGGCGAGGAAGTCACGCGGTGCCCGGCCGAGGTAGTCGCGCAGCGCGGCCTCCTGCCAGGCGCGCAGCGACGGCGCGGTCCCCCAGGCTGCTCGCTCGGGCCACGCAGGTCCGAGCGACTTCACTCGTCGGAACCCGGCTCGTCCTTGAGGGACTCCCAGATCTCCTTGCACTCCGGGCACACGGGGAACTTCTCCGGCGCCCGGCTGGGCACCCAGATCTTCCCGCACAGCGCGCGGACCGGCGTACCCATCACCATCGCCTCGGTCAGCTTCTCCTTCTCCACGTAGTGGGAGAAGCGCTCGTGGTCACCGTTGTCCGTCGGCAGCGTGCGCCGGTCCTCCCGGACGTCCGTGTCGGTCGAGAATCCGATGGTGGTCACCCGGCCAAGGGTACCGGTCAGGAGACGGCGACGAGGTCCGCCCTGCGGGCCCAGAGCCGCCCGTCGACCTTCGACATGCTGGACCGGTCGTCGAGCCAGCTGGTGGCGGGCATCCGGCCCTCGCCGCCGTCGGTCCCGTCGTAGAGCTTGAGCCGGCAGCCGGCGTAGGTGCGGAACGACATGGCCTTGTCGTCCCAGTGCGTGCCGTCGGTGAAGTAGAGGTAGCGCAGGTCGACGCGGAGCTCGGTCCTGAGCTTCCCGGCCGTGCAGCCGCCCTTCTCGCTGCGCACCGTGAGGGTGGGCGCGCCGACGTAGCCCTTCGCGGGATAGAGCGTCGCGACGACGGTGGTCGCCTTGGTGACCCGGCTGATCATCCCGGCGTCGCAGGTGTAGAGGCCGGACTCGACGACGTAGGTGCAGGACGTCGCAGCGAGGGCCTGCGGCGCGCCGACCTCGGGCTCGTCCGGCAGCTGCTCCCCCGGCAGCTGCTGGGACGGCAGCGGGTCCGGGTCGGACGGGTCGGCCGCGGCGGTCGCGGCAGGGCAGAGCGCGGCGACGACGACGACCGCGAGTCCGACGATCCGCGTCATCCGCATCCCGAGCCTCCTCGCCACTGGCGACCGGCCACGGGAGCTGTGACCGACCTCTACCTTCATAGACTCAACGAAACGCCGTTTGGTTGCAGGCGAACCCGAACTTTCTCGGGAATCGCTGCAGCGCGGTCCGTCTGGTCAGTTCATGTCCGGATCGGCCGGTCGCGTTGCATGGAACGCGAGATCGCCGGGCTGGCGCCGCAGCACGTCGCGCCACAGGCCGGTGGTGTCGCTGCGGAAGACGTCCTCCAGCAGCGCCGGTACGACGTACCAGTCGCCGCGCTCGATCTCGTCCTGCAGCTGGCCGATGCCCCAGCCGGCGTACCCGGCGAAGATCCGCAGCCGGTCGACGGTGCCGACGACGAGCTCGGCGGGTGTGTCGAGGTCGAGCAGGCCGAGCCGGTCGGTCACGACCTGGAAGCCGACCGCGCCCTCACCGCCGGGGGCCGCCAGCGCGACGGCCAGGGCGCCGTCGGTCGAGACCGGCCCGCCCTGGAAGAGCACCTCGGGCTCCTCGACGACGTCGCCCCACGCACCCAGCACCTCGGAGACGGGCAGCGCGCTCGGCCGGTTGAGGACGACGCCGAGGGCGCCCTCCTCGTTGACGTCGAGCAGCAGGACGACGCTGTCGACGAAGTTCGGGTCGAGCAGCGTGGGCGCGGCGACGAGGAGCAGGCCGGGCTCCGGCGGAAGCAGCGTCACCCTCCGATTCTTGCAAACACCGACGGTCGGGGGGCAAATGCGAAAGCGCCCCGTGCCGACGCGAAGGGGAGGGAGGGAGGGCGTCGGCCCGGGGCGCCCGGTCGGGCGCCGCGCTCAGGCGGCGATGACCGCGCGGAGCCGGTCCAGCAGGCTCTGCCGCTGGGGCTCCTCGATCTCGGCGACGGGGCCGATCACGGCCGTCACGCCGTGGAACAGGTCGCGCCCGGCCTGCTCGATCTCGGCACCGATCCGCTCGGAGCTCTCGTCGGCGAGGCCGGAGCGGCCGGCCATCACCGCGAGGTACTGGTGCTCCTTCGCCGTGGCGACGCGCATCGCCTGCGCCATCGCCTCGCTCGTCGGCTCGTCGCGGTAGTGGTCGAGGATCATCCGCACCCCGGGGAGCTCCTCCGCGGCGTTCTTCCAGGCCAGCGTCACCTTGTTCTGCAGGTCCATCGGCTGGGTGATCATGAGGCGGTCGACGTGGCCGCTGAGGCGGGTGTGCCACTTCAGCTGCAGCGCCGACAGCAGGTCGAGCTCGTCGCGGAACGTCTCGGAGACACCGTCGACGTCCATGGGCAGGATCCCGTCCCGACGGACCGACGCGGTGTGGATGACGGAGCGCAGCGTCTCGCCCCTGCTGTGGAAGGCCTTCCAGGTCATGGTCAGCTCCTTGCTCGTGCGCGGTCGCCGGTCCCCCCGATGGGACCTCCGAGATCCATTCCCGAAGCATCCGACATACCGCAAGTACGTACTTTGAGTATGGATGAGACCGGGGGTACGCCAAACCTTTGGACGACGTGATCCGGGCCACCCTGTCTGTGACCGGTGCCACTTCCCGGTGCCTATGCTGAGCACGTGGCGAAGGCATCGGTGTCCAAGTTGGTCCCCAAGGTCCCGAAGGTGCCGAGCGTCACCGGCGCCTCGCGCCGCGCGGCGTACGCCGCCTCGACCCGCAAGGCCCTGATCGACGTCGCCGAGGACCTGTTCACCGCGAAGGGGTACGCCGGCGCGTCCCTCGACGCGATCGTCGCCGGCGCCCGGGTCACCAAGGGCGCGCTCTACCACCACTACTCCGGCAAGCAGGCGCTGTTCGAGGCCGTCTTCGAGCGCGTCGAGGGCGACGCGTCCCGGCGGATCCAGAAGGCGCTGCGCACGGGCAAGGACCCCTGGAAGAAGGCGTCCAACGGCCTGCGCGCGTTCCTCGAGGTGGTCCAGGAGCCGCGCTACCGGCGGATCGTGATCCAGGACGGGCCGGCGGTGCTCGGCTACGAGCGCTTCCGGGAGCAGGAGGAGCGCTCGACCTTCGCGAACGTCCTCGACATCGTCCGCTCCGTGCTGGACGCCGGGGGCTGGGGTCTCGACGAGCAGATGCTGCAGACCTTCGCGCGGATCTTCTTCGGCGCCATGTCCTCAGCCGGCGAGTCGGTCGCCTCCGCCGACGAGCCGGCCGAGGCCGCCGACCGCGTGGAGAGCGCGATCGGCTTCCTGCTGGCCGGCGTCCAGTCGCTCATCGAGTCCGGCAGCGAGCTGCCGAACGCGTTCCTCACCCACGAGATCCCCGTGGTCGAGATCGACGCCGAGGACTAGCTGTAGTTCCCCGGCAGGTTGTGAACACGCAGGCGTAGACGAATAGCGAGGACCTCCAGTACGGAGGGGGTTACCACACCAACCCTCTAACTGGAGGTCCTACGTGACTCACGCTAACGCCCC